>NZ_JAVAXT010000015.1:0-129322 GCF_041955125.1 Pantoea sp. BR_17 | reverse complement strand
ACGCCCTGGGAGCTTGTTGAAGAAGACGACCGCTGGTATGCCCGCGGCAGTGCGGATAACAAAGGTCAGCACTGCGTTAACCTGGCCGCGCTGGAACAGGTGTTTCAGGCGCGCGGCGGCAGGCTGGGTTTCAACTGCAAGCTGCTGTTCGAGATGGGCGAAGAGATCAGCTCGCCAGGTTTGGCACAGCTGTGCCAGCAGCACGGCGATCTGCTCAAAGCCGACCTGTTTGTCGCCTCAGACGGTCCACGCCTGAACGCGGTGCAGCCGACCCTGTTCCTGGGCTCGCGCGGTGCCGTCAATTTCCGCCTTACCATCACGGCTCGCGACAACGCCTATCACTCCGGCAACTGGGGTGGCCTGTTGAGTAACCCCGGCACGCAACTGGCCAATGCCATTGCCTCGCTGGTGAATGCTCAGGGCGTGCTTCAGGTGGCGGCGCTGAAACCCAGCTCACTCACTCAGCAGGTACGCGATATTCTCCGTCAGATTCACGTCGGCGGCATGCCTGGCGATCCCGAGATTGACAGGGACTGGGGCGAACCGACACTTACCCCCACAGAACGCCTGTATGGCTGGAACACGCTGGAGGTGCTGTCTTTTCTCACCGGCAATCCTGCCCGCCCCATGAACGCCATTCCGGGCGAGGCGACCGCGGTATGTCAGCTGCGGTTTGTGGTCGGCACCGACTGGGAAAATCTGGCGCAGCACGTCAGGAAACACCTTTCACAGCACGGCTTTGACAACGTGAACGTCGAGTTTATGCGCGGATCGCCTGCCACGCGGCTGGATCCCACCGATCCGTTAGTCGACTGGGTGCTGGCCAGCATGGCCGAAACCAGCGGCAAAACGCCGGCACTGCTGCCGAACCTGGGCGGTTCACTGCCTAATGAGGTGTTCTCCGACATTCTCGGCCTGCCCACGTTGTGGGTGCCGCACTCTTATCCCGCCTGCGGTCAGCACGGCGTGAACGAGCATATGCTGAAGTCAATTGCGCGCGAAGGCCTGCAGATCATGACCCGACTGCTGTGGGATTTGGGCGAACAAGGCCGCGAACTGGTCGCGAAGCATCGTCACCATGCCGGAGGTGCCGCATGAGCACACTTAATACCACCGCATCTCTGCACGCGAATAAACCCAGCCTGCACAAAACCCTGTTTGCCACCTGCATCGGTAATGCGCTGGAGTGGTTTGATATTGCGGTTTACGGCTTCTTTGCCAGCTATATCGCCCATGCGTTTTTCCCGACCCGCGATCCGTCCGTGTCGATATTGCTTACGTTCGGCAGTTTCGGTGTGTCTTTCCTGATCCGGCCGCTGGGCGCGATTGTGCTGGGCAACTATGCTGACCGCCATGGTCGCAAAAAGGCGCTACTGCTCTCCATCAATCTGATGATGCTGGGCGGTGCCGTGATTACGTTTATGCCGGGTTACGACAGTATTGGGTTGATGGCCCCTGTACTTATCCTGCTGGCGCGGCTGGTTCAGGGTTTTTCTGCCGGCGGCGAATTTGGCAGCTCGACGGCGTTCCTGGTGGAGCATTTTCCCGAGCGCAAAGCCTTTATCGCCAGCTGGCAGTTTGCCACTCAGGGGGCCAGTACGCTGATGGCATCCGCGTTTGGTCTGGGATTAACGAAAATCCTGACGGAAAGCGAGATTCAGGACTGGGGCTGGCGCATTCCCTTTGCCTTTGGTCTGCTGATTGGCCCACTGGGAATTTATATCCGCCGCCATGTGCATGAACCTGCCAGCTTTGCCACACATCAACCTGATGTTGCCCCACTTAAACGCCTGTTTGGCCGCCAGAAAGAGCTGATGTTGCTGGCGATTGGCCTGATGGTCATCTCCACGGCGGTTAACTACATGCTCAACTATGTACCGACCTATGCCACGCGCAATCTGCACCTGCCCGGCTCTGTGGCCTTTACCGCGACGTTAATGGCGGGTGTGATCCTGACCGTGGTGACGCCGGTTATGGGTCTGTGGGCAGAACGCATCGGCCGGGTTCCGTTGATGTGGGGCTCGCTGATTTTACTGATCGTCACCATCTATCCCGCCTTTAAGCTGGTCGTCAGTCACACCACGCCCATCACGCTTGTCGCGCTGGTCTGCTGGATGGCGTTGCTGAAATCGATCTACTTCTCAACCGTGCCGTCGGTCATGGCCGATCTGTTTCCGATGGGCACCCGCGCCAGCGGCATGGCGATCAGCTATAACATCGCAGTGACCGTATTTGGCGGATTTGCACCGCTGATCTGTTCGCTGTTAATCACGGCCACCGGCACCAGCCTGGCACCCGGCTATTACCTGATGGCCATGTCGGTGCTGAGCGGCCTGGCACTGCTGCGCAGCCAGAAGCGCGTGAAGTAGGAGAACAGGTGCACAGGGTTGTGCACCTGACGGATTTTACAAGGTGGCAGAAGTTTGGCTGTTAACGCTTCATTTGCTTCAATAACCCCAGCATCAGTCGGGCTGAGAAAGCTGACTGATTTTTCCTTTCTTTATACCTTGCTAAGAACCCCACCGATTGCTTTCAACAATATTCATCCCCACCCACTTTAGAATGTAACAGTCTTCATAACACCCGGTAATGGCTCAATGTGTGGTCTGCCATCCCGAAAACGGAACGGTAGAAAAGACGCATTAATACTGTAAACAAGATTAACTTACTCACATGAGGCATCATCTTTATGCCGTCTGGCAAGCTGACGATAATGAAAAATAATGACCCAGTCACGATAAAGAAGCTCTGTGAACCATCATATTCTGCTGCGTTCCAGCAGCAAGACTTACGGAGAACCCACTAACAATTAACCCGCACCGTTTTTATTCCAGTGATGGAACGGCAGAACAATAAGGATGCGTTCACCAATACGAGCAAAGGTTATTACAGCGTTATTAAGAACAGCCCATATCGGAAGTATTTTTTAGCAGCATTAAAACTATCAGACCATGACTTTTCGCCTGGCCAGTGAGCCATCTTTCCTCCGCCTGAATATGCTGTTTGTCAGCGACCCGTTCGCCTTTTTCCTGTTGCGCGATTTGGCAGGGATCTGTGAATCATTTCAGATCGGCTTTAACTGTAAAATCTATCCCGTATTCTGTTTAACTCATCCCGGCTCTGTTAACCATTTTGATCTCGCTCAATGTTCTTACGCTTAATGTTGCCTACCCAGGCAGAAACCCGTTTTTTATTACGTGCAATCATGCAAACCTGCCATTATTCGGCCCTCCCTTGCTGAAGATGCAGTAGAAACACTGCGTAATTTACATTAAATACGGACAGACACACCATGCAGATCAAGTAGGTTTTACGTTAAAAATGAGGTGAATATGGATACGTTATATGACTATATTTTTGCGCCCGACATGGGTATTTACCCTGATACATCCGAAGATCTCTCTGAAAAACTCATTGCGCTATTAAATATCAGCACGCAACAGAAAAAAGGCATTTATTTCCCCGCAGGCGTCTACCTTTTCTCGCAGGATATCCAGCTCAAATCGTTTAACTCACTGAAAGGTGATGTTACCGGCACGGTATTTCGCGGTATCAACAACAAACGCGCCGTCATGTTTGGTGACGGTCAATATGGCAATACCGTCGCTAACCTGACAATAGAGAATATTATCTTTGAGAATGCGACGCTGTATTTTTACGGAAGAAAAACCGGCATTAATGTTAACTATAATGTTTTTATTAATACGGTGAGCGATACTAACGTGGCCCAGTTAACCTGCTCAACAAAGGCTTACCTGATTAAGGGCAATGTTTTTATGCGTGGCCGGGGTTATCCCGGCGTGGCGATAAATACCTATGGCAATGCGCCCGGCCTGATAATCGAGCAAAATTTTCTGGGTTCAATAACGGACATTTCTGTTGCGGAAGCGTGGATTGATGCAACCACAAAAGCGATGCTGCTGACGCTTATCGCATTACGCACACGGGGGATAATGACATTTGATGATGAGCAGGGACACTTTGTTGCCGGTTGGTACTCGACCAGCAATTTGAAAAAAGGGGTTTTCCGTAAAAATTTCTTTTCAGGTAGCACGACTCCCCGCTTGTATAATCCAGCCAGCGGTGAAAATGATATTGTCCGGGATCATGCTGTTTATATTAAAGCCTACGACCAGGTTGAAGTTGTTGAGAACTATTTTTCAGGCTGGCCTGCTGATGCGTCCGGTCAGTTGAAATTCCGTAATGCCCGAGGCCTCGTATTTGCCGGTAACTATCTAAAAAGTATCTCATTTGATGCACGTCCCTACGACGATTTAGCCGTTCAATGGCGCATCATGCAGGATACCTTTATATTCAATAATTATTTGAACGATGGAATGATTAGCTACTGGAGTAATATTTATGATACGCCAGAGAAACACATCACCGTTTCAAAGTATCTGGTGTTCTCTAATCTGTTTATTAATCGCAGCGAAGATTCTCAACTCATTGGCTCGCCTGGCCCTGGCGTCACCCTGTTCCCTGACGCTTTTCTTTGCGCGGAAAACCGCTTTGCCGACAGTGGAAAACGGGTGGTGGTAGCAGGCGTCATCGCAGAAATACCCCTGCCAGCGATCATCGACCTGTTACCTGACTATGCGTTGCCCTATCTAAATCTTCAGCCGATCATGCCAGCCGTGTAGCCTCTCGCTTCGCCCCGGTACCGGCCGGGGTTTATTATTAGCCTGGGCCAGGCTGGACAGCCTGATTTACGCAATTTGAATGGGGCAGCAGGCCGTAGCAGTAAACTGGATGTCAGTCCTTGCGTCTGGCAGGCGTCAGCGACGTGATCCCGTTAAGCTGATGATAACAGGCTTCCGGTAAAAAGAGGTCTTTCTGCTCTGCTACCGGACTGCATACTTTTCGGAGAAGCGCATGACATAGGGAAGATCGAGGTGCTATCACCGCTCAGTCAGCCTTTTTATGGGCAGATGCCGTAACAGGCTGGCAAACGACATACGCCTTGTCCCTCGCCACGAAGAGGCTGTTTTGCACGTTTAGCCGTCCCGATAACTACGGCCTTGCCCCCAAACGCAAAAACCCCCGCCGAAGCGAGGGTTTCAAATTTGTGGTGCCCGAACCCGGAATCGAACCAGGGACACGGGGATTTTCAATCCCCTGCTCTACCGACTGAGCTATTCGGGCAACGGGGCGCATTAAACCCTATGCAGGCCCCAGCGTCAAACGCTTTTCACAAAAATGAAATCAACTGCCGCCTTTTCCATCAACCGCAGCAACATTGACCGCCGGTCCCGGTGGCGCATAACTCGGGTGCCGGATTTTCACGCTGTCTAACGCTGCCTGGCTGGCGGTTTTTCGCTGCTATTTTGCTTTATCCACGATTTATCGGCGCTCTTTTTACTAACTGTTTTTTTGCCATAAATCCGTCATCTGCGCTCATTACTCTTAAGATTATTCCTGGACAATCAAGAGCCGCATCATGCAGTTACCCGCCTCTGTGAATACTGTGGTTTCCGCCTCAAGTCGTTACGACGCGCGGGTGTTATGCATTGAGGTCCCTTTTGTCAGTCCGGAGACGGATAACCGTGCGGTGATGGCGCTGTTTGCCGAGCATAAAGATCTCATCGGTTTGCCCGTGGTAGAAAACGGCAAACCGTTTGGCATGATTAACCGCCACATCTTTTTGTCGCAGATGGCGCGGCCCTTCTTTCCCGAACTCTATGACCGTAAAAGCTGCATTGCCTTTATGGATAAGTTCCCGCTGGTGATCGACGTGGAAAACACGCTGGAAAGCGTGGCGCAGCAGGTGGTGGCCAATGGCGATAAGTCCGTCGCTGATGGCTTTATCCTGACGGAGAACGGGCACTATATTGGCATTGGTTTAGGGATCGATCTGATCCGCCGCGTCTCCGACTTACAGGCGCGCCAGCATCAGCAGATTTTACAAAGCATCGATTACGCGCGGGTGATTCAGGATGCAATGCTGGACCGATCCAACCAGCTAATCGCGACCCTGCTCGACGACTGGTGTCTGTACTGGCAGCCCAGGGACGGCGTGGGTGGCGATTATTACGCCTTTCACCGTCATAATAACGGCTGGCTGGCGGTCATTGCCGACTGTACGGGCCACGGCATTCCTGGTGCCTTTATGACGGTAATTTTGCAGTCTGCGCTGGAAAATGCGCTACGCGAGGCCGATCTGCAGGCGCCTGCCCGCATTCTGCATGCGCTTAACCACCATATTAAACAAACCCTGGGACAGTTAAATGCGTCTCAGCAAACGTCACTCTCTAACGATGGCTGCGATGCCATCGTGCTGTCTGTCGATACCGAACTGCATCAGCTGCGTTGGGCCAGCGCCCGAACCCAGGCATTTATGCTCAGCAACATCAGTAACGAAATCATCGCGCTCAGCCAGGATCGCGTCGGCGTGGGGTATACCGATACGCCGGAGGATTATGACTGGCCGGAACAGAGCCTGGCATTTAATCGCGGCGATATGCTGTTTGTGCTGACGGATGGCGTCACCGATCAGCCGGGTGGCGAGCGCAATATTATGTTTGGCAATAAGCGCATTCAGTCATTGCTGATGCGCTATCAGCATTTGCCTATGGCGGAGTTATCGCTGGCGTTTCAGCAAGACTATTTAAGCTGGCAAGGTAACCAGGCGCGACGCGACGACGTCACCTGGTTTGGCTTTCGCTATTGATTGCACCGGGAAGAAAATGAAAAACGAATCACTCCGTGGTCTGCCGTTCAACACCGAATCGCAATCTGGTCTTATCGCGCTCCAGTACACCGGTTTTTTTTCGCCGCAAAACATCACGGCAATGGGTGAAGTGGTCAAACTGTTTCTGGAGAACCACGAGCAGTCACAGAAAGTGCGACGACGGCTGTTCTCCAGCTTTGTCGAGATCGCGCAAAACATCCTGCGCTACTCGCAGGACAGCCGGGCGCTGAGCCACAACGATCAGCTCTATCGTTTTGGATCGCTGAGCCTGCGCTATGATGGTGGGCGCTACTATCTGGAAAGTGCCAATCTGGTAGGCAGCGATGCCAGCGTTCAACTGCGTGGCGATCTGGACTCGTTACGGGTCATGAACGCAGACGAAATTAAACAAGCCTACCGCAGTCGGTTACGCGCAGAGAGTCCTGTCTGGAGCAAAGGCGCCAATATCGGCTTACTTACCCTTGCCCGCGACGTCAGTGAACCGCTGGAATACTGCTTCCAGCCACTGGAAGCCAGCGAGCTCTCTGCCTTTTGGCTAAAGGCGACAATCTGCCATGACTAAAGAATCCTCTATGCAAACCATTCATCTCACCGCCACCGAATGCACGCCCGCCGTGGAATTTGATTTTGCGGCCCAGCGATTTTCCCTGCGGGGCGAATCCTGGCCGGAAAATGCGGCCGCCTTTTATCGCCCGCTGCAAAGTGCACTGGAATCCTGGCAACCGCAGGCCAGCCAGCTGACTGAAGTCAATATCGACCTGAGCTATTTCAACAGCTCCAGCACCAAAATGCTGTTTGGGCTGTTCGATCAGTTCAACAGGCTGGCGCAGAACGGCTGTGAGATTGTGCTGAACTGGTTCTATGACGCTGAAGATGACGTGTCAGAAGAGTTTGGCGAGGAGCTGTCACTGGATTTCACCGCCCTGACCGTCACATTACATGCGGAACAGCGCCAATGACGCACCTTAATGAGCTGTTTCTGGAAGAAACCCAGGCGCTGAACCATGCCAGCCATGTGGCGGCGCAGAGCTGTCTGCACGCCGAAGAGTACCGCCAGGCGCTGTCCGATCTTAATAACCACTATCAGCGGCTGATGCGCGAAACTTACCGGCTGATCTCGCGCAGCGATCGAGCCGAGCGTGAGTTAAACCGGGTGAATGAGCAGCTTATTGAGCTGACGAGAGAGCTGGAGTACAAAGCCACTCACGATCCGCTGACGAATGTCTGGAACCGCAGCGCCATTATTCAGCGCATCAGCGACACACTGACGCGAACCCCCGCCGCTCTGATCATTCTTGATATCGATTTTTTTAAACGGATTAACGACGAATATGGCCATCCCACCGGGGACAAAGTGATCTGCGAGCTGGTGCAACGTATCCAGCGCAACACACCGGACATTGCCAGCATCGGGCGCATTGGGGGGGAAGAGTTCACGATTATGCTGCCGGATACGTTCCTTGGGGAAGCGGTGATTGTCGCCGGGGCGATTCTCGCCTCACTGAACGCGTCTCCCCTGGATGCGTTGCCCGAGCGGCTGGTCACCGCCAGCCTGGGCGTGAGTTGGGGCGCGGCGGGCTCCCACTTCGAAGCGCTTTATACGCATGCCGACGCCGCACTCTATGATGCTAAAAAGCACGGACGTAACCGGGTATTTTTCCGCTAGCGGGCCGGACGCTGGGCAACCTCAACGGGCGGTGGCGTGGTGGGCGGCAGGAAAATATGATCGAGAAGCTGCCGCATTACCGGCGCGGCCAGCACGCCTTCGCTGCCCCCATTTTCCAGGATCAACGCCACAGCCACCTTAGGATCGTTAAAGGGGGCGAAGGCGGTATAAAACGTATGATCGCGCAGCCGCACCGGGATCATTTTGGCATTGTAGGTCTGATTTTGTTTCAGGCTGAATACCTGCGACGTTCCACTCTTGGCCGCAATGCCATAAGGCGCGGTGTGGAAATACTTGTAGCCTGTGCCGTTCGGCGCGTTAGCCATGCCAAACATGGCGTGACGCACCAGCGACCAGTAAGGGGAATGCGGATCGCCAATCTGCGCCTGCGGCAGTTTCGGCTGGTAAAGCTGCACGTGGTTGCCAAGCTGCGATTTCTCCAGCAGGTGCGGGGCAATGACTCTGCCATTGTTAATCAGCGCCACCAGCGCCTTCACCATCTGGATCGGCGTGGCAATCCAGTAGCCCTGACCAATGCCGACTGACACCGTATCGCCCTGATACCAGGGTTTCTTATGCACTTTCATCTTCCAGTCACGGCTGGGCAGCAGTCCGTTGTACTCTTCATTCAGATCGATGCCGGTGGACTGACCGTAGCCAAATTTACTGAGCATGGTGTGAATACGATCGATGCCCATCATAAACGCCACCTGATAGAAGAAGGTATCCGCCGACTCTTCGATCGCTTTAGTGACATCCAGCGTACCGTGACCGCTTTTTTTCCAGTCGCGATAGCGGCGGTCAGTACCGGGTAATGTCCAGGTGGGCCCGCCAAAAAAGGTGGTCTGTGGCGTAATGACGTGCGTGAGCAGCGCCGACATCGCCATATAGGGTTTTACCGTTGAGGCCGGCGGATACAGGCCCTGCGTGACACGGTTGATCAGCGGTAAATTTTTATCCTGCAGCAGCTTTTTGTACGCCTGATAGCTGATGCCCTTTACGAACGGATTGGGATCGTAGCTGGGGCTGGAAACCATCGCCAGCACTGAGCCGTCATGGGGATCTTCGACCAGCAACGCGGCCCGCTGCCCGACCAGCAGTCTTTCCGCGTACTGTTGCAGATGCAGATCCAGCGTCAGCGTAATGTTCTTTCCCGCCACCGGCGGCACTTCTTTCAGCACCCGGACAATGCGCCCGTGGTTATCCACTTCCACTTCCTGATAGCCGGGTTTGCCGTGCAGCAGGGATTCGTAATAGCCCTCAATCCCCTGCTTACCGATGTTATGGTCGGCAGCATAGTTTTCAGCGATGCCCTCTGCGTTCAGCCGCTTGTAGTCGTTATCGTTGATTTTGGAAACATAGCCGATCACATGCGCGAGATCGGCCCCATAGGGATATTCCCGGTCCTGATAGGTATCAATGCTGACGCCGGTAAAACGGAACTGGTTAACCGAAAAACGCGCCACCTCTTCGTCTGTGAGTTCCTCTTTGAGAATGACGGGCTTATAGCGGCTGGTCTGATGCAGATCGTGCTGAAAGCGCTCGATATCTTCCGGGGTCAGATCAACCAGTGGCGTCAGTTCTTGCAACAGCGCCTTCATGTCCTCCACTTTGTACGGGGTAACCGTGATGTCATACCAGGTCACGTTGCGCACCAGCGGGATCCCGTTGCGGTCAAAGATCAGTCCGCGCGTGGGCGCAATGGGGATCATTTTGATGTCGTTCTCGTTCGAGCGCGTCTGATAATAGCTGTGGTCGCGGACCTGCAGGCGATACAGGTTAAAACCCAGGATGCTAAAGCACAGGCAAACCAGTACAAACGCCATAGCGGCACGGCGGACAAACAACTTCTCTTCAGCGTCGAAATCACGGAAATTCATCAGGCAGGTATTTTCTGTATGGCGTGTTGTTATTAATTGTTCGGCTTCATGATAGTGACATCAGCCCGTCGTGCCAGCGCGAAGATGCACAAGCCTGATGAAAAGTGTGTCATTTAGTGAGAATGTTGCGAAATGGAAAACGGGAGAGGATCATCCGGCCGCAGATGCGCAGCCGGATAAAGGGGCCGATCAGCCACCGTGGGGATTAATCACCCAGCAGCACCGACTCCAGCGCGATTTTAATCATGTCATTAAAGGTGGTCTGGCGTTCTGCGGCCGTGGTCTGCTCGTGAGTACGGATATGGTCAGACACGGTACAGATGGTCAGCGCTTTCGCGCCAAATTCAGCGGCTACGCCGTAGATG
Organism: Pantoea sp. BR_17; assembly: GCF_041955125.1. NCBI lineage: Bacteria > Pseudomonadati > Pseudomonadota > Gammaproteobacteria > Enterobacterales > Erwiniaceae > Pantoea > Pantoea sp. BR_17. The sequence continues at coordinate 118,720 of NZ_JAVAXT010000015.1, read as the reverse complement.
CCTGCGGCTTCCATTTCCACACCCAGAATGCCGTACTTCTCCATCACGTCGAACATCTGCGGATCGGGCGTATAGAACAGATCGGCCGAGAAGATGTTACCGACGCGCGCCTCGACGCCCAGGTTTTTGGCCGCATCCACCGCGTTGCGCACCATGTCGAAGTCCGCGATAGCGGCAAAGTCATGGTCTTTGAAGCGCATACGGTTCACTTTGGAATCGGTGGATGCCCCCATGCCGATCACGATGTCACGCAGTTTCACATCGGGACGCACCGCACCGCAGGAGCCCACGCGGATGATTTTCTTCACACCGAACTCGGTGATCAGCTCTTTCGCATAGATAGAGCAGGACGGAATGCCCATGCCGTGGCCCATAACAGAGATTTTGCGGCCTTTATAGGTGCCGGTGTAACCCAGCATGCCGCGCACGTTGTTGACCTCAACGGCATCGTCCAGAAAGGTTTCTGCGATGTGTTTCGCACGCAGCGGATCGCCCGGCATCAGTACGACGTCAGCGAAATCACCCATTTCTGCGTTAATGTGAGGAGTTGCCATGATTCTCTATCCTTTTTAAAAATTTCGCTGTTTTTACAGCATGTTCTTGCCGTAGTCCATGGGGGACAGGTCAAAATAGTGTGCAATCGTCTGGCCGATATCCGCGAAGGTATCGCGGTAACCCAGCGATCCCGGCTCGACCTTCGGGCCGTAAATTAAGATCGGAATATGCTCGCGCGTATGTTCCGTGCCTTGCCAGGTCGGATCGCAACCGTGGTCGGCGGTGAGGATCAAAATATCATCCTCTTTGACCAGCTCCATCAACTCTGGCAAGCGGCGATCGAACAGCTCCAGCCCGCCTGCATAGCCTGCCACATCGCGACGATGGCCCCAGGTAGAGTCGAAGTCTACGAAGTTGGTAAACACAATCGCCTGATCCGGCGCGGTTTTCATTTCCTGGATGGTGGCATCAAACAGCGCATCCAGTCCGGTGGCTTTGACTTTTTTGGTGATGCCCTGCTCCGCATAGATGTCGGCAATTTTACCTACCGAAATCACATGACCGCCCTTCTCATCCACCAGCTTCTTCAGCATGGTAGGCGATGGCGGCTCCACGGCCAGATCGTGACGGTTACCGGTGCGCTCAAAGCTGCCGGCTTTGTCACCCACGAACGGGCGGGCAATCACGCGGCCAATGTTATAACCGCCTTCCGTCAGCTCCTCGCGCGCAATTTCACACAGTGCATACAGGCGATCTAAGCCGAAGGTTTCTTCATGGCAGGCAATCTGAAACACGGAATCCGCCGAGGTGTAAAAAATCGGCTTGCCCGAAGCCATGTGTTCTTCACCCAACTGGTCGAGAATGACCGTACCGGATGAGTGACAGTTACCGAGATAACCCGGCAACTCGGCCCGCTCAACCAGTTTATCCAGCAGTTCCTGCGGAAAACTGTTCTCTTTATCGCTGAAGTAGCCCCAGTCGAACAGAACAGGCACACCGGCGATTTCCCAGTGGCCTGACGGCGTATCTTTACCGGATGAGCGTTCGCTGGCGTAAGCGTAAGCGCCTTTTATCTCAGCGTCAGGATCCAGTCCCGGCGGGAAACGCCCGGTAGAAAGCTCGGCCGCTTTGCCCAGACCTAACGCGGTCATATTCGGTAAGTGCAGCGGTCCTTTACGGCCCTGATCCGCTTTACCGTTAAAACAGGCTTCTGCGATATGACCTAACGTATCGGAACCTGCATCGCCGAATTTGTCGGCATCTTTGCTGGCGCCGATTCCAAAGGAATCCAGCACCATAATAAAAGCACGTTTCATGCCAGTCTCCTGCGCTAACGCGCGCGACAAGTCAAAAAAAAGCGATCAGATCAGTATACCCGAATCGTCTCCGGTATACAGTCTGTTATCCGCGTTATCCCGCTTCAGTCACACGGCGATAAACCACCGGTGTGGTCGCCGGGGCGCTGTCCCCCAGAGTGATGGCCGCTTTGACAGCGGCGGCGGCCTGCTGCCAGTGCGCTTCGCTGCTGGCATGAATAACCGCCAGCGGGCGTGAAGCGTCCACCCGCTCGCCCAGCGTGATCATGTCGCTTAAGCCCACGCTGTAATCAATGGCGTCGCTGGCGCGCTGACGTCCACCGCCCATCGCAACCACCGCCATGCCTAACGCGCGGGTATCCATCTGCGTGACGTAACCTGCGCCATCGGCATAAATCGCTTTGCTCATCACAGGGGGTGTGAGGTAGCTGTCGTAGCGCTCAACGAAATCGGTTGGGCCACGTTGTGCTGCCACCATGCGGGCAAATACCTCTGCGGCTTTGCCGTTATCCAGCACGGCGAGAAGTTGTTCACGGGCGTCGGTTTCGTTAGCCGCCAGTTTGCCGGAAATCAGCATTTCGCTGCACAGGGCCAGCGTCACGTCCAGCAGGCGCGGATTGCGCTGCTCACCCGTCAGGAAGCGCACGGCTTCGCGCACTTCCAGGGCATTGCCCGCCGAAGAAGCCAGGACCTGATTCATATCTGTTAGCAGCGCCGTGGTACGGCAGCCCGCGCCATTCGCCACGCCCACAATGGCCTGCGCCAGACTCTCAGAGGCTTCCCAGGTCGGCATAAAGGCGCCGGATCCGACTTTGACATCCATCACCAGCGCATCCAGGCCTTCGGCCAGTTTTTTCGCCAGGATCGAAGCGGTAATCAGCGGAATGGAATCCACGGTGGCGGTGATATCGCGGGTCGCGTAAAAACGTTTATCCGCCGGTGCCAGCGAGTTAGTTTGCCCGATGATGGCCACACCAACCTGCTTGATGGTCTGGCGGAAATGGTCATCGCTGGGGAAAATGTCAAAACCGGGAATCGCCTCCAGCTTATCCAGCGTACCGCCGGTATGGCCCAGTCCGCGTCCGGAGATCATCGGGATATAGCCGCCACAGGCCGCCACCATGGGTCCGAGCATCAGCGAGGTCACATCGCCCACGCCGCCCGTGGAGTGCTTGTCGACCACCGGCCCGTTCAGATTCAGTGAAGCCCAGTTCAGGACGGTGCCGGAATCCCGCATCGCCATGGTCAGCGCAACGCGCTCCGGCAGTGACATATCGTGGAAATAGATGGTCATTGCCAGTGCGGCAATTTGCCCTTCGGACACGCTGTTATCGCGCACCCCGTTGATGAAGAAACGAATTTCGTCTTCAGTCAGCGCCTGGCCGTCACGTTTTTTTCGAATGATTTCTTGTGCGAGGTACAATGTCGCCCCCTTACGTCAGGGAAAGAGGAGAAGAGGCGGCCGTGAGCCGCCCGGATGAATCAGTAACCCGACTTGCTGGTGTCGCTGCTGTGCCCAAGCGTGTTGAGCAGATTTGCCAGCAGGCTGGAGGCACCAAAACGGAAATGGCGGGCATCGGCCCAGTCGGCACCCAGCGTGTCATCCGCCAGCTGCAGATAGACAGCGGCATCTTCAGCGGTGCGAACGCCGCCTGCCGGTTTGAAGCCAACCTGCGCTTTCACACCTTTGTCGCGAATGACGCTCATCATGATCTGCGCCACTTCCGGCGTGGCGTTGACCGGCACTTTACCGGTTGAGGTTTTGATGAAGTCAGCCCCGGCATCAATCGCAATTTCAGAGGCCTGACGAATCAGCGCTTCCTGCTTCAGTTCGCCGGTTTCGATAATAACCTTCAGTAAAACGCCGGCTTCCGCACAGGCGGTTTTGCAGGCCTTGACCAGATCAAAGCCGACCTGCGCATTGCCTGCCATCAGCGCGCGATAAGGGAAAACCACATCCACTTCATCAGCGCCGTAAGCGATGGCGGCACGGGTTTCGGCCAGCGCAATCTCAATATCGTCATTGCCATGAGGGAAGTTGGTTACGGTGGCAATGCGCACGTCAGGCGTGCCCTGCTCACGCAGCGTTTTACGCGCCACGGGAATGAAACGCGGATAAATACAGATGGCAGCGGTGTTACCCACCGGAGATTTCGCCTGATGACAGAGCGCGATCACTTTCTCGTCGGTGTCATCCTCGTTCAGCGTGGTTAAATCCATCAGTTTCAGGGCGCGCAGGGCCTGCTGTTTAATATCGGTCATGGTGATCTCCAGAACATCGGGTAAACGTTCGCCACCCTTGAATGTGATAATATTAACAATGATAACGGCCATTTTGTGTGCACCAAATCACATGAAAGTATGAAACGGCTGCAAAAACTCAGCGAAAATTTAGATTATCTGCAAAGTATGGCCCAAGGCAGCCAGTATAATTCAGCCACAGGGATGTTACTATTATAACATTTCACCAGGACACGATGTGACGGCGGGGATTATGCAAGCGAAAACAGCGCATGACTGTTGTGCCATAACGCGTCGGCGATTTCGGCGGGCGGCTCGTCACGCAGTTCACACAACACCTGCCAGACTAAAACGGCGCGCTCGGGCCGGTTTGGCTGGCCCTGGTAGCCGTTCAGCGGCATATCAGGCGCATCGGTTTCCAGCAGCAGCGACGAGAGCGGTAAACGGGCAATCGTCTGCCGGGTTTTACTGGCGCGGGGATACGTAATCGTGCCGCCTACGCCAATCGCATAGCCGAGCTTAATAAACGCCTGCGCCTGCTGCAGGCTACCGGCAAAACCGTGTACGACGCCGCGCCGTGGCACAGCCTGCCGACGCAGATGCAGTGCCAGCTGATCGTGCGTGCGGCGCGAATGCAGGATCACCGGCAGATCGTAACGTTTCGCCAGCTTCAGTTGCGCATCCAGGAAACAGGTTTGCTTATCAAACTGCGGATCGTCCCGATACAGATCCAGGCCGATCTCACCGAGGGCCACCAGCTTTGGGGGCCGCTGTTGTAACAGGCTTTCAAGCTGAGCGAGGTGCTGCTCCTCGTGCTGCTCCGTCACAATCGGATGCAGGCCGAGTGCGGCATATAACGCGCGGTGCTGCCGGGCTAACTGACAAACAAGGTCAAAGCGCCCTGCCTCGACCGATGGCACAATAATTTTTTCTACGCCCGCGTCCGCAGCCTGGCGCAGACTGACGTCGGCCGCGTCCACAAACGGCGGAAAATCAAAGTGACAGTGGGTATCAACAAACCTCATGTCAGCGTACCCTCGCCATAAGTGCCATCGTTGCCGGTCAGCGGGATGACCGGAGCGATATCCCCCGGCTCATTTGCCACCGGCGCAGAAGGGACCACAATATCCAGCCCTGTGTGGGGCTCGGCATCGCTCAGCCATTGCCCCAGCGTGGCAATAAAGTAGCGACCACAGCGGCGCCCCAGATGGTAATCCTGATTCAATGCGGCAATACGACTGCCCAGTGCGTTACTGGCTAACACGCGCGGCGGGAAGATTTCGATGATACGTAAATCACCCGGCGGCTTTTCAATAAACTGCTGGGTTTCGCGATAGGTCTGCTCGTGATGGTGCAGAATCTTGATCATTGGCTGCAGCGCCCCGCCGCTGAACCAGCGTTCCATACGGGTCACCCAACGGGGCACATCGAACATCTGCGACGGCACGGTACGGATGACCACAATGGTATCGGCCCCGCGTTTTGCCGCTTCGCGTACGGGAATCGCATCGCTGACGCCGCCATCCAGATAGCTTATGCCCTCCAGATCCACGCCCAGACGGTAAAAGCCCGGAATAGCGCTGGAAGCCTTAATAATATCCAGCCAGTTACTGGCTGTGGGGGCAAAGTAACTGGGGGCATAGTCATCACTGCGACAGGCGCACATGTAAAATTGCCGCCCCGAAGCAAACAAGGTTTCTGCGCTGGTCATGGCCAGTGGAAATTCGCTGCGGGTGATATCAATTAACCAGTCGAGATCGATAAGATTACCGCCGCGCAGGAAACGCACGGGGTCAAAGAACAGCTTACTGGTGGTATAGCGGGTAATCACCCGACGTGCATAGCCCGGCTGGCCGCAGACATAAGCGGAAAGGTTCTGCGCACCAGCAGAAGAGCCTAACAGCAACTGAAAGGGATTGAATTTTGCCCGCTGGAACTCATCCAGAACGCCTGCTGTGAAAATGCCGCGCTGGCCGCCGCCCTCGCACACTAAGGCAATTTTGTTGGCTTTAAACGGTGTGAGTGCAAGGGGTTCAATGGCCCCGAGCGTCACGGGAATACGTATACCCAATGTACCGACCTCAGAGTGGGATCCCGAAATACGAATGAAGAGAATGCAGGGAGTTAATTGTGGGTCGATACTAGCACGGAGAACCAGTCAGAGTGTCCATTAATTGTGCTATTAGCGTTGCGCTTTTTAACACTTCGTTGCGAATATGAAGCATCCTTTGCTTCACACTACCTTTCGCGACAAATAACTGGTCTCCGTTTAACGCTGACTATGCCAGCGTTAACCTGTCTGGGTCATCGCTATAGCTTTTTACGGCCAGTAAACAAGCTGATGAGGAACAGAATAATACCCACCACGAACACGACTTTCGCTGCCCATGCTGCGGTACCGGCCAGGCCACCAAAACCTAATGCAGCGGCGATCAGTGCAATCACCAGAAAAATAATGCCCCAACGAAACATAAGCCTCTCCTTAACCATTTTTAATATTGAACTGCTTGTTTCATCCCAGGATGGGTATTCTTATTTGTGCGGCCCGGACAGAGGCCGCACGGATTCATGTTAAGACTTGACCTTCAGGTCGTTTTTAACACTTTTTACGCCTTCGATAGCTTTCGCGATGCTCTCGGCACGATCGGACTGCGCCTGGTTCGCCACTTCACCTGAGAGCTGTACCACACCGTCGGTGGTTTCAACTTTCACGTTACGTGAAGGAACCTTGTCATCTGCTAATAGCTTAGCTTTAATTTCGCTGGTTGTGGCAGCGTCACCGGCATAACCTTTCATGGACTGCTTTTTCACGTCTTTTACGTGCAGCTTGTCACTAACGGATTTCACGCCTTCCACTTTCTTCACCACGGCCACGGCTTTTTCCGCCTGGTCTTGTGAAGTCACGAAACCGCTCAGCGTCACAACGCCGTTGTGGGTTTTGACCGAAATATCGGTGCTCTTAATCGAGTCGTCATCCACCAGCGCCGCTTTCGCTTTCGCGGTCACCGCGCTGTCGTCCATAAAGCCACCGACTTTCTTCATTGAGCTGTCGATTTTCGCGCCCGCGCTGTCAGCAGTTTGTGACGCTTTCTGAGACGCGGACTCTTCTGCAAAGACGTTTCCGCTTAACAGTGCGGTACCTACCATTGCAGCCATTAATGTTTTAGTAAGCTTAGTTGTGTGCATCGATATCATCCTTCTATCTGTTAATTCGCCCCAGACTGTGGGCGCAAGAGCAGCAAACAACGCTACTGCGGCACAGGACGCATGGAGAAATAAGTCTCTTTAACCGTCCGATGAAATAAGGATAGTCGGGATTTGGCACTTTGCTCGGGTAACTGGTTGATCGTGCGTCAAAAGCGAGGAAAAAGCGTGTTTTAGGAGGGTTCTGTATCGTGGGAAACCGGGCCATTCCCAGGGAGAATGGCCCGGAAAACGCGATTAGTGCTCGCGGGTTTTGCGGAAAATGACGTCAGGATAGCGCTCCTGAGTGATGTTCAGGTTCACCATTGTTGGGGCGATATAGGTCAGATTATCGCCGCCATCCAGCGCGAGGTTGACCTCGTTTTTACGCTGGAAATCTTCAAATTTTTTGGCGTCTTTGCATTCAACCCAGCGCGCCGTCGACACGTTAATCGCCTCATAGATGGCTTCGACGTTGTATTCGCTCTTCAGGCGCGCCACCACCACGTCAAACTGCAGCACACCGACCGCACCGACAATCAGGTCGTTGTTATGCACCGGGCGGAACACCTGCACTGCACCCTCTTCCGACAGCTGGACTAATCCTTTCAGCAGCTGTTTCTGCTTAAGCGGATCGCGCAGGCGGATACGGCGGAACAGTTCGGGGGCGAAGTTCGGAATCCCGGTAAACTTCATGTTTTCACCCTGCGTAAAGGTGTCGCCGATCTGAATGGTGCCGTGGTTATGCAGGCCGATAATGTCGCCCGGATAGGCTTCTTCCACATGCGAACGGTCGCCCGCCATAAAGGTCAACGCATCCGAAATCACTACATCTTTGCCGGTACGGACCTGACGCAGCTTCATGCCTTTTTCATAACGCCCCGACACGACGCGCATAAAGGCCACGCGGTCACGGTGTTTCGGGTCCATGTTGGCCTGAATTTTAAACACGAAGCCCGTGAATTTCTCTTCTTTGGCTTCAACGGTGCGGGTATCGGTCTGGCGCGGCATAGGGCGCGGCGCCCACGCCACCAGGCCATCCAGCATATGATCTACGCCGAAGTTACCCAGTGCGGTTCCGAAGAACACCGGCGACAGCTGACCGCTGAGAAACGCGTCCAGTTCAAACTCGTGTGATGCGCCCTGCACCAGCTCCAGCTCGTCACGCAGCTGCGAGGCCAGCTCTTCCCCGACGGCCGCATCGAGGTCAGGGTTGTTCAGGCCCTTAACGATGCGGACTTCCTGAATCGTGTGACCTTTACCGGTCTGATACAGGTAGGTTTCGTCCTTGTAGAGATGGTAAACGCCTTTAAACAGCTTGCCGCAGCCAATCGGCCAGGTGATGGGCGCGCAGGCAATTTTTAGCTCACTTTCCACTTCATCCAGCAACTCCATCGGATCGCGGATATCACGGTCAAGTTTGTTCATAAAGGTCAGGATCGGCGTATCGCGCAGACGGGTTACTTCCATCAGCTTACGGGTACGATCCTCGACGCCTTTCGCCGCATCGATCACCATCAGGCAGCAGTCGACCGCCGTCAGCGTACGATAGGTATCCTCGGAGAAGTCTTCGTGCCCCGGTGTATCCAGCAGGTTTACCAGGCTGTCACGATAGGGAAACTGCATAACGGAGGTAGTAATCGAAATACCACGCTGCTTTTCCATCTCCATCCAGTCGGATTTTGCGTGCTGGTTAGAGCCACGGCCTTTTACCGTACCGGCGGTCTGGATAGCCTGTCCGAACAGCAGAACTTTTTCGGTGATGGTGGTTTTACCGGCATCCGGGTGCGAGATAATCGCGAAGGTGCGGCGGCGTGCCACCTCTTCTAAAAAGGGATTAGACATGAGTGAATTCTTCTCAACGTAGCCACGCACTCTCAGGCGCGGCAGATAAATCACGGTGGCCGGCAGAATTTTACCGGCGAGTAAACGGTGCCAGATGCGACTTTCTGTCGTCGCGGGATGAGCGCAAAGTTACATTGGCGTGATTCCGGTTACCTGGTCAACTTTAAGGCGGCATAGCATACAATATTTTGCGCTATTGGCCTACAGCGGACGGAAGAGAAAGTCGCGCCACCGGCAAACAGCGGTTCACTGTGCAGCAGATGGCTACTGGTGAAGTCAACGCGGGGGAAATGACGCCGGGTTTTCTCCCGTCTTTACGGTATTCATCCCGCCGCCTCGCCAGCGGGTTAATCCACCAACTCAATGCCCAGACTTTCCAGCAGGCAAACCGCCTCCAGCCGCGAAAAGCGGGCTTTTTCGACTGTGTTGTTAAAGATGTTGATGGCGTAATGCCAGGATTCCGTCAGATCGGCCCCGCGCAGCACGGTGTGATGAAACAGGCTGCCCGTCATGTCACACTCGGTCAGCGCGGCACCCGTTAAATCGCACTCTCTGAAATCCACCTCGATCAGTTTGCATCCTTCCATTTTCACGCCGTGCAGCCGCAGACCAAAAAACGATCCGCTGGTCAGGATACACGTTGAAAAGTGCAATTCATGGTCCAGGTAAAAATCAGGCCACCAGGCTTTCGTCCAGTCCATGCCGGTCAGCTTGCAGTCGTTAAAGTGAACGCCAAAGAAGCGGGTGCCAGACGGATCGACCAGACTGAGGTTACAGTGCGTAAAGACGCAGTTAATGAATTTACAGGCCAAAAAGCGCGCCGAGATAAAGTTAACGTGCGTAAATTCACAGTCTTCAAAATGCGCCTGCGTGAGCACCCGTTCGCTGAGATCGCAGGTGGTAAAACACGCATCATAGTATTCAGTGTTGCTTTCCAAAGATTGCATTTTTACGCCATCCTCTTTCGTGCGAAGACACAGACCCCGCTCCGCATAGTAAACCCCGGCCAGGCACACCAGTGTAATGCTGTTCATGCTTCCTGACGCGATTATGGCCTTACCTTATCACCATGACGGGAAAAAGCGGTTGCCGGACAGTAGCAGAACGCCGCAGAACGCAGTCCACTGACGGATCCGGGCCGACTGGATAAACCGCCTTCACGCCCGCGCGTCCGGCACAACCTGGCTCAGACACAGGCAGAAAAGCAGACCACAATGATAATCGCTCGCATTCAAGAGTTGAAATAATTCTTTTTAAATCAATCAGATAAAATGGTATTTTTTTAACAAAACGCTTCACATTTCTTATAAGCCTGATGCATAATTCATCACTTATCACCTGTCTATTTACAATGAAATAAGGACGCGGCCATGCTGACTGCTGAAATGACTGGGCGTTTAAACGACCAGCTGAACCTGGAATTTTTCTCCGCGAATCTCTATTTACAGATGAGTGCGTGGTGCAGCGATAAAGGCTATGAGGGCGCAGCGTCCTTCCTGAAAATGCACTCACGTGAAGAAATGGAACACATGCAGCGCCTGTTTAACTACCTGAGCGATACCGGTGCGATGCCGGTGCTGGGTACCATCGCAGCCCCGCCTGTTGCCTACAATTCACTGAACGAAGTGCTGATTCAGGCGCTGGATCATGAAAAGCTGATCACCAGTAAGATTAACGAGCTGGCCCATGCGGCAATGACCACCCAGGACTATTCGACCTTCAACTTCCTGCAATGGTACGTTGCGGAACAGCATGAAGAAGAGAAGCTGTTTAAAACCGTACTGGACAAACTGGCGATGGTCGGCGAAGGCGGCAATGGCCTGTTCCTGGTAGATAAAGACCTGGGACGCATGAGCACTGAAACGCACTCAGCCTGAATACAAACCGGCCCACGCAGGTGGGCCGGTGGTTATTGTGACAAACCCTACCGGTCTGACACGTTACGGCTTATGCCAGCCGATAGCATGATGTCATTTCACCATTGATCCACAACGTACGTTTCTCACCCGGCGGTAAGATAACCGTCATTTCCCGCCATGCTGGCAGATAATCCCCGCGCTTCTCGACCGTCAGATCCAGCCGCGACGCGCTACTGGTTAACGTCCAGCTCAGCCAGAGTGCATTGCCCTGGCGCCAGCCGTGCGACTCGCCGTCATCGTCAAACAGCTCACCGTGGGTCGTGGCGTTGCCCGGCGCAGGCCATACCTGCAGTTCACGCACGTTGTCACGTTGCGCATCGGTGGTGGTTTCACACTGGCCAAGCGGAAGCGCGGCACCTGCGCGCACCAGCAGCGGCAGGCGATCCAGCGGTGCATCCAGCGTAACTGTTTGTCCGCCCGCCAGCCAGTTGCCGTTATGCCAGTCATACCAGCCGTGTGGATTCTCGGGCAGATATACGGATCGGGTACGCGCGCCCTGCTCCACAACGCTGGAGACCAGCAGGTCGCGTCCCAGCATAAAGTCATCGCACTCATCATAGGTCCGTGCATCGTTCTCATGGTCCAGGAAAGTCGGACGCAGCATCGGTTCATCGTGCGCGCTGGCCTGCCATGCCAGCGTATACAGATACGGCATCAGCCGGTAACGCAGGCGAATCGCCTCGCGAATCATTGGCGTGGCTTCCGGATACATCCACGGCTCATTCACGGTGTGATCGTCATTCCATGAGTGAATGGTAAAACGCGGATGCATAACACCATTCTGAACCCAGCGCACAAACAGCTCCGGATCCGGTTTATCCCCGGCAAAGCCGCCGACATCGTGCCCCACGTTAAACAATCCTGACAGGCTCATCCCCAGTCCCATGCGGATGTTGTAGCGCAGGGTCTGCCAGTTGGTCCGGTTATCCCCGCTCCAGGTCTGCACATAGCGTTGCATACCGGCACAACCCGAACGGGAAATCAGGTACGGGCGTTTTTCCGGGGCAAAACGCTGTTGGGCTTCCAGCGAGGCGCGCATCATCAGCAACGGCATGACCGGACGAATATGCTTAATGGCAATCGGCTGGCCGAAGCCATGACAGCGCGCTTCGCCGTCCCAGACTTCATATTCATTGTTGTCGTTCCAGGTCGCGTCGATGCCTTTTTTCAGCAACTGCTCCGTGACGTTTTCCTGCCACCACGCCACCGTTTTGGGATGGGTGAAATCCAGATGCGAACCTTCGTCGTCCCAGAACACGGAGCGTTCTGGCTTATCCTGCTCAGAATCACGGATAAACAGCCCCTGAGCCGCCACCTCGTCATAGCGCGGATGATCCTGTAACAGACAGGGTTTGATATTGGCTGCCAGCTTCATCCCGGCATCATGGAACGCGGCGGTCATCGCCTCGGGATTGGGCACTTTGTCGTAGTTCCAGTTAAAGACATAGCGCTTGTTATTAATCGAGGTATAACCGGATGACAGCTGAAACGAATCACAGGGGATCTCATGCTCACGGCACAGCTGGATGAAGGAGAGCAGCTGATGTTGCGCATCCGGCGCATCGGTGTAGTGCATGGTGGATCCGCTGTAGCCCAGGCTCCATTTCGGCTGAAAGAGCGTTCGGCCCGTCAGGCGCACAAACGCCTTGGTCACATCCAGCAGCGTCGGCCCCAGCATCATGTAGTAATCCAGATCGCCCGCCTCTGCACGATAGCGGCGATAAGGCAGATGGTAATTATCCAGCTCATTGCCCAGATCGAGCCAGCTACTGGAAAGATTATCGTAGAACAGGCCAAAACTGACGCCGTCGCGCTGGGTCAGCGTGAAGGGAATATGTTTATAGAGCGGATCGGTGCTGGCCGCGTTATAGCCCATCGCATCCAGATTACGCATCTCATAGCGGCGATTAACCCGGTTAAGATCCCCGCTCTTTTCGCCCAGGCCATACACCCGATCCTGCGGCTGACGGCGCTGGTAATGTTCAACGCCATCGCCATGCATGTTCAGCAGATAAGCCCCGGTATGACGATCGGCCGCCAGCGGCTGCCACTCGGTACCATCGAAATGCTCCCAGCTAAGGTACAACGGCGAATGGACCGTCACGCGCAGCCGGTCGGTGGCCAGGCGAACAAACTGCGCCCCCTGTTCAAAGGTGAACGCGGGCAACGAAAAGCCTTCCAGCGATTCCCGATCGCGCCCCTGCCAGGGCACGTCATCCTGAGGCGCAATGCTCCAGGTCCGGTTTAATGCCAGCTCCCCGTCGCGTTTCAATAACACGCGCATCAGCCCGCTTTCCAATACGTAAATACGTAAAATGTGACGCTGCTCGGTTTTCAGTTCGACGAAGTGCGCTGCCTGCTGATGGAGCGTCCATGTCTTAAGCGTTTTCATCAGATTACCCTCAATTTTTAGCAATATTCTGGCGGCGTTCGGCGATAAACATCACCAGGAAAACCGCGCCAATCAGGTCAAAGAAACCCATGGCAATAAACAGGGGATTGAAGCCAATCGTGTCGGCGGTGACGCCGATAATCAGCGAGAAGATAAAGCTGGCGATCCAGGCGCAGGATCCGCGCATGCCGTTGACCGTCGCCATCTGACGGCGATCAAAACGCTCCACCACCAGCGCACTCAACATGCAGGAGATCACCTGATGACCGAAGCCACCAATGGAGATCAGCGCGATGGCCAGGTAGGGATCTTTAACCAGCGTCATTAACGCCAGCGAGATCATCAGCACCGCACCGGTGATCGAACTGGCGACGATCGAGTTCACCCGGGTGCAGCCAAACCAGCGCACATAGATTTTGGTCAGATAACCACTGGCCACGCTGCCAATATCTGCCGCCAGGAAGGGCAGCCAGGCAAACATCACGATCTGTTTCAGATCCATGCCGCGTTCATTGGCGAGGTAGAGCGGCACCCAAAAGCTCAGCACGGCCCAGGCGGGTTCGGCTAAAAAGGCCGGAATGGCAATGCCATAGAATTTCTTTTCTTTGCCGATGACTTTCAGCGCGGTAAAGAACGGTAACTTTTCACCGATGACTTCCTTGTCCTGCGTAATAAAATCCCGCTCTTCATCCGACAAACGAGGATGGCGTTCCGGTGAGTGATAACCCCACCACCAGAGCGCGACCCAGATAAGGCCAAGGCCGCCGGTCAGCAGGAACGCGCCCTGCCAGCCAAAGGAGATATGGGCGACATAGATGATGGGCGGTGCCAGCATCGCGCCAATAGAGAACCCCACGCCCGCCCAGCCTGCCGCAACCGGACGTTCCTTTTTCGGAAACCATTCGCCGATGGCCTTGGCGTTGGCCGGCGTCGCCGCCGCTTCGGAGGCACCCATCACAAAGCGCAGCAGCGCCAGATGTAGCCAGCTTCCCGCCCCGGCGTGCAGCAGGCAGGTGATCGACCAGATGACGGCGCAAATCAGAAAGCCCATCTTCAGACCGATGACATCGATTAACCAACCGCACACGGGCTGAAACAACGTGTAGGCCAGCTGGAAGGCGGCAACGACCCAGGAATATTGCTCGGTGCTCATATTCAGGGTGTTTTTCAGTTCAGGGGCCAGAATGCCCAGGGAATTTCGGGTGATGTAGTTCACCGTCACGCCAAGCAGAAACATGCCCAGCATCCACCAGCGCAGATTTTTTATGATCCGCAGCGGGCGCGATGCGCTGCGGGCAGAGGTTGAGTCGAGACTCATGATGACGCTCCTGTAGCCAGTGATTATCACGTTGCCGTGAACAAACTTCTCTCTGCCCCGACCTTAAAAAAGCGCAAAACGTGGGTACAGCCAATTTTTTGCAACTCTTTTCATGGCAAGCTTGCAGCACAACAAAAATGTCCGTTCACACCAGAAAGGACACGATTCAGCACTTTATGAAAAATTTTTCATTTGCAGACTTGAGGGCGATCACAGAATGAAACAAAGCTTAAAAGTGAGCGAAATTGCCGCCCTGAGCGGTGTGTCGGTGAGCACGGTTTCACGCGTTCTGGCCGGCAAAGCCAACATTCGCCCTGCCACGCGCGACAAGGTACTGCGTATTGCCCAACAGCAAGGTGTGCTGGACAACCTACACCATGGCCGGCTGCTGCTTAATGACCTGATCGTGTTTGCGCCGCCGCGTGCCTTCGATATCCGTACGGATATTTTCTATTACAAGGTGATCCAGGGGATCAGCGAAGCCGTGAAACCGCACGATGTCCGGGTGCGCTACTGCCCGCTGGAAGAAGTCGACAGCGATGCGGCACTGTTTATCGATAAGATGCAGCAGACCGAAGCTGCGCTGGTGATTGGTATTGATGATGAACATATCCATCAGCTGGCCGCTGAAATGCACAAGCCCTGCGTGCTGATTAATGCCCGCGACCGCCGGATGCGCCTGCCGTCGGTCTCCCCCGATCATCATCTGATTGGCGAGTTCTCAGCACGCTATCTGTTTGAACAGGGCCACCGGCAAATCCTGTCGCTGCACTGCCTGCGGCGCTACACGATGGAGCAGCGGCTACAGGGCGTCCGTGATGCCTGGCATGCCATGAATCTGCGCTTCGACAGCCGTCAGCATCTGTTAACGCTGAACAGCTTTAGCAGCAATGACGCCCGTGACCGGCTGAGCGACTACCTGCGCCATTGCCCTCAGGCGCAGCGGCCCACGGCCATTCTGGCCAGCGGCGATTATATTGCCGCCGGGGCGGTTCAGGCGTTACAGCAGGCGGGCCTGCGGGTGCCGGAGGATGTGTCGGTGATGAGCATGGATGGTTTTAACCTGGCGACCGTTCAGGAGATTCCCTTAACCTCGGTACAGGTGCCACGCGATGAGCTGGGCGAAGCCGCGGTGAGAATTCTTCAGTCGCTCCGGTTAGATCCGGATCTTCCTCCGGGTAACCTGCTGCTGAACGGCAAACTGGTGGTGCGCGATTCGGTACGCCGTATCCGGGATAATCCGGGCCATGCGCCGGTCCAGCAGTACGGGCTTTACAGTTGAAGCCGTTTGCTAAAGCGTCAGACAAAACTCTCCCAGCGGGATGACAGCGTGAAGTGACGCTGCCAGCACAGCGTGCTACCTGCACGGGCCATCAACTGCTGACACTGTTCGGGTGCGACAAAGGCGGGGATCACCTGCTCGGCTCCGCAGTGTTTTATCAGGGCCAGTTGATCGTCCAGCGGCGGATGAACGTTCCAGGGCAGCCACTGCGCCAGCCCGTTTTGCAGCATCTCAAAGGCTCGTGTCCCGCGGGCGACGTGGCTACTAAAAATCAGGGTAAACTCAGGGCAGTGGCTCAGCGTGGCCGCCAGACCGCTGTCGGCGACCGCATCGGCAGCCACGATTACGCTGTCAGGTTGCCAGCGTGCCGGTGTCGGCTCGCGCAGCAGCGGCAGTAACGCCAGCGCCGTGGCGGCCGGTAACGTTTTTTGCGCCAGCAACTGGGAGACTTCCTCGCGCACCTGCGGACACAGCCTGACCGGTAATCCCTGGCTGCGCAGTCGCAGGGCCATCTCTGGCCCTCTGCCATGTAACGGTGCCGTGACCACCGCCCCGTGTCGGGCCGCCTGCACCAGCGCGTCGACCTGTTGATGCAGACGCTGATGACGGTCGCCGTAGGACGCATCGGTAATCAGCCAGCGCGCCCGTGGTGGGCGGTCAAACGGTAACAATAATGACTCGCGGCTCCAGTCACCCATATAGGTGATGCCGCCAGCGACAGGCAGATGAAGCCACACGGATCCCGGTGAATGTCCGCTCCGGCCGGTAAACAGATTCAGTGGCCCTACGGCGCACTGGCCCTGTAAAGGCAGCGCATGTCGGCAGCGCGCAGGCACCGGACCGTCGCCCAACTGCTGCCAGGTGATGTCCGTCGCGTAAACCGGTGGCGAGCCCAGTTGCTGCCAGCTGTCCAGCGCCCCGGTATGATCGCGATGAGAATGGGTCAGGCAGATCGCATCAACCTGACCGATGGCGGCCAGATCGGGTCTGACGCCCGGCTCCGGCCCGGCTCCCAGGTCCCACAGCAGACGATAGCCCTGAATCTCCAGCAGGAACGCCGCGGGCAATTTGCCGCCCACCCCGCTTACAACGGTCAGGCTTGCCATGGCAATGTACCCTGTGGCAGACGACGCGTTAAACGCGTCGCCAGCAGCATTAAGGTCAGAACCACCAGTATCATCAGGCAACCCACCGCCGCCGCCAGCGGGGCAGATCCGCCTTCATCAAGAAAGATAATCGTGGGACCGAGGGTTTGCGTTTCCGATGTCACCAGCAGAACCGATACCTGAATTTCGTTTAACGCGGTAAGAAACACCAACAGACCGCCTGCCAGTGCGGAGGGTGCGGCCAGCGGCAGTAAGATATCGCGCATACGGCGCATCAGTCCTGCGCCACACAGACGGGCGGCTTCATCAAGCGCAGGTTCGATTTGCGCGAAGCCAGCCAGCACAGGCCGCAACACCAGCGCCAGAAAGTTGGACAGATAGGCGGCCAGAATGATCCAGACCGTGCCATAAATCGACACGTCCAGCAGCGGAAGCGGCGGCAGAAAAAACAGGATTGCCGCCACGCCGGTGACAATACCGGGCAGCGCATAGGTCAGCTCGCTGGCGAACCACAGGCCGCGAACCAGTCGGGTACGCTGCCAGCTCAGAAAAAAAGCCAGAAACAGCGCCATGGCGGTCAGGATCAGCGTCGCCAGCCCGGTCAGCCACAGGCTGGTTGCAAAAGCATGGCGGATGGCGGGATAGCCCCACAGCGCCTGAAAAAAGTTTTCCAGCGTCAGGGTTTGCCACGTCAGAGCCTGTCCAAAACCCCGCGTCAACGCGCTGGTCAGCAACGCACTGACGGGCAGGATAAGCGTTGCGACCATCCACAGCCAGGCCAGAATTTCTGTCGGCAAACGTGCGCCCTGTAGCGGTTGTCGCCACGCCTGCGGGGATCCACTGACGCGGACATCGCGCCGTCCGCCCAGCCAGCCGCTCAGCAGCATGCCCGACAGGCTAATCAGCGCCATCAGCAACGAATAGACAGCCGTGTCCGGCAACGCCCCCGGACCTGTCGCGTTAAGCTGTTGATAGACCAGGGTGATAAGCGTGGGCAGGCGCGCCGGAATGCCCAGCATGGCCTGAATACCAAAATTGCCGACGGCCGCGACAAAGGCCAGCGCGGCGCCGGCAAACAGGGCCGGACGCGCCAGCGGCAAAATGATGGTGCGAAGAATCTGCCCATGTGACGCGCCACTGATACGCGCCGCTTCCACCAGTTCGGCGGGTAAACGCCGCAGACCGGCCCGTACCGTCAGAAACACCAGCGGCGCGCTGTGCAGGCCCAGCAGCAGTACGATGCCGCCCCATGAAAAGAGCGGCTGATCGCCCGGCGCGAACCAGGGTAAACCCAGTAACTGAAACAGTGAGGCCAGCAGGCTACCCGGTGCCAGCGCCTGCAGCCAGGCCAGCGCGGTCACCTGGGGCGGAATCATCAAGGGCAGAATAAACGCAAAAACCCAGGCTGCTTTGGCGCGCATATCGCTGAGCGCGACCAGCCAGGCAGCGAGCGTGCCCAGCAGCAGCGACAACAGTGTGGCACAAAGCCCGATACTCAAGGTATTGAGCGTTGCACTGAGGACCCGCCGACTGACCAGCAACTGCGCCAGCCGCGTCAGATCGGGGACGCCCTGCGGCGCTACCGCCGTCCAGATAAGCCGGGCAAAAGGCGCCACCGACAGCAGCCCAATCATCAACACCAGCACGCCCAGCACCCACGGCTCGGCGCGAAAACGCCCGCGTGTAAGATGCCAGCAGCGAGGCTGACTGTCGTGACTCAGCACGCTCATGCTCAGCCTCCGAACAGTGCGGTAAACTGCGCCCGCACCTGCGCATCATCCGCAACCGCCTTTTCCACGTCCGGCGTCAGCAGTTTGATCTGCGCAACCGGAGCAAAGCCTTCCGGCGCGGCTACGCGATCGTCAACCGGCCGGTTGCCCTGATCGGCCACCAGTTTCTGGCCCTGCTCTGACAGTAAAAAATTCACAAAGGCTTTCGCAGCGGGCAGGTTGTGGACGGATTTCATAATGGCAACCGGTTCGGTGACGTAAGACACGCCCTCTTTGGGATACACCAGATCGATCGGCGATCCTTGCTTTTTCGCCCGGATAATATCGGCATCGGTGATCACGCCATATTTATCCATCCCGCTCGCCACGGCTTTCAGTGCTGGCCCGTTGCCTCCCTGCGGCGCAATGCCCAGCGCCGCCAGCTGTTTATAGAAGTTCCAGCCGATGTCAGGCGTGGCGATGTCGGTATGCAGTTTGTACAAGGCCGCCCCGGAATAGAGCGGACTCGGCATCGCGATTTGCCCTTTGTTATCGGCGTTGAGCAATGCGTTCCAGCTGTTGACCGGTTTGGCCCGTTGCGTGTTGTAGGCAATGACCGTGGCAATGATCTTGGTGCCAAAAAAGGTCTTGTCACGATCGTAGAAGGACGGCTTCAGGTGTGCAACGGGGGCGTCCTGATAGGCATAGAGCTGCTGCTCTTTCTTCAGCGCGCCGAGATTAATGGCATCCGCAACCAGCAGCACATCAGGCTTGACTCTTCCGCTCATCATTTCCGTATGCAGCACATTCATTAACTGCGTGGTGCCGTTGCGCGTCCACTCCACCTGAATATCGGGATAGGCCGCTTTGAACGCATCCATCGTTTGCTGTGCAATTTCCGGTGCCTGCGAGGTGTACACCACCAGTTTACCGGTGGGCTGGTCTGCCGCCTGCGCCAGCGCTGAGCCTGCCAGCAATACGGTAAACAGCAGCGAGGTCACCGAAGTGAAAATAGCCTTTTTCATACTGTCTGAAGTCCTTTATGCGGGGAGAATCCAGCCGTCAGTCACGATAATGCCGACGGTATCGTCAACCGTAAGCGCAGAAACGTCGTCGAGGGCCAGGGTAAAAGACACATCAGGCGCTGCCGAGGGGGACAGATGGACGTCGTAATGACCGCCACGGTAGACCAGACGTGTGATCTGCGCGGCAAAATGCCCGGTTTCGCCCCGGGCCAGGCGGAAACTGGCGCGATGGAAACTGGCTTTGCCATAAGGTAAGGCTGTCTGCTGCGCGGCACAACGCAGCCGTAGTCGCGTACCGCAGAGCATGACCGATGCCACGCCCTGTCCCAGGGGTTCAATATCCTGTATCGGTAGCACACGTCCTTCATCGATAAAGGTAGCAACCATCTCGTTGGCCGGTTCGCGCCACAAGGTTTGTGGCGAGGCAAACTGCATCACCTGCCCCCCCTCCATCACCACAATACGATCGGCCAGTGCCATGGCCTCACGCTGATCGTGGGTGATGTAAATCAGCGTCGCGCCGCTGTGACGATGAAAACGGCGAAATTCGTCTTCCATCGCCGCGCGCAGATGTACGTCAAGGTTAGCCAGGGGTTCATCAAGCAGCACCAGCCGTGGCCTGGCCACCAGACAACGCGCCAGCGCCACGCGCTGACGCTGGCCCCCGGAGAGATCGGCCGGGTGCCGATCGGCAAACGCCAGCAGATCGACCAGCGTCAAGGCCTGCCGGATGCGATCCGCCCGTTCAGTTCGGTTTACGCCGGTGACTTTCAGGCTGTAGCCCACGTTTTCGGCCACCGTCATGTGCGGCCACAGCGCGTAGTTTTGAAACACCACGCCAAGATCGCGACGTTCCGGAGGCAGGTGAAAATCCGGAGCAGCAAACACGGTGTCGTCCACCCGAATCTCGCCGCGATCCAGGGTTTCGAATCCGGCGATCAGGCGTAGCAAGGTTGTCTTGCCGCAGCCGGACGGACCCAGCACGGCGACAAATTCGCCCTGCTGGATCTTCAGCGTTACGTCATGGATAACCGGCTGCGCCGCGAAGGCCTTATGCAGCCCGGTGAGAGAGAGTGCGGCCATATCTACTGTGCCTTTGCCATAAACGTCCTGCGTTAAACGTTACGACACGTTGATGACAGCACCGTGACATCCCGCTACTTCGGCAGATGCACCGCCACGTAACGTTCATAGCGCGACGGCTTGATTTTGGTGAGATCCGCCAGCACCAGCCCATCGATACAGTTGTTAAAATCGGGATCGCTACCGAAATCAATAAACTGCACGCCGCCCGGCTCGTACACTTCGCAGTACTGTTTGTACAGGGTCGGAATCGCGGCGCCAAGGTTACTGAGCAGTTGTTTCAGCCGCTGCAGATCCTCTTTGTAATCATTACCGCTGAACTGTGCCAGCACGTCAGGCAGCGAGGCCGGATACGGGCAGCGTGAGGTGGCCAGCGGAAAATCTGTGGGGAAGTAGATGCGGTAGAACGCCACCAGCAAATCACGCGCCGCCAGCGGCATGGTGCCTGAAATCGAGACCGGCCCGAACAGATAGCGTACTTCGGGATATTTGGCGACATAGGCACCAATGCCGAGCCAGAGGTAATCCAGTCCACGTTTGCCCCAATAGGCTGGCTGAATAAAGCTACGGCCCAGCTCGATGCCCTGGCGCAGGATCGGGATCATCCGTTCATCGTAATGGAACAGGCTGTGGCTGTAGAGGCCTTCCATTCCGCGCCTTTCCAGTTGTTCGCCACCCGGAATAAACCGGTAGGCACCGACGATTTCCAGTTCGGCGTCGTCCCACAGAATCAGGTGATAATAGTCATCATCGTAGCTGTCCAGGTCACGACGACGTCCGCTGCCCTCGCCCACGGCGCGAAACGCAATTTCACGCAACCGGCCCAGCTCGCGCAGGATTGGCACCCAGGTTGCGCCGTTGCGTCGCCACAGATAGATCTGCTTACCGTCGGTGGTCGTTCCCAGCAGCTCGCTTTGCAGTAGCGCTTTCTTCAGTTCAGCGCGGTCTTCCGCCAGGGCGATAGCGGATTCGGTCTGGAAGAGCCCCTTTTTCCCCTGCCCCAGGCGATAGACATGTTTACGCACACGTTTTGCCAGCTCTTTGCCTGGCGTGTGACCATCGTGCCAGTGCGCGAACGGAATCTGTGCTCCAATGCGCAGTTTGATGCGCATGCCGCGCTGCTTAAACATTTCACGCACCAGCATCAGCATCGCCACCGGTGGGGCGACTTTGGCGGTGGTGTAAAACAGGGAGCTGTTACGCCCTTCAACGTGCACCGGTACCAGCGGTGCGCGGGCTTTCGCGGCAAGGCGCAGGAAGCTGTGATGCCATTCACGGTCGCGAACGCCCGCGCTGGTGAGACGGGAAACTTCCCCGGCAGGGAAAATAATCAGTACGCCCTGATTATTGAGGTGCTGCTGCATGTGTTGCAGCTGCTGGCGGCTGGTACGGTTACCGATATTGTCGACAGGCAACATCAGACTGTTGAGCGGCTCCAGTAACATAATCAACCGGTTTGCCACGATTTTGACATCACGGCGCACCTGGGAGATCGCATGCAGGAGTGCCATGCCATCAATCGTGCCCAGCGGATGGTTCGCCACCACCACGACCGGGCCGCGCGGCGGGATTTGTTCCAGATCGCGCTCGCTGAGTTCGCAGCGTACATCAAGGTGTTCCAGTACCTGCTCCACCATATCCAGCCCTTTCAGGTGGGGATAGCGCGCGGCAAAGCGCTGGAATTCATCTTCACGCAACACCCACTTCAGCATCCGTTTCTGCCAGTTGGCAGGACGCTGGTTAGGCCAGAAACTCTCAATAACCTGATCGACTGAAAACATAGTTAACCTTTCGTGCCTGTCCCAGAGATACAGCGAAAGTAAGTCGCGATGTTTGCACTTTTATGAATCGGGACAAATCGAAGGGCAAAATTGTCAGCACAGTCTGCTGAGAACGCATGGAAATACGGATTTTATTTACTAAAAACAGCAGGTTAATAAAGACAATTTCGCCAGAGCGAAACGCGGCGTAAAGGGGGAAAAGTCGGCTATGACGTGGCAGCCACTTGCCCTTGCCGGGAGAAACAAGGGGCGGTTGCGCGGCGTAAAAAACGGCAGCGCAACCGTGCAGCGGGTCCCTGCCTTACTGCTGGTGCATGATGGTGGCAACGGGATTCCAGATCTCCGTCATCGCCCCGGCTTTGCCTGTGAAGGGATCGCGTGTTGGCAGGGGCACTTTTTTCACTTTTTCCTGCGACAGTTTGAGCAGGCCGATTTCGTCGCGCAGAATCTCGGGCTTCAGGCCCTCGGGATACGCGCCCACGGCCACGAAGTCTTCGCTGGCCGACACCTGACGGTGCCCAACGCCCGCAGGAATCAGGACGGCATCGCCCGCCCGCAGGGTAATCATACGGCCGCTGTCCCCACCAAACAGCACTTCAGCCCAGCCTTCCGCCACACCCAGCAGCTCATGCGTGTTGGGATGATAGTGCATGTAGGGGAAGATCTGATCGCGCCAGTCCGAAGGCCAGCCATTTTTTTCAAACGTCGTCTCAAACCAGCGCGCGATGTCCTCTTCCTCTTCAGGCACAACGCGCGGCCAGATGATGAGCGGCAACGGATTATTGGGCACGCCAGCAGACGGGCTGGCGAACATCAAATGTTGCGGGTTATTCGATGCACCGGCTGAAAATGTCCCTGCGGCGAAAGACATCAGCAACATCAGACTGGAAGTTTGGGCAGTCATACAATGTCTCCTTTTTTCTATAGTGTGACAAAGGTCGCAGGTGATGTAATGTGCGCCATGCATCACAATTTACACAATCATCCAAACTCGCTAACCAAAGCCAAATTAATTGTTAACAATTCCACCTTAAGTCGGTAAGGCTTTGTATCGTGGTAGGATTAATCTGTAAAACGCGCAACACAATGCGCCCGTCGCTGAGCAGGCCGGGAAAACCTGCCAGGGCAACCGGCCATGCAGCCTGTTTATATCAGGAAGGGATGAGCGAAAACAGGCTGACCGCGCAGCCTTCTTCTGTCAGATGAGACGGGATTATTCGCCCGTGCTGGCGCTGGACTGTCAGGGCCTGTGGGGGAAAATCCGCCTGCAGGCCCTGAATCAGTACACAATACCGGGTGGGTTAATCGTGGAATGGGTGATCGCCTCATCCTGCTCACCCCAGCGTTGCAAAACCTGCTGATATTGTCCGCCTGCAATCGTGCCATCGAGTGCAGTTTGCAGCGCCGCCGCCAGGCCATTGCCCTTTTTCGTCGTGACGGCAACCCAGGCGCGAAACGGCCCCTGGCCCACCAGTTTCGTCTGGCCCCGTGAGGCGACTTTTCAGGCCGCCACAGAATGTGGACCAAACATCACATCGGCCCGCCCTGATAGCAAATACAGCGTGGCTGAAGCATCATCGGTCAGATAGATCGGCGTAACCGGCGGCAAGCCCTTCGCCCGATTCTGTGCGTCCCAGTTCAGCAGAATGCGTTCCTGATTGGTCCCCGAGGCCACGATGATACGTTTCCCTGCCACGTCCGCCGGTGAGGTGATCGCGCGGAGGGGACTGTCAGCTTTGACCGAAAAGGCATGGTTATCGGCACGATAGGTCGCGAAATCAAATTTCTGCTTTCGCTCTTCGGTTACTGCGATGTTAAACATGGCTACGTCATAGCGGCCTGCGCGAATGCCCAGGGGCCAGTCCTCCCAGGAGGCCGGCACCAGTTTCAGTTTGAGTCCCAGGCTGTCTGCCAGCAGGCGGGCGATGTCCGGATCGCTGCCAATGCGCGTCACGTTATCCGACGCCAGCAGCGCCAGCGGCGGTGAGTGGATAGCCGAGGTGGCGACGGTCAAGGTGCCCGGCTCCACAAACGGAAAATTCGCCGGGATTTTTCTCACCGCTTCCGGGTTCACGGGCGCATGAATGGGCTGTTCATTCTGGGCGGCATCCCGTCTTTCTTCGGCGCATACCGCACCGCTCACCAACACCGCTAACAGCGTCAGAGACGCGTATTTCATATCGGCTCCTTATAATACGCGTGCCAGAAAGCGGCGGGTGCGTTCATGACGTGGATGGTTTAGCACCTGGGCACTGCTGCCCTGCTCGACAATTTTCCCGTCCACCATAAACACCACGTTGTCGGCAACTTCACGGGCAAAGCCAACCTCGTGCGTCACGATAACCAGGGTGGTGCCGGAGCGGGCCAGTTTTTTAATCACATCCAGCACCTCGCCTACCAGTTCAGGATCCAGCGCGGAAGTCGGCTCATCAAACAACATGACACGGGGTTGCAGCATCAGGGCCCGGGCAATCGCAATGCGTTGTTGCTGACCGCCCGACAGATGACGCGGCCAGGCATCCGCTTTATGGCGCAGGCCGACCGTCTCCAGTAGCTCGCCAGCCCGGATGATCGCCTCACGTTTTGAGAGCTGCCGGTGCGCTATCGGCGCTTCGATTAAATTTTCCAGCACCGTGAGATGAGGAAACAAATTGAAGTTCTGAAAAACATAGCCAACGTTGACGCGCTGGCGCAGTATCGCTCGCGCCTTCAGTTCATAGAGTGTATTTCCCCGACGCTGATAACCGATGTACTCACCGTCGATCTGAATAAAGCCTTCGTCCACGCGTTCCAGATGGTTGATGGTGCGCAGCAGGGTCGACTTTCCTGAACCGGATGGCCCCAGAATCACCGTCACAGAACCGGGTTCAAGTTCCAGCGAGACGTCGTCCAGCGCCTTGAGCTTGCCGAAACGTTTGCTGACCCCGGTAATGCTGATGGCCCCGGTACGTTGCGCTACGCGGTAATCAATGGCTTCGGACATGGCTGATCTCCTCAACAGGATTGAGCGGTGTGACGCGGCTGCGCCATTGTCGCCAGCGCGACGGTTGGGGTTCACGGCTGACGCTACGCGCCAGCCAGCGTTCGACGCTGTGCTGAATCAGTGACAGAACGGTGGTGATAATCAGATACCAGGCCGCACCGACCATGAGTAAGGGGATCACCTCCTGGTTGCGGTTGTAGATCATCTGAATGGTGTAAAACAGTTCCGGCATCGCCAGCACATAGACCATTGCCGTGCCCTTCGCGAGGCTGATAATTTCGTTAAAGGCCGTGGGAATAATGGCGCGTAGGGCCTGGGGCAGAATAATGCGGAAGGTGCGCCGCGTGGCAGACAGCCCGAGTGCGGAAGCCGCTTCCACCTGACCGTGATCAACGCCCAGAAAACCACCCCGGATGATCTCTGCACTGTAGGCCGCCTGGACCAGGGTCAGGCCAATGACGGCCGCCGGAAACTGCCCCAGCACGTTAATCGTCTGAAAATGGCCCCAGGACAGCGTGGTAAAAGGCACGCCAATGGACAGCGTGTCGTAGAGATAAGAGAAGTTATAGAGAATGATCAGCACCACGATAAGCGGCAGCGATCGAAACAGCCAGATGTATCCCCACGCCAGGCTGCTTAGCAGCCAGGACGACGACAGCCGCGCCAGCGCCAGTAGCCCGCCTAAAAGCAGGCTGAATACCGTGCCCAACAGCGTTAGCAGCAGCGTTTGCCCCAGACCATGCAGAATGACGGGATCAAAGAACCAGCGGGCAAACACGCCCCATTCCCAGCGTGGATTAAACGCGACCGACTGCACCACGCCTGCCAGGATAAACAGCGCGACCACCGCGCCCAGCGTGCGGGCAGGATAACGGGCAGGCACGACATGTAAATGTTGATGAGAGTTCATACTGACTCCTTAACTTGCCTGCACAACGCTGTGCACGCCGATCACTTTGATAAACCGTAAGCGGCCATCGTGCGGTGGCTGCCCGTAACGCTCCAGATCGCCACTCAGATCGAACTGCGGCTCATAGCCGTGGCCGGTATATAAGCGAACGGCCTCGGGCTGCCGGAAACCGGTAGTCAGAAACAGCCGTTGATAACCGGCGCGCAGGGCCCGTCGCTCCAGCTCTTTCAGCACCACCAGGGCTAACCCCTGTCGCCGGAGATCGCCACGCGTCCAGATTCGCTTCAGCTCTGCCGTCTGCGCGTCGTAAGGTTTGTACGCCCCCATCGCGATAATCTCCTTGTCGCGCTCCAGCACGATGAATAAGCCGTGCGGCGGCAGATACCATTCGGTTTTTTCCTGCTCCTTGTGGCGGCTGAAGTAATCGCCATAGCGGGCCGCATATTCACCAAATAAGCCGGTGAGAATGGGCTCTAACTCTGGTGCATCAGGTGACAGTTCACGGAATTGCTGTTGACTCATCGTGTGCGCCTCAGTCACCCAGACCAGGTGGATTAATTTCGGAATGGTCGATGCGTTCAACGCCTTCGCCCCAGCGATCCAGTACCTTCTGGTAAGCGCCATTTTGAATGACGCCGTTCAGCGCCGTACTGACAGGTTGCGCTAAGCCGCTGCCTTTCTTCACCGTCACGGCAATATGCGCCGCCTTGGGCCAGCCGCCATCCACACTGCCGACCAGACGAGTCTTACCGTTGAGCGCGGCTTTCCAGGCGCCAATCACGTTAGGGCCAAAATAGGCATCTGCACGTCCGGCCTGCAGCGCCAGCGTCTGTGCCGCATCGTCTTTGGTATAAATGGGTGTAAACGGTTTAAGCCCTTTGGCCTGATTTTGTTTGTCCCAGGCCAGTAAAATGGCCTCCTGATTGGTCCCGGAACCGACAATGATGCGCAGCCCGGCGATATCGTCGGCTTGAGTGAGTGATTTAATCGGGCTGCTGGTTTTTACGTAGAACCCCAGCGAATCTTTGCGGTAGGTAGCAAAATCGAATTTCGCTTTGCGCGCCTTCGTCACGGTGATGTTGGTAATGGCGGCATCATATTTTCCGGACGCCACGCCCAGCGGCCAGTCCTCCCACGAGGTGGGCACCACGTTGAGCTTTAACCCCAGGCTGTCTGCGACCAGTCGCGCGATATCGACTTCGCTCCCCAACAGCGTGGTATTGTCGTCCGAGAAAACGGTGAGCGGCGGCGAGTTCAGGGCCGCCACCGCCACCGTGAACGAACCCGGCACAGCAAAGTGATAACCGGCGGGCAACTGTGCGATGGCCTGCGCATTCTTTACGGTATGGACAGGCGTTTTATTGGCTTCAAGACTGACGCGCTGCCCATTTACCGCGACGCTGGTGCTTTCGGCATGGCTGGTAGCGCTGGCCGTCAGCAGCATCAGCGCCATCAGCATTTTTTTCTGCATAGCAAAGGTCCTTATTGCAAAGTGAACTGATTGACCGGCTTGGGCAAGGCGAAGCTGTCACGCAGTGTGCGCCCCGGATACTCACGTCTTGTCAGGCCACGCGCCTGCAAAACAGGCACCACTTCATCAACAAAGCGCTCAAACGTATCCGGCGTACCGCCATTGATGATGAAACCGTCTGCAGCCTCGCTCTCAAACCATGCCTGCAGGCCGTCGGCAACCTGCGCTGGCGTGCCATGAAACAGCGGCCGTGGCGTGGCGGCTTCCAGTGCCGCCTGGCGCAGTGAATGTCCCTGTTCACGGGCTTTGCGTTTAATTTCGTCGGTGGTGCTGCGGAAACTGTTTTGGCCAATGTCGCCAACGTCGGGGAACGGCGCATCGAGTGGATACTGGGAGAAGTCATGATGATCGAAGAAGCGGCCGAGATAATTCAGCGCATCATCAATCGAGACCAGCGCAGCGGTAGTTTGATACTGCTGCTCCACATCCTCTGCATCGCGACCCACAATGACGCTGACGCCCTGAAAGATATGCAAATCGTCCGGTTGCCGTCCGTTTTTCACCAGTTGCTGCTTCACATCCCGGTAAAAGGCCTGGGCTTCTTCCCGCGTCGGCTGGTGCGTAAAGATGGCATCGGCATGTCGCGCCGCCAGCTTTTTACCGTCGTCAGACGCGCCGGCCTGGAAAATGACAGGCCGTCCCTGCGGCGTGCGTGAAATATTGAGCGGCCCCTGTACCTGAAAGAAATCGCCGTGATGATGCAGTGTGTGTAGTTTGGCGGGATCGAAGAACTGGCCACTCTCTTTGTTGCGAACGAAGGCATCCTCTTCCCATGAATCCCACAGCCCTTTCACTACCTGAAGGTATTCGTCGGCAATGCGGTAACGCAAAGCGTGTTCCGGGTGCTGCTGGCGGGAAAAGTTTTTTGCCGACCCTTCGAGTGGCGAGGTGACGACGTTCCAGCCCGCGCGTCCACCGCTCAGATGATCCAGGCTGGCAAACTGGCGCGCCACGGTAAAAGGTTCGCTATAGGAAGTGGAGACCGTGCCCACCAGTCCTAAATGTTCCGTAACGCCGGCCAGCGCCGAGAGCAGCGTTAAAGGTTCAAAACGGTTCAGGAAGTGAGGAATCGATTTTTCATTGATAAACAGACCATCGGCGACAAACAGAAAGTCCAGTTTGCCCTGCTCGGCTTTACGCGCGATTTTTTTGGCATAGTCGAAGCTGATGCTGGCATCCGCCTGAGCGGCCGGGTGGCGCCAGGCGGACATGTTACCCGAGGCACCGTGCAACAGGGTACCCAGTCTAAGCTGTCTTGTGGTCATGATTACTCTCTTTTTTCTGCGTCACAATGCCAGGCGGTTGTCCGCGACAAGCCGCACAGGTCGTCAGGAAGTGGAACTTAATTCAGGGCGGGTTCACGACATCGGTCATGAAGATGGCGCAGGGCCTGCTGCGCGAGTTGAGCAAAGTAGTGGGCAGCGGGCGCGATCGACGCTTCATCGGGTGTAAAACCGGCATGGTGCAGACCAAAGTCGCTGCCGCTGCCGATGCTGACAAAGGCACCGGGCACCTGCTGCAGGTAGAAGGCAAAGTCTTCTCCCCCCAGATGCAGGTCAGCCGTCTGTACCCGATAGCCGACATCGTGCGCTACTTCGCTGGTAAACTGCGCCCACTGCGCATCATTGATCAGCACAGGCGGTCCGGCGTGCCAGCTCAGACTGGCCTGCGCGCCGCTGGCCCGGGCGATGTGCTCCACCAGCGTGCGCACACGGTCTTCCAGTTCGGCACGGCGTTGCAGGTCGTGGGTGCGGGCAGTGCCGCCAAATTCCACAGAACCCGGCAATACATTCCAGGTTTTGCCGCCATCAATACGGGTCACGCTGAGCACCAGGCTGTCGAGCGTATTGAAGCTGCGACTGGTCAGCGTCTGAAGAGACTGAATAATCTGGCTGGCCACCACAATGGCATCCACGCCCTGCTCAGGATGCGCCGCGTGCGCGCCTTTGCCGGTAACCTGAATGACGAACTTGTCTGCATTGGCATAAAACGCACCGCTGCGCGTGGCAAAGGTGCCGCTCGGCAGGCCCGGCTCGTTATGCATGCCAAAAATTGCCTGAACGCCCTCCAGCACGCCGGCCTCAATAAACTGTCTGGCACCGCGTGCGATCTCTTCGGCGGGCTGAAATAAAATACGTACCCGTCCTGGTAGTTGATGCGCCCTTGTCTGCAGCTCAAGGGCTGCGCCCAGCATGACGGCAGTATGGAGATCATGACCGCAGGCATGCATGACGCCGGGCTGACGGGAATGAAAACTGACGCCGCTGGCTTCATGGATTGGCAACGCGTCAATATCGGCACGCAGTGCGATCAGATTTTCACCCTGGCCGATTTCCGCCACCACGCCGGTTGCCAGTGGGTAATCCAGTAAGCGAACCCCGGCGGCCTGGAGCCACTGGCGAAGGCGCGCGGTGGTGGCAAATTCCTGACCGGAAAGTTCGGGCCAGGTATGCAGTTCACGTCGCCATTCAATTAGCTGTGCTTCGTTCAGACTCATCATGACCTCGGCGATTCAGGCAGCGACCCATTGATGGGTTGCCAGTAATTCCAGAGACCGATATCGGGCGCGCGCATCGGCAACCGGCGTGTCGATAACGAATTCATCAATGCTGAAGTTCTGATGCAGCGCGTCAAGCTGCGCGTGAACCTGTGAGGCCGTGCCTTTCAGCAGCGAGGGCGTGCGCGGCTCAATCAGGTAGTCCGTGAATCCACCCTGACGGACATAACGTTCAGCCTGTTCCAGACTGGCAACATTGACGCCCGGCCCGTCTTTAACCTGGACATGGAACTGTTTGAGCCCCGCGACCAGCAGATCGGCCTGGGCGGGAGAATCCGCCACCACAACCTGTACCGCCACCAGTGCCCGCTTGCCGCGGGTCAGATGTGAATAGGTCTTCAGTGCACGCTCAAGTAACGGGCGATCACCATTGATGTGAGCGGCAAAGACAAACTGCCAGCCCAGCTCTGCCGCCAGCTGTGCGCTCTGTTCACTGCCACCCAACAAAAAACGCTGCGCCGGGCGCGCCGGTATCGGCGTGGCGCGTAACGTTTCGTCCTTATCCTCTTGCGCCGCGCCGGGTGTCAGCCAGTGTGCTAACTGGCGCAGCTGTTCCGCAAAGCTGCCTTTTTCATCCTGATGCACACCGCGCTGCAGCGCCCGGGTGGAAAGCGGCAGGCCGCCCGGTGCTTTGCCAATACCCAGATCGATACGTCCGGGGGCCAGCGAGGCCAGTACATTGAAATTTTCTGCCACTTTGTAAGGGCTGTAGTGCTGCAGCATCACGCCACCCGATCCCAGCCGGATGCGCGTCGTTTGTGCCGCAATCCAGGCGATTAACACTTCGGGCGACGGACTCGCCAGCTGTTCAATGTTGTGATGCTCAGCCAGCCAGAAACGGTGATAGCCCCATTTCTCGGCCTGTTGCGCCAGCCGCAGCGTACGTTGCAGGGCCGCGGCGGGCGATTCCCCTTCCGCCACGGGCGCTTTATCTAACAGACTTAACTGATATGCCATTCACCTGCCCTCGCTTATTTCCTTTGAAAGCTAGTGTGGCGAGAACGTTATATTTCGTAAAACAACAATTATGAGAATATGAAGTTAAAAAACGGCAATAGAATTTAAAATAATAAAAACCAGGCAGAGAATAACGTTATTTCCGACTCCCTGTTTAGACGACCTGTGGAAATAAACCCGGCAACATATCTCAGGCATTTGCGTATTTTCACTAAGCTTTGCGCTATTCCTTATTTTATCTGACAGACAGAACGTTTAATGATGAAACCATTGTAAAAATACCGCGTTTCAAGAGGAAAAGAAGGATGAACAACATCATTGGCCTGATACGGGAAAACGTTCTGAAATCGGGTGGGTTTTCAAAAAAAAGACTGTCGGCTATCCCGCCTGCCACGCCAGACCACACATCTAATCAGACGTATTCTGACAGCGGTTCATGCCTGAATAATATTCCTGCGCCTGAGACGCGTAAAAAGAACAACGCGCAGCAAGCTTTTATCCAAACGCCATTATCGCGGAACGACAGTGCCCTCACGGTATTACCGGATTATCGCTGGCAGCCCAATCAAATTTAAAGACAACGCGGCCGATTTTGCTGACCGGGTCTCAGCCTGTGTTATCAGGAGAATCATGACTTCTTTAACGGAAAAACTGGTGCAGTGGCGGCGTGAACTGCATCAGCATCCCGAGCTCTCTCATCAGGAGTTTGCGACCACGGAACGTCTTACCCGTTGGTTACAGCAGGCGGATATTCGTCTGTTGCCCCTGCCGTTAACGACAGGTGTGGTGGTGGAGATTGGTCAGGGCGAGCCGCTGATTGCTTTTCGCGCCGACATTGACGCCCTTCCCATTGACGAGGCGGTGAATGTGCCCTGGAAATCTCAGCGGCCCGGCGTCATGCACGCCTGCGGACATGATATTCATACGTCAGTCATGCTTGGCGTTGCGCATCAGCTGAAACAGCAGGAAGCCGCCCTGCCTGGCCGGGTACGCATTCTTTTTCAACCCGCAGAAGAAACGTTCGACGGTGCCAGACAGCTGATTGATGCCGGTGCACTGACGGGCGTACAGGCTATTTTTGGCCTGCATAACGCGCCGGATTTGCCGCTGGGTACGCTGCGCACCCGCCCCGGCGCGTTTTACGCCAATGTTGACCGCTTTACCATTCGGGTGCTGGGTAAAGGTGCGCATGCCGCCCGACCGCAGGAAGGCATTGATGCCATCGTGATCGCCAGTCATATCGTTTCGGCACTGCAAACCCTACCGGCTCGCGTCTTTAGCGCGCTGGACACGGTGGTGTTAAGCGTCACCCGCTTTACCGCCGGCAATACCTGGAATGTGCTGCCAGAGCAGGTGGAACTGGAAGGTACGGTACGTACGCACAATGCGACCATACGTGAGCACATGCCTGAACGCATGACCGCGCTGATTCAGGGCATCGCGTCGGGCTTTGGCGCGCGCGCTGAACTGGCGTGGATAACGGGACCGCCTGCGCTGCTGAATACCCCGGAATGGGCCGACTTTGCCCTGCAACAGGCTGCCCAAAGCGGTTATCGCGCCGAACGGGCTGAAATACCGCTGATGGGAGGTGAGGATTTTGCCTTTTACCTGCAGCAGGTGCCGGGGGCATTTGTCAGCATTGGCAGTGCCAGTGAATCGGGGCTTCATCATCCGGCCTTTAACCCTGACGAAGCGCTGATGGGACCGGCTGTCGACTATTTTAGTCAGTTGGCTCCGCACGCCCTACGCCGGATTGCGGCGCGCAAGGAGGCATTGGCGCAACTGTTATAGAAAAACGGGCGTAATCTGTGTCTGAACAAGTTGACTGTT
This sequence comes from Pantoea sp. BR_17, assembly GCF_041955125.1. Lineage (NCBI taxonomy): Bacteria > Pseudomonadati > Pseudomonadota > Gammaproteobacteria > Enterobacterales > Erwiniaceae > Pantoea > Pantoea sp. BR_17. The sequence continues at coordinate 85,257 of NZ_JAVAXT010000015.1, read as the reverse complement.
ATCTGTTCTAATCGCTATCAGTTGAAAGTGAGGGGAACGATGGACGCCATTAAACAGATCTTAATCGACGAAATTAATACGCTAAACCGTGAAGGACGCCGCGATAATTTGCCGCGTTTCAGCTTCTCGTTTTTAAAAACCCATCCCGGACTGTGGGCAGTGATGTACCTGTGCTATGGCCTGTGCGTCGCGCTGATTTTTTCTACGGATATGCTGGGCTGGCCCGCGTTCTGGTTTGCGACGGCATTTGTGCTGGTGATGAGCTTTCTGATGTTGCTGGACATCAATCCTAAATACCGTTTTGAGGATATTGATGCTCTGGATCTGCGGGTTTGCTACAACGGCGAATGGTATTACGTGGAGCCCGTCCCTGAACAGGCGGTCTCCCGTATCCTGTCACTGCCGGATGCGCCAGAGCGTGTAAAAAGCGGCATTACCCGTTTGCTGAAGCAGAAAGGTGAAGTGGACTTTTACGATGTGTATTACCTGACCTGGGGACATCGTCAGGCCGCTCAGGTTTAATCCTGCGCCATCTCTGCCATTAACCTGCCCAGCGTGACCACCGCCGCCTCGGCCCGCGTATCCCACGGCCAGGCGGTGTTAAGCCGAAAACAGTGACTGAACTGTTCGCCTGCGGCAAACATCTGTCCCGGTGCAATACTGATCCCTTCTGCCAGCGCACGCTGATACAGCTGTGTGGTATTAATACTGTCTGGCAACGTCACCCATAAAAAATAGCCCCCCGCCGCGTCACTGACCGTTGACTGCGCAGGCAGCACCTTTATCAGGGCCTGGCGCGCCAGTTGCTGACGCTTAGCCAGACTTTGCCGCAGCCGTTTCAGGTGATTATCGTAACGTCGGGTCGCCAGGAAATCGGCTAACGCCAACTGCATCGGCGCGCTGGTCGAGAGTGTGCTCATCAGTTGCAGGCGCTGAATTCGCTGCGCATGCCGCCCGGCCGCGACCCAACCGACACGGAACCCCGCCACCAGCGATTTCGAAAAGGAACCGCAGTGCAGCACATTCCCCTGGCTGTCCCAGGCTTTAGCGGGCAACGGCGGTGTGCTGTTGTCGTCCCATAGCTCTGCGTAGACATCATCTTCAATCAATGGCACCTGATAGCGTTCCAGCAGGGCAACCAGTTGCGCTTTACGCGCCGGCGTTAAGGTCACGCCGAGGGGATTTTGCAGCGTGGTCATTAACCAACAGGCTTTAACCGGCCAGCGCTGAAGCGCGTCTTCAAGCTGTTGCAGGTCGATGCCGTGCTGGGTATCGCTCGGGATCGCCAGCGCCTTGAGCTTAAGGCGCTCAATGGCCTGCAGGGCACCATAAAAACTGGGCTGTTCGATCACCACATAGTCACCCGGTTCGGTGAGCGATTGCAGGCTGAGGTTCAGGGCTTCCAGTGCGCCGCTGGTTATCACGATTTCGTCGGGCGACAAGGTGATGCCCTGGCGGGCATAGCGCTGAGCCAGGAGCTGGCGCAATGTCGCGTTGCCCGGCGGCAGGTTATGCAGCGCATCCGTGGGCGTGAGCTGATGCGAGACATTTGCCAGCGAACGCATCAGCGGACGTTGCGGGAACAGCGCCGGATCGGGAAAAGCTGAGCCAAACGGCACAATGGCGGGATCGCGCGAGGCCTGTAACACATCGAACACGAAGTCATTAATATCGACCCGTTCGCTGATGGCAACGCTGAGCGGCGCGGCGGCAAGGGCACGGGGCGCGACGTAATAGCCTGACTGCGGACGCGAAACGATCCAGCCCTGACTTTCCAGCAGTTCGTAGGCATGCAGCACCGTCATCAGGCTCAGCCCCTGACGCGCGACCTGCTGGCGCAGCGACGGGAGCCGGGTACCCGGCGGCCAGATACCGGCTTCTATTTGCTGCTGAATGTCATCCATTAATCGCTGATATTTCGCCACGGCCTGTCGCTCCTGATGCAGAGGCGTCACTTTATCATGTTGATCAGCGCTAACAAAAATCCCTGGCGGGCCTTACACTTCCAGTGCGGCAGGCTCAGTAGCGTGCGGGCCGACAAACTCCTTCAGCTCATCGATCCGATCGGGTGGCAGCGGTTTGCCAAGCAAATAGCCCTGCAGCGTATTACAGCCAAGCTGGGTCAGAAACGCTTGCTGTTCCGACGTTTCCACGCCCTCTGCCACGACCTTTAACTGCAATGACTGCGCCAGTGCCACAATGGCCGACACAATGGTGGCATCTTCAGAATGATGCTCCAGTTCGTTGACGAAGGCGCGGTCAATTTTCAGCTCACTTGCAGGCAGGCGTTTAAGATACAACAGGCTGGAATAGCCGGTACCAAAATCATCAATCGAGGCTTTCACGCCCAACTGCGTCAGTTCAGTCAGAATCCGCACGCTTTCATCGGGATTACGCATGGCGGTGGTTTCGGTCACCTCCAGCGTCAACAGCTCCGCCGGAATCTGGTGTGTCGCCAGTGCCAGCTTAACGGTGTCGATCAGATTGCTTTGCTCAAACTGCAGCGCCGACAGGTTGACCGCGACTGACCACGTCTGATGGCCCTGCAGGTGCCACTGATGCAGCTGGCGACAGGCTTCGTTAATGACCCATCCCCCAATATTCACAATCATGCCGGTTTTTTCCGCTATCGGCAGAAAGCGATCCGGCGACAGCAGGCCATGCTGGGGATGCTGCCAGCGCAGTAGCGCTTCGAAGCCCAGAATCGGGCCGTGCGGTGCGCAGTATTTGGGTTGATAAAACAGGCGCAGTTCATCATTGTCCAGCGCATGCCAGAGGTCGTTGTTCAACTGTAACTGGCTCTGTGCCAGCAGATTCATAGAAGGCTGGAAAAAGGTGTAACCGTTTCGGCCATTGTTTTTGGTGTGGTACATCGCGGCATCGGCATTAAACATCAGCTCGCGCTCATCCTCGCCATCACCGGGATAGACAACAATGCCAATGCTCAGTGAGACCACCAGATCGTAACGCGAAATGGGGAACGGGCGGTCAACGGCCTTAACCAGCTGATCGGCGACCGCCGCCGCATCATTCGGCTCGGTAATTTCAATCAGCAGTACAAACTCGTCGCCGCCCAGACGTGCCAGCGTGTAGTAGCCTTTCATCTGGTCACTCATTCTTTTGGTGACGCTGATCAACAGGCTGTCACCGATGTGGTGACCAAAGGCATCGTTTACAGCCTTGAAGCCATCAAGGTCCATAAACATCAGCGCAAACTGCGTGCTTTCACGATTCGCTTTATTGATGGCCTGCTCAAGGCGATCTTCGAGCAGAATACGGTTTGGCAACCGGGTCAGGTTGTCGTGCAGCGCCAGTTGTGCCAGCTCACGGTTGGCTTCAGCCAGCGAGCTGGCCAGGATCGAGGTGCGCGCCTGCATACGGGCATCCAGCATGGAAACCAGCAGCGTAATCCCCAGTATGGCGAGGGTTACTACCGTGACGACAATCGCCAGCCAGTTGCTGTTGACGCCGGATGACATCGTGTGGCTTCCCATCGGGAACTCCGCCGCCATCATGCCGGTATAATGCATGCCGGCAATCGCGGCCCCCATTACGATAGAGGCACACAGCCGCAAGGCGGCAATTCGCCCCTGTGGGCCTTCGCGCAGTTTAAAAGCCAGCCACAGTGCGGCCACCGAGGCCACAAGGGCAACAACGACTGAAGCCGCGACCCAGCCCCACTTCCAGCGAATACCCGGTGAAAGCATCAGCGCGGCCATGCCGGTGTAGTGCATCGCGACAATGCCGCAGCCCAGGACAATCGCGCCGCCCAGCAAGCGGAACAGCGGCAGGTTGCCCTGGCAAACCAGCCACAAGGCGAAGATGGATGCGCACACCGCAATGCCGGCGGACAGCGCCGTCAGCGAGGCGTCGTAACTCATCATCATGTTCAGGTCCATGGACAGCATGCCAATGAAGTGCATGGCCCAAATCCCTATCCCCATGGCAAAGCCACCGCCAAAGAGCCACGCCAGGGCCACTTTACCGGTTGAGGTCGCAACCCGTCCCGCCATATCCAGCGCGGTGAATGAAGCCAGCATCGCCACTAAGACCGAAATGACGACAATGAATGAGTTGTATGAGGCCACTAACATAGTGATTTCCGAATAGCGCCGAACACGCCGCTGTTAAAGAGATGATGAAAAGGAATTTTCGCCTTGTTACCCTTTTATCGGCGCGGGAAACGACTAAATTAGGCTTTTTTAATAGCGCTTTCCGATACCTGCAAGCGTCCGGCTCAATCAATTCTTTTAGCTGGCATATGAGCCGCCGTTTTGCTGCCTGACCACAACGTTATGCCTGCACTGACGACCTTTACCGCACGGGCAGACAGCAGCTATTCAAAGATAGCGCATCTGCCGCTTTTCAGCCTCACATCCCGCATGCGCTTCTTTCTCATACCAAACTGACGGAGACATAACAGCGACACCACAGACAGGCAAAACAGTTCTGCGGCTCTGCGTCTTCAGCCCGTGATCGCCTGTCGATTCGCCGTTGCGGCAGGCAATGTAACAAAATAATAAAAAATTTATCGATGAGTTTCGCCACTTTGCCTGCGCTGATGTATAGTAAAAAAAACTAATATAAATCAGCGCCCCTTTTTCCTGGGGCGCTGGAGAGAGTGACGGCAGGTTGCTGTTATCTGGCGATTTAATGTTATTTTTTCGAGGTTTTTGCATTATACCATCAGGTGAAAAAGCACTGACCCTAAATAATCAGTAAGGAATGGTTATGAAATTCAAGCTTTTTCTGTTAGCTGCCGGTGTTGCTACCACCCTGCCGTCCGCGACGTTTGCTGCCACTACCACAGGTGCAATTAACGCTACGCTAACATTAACCACGGGATGTCTGGTGAACGGCCAGTCGGCCACCTCTGGCGTCAACTTCGGTTCGTTGAACTTCGGTAGCAGCGCAGCCACCTTTGGTACGTTGAACGCTACGCTGGTCGGCGCGGCGGGTAACGGCATCTATGTGCGCTGTACGACCGGCCAAACGTTTAACGTTCAGGTGACCAGCAGTAACGCAGCACCGGGAACCGTCTACGGTACCGTTTCTTCTGCGCCACGCTATCTGGTGCTGGGCGCCGATAATACTCAAGGCATCGCTTATACCCTCTACAGCGATGCGTCCTTTACGACCGCCATCGCCAACAACACGAATATTGCGCCCAGCGGGACGACCGATCCGACCCTCGGCACCAATTACGCGATCTATGGACGTGTGGTAGGCGGCGGATTTAATCCGGTGATCCCGGCCGGGACTTATACCGACACGATTAACGTTGCCGTGAACTATTAAGTGCCTGTGTTGGCGTAGATGCAGATGACGGTAAGACGGTCACCTGTTTCGTTCACCGCTGGCGGGTTGCTGCTGATCGTGTGTATGAATGGGTGGAGCATTACGACCAGCTCCACAACATTCCAGGTTTCAGCGTCAATCGTGGCAGGTTGCGTGATCTCCGGCACCAATACGGGGATCTTCGGCACGCTCAATTTTGGCACCCAGTCGGGGCTGGCCAGTAGCAGCGTCAGCGCCAGCTATGTACAAAGTTCCACGATTAACCTGGCCTGCACGCCGGGTACGACGCTGAGCATGACCATCAACGGCGGCAGCAATTACACCACGGCCCGTAACCTGAAGCTGGCGAACAATACCAACACGATTCCTTATTACCTCTACAGCAATGCTGCACACACCACGCCGATTCCGGTGAACACAGCCGTGCCATTGAGTTACAGCAACGCGAACAACATTACGTTACCTATTTACGGCTTGCTGCAATTACCCGGTCCGACAAGCGCCGGGGTTTATTCTGACACCCTCAGCGTCACGCTGACCTGGTGATGAAAAAGGAGCTTTACCATGCCATCCCTGCGTGCCCTGTTTTTTCTGTTCGCTTTTCTGGTGTTGCCTCAGGCTCAGGGTGCAAATTCCGTAATGATTTGGCCCATCGATCCGGCCATCGATCCGGAAGATAAGGCCAGTGAACTGTGGCTGGAAAACCGAGGCAATACTACCACGCTGATGCAGGTGCGCATTTTTGCCTGGCAGCAAACGAACAACCAGGAGCAGTATCAGACCCAGCAGCAGATTGTTGCCAGTCCCCCGTTAGTGCGCATTGAACCGGGGCAAAAGCAACTGGTCCGTCTGATTAAACAGATCCCGCCTGCCGCAGGACAGGAAATGGCCTATCGCGTTGTGCTGGATGAAATCCCCACGCCACGTGCCGTTGGCGATAATCAGGCCGGGCTCAATTTTCAGATGCGCTATTCGGTGCCGCTCTTTGTCTATGGCAACGGTCTGGTGCGCGACAATGCAAAACCCGCCCTGAGCTGGCGTCAGGTGAATGCGGGCGGTAAGCGCTACCTGGAACTGACGAATCGCGGTAACGGCCATGCCCGACTCAGCAATGTCACCATTGGTGGCCAGCGGCTCGGCAACGGCCTCTATGGTTATGTGCTGGCGAACAGCACACAGCGCTTTCCGCTCAGATCCGCCGTCAGCGGTGAACTGCGCGCAGAGACCAACACCGGACAGTGGCGCAGCGCCGCGGCGCAGTAAATCGCAATGAAGCCGTATTCCCCGCATCCCGTTGCGCTCGCCATTGCGAGTCTGTGTTGTCTGGTGCCCACGTTTGTGTGGGCAGAAACGTTTACGTCGCTTCCCCCGCCGCCGCCCGTTGACAACGGGGCCACGGGCCAGCGCTATATGCTGGAGTTGGTGGTGAATCAGCTGTCACGTGGCGATATTGTGCCCGTGGAGCAACAAAACGGCCACTTCCTGGTGCGGGCAGGCGACTTACAACGCGCGGGAATCCCGGCGGAGAAGATTCAGGGGCAACAGCAGGTCGATGTGAATCAGCTCGCCGGGGTCAACGTGGAGTACGACGATCGCCGTCAGCGCCTGTTGCTGACCGTGCCGCCCGGCTGGCTGCCTGAACAGACCATTGGTGAGGAAAGGAACGGGTCGCGCTTCCCCGGACGCGTGAGTACCGGGGCGCTGTTCAATTACGATCTCTATGCCACGCGCACCGATGTGGCAGGCACGCGTCTGGCCGCCTTTAATGAGCTGCGCGTGTTTGGTCCCGCCGGGCACTTCTCCAGCAATGGCGTTTTACAGCAGCAGCTGGAAGGACAGAATCGCTACCAGAATGACGGCTACATTCGCTACGACACCTGGTGGAGCAATGAAGATGAAAACGCCATACTGAGCTGGCGGGTGGGGGATCTGACTACCGATGCGCTGTCATGGAGCAGCAGCGTGCGGCTCGGCGGCATCCAGATTGCCCGCGACTTTAGCGTGCGGCCGGATCTGATCACCTATCCCTTGCCTGCCTTTTTTGGCCAGGCGGCGGTGCCGTCAACGGTGGATCTGTTTGTCAATGGCTACCGCTCTACTCAGGCGAATGTCCAGCCCGGCCCCTGGTCGCTCACTAACGTGCCTTTCGTTAACGGTGCCGGTGACGCCGTGATTACAACAACGGATGCGGTGGGTCGTCAGGTCGTCACGACGCTGCCGTTCTATGTGTCCAGTAACTTGCTCAAGCCAGGCCTGTCTGACTACGCCTTTTCAGCCGGTGCGCTTCGGCAAAATTACGGCATCAAAAACGCCGATTACGGTGCGGCCGCGATGAGCGGCTCGTGGCGCTATGGCCTGACAGACTGGCTCACACTGGAAACCCATGGTGAAGGGAGCCGCGATTTGGCCATGGGCGGCGCAGGTGCCCTGTTTAAAGTCGGCAGTTGGGGCGTGATCAACGGAGCCGCCGCACAGAGCCACCTGGACAGCGAGTCGGGCAATCAGTACAGCTGGGGTTATCAATACAACACCAGCCGTTTCAGCCTGGGCACTCAGCATACGGTGCGCAGCGCGGGCTTTGGCAACCTGGCGTTGGTGAGTAGCCAGAGCAACGCCCTCTATGCAGATAACCGCTACAGCCTGGCACGGCGCACGGCGCAGTACACCGCCAGCGTGTCGCTCAATCGCTATGGCAGTCTGGGCGCGGCCTGGATCGACATTGCCAGTGGCGATAACCAGCGTACCCGCCTGTGGAACCTCTCCTGGAGTAAAAATTTGTGGGGCAATGCCAGCCTGTATGTCTCCGCCAGCCGCGACAGAGAGCAGGGAGAATGGAGCGGCGCAGTCTCGCTGGTGATTCCGTTTGGTGAAAACAGTAATGCTTCCCTGAGCGTCGAACGCGATCAACAGGGTCAACAAAGCCAGCGGGCGTATTTATCCCGCGCCATGCCCAGCGATGGCGGATTCGCCTGGGATGCCTCCTGGGCGAACCAGGGCGGCAACAGTGGCGACTATCGCCAGGGCAGTCTGCGTTACCGCAATAACAAGATCGATACCTCTGCCGGCTTCTACGGCGATGACGACAACCTCACCCAGTGGGCCGATGTGTCCGGCTCGGTGGTGTTAATGGACAGCCAGGTGTTTGCCGCTAACACCATTAACGATGCGTTTGTGGTGGTGAAAACCCATTACCCTGACGTGAATGTGCGCTATGAAAATCAGTCGATGGGACGCACTGACCGCCAGGGCTATCTGCTGGTGCCGTCGATCAGCAGCTACTATCCCGCTAAATACGACATCGATACGCTCGATCTGCCCGCCGATATGACGGTGCCCAACGTCGAGCAGCGCTTTGCCGTTAAACGGCAAAGTGGGTTTTTGCTGAACTTCCCGGTCGAGCGGTTGCGCGCCGCCAGCGTGATACTGCATGACGGTCAGGATAAGCCGCTGCCCGTGTCCAGCCAGGTGATTCGGCCGGGACGGGCTACGGGCTATGTGGGTTGGGACGGTATTGTCTGGATGGAAGAACTGGGTGCCACCAATCCCATCCGCGTGATCGCCCCTGATGGTCGCGCCTGCGAAACGATCCTGACGTTGCCTGGCGGTCAGCCGCAGGCACTCAAAACGTATGGCCCGCTTACCTGCCCGTTGCCGCCGCTCCCCAGAGGCGCATCCGTGCCTAATCCCGATAACGCCACTGCCGGAATCACCCCATGAAAACGCTAATGTTGCTGCTTTGCCTGCTGCTGTTACCCTCGCTGAGTTATGCCGCCTGTGCCCTGCCCGCCTCCAGCGCCAGCTTTGGCAGTGTGACCACCTTTGTGGCTAACACCACGGTCAGTAGCACCTCGACCAATGCTGACGTCAACTGCGGGGCCGGCAGCGCGCTGTCGCTGCTGAGCAATAACCAGATCACCTTTCAGCTGACCAGCGCCAGCAACGCCAATGGGACGCGCGGCATCCTCAAACGGAGCGGCGATACCGGCAGCGACAACATTCCGGTGCGGTTATGTACCGACAGCGCCTGTGCCAGTGAGCTCACCATTGGCGGACCTGCGTTTGTCTACAACTCCGCCACCTTAATCAACCTGGCGGGATTGCTGGGTAGTCTCAACTTTGCCATTCCGGTCTATTTGCGCACCCTCACCGGGCAAACCGTGGCCGCCGGGACCTACACGGTGACGCTGAATATGACGGTCACCTACAACATCTGTACCAGCGTTTCGGCTGTTGGCCTGTGTCTCACACCGCAAACCGGCAGCGGCGTCATTCCCATTACTGTTACCGTGGTGCTCAGCAACGACTGTACCGCCATCACCGCGCCCAATATCAGCTTTGGCAGCGCACCGCTGGTCGCCAGTTTTGGCAGCGTGTCACAAACCATCAATGTCCTGTGCAGTAAAGGCAGCACCTATACAGTGGGGTTAAGCAACGGCAATAACGCGGTAAGCAGCGTACGTAATATGGCGAGTGGGACGAACCGACTGAGTTACGAGATTTATAAAGGAACGACCAGTAATCGCTGGGGACCGAGTGGCACGGAACGGGTAAGCAGCACGGCGGCGGATACCGTCAGTACCGATGGGCTGACGCGCAGCTACAACTACACTGCGCGTGTCCTCACCACCCAAAATACGCCGCCTGCAGGGAATTATACCGACAGCGTCGTGGTGGATATCGCGTTTTAGAGCGGCGCGCTGACGGGGGTTCCGCTATGGCGGGCGCGATACTGTTTCACCATGCGGCCAATCAGTAATGTCCCGATCAATCCACAAATGGCCGCAAAGGTCAGCCACGCGCCGGGCATCGCCTTATCGCCGCTGGCGTGGATCAGATAGCTGGAAACGGCGGGCGTGAAGCCACCGAACAGCGCCGTGGCCAGGCTGTAAGCCAGCGAGAAACCGGCGGCACGCACCTCGGCGGGCATAATTTCTGCCAGATAAACCACCATCGCGCCGTTGTAGCTGGCGTACAGGAAGGAGAGCCAGAGCTCCGCCGCCAGCAGGTGGCCGAAGCTCGGCGCGCCAACCATCCAGTGCAGCACGGGCCAGGCGGTGGCAATCATCAATACCGTAAACGTCAGCAGCAGCGGACGACGACCTACGCGGTCAGACAGCGCGCCCATCACCGGGAGCCAGAACAGGTTGGAAATCCCCACAAACAGCGTCACCATAAAGGCCTGTTTGTCACTCATCATTAATACGGTCTTGCCGAAGGTTGGGGTGAACGCGGTGATCATGTAAAACATCACCGTGGTAGTCACCACCATCAGCATACCGGCCAGCACCAGTGCCCAGTTACTGGCGACGGAACGCATAATGTCGGTCATTGATGGATGGTGTTTACGCTGACTAAAGGCTTCGGTCTCTTCCAGCATGCGACGAATATAGAACAGGAAAGGGACGATCAGGCAGCCCACGACAAACGGAATACGCCAGCCCCATTCGGTCACCTCATCATGTGAGAGCAGATGGTTCAGCCCCAGCCCCAGCAGAGCCGCGAAGATCACCGCGATTTGCTGGCTACCGGACTGCCAGCTGACAAAGAACCCTTTACGCCCTTTCGGTGCCACTTCGGCCAGATAAACCGAAACGCCGCCCAGTTCTACCCCGGCAGAAAAACCCTGCAATAAGCGACCAAGTAAAATGAGTATCGGTGCGGCAGCACCCAGGGTGGCATAACCCGGTACCAGTGCGATAGTCAGCGTGCCTAACGCCATCAGCCCAAGCGTTAACAGCAGTCCTTTACGACGGCCATGATGGTCAATGTACGCTCCCAGAATAATCGCCCCCAGAGGACGCATCAGAAAGCCGGCACCAAAGGTCATCAGTGTCAGCATTAATGAGGAGAAGGGATCGTCTCCGGGGAAAAAGGTTTTGGAAATGGCCGTGGCGTAGTAGCCAAACACCATAAAATCGTACATTTCAAGGAAGTTACCGCTGGTAACATTGAAAATGGTTCTGGCCGCACCTTTTGGCGGCTTTTGTAAAGTTTCACTTTGGCTCATAACTGCTTCCTTGGTTTTTTATCCCTTTTAGCCTGCCAGAGGTGAGATTAATGTGACCTCCATCACCATTGCACTTTACAAACTCTCTGGTTTAAGTAACAAGAAATTAACAGAAGGGTTACAGCAGCATAACTGCCTGCTCGGCGCAGGATTTGCCAGACAAGATGTGGCAAAAATTCAGGCATAAAAAAAGCGCGTCGGGCTGAACGCGCTGTATTACAAAACAAGGGATAAATGGATGAAGGAGAAACAGGCGAAACGCACTCAATGCAAGGCTGTGCAGGACGGGTTTAGCCTGCGCACATCAACGACGCGTTATTTTTTTACCGTTTCCATCCCCATCAGGCCGATCTTGAGATAACCCGCCGTGCGCAGTTCATCCATCACGCTCATCAGAGTTTCATAATCGACCGATTTGTCGGCCTGGAAGAAAATGGTGGTATCTTTGTTGCCTTGCGTCTGCTGCATCAACACGTTGATAAGCGCGTCCTTGTTCACCTGATCGTTACCTACGTAAAGCTGCTTATCGGCTTTAATCGAGAGATAGACCGGTTTTTCCGGACGCGGTTGCGGCGCACTGGTGGACGCGGGCAGATTCACACGCACATCCACCGTTGCCAGGGGCGCAGCCACCATAAAGATAATCAGCAGTACCAGCATCACGTCGATAAACGGCGTGACGTTGATTTCATGCATTTCACCATCGGTTTCTGAGCTGTCGTTAAATCGCATTGCCATAACGCTTACCCCAGACGCAGTTTTTGCGCGGCGGCAGGACGGCTGACCTCAGGCTGAGCCAGGTTTCCCAGGTCGATATCGCGGCTTTGCAGCAGCATGACCTGTGCGGCAACGTCGCCTAAGGAGGCTTTGTAATTAGCGATCATACGGGCAAACACGTTATAAATCACAACCGCCGGAATCGCCGCGACTAAACCAATGGCCGTCGCCAGCAGCGCTTCGGCGATACCCGGTGCCACGACCGCCAGGTTAGTCGTCTGGGTTTTGGCAATACCGATAAAGCTGTTCATGATGCCCCAGACGGTACCAAACAGGCCGACGAAGGGGGCCACCGAGCCAATCGTGGCCAGGAAGCCATTCCCGCGCCCCGCATGACGGCAGAATGCCGCAACCCGACGCTCAAGACGAAACGCAGTGCGTTCTTTAATGCCGCCGGTTTCTTCCACGCCTGCGGACAGTTCCAGCTCGTTTTGCGCATCATGTAACAGTACCGCGCTGTGGCTGGCCGCATGGAAGCTCTGGGAAGCGCGCGCGGCATCATTGAGACTGCGGGCTTCGCCTAATGCCAGCTGTTCACGCTTCAGGCGACGTCTGGCGGCGCTCAGCTCAGCGTACTTCCCGAAGAAAATGGCCCAGGTCACGACCGAGGCCAGTAACAGACCGATCATGACAACCTTCACCACAATATCGGCATGCTGATACATGCCCCACACGGAAAGGTCCGCTTGCATTAAATCACTGGCTACCACGCTGCTTCTCCAACTTCATATACAGGATGCGGAATAAGGGCAAATGATAGCAAAAATCAATCGAATTGATAGTGGTTCTCATTAGTATTTACAATCAAATAGCTGGACATCGCTGGAAGAAGGGATAACGCGTAGCCGTATCTGTTGCACCGTGTTGCCTGTATCCGGACAGTATGCAACGCAGCGATGAGGGCGGTCAGAAACTGCCTGGTCGATGGCTGATGCGCATGGAGAGTGAGTTGATCCGCAGCCCGCCCTGCTGAGCACGCTAACCGCAGACGCAGGGAAAGTGTTTTGTGGCGTTTAATAAGCCATCGGGCGTCATAATGGCGCGAGAAAAATAATTTTATCCGGTCCAGCATCAATCTGAATTTTCATTGTCAGATAAGCCAGCACGTAAAACATTGAGGCCGCCAGTCAGGGTTTGCCTGTTGTAAGTGGCCGTTGCGCAAACATAATGAAAACAGCCGATGAGTAACCTCTTTATCGCCAGCCTGATGACGTTTTTTCGTCGAATAAAGCAGCAGGGCCGCTGTGCTTCACATAACAGGATCGCTGCCTGCAATCGCCACGCTGATCGGCAATCCGTCCGGGCCCATCCGGAAGATGCGTCACTGAGTGCCGGCGCGCGCCGGTCCTCTTTGGTATCTGTACCAGGCGCTGAGGACTCGCCACAAATGCCGGGACGCCCAGCCTCTCTCTGGCTGTCGCGCGTCTTCCTGCTTATCTCACTGCTGTTGCCGGGTTCGGGCATGGTTTCACCCTGTTCAGGGGCGTGCTATGCCGCGACGAACACCTTGATTACGTTACACTTCTTCAGGCGCTGCTATGAATCGGGCAAGCCCTCATCCGGTATGGTGAAGTGTTTCAGTCGTCAGCTCCGCACGGTCGCGCTCATTCGCTTTATTCATGCTTCACGCAATGCGGCACCGCCGGGCAAACTGAAGCGTTTTCACTATGCGCATCACGCCGGTAAAAAGTCCGTCCGGCCGCCATTCCGTGCAGACAGCGGGGAAGCGCCAACACCGGTAAGTACGTCAACCTCCCCCCTGTTCCAGCCTGATACCTTACTGCGTCAGCGCCCTGCGCAACCGCTGCCGCCCTGCCTGAGTCAGGCAGACAACGCGGCACAGCAAAATCTGTTTGTGCCGCAACGGGACATGGACGCGGGCTTACTGCCCTGTCTGCATTGACCGCGGCTGGGCAGGTTAATGGATATCCCCCGGGCTGACGCCCCAGCGGGAGACGGTGCCGCTGTCCGCGCGCTGACGCTGCTGATAGCGTCCTTTCGCCGCAATCATTGCCACCGTCAGCAAGGCCGGAATCGCTAATACCGCAAAAATCGTGGTAACGCCCCATCCCAGCGCCAGCATTTCCGCGCCCGCCAGTGCACTCAGGATTGCGCCAACGCGCCCGACGCCGTGCATCCAGCTGGAACCGGTTGCCCGCGCCTCGGTGGGATAAAAGCTGGCCGACAGGGCATTCATTCCCGTGTTCGCGCCACCAATGCAAAAGCCTATCATCAGTGCGCAGCCGCCGAGCAACACCGGATGCGTCATCGACAGCCCCATACAAACAGTAAACAGTCCACCCGCACCGTAAATCAGCGATAAGGCACGATGCGATTCAATACGATCCATCAGCCAGCCGGAAAACAGAGAACCGCAGGTGCCGCCAGCCTGGAACAAGGCCGTAATAACCGCCGCCTGAACCACGCTAAAGCCGTTGTCTTTAATCAGCATCGGCAGCCAGCTGCCCAGGGTGTAAAACAGAAACAGTGCGGTGAAATAGGCGCCCCACAGCATCAGGCTGCCGAAGCGGTAGGTGTCATTGAGGACGACTTTCACAGGCTGCGCGTGAGCCCGACTGACCGGGGGCAACGCCACCGTACACTGTTGCAGATCCAGATCCGGGGCCAGTTTCGCCAGGATACGGTGAATTTTTTGGCTGGCCGCGCGCCTGACCACCAGAAAGCAGACCGACTCCGGCAGCGCCCACAGCAGTAACGGCACAAACAGGATCGGCAGGATGCCGCCCAGCAACAGCACAGCATGCCAGCCAAAGTGCGGCATCAGCCAGGAGGCGGCGAAACCGCCCAGTGCCGCGCCAAAAGTAAAGCCACAAAAAACGACGGTGATAAGAAAGGCGCGCCGTCTGGCCGGGGCAAACTCTGCCACCAGCGTCCCCACATTCGGCATCGCCGCGCCTAAACCCAGGCCGGTGAGAAAGCGAAACAGGACCATCTGTTCCATATTTTGCGAGAAGGCGGTGATCAGCGTCCACGCGCCAAAAAAGAACACGCTGTTAATGATGACCACTTTTCGGCCCAGCTTATCGGACAGCGGACCCGAGAGCATCGCCCCCAGCGCCAGTCCCACCAGCGCCGCGCTGATAATCAGCCCCAGTTCGCGATTCGTGATCCCCCAGTCTGCTTTTAATTCAGGGGCAATAAACCCCATGATGGCGATATCGAACCCATCAAGCGCGATGATGCAGAAGCCGAACAGCACCACCATCTTTTGCCACATCCCCAGCGGGCGGCTGTCGATTAACGCCCGAACATCAATTGCTTTGCTTTCCGCCACGGTGACTCTCCGGTGAAATAAGTAATGTGCAGTTACTATATGCAGGCGCTGCAGGGCAAGAAATGGCGATAATCGAAATTTCGTGCGTTTATCGCGCAACCTGCGCCCGTGCGGGCAGCTGAAATGCGTTAATGGCTTGTTAAAAATAAGGAATTTTCTGGAAAGTCTGTCTGGACTGTCCGGTGAGGATTGTGAGCGTGATCGGCGTGATGCCAGGAAGGGGAAAGAGAGAAAACGCGGGATTGGGGTAACGGGGCCAGTCAGCCTGGCCCCTGTGAATTACCGCATGGCGGTCAGCCGTACCGGCGCGTTTGCCGCACCGAAGCCGTGATAGCGACGCCGCCGCTCCAGTAGTTCAAAGAAAAAGCGCCCTTTTTCATAGGGTTCCGTATAGACGTGAAGCAGCTCTCCGCCCTGTTCATCGCGATCATACATCACGTCAAAGCGCTGTAACTGCGCCAGAAAATCCGGGTCGAGGTCAAAGCGCGCCAGCAGATCCTGATAATAGTTAGCGGGGATGCGCAAGGTTTTCAGGCCGCGTTCGCGGGCGGCTTTTACTGCGCTAAACAAATCGTCGCAACCAAACGCCACGTGCTGTAATCCCGCCCCCTGGTAGGTCGTCAACGCACGGGCGATCTGCGTTTCCCGGCTGACCGACATATTCAACGGCAGACGGATAGCATCATTCGGGCTGCGTAAAACGCGGCTGCGCACCAGCCCAAGCGGATCAGGCAGTTCCCATTCGGTATCCTGAACAAAGCCCGGTACGCTGCGCAGGAACATAATCCAGTTGTCGCGCGTTTCATCCGGCAACGCGATCGCCAGATGATCCAGGGTCTGCATCGCAGGCTGAGGCGCGCTGCGATGCGTTAAATTGAAATCACTGTGGTAACCGTCCTGACCGGCGGGCTCGTCTTCCACCAGATAAATCAGGCTGCCATCCGGCGCGCATAAAGCCGGTATCTGACGTTCATTCGGGCCGGTTTCGCCCTGCCAGATAGCGTAGCCATAATCCTGCGCCCGTTGAATCAGGTTCTCCACGCCGCGTACGCGCCAGGCCACTGCACAGAGGGAAATACCATGCTGATGGTAGTAACCGCTGGCCTGGCTGTCGGGCTGCGCATTCAGAATGACGTTGACCTTGCCGTTGCGATAAAGCGAAACCTGTTTCGAACGGTGCTCGCCCGCGTGCACCAGGCCAAGCTGCGTGAGCCACTGCCCTAACGCCAGCGCATCGTTATGGCTGACGGCAAATTCAATAAACTCCAGTGCCAGCAGCGGCGGCTGAGGCGCTGAGTGAAATAATTCTTCTCCCGCCAGTGAAGCCAGCGCGCTGGGCAGCAGCGGTTGTCTGACCAGCCAGTCGCGGGTTTGCTCCTCCAGCCACAACAGCGATCGGTAGCCGTCCTGCGCCGTCGGCACTACCGGTGAAGCGCGGAATCCGTCGTTAAAAATCTCCAGCGACCAGGCATCGCGATAGCCATGTGCTGACAGCTGCGTCATAAACTGCGTCAGATTCAGTTCCCCCTGGCCGGGGAAGCAGCGGAAGTGACGGCTCCAGGAAAGCACGTCCATTTTCAGCAGCGGCGCATCTGCCAGTTGCACGAACACTATTTTTTCGGGCGGCACGATGTCCAAGCCGTCAAGGCTGTCGCCGCGAGACAAAATATGAAAACTGTCGAGCACAATGCCAAAGGAGGGATGGTCCACCGCTTCCACGCGGGCCCAGGCATCACGCCACAGGCTGACATGTCGGCCCCAGGCCAGCGCCTCATAACCGAGGGTAATACCGTACTGCGCGGCCAGCTCCGCCAGCGCACGCAGATCGCTGACCTGGGTGTTGAAATCATCGCTGCAGTCGGGTGACACATTACTGCATACCAGCATCCGCTGGCAGCCCAGTTGCGTCATCACCTCAAACTTGCGCGCCGCACGGGCCAGATTTTGTGCCAGCCTGTCACGTGGGCCGCCTTCGAAGTCACGGAAGGGCTGGAACAGCAAAATTTCCAGCCCCAGCTCTTCGCACAGCTGGCGAATCTCCACGGGTGAGCCGGGATAATAGACTAAATCGTTATCGAAAATTTCGACACCATCAAAGCCGGCGGCCGCGATTGCGCGCAGCTTTTCCGGCAGCGTGCCCGATACCGAGACCGTTGCGACAGAACGTTTCATTATTGCCTCCTGATAAACGGTCACAGGGTGACCTTAAAGCAGCCAGTCAGCAGCGAGGCGTTCTGCTAACGGAGATTGGCAATTGTTATGAACCAGATGGAACATTTCGTCAATGTGACAGGTCATGATTTTTGGTTATGAGCACAGCTACGTTTTTTCACTTTTCTTTTACAAGTTACGCTTCCTACACTCGTTCCTCTGTACGCGAAAAACAAAACAATAAGGATGCCTGGATGAAAAATGACTGGCCCGCCCGTGAACTGGTACACCGTGATTACCGCCATCACCCGCCGGCGCTTGCGCCGTTGTACAAAACCAGCATACTGCGCTCGCCGCGCAATGCACTGATTTCGCTGCAAAATTCCTTATCGGAAATCACCGCACCGGTGTTCACTCGTCAGGAGCTGGGCCCCCGGGACAGCGATCTGATTCTTAATTATGCGAAGGACGGCCTGCCGATTGGCGAGCGCATCATTGTGCATGGCTACGTGCGCGATGCGTTTGGTCAGCCGGTGCGGAATGCCCTGGTTGAGGTATGGCAGGCCAATGCTGGCGGTCGCTATCGTCATAAAAAAGATCAGTATCTGGCCCCCATCGATCCGAATTTTGGCGGCTGTGGTCGCATGCTGACCGACGACAATGGCTACTACTGCTTTCGGACCATTAAGCCCGGCCCCTATCCCTGGCGTAACCAGGTCAGCGACTGGCGTCCAGCCCATATTCATTTTTCCCTTTCTGGCGAAGCCTTTGCTCAGCGCTTGATTACGCAGATGTATTTTGAGGGCGATCCGCTGGTAGGACGCTGTCCTATCCTGCAGTCGGTAGGCAGCGAAGAAGCCGTCCGCACCCTGATTGCAGAGCTGGATACGCATTCGGCGATTCCCCTGGACTGTCTGGCCTATCGCTTTGATCTGGTATTGCGGGGTCACCGCGCAACCTGGTTCGAAAACCGCACTCAGGGAGCCGCATCATGAAAAACTATCTGCCTGAAACGGCCTCACAAACTGCCGGCCCTTACGTGCACATTGGCCTGGCACCGCATGCCGCGGGCTTTGATATCTTTGAACATAATTTCAGCGAGGTGCTCACGCAGCCGGAAACGCGCGGTGAGCGCATTACCGTTGAAGGCTGTGTTTACGATGGTTCTGGCACGCCGGTGCGCGATGTGCTGATTGAAGTGTGGCAGGCCAATGCCGCCGGGCGCTACCAGCATCCCGCTGACCAGCAGCACGACAAGCCGCTGGATCCGGCGTTTCGCGGCTGGGGGCGCACCTGCTCCGATTTTGACAGCGGCATCTGGCGTTTTGAAACCATCAAGCCCGGCAGCGTGACCGGCCGCGACGGACGTCCCATGGCGCCTCACCTCAACTTATGGATTGTGGCACGAGGTATCAATATCGGCCTGAACACCCGCCTCTATTTTGCCGATGAACAGGCGGCAAATGCCCGGGATCCGGTGCTGAATCTGATTGAGTGGGAGAAGCGGCGCAACACCCTGCTGGCACACCGTGAACAACGCGGCAGCGAAACGGTTTACCGTTTCGATATCGTTCTGCAGGGCGAAAACGAAACCGTATTTTTTGATGTCTGACGCTTAACAAAGTCGCTACATTGTCCTTGCCGCTGCGGCGGCAAATTCTTACCATGAGCCATGGATAGTGTTTCCCGGTTCAGTCAGCGCGTGCGCGTGCGTCATCTTCACGCTTTTGTTGCCACCGCGCAGCAAGGGACGCTGGGCCGTGCCGCCCGCCAACTGGGTATTACTCAGCCCGCCTTATCGAAAACCCTCAGCGAACTGGAATACCTGACCGGTGAACAACTGCTGGTGCGCAGCCGCCAGGGAACAGCGCTGACCGCCAGCGGGACGCGCTTTCTGCATGACGCCATTCGCATCCTGGATGCACTTACGCTGGTCGATCAGGTCATGCGTCCGGACAGCGCGCCACATCTCGCGCCTCTGCATATCGGTGCCTTGCCGACCGCCATCGGCAGCGTGGTTGCGCCGGTGCTGGCCAGCCTGCAGCAGCACTATCCGGGCTGGCGTATACAGGTCACTACGCTTTCGAACGACGCGCTGCTGATGGCGATAAAGTCGGGGCAAATGACGCTGGGAATCGGACGGATGGCGGAACCGGTTCTGATGGACGGTCTGAACTTTGAACTGTTGTATCTGGAAACACTGCGCCTGGTCGTGGCCCCGCACCATCCCTTGCTGCATGCGGGCGTGCCCCTGGCAGAAGCGCTCAGTTGGCCGTTGATCCTTTCGCCACGCGGTACCGTACCGCGTCAGAATGCGGAATCGCTGATGACCAGCCATGGGCTGACCCTGCCTGAAGGCGCGGTAGAAACCCTGTCAACGACGCTGGCGCGGCGGCTGACGCAAAACCACGGTTACGTCTGGCTGGTGCCTTACGGCGCGGTGCGCGACGACTTAACGAGTAATCAGCTTCGGGCTCTGCCGCTGCCGAACCAGGGCATGGCCGAAGCGGTGGGCATCCTGACCCGTCAGCAGCATACACCGCCCCCTGAACAACAACATCTGGTGGCGGCATTGCGTCAGCGGGTGCTGGATGTCCCGGTCTGACGCCGCGATTTAACGGGCACTATCCCGCTCGTCGAAAATGCTTTGTGCCAGGTGGAACGCCGCGTTCGCCGCAGGCAGGCCACAATACAGCGCGGCATGCATCAGTACCTCTTTGATCTCATCCCGACTGACCCCGTTGTTGAATGCGGCCCGCAGATGCATTTTCAGTTCGGCTTCACGGTTAAGCGCAATCAGCATACCGATGGTGATCAGGCTGCGCGTGTGGCGCGACAATCCGGGCCGGGTCCAGATCTCTCCCCAGGCGTAACGACTGATGAAGTGTTGAAATTCGTCGTTCAGAGGGGACAGATTCTCCAAAGTGCGGTCCACATGCGCGTCACCGAGTACCGCGCGGCGCACCGTCATTCCCTGCTGATAACGCTGCTGCTGCGTCAGTTGCGCGTCAATAAACGGCTGCAGGGCACGATTAAACGCCAGCCACACCTCCACACTGGAGAGATGCGACGCAGGCAACACCACCAGCTGCGCGCCGTGGATGTGCGCCACCATGGCTTCTGCGTCGGCCACCGTCGTCACGGCATCGTCCCGCCCCGCAATGACCAGCACAGGAAGATGAATGGCCGCCAGTTCGTGACGTAAATCTGCGGCAGCCAGCGCATCGCAGCAGTCCGCATAACTTTCTGCATCACAGGCACGCAGTTGCGTGAGCAACGCCTGCACGGTGGCGGGGGCCCGTTCGCAGAACGCCGGCGTAAACCAGCGTGCGGCGGCCCCGTCAGCAATCGCCGCCATACCGTACTGACGCACCTGCGCTGCGCGCTGCTGCCAGGCCGCAGACTCACCGATCTTCGCGGCGCTGTTGGCGACCGTGAGCGTGATCAGGCGATGAGGATGGAAACGGGCCAGCCAGAGTCCGGTCAGCCCGCCCATCGAAATGCCGCAAAAATGCACCCTGTCGATAGCCAGCTTATCCAGCAGCGACAGCACCGCCATCCCCAGCTGTTCCAGCGAACGGGTTTGTCCGTTCGGTGCCGAGGCACCGTGCCCCGGGACATCGTAACGCAGAATGCGATAATGACCGATCAGCGCATCGCGCTGGGGCTGCCACATGTCTGCCGTCGTTCCTAAGGAGTTGCTGAATAACACCACCGGAGCATCGTCTGGCCCCTCAAGGATGTAATGAAGTGTCATGATTCCCTCGCCGCCGCTAAAACCTGTTGAATAAAGCGCGCCGCACTGCCCGTGGCATTGGCCGGGTCGAGCAGCGCCTCCAGCGTTGAATGACTCAGGCGCGTTCTGACCGTTTCATCCGCGCTCAGTACGGACAACAAACTCTGCTGTGTGTCCAGCGCCCGGCGGCAGCACTGCTCAATATGATGGTGCGCCTGCTGGCGTCCCATCTCGTTCGCCAGCGCCAGCGTGACCGCTTCCGCCATAATTAATCCCTGCGTCAGGCCAAGGTTACGTTGCATGGCATCTTCATGCACCTCCAGCCCGTCGATCAGTTCCGTGCTGTGGGCCAGAGCCGCGCCGCTCAGTACGATCAGCTGAGGCAGGCTCTGCCACTCGGCCTGCCAGCCACCCAGCGCACGCTCGTGTTCCTGCACCATCCCGGCATACAGACCGGACATCAGCGCCGGTACCCGATTGGCCGCGCTGAGAATGGCGGCGCACAATACCGGGTTACGTTTATGCGGCATGGTTGAGGAGCCGCCCCGCCCTGCCGCCTGAGGTTCGCTGATCTCCCCTACCTCGCTCTGCATCAGCAGCGACATATCCCGCGCCAGCTTGCCCAGCGTCCCGGTCAGGCCGGCATACCAGCCTGCCAGCTCGGTAAGCCTGTCGCGCTGAGCATGCCAGGGCGTGGCGCTACGCGGCAAATTCAGCGCCTCGGACAGTGCCTGCTCGACCTGCTCGCCTTTATCGCCCAGCGAGGCCAGCGTGCCTGCCGCCCCGCCAAACTGCAACGCCAGTACCCGCGGCTGCATCGCCCTGAGGCGTTGTCGATCGCGTACCAGGGCGTCCAGCGTGCCTGCCAGCTTTAGCCCAAGGGTAACGGGCAAGGCATGTTGCAACCACGTGCGTCCGACCATCAGCGTTTTGCTGTGCCGTTCGCACTGCGCGCTCAGCACGGCAATCAGCCGATCCAGCAGCGTAGCCGTACCGCTGAGCGCCGCGCGCAGTTGCAGCATCAGTCCGCTGTCGATTGCGTCCTGGCTGGTTGCGCCCCAGTGGACATAGCGCGCCGCCTCGGGCGATCGGGCAGCCACCAAAGCGGTCAATTGTTTGACGAGGGGAATCGCCAGGTTGCCGGCCAGCCCTGCGGCCTGGGTCAGCGCAGCGGCATCGATCGCGTCGGCACGGCAGCAGTCCTGAATGATCTGCGCAGATTCGCGGTCCATCAGCCCCGCACTGGCAAGTGCCTGTGCAAGGCCAGCTTCAAAATCCAGCATCCCCTGCAGCAGCGCCGTATCGCTGAAGCCCTCACTGAGAGGAGAAGCCATAAACATGGCGCGGTAAAGAGACATTGATTATACCCGTTCCAGAATAAGTGCGATTCCCTGCCCGACACCGACGCACATGGTGCAGAGTGCGTAACGTCCTCCGGTGCGCCGCAGGTGATAGGCCGCGGTCATGGCCAGCCTTCCACCGGATGCGCCGAGCGGATGGCCCAGCGCTATTGCGCCGCCGTTAGGGTTCACCTGCGCGGCATCGTCGGCCAGCCCGAGCGCCCGCGTCACAGCCAGCGCCTGGGCAGCAAACGCTTCATTTAATTCGATTACGTCCATTTGTGCCAGCGTCAGGCCACTCTGGGCCAGCACTTTGCGTACCGCAGGTACGGGACCATAACCCATGATACGCGGTTCAACGCCGCAGGCAGCCATCGCGACCACACGCACCAGCGGCGTGAGGCCGTGGGCGGCAACCGCGTTTTCACTGGCGAGTAATAAGGCGCAGGCCCCGTCATTGATGCCCGAGGCGTTGCCTGCCGTCACGCTGCCGTCCGGCGTCACGACGCCTTTTAATCCCGCCAGCGCCGCCAGGGAGGTACTGCGCGGATGCTCATCGCAGGCAACAGTGATGGCTTCCCCTTTGCGCTGTGGGAGAGTGACGGTCATCAGCTCGTCACTGAACAGGCTCATCTCCTGCGCACGCGCGGTACGAAGCTGGCTGCGTAGCGCAAAGGCATCCTGATCGGCGCGGCTGATGGCAAAATCGCGTGCCACGTTTTCCGCCGTTTCCGGCATGGTTTCAACGCCAAAGCGGGCGCGCATCTGCGGGTTGATGAAACGCCATCCCATGGTGGTGTCTTCCATTTTCAGGCTGCGACTAAACGCGCTTTCTGCTTTTCCGGTCACGAAGGGCGCGCGCGACATACTCTCTACGCCGCCTGCGATCATGACCTCGGCTTCGCCGCATTTTATTGCCCTGGCCGCCATGCCGATGGCATCCAGCCCCGAACCGCAAAGACGATTGATCGTCGTGCCAGGCACGCTGGACGGCAGCCCGGCCAGTAACAGGGCCATACGCGCCACGTTACGATTGTCTTCGCCTGCCTGATTGGCGCAGCCATAGATCACATCATCGATCGCCTGCGCGACAGAAGCAGGCTGACGGGCAAGCAGCGCCGCCAGCGGTAAAGCCGCCAAATCGTCTGCCCGAATTCCCGCGAGCGCGCCGCCATAACGGCCAAATGGCGTGCGGAGCGCATCACAAATAAAAGCCTGTTGCATTCGCGGTTCCTCAGGCGGTGGTCGCCAGTTCAGGTTGCAGTAAACGCACCGGCGTGACCGCCTGGAGCGCCTCGAAACTCAGTCCGGGGCAGCACTCGACCACCAGCGGACCATCCGGCGTAATATCAATCACGGCCATATCCGTATAGATCCGGCTGACGCACCCCAGCCCGGTGAGCGGATAGCTGCACTGCTTCACCAGCTTGCATTCCCCTTTTTTCGTCAGGTAGTCCATCATCACGTAAACCTTGCGCGCGCCAATGGCGAGATCCATGGCGCCGCCGACAGCAGGAATTGCATCCTGCGCACCGGTACTCCAGTTCGCCAGATCGCCGCTGACGGATACCTGGTACGCGCCCATGACGCAGATATCCAGATGCCCGCCACGCATCATGGCAAAGGAGTCGCCATGATGGAAAAAGCAGCCGCCCGGCAGCAGGGTTACCAGCTCTTTTCCGGCATTGATCAGCTCCGGATCGGCGTCTTCCGGCGCAGGCGCTGGCCCCATGCCGAGCAGTCCGTTTTCGCTGTGCAGAAAGATTTCTTTGTCTGCAGGCAGGTAGTTCGCAATGCGGGTCGGCAGGCCAATCCCCAGGTTAACGTAAGCCCCTTCCGGAATATCGCGCGCCACGCGCTGTGCCAGTTGGTCACGGGTGAGTTTTTGCATTGCCGACTCCTCAGGCTGAAACGGTCAGGGTAACGGGATGGGGAACGCACACCAGGCGCTGGACAAAAATGCCCGGCGTGACGACGTTTTCAGGATCGAGCTGGCCCAGCGGCACCAGCTCTGCTACCTGGGCAATGGTCGTGGTGGCGGCCATCGCCATCACGGGGCCAAAATTCCGCGCCGCTTTGCGGTACACCAGGTTGCCCCAGCGGTCGCCCTGATGGGCTTTGATAAGCGCGAAATCGGCTTTGAGCGGTTTTTCGAACACGTAATGGCGGCCATCGATTTCCCGCGTTTCCTTGCCTTCCGCCAGCGGCGTGCCAAAGGCGGTGGGGGTGAAAATGCCGCCTAAACCGCTGCCTGCGGCCTGCATCCTGGCGGCAAGGTTGCCCTGCGGCACCAGCTCCAGTTCAATCTCTCCACGACGATAGCGCTCATCGAACACCCAGGAGTCAACCTGGCGCGGAAATGAACAAATCATTTTGTCAACGCGGCCTGCCTTAAGCAGCGCGGCCAGGCCGCTGTCACCGTTGCCAGCGTTATTGCTGATCACCGTCAGCCCGCGAGCGCCGCTTTCGATCAACGCATCGATCAGTTCCAGCGGCTGACCGGCAGGTCCAAATCCGCCAATCATGATGCTGGCCCCGTCCGGGATGACCGCCACGGCCTCTGCCAGTGTTGCCACACTTTTATTGATCATTAGCTGTTCCTTTAGCCCGGCATCAGCCGGTTGGTAGTGAATAGCCAAAAAGTAGATCGCTCTGTGAGCGCAAACAATACCGATTATCGAAATAGTGTGCGATTATCGGTCACTGGCAAAACCAAATGGCACATTGTGATCGTTCGCACAGTTGCAGGACGATCCTGTTAATCTCGGGAGAAAAGCATGACGGATGACGATCAGACGCTGCGCGGCAGCAGCGATCCCTGGAAAGGGGATCCGAACTTTATGGCTTCACTGGCGCGTGGGCTGGAGGTCTTGCAGGCATTTACCCCACAGCGACGCGTGATGTCCGTGTCGCAAATCAGTCAGCGCACCGGTATTCCGCGCGCAGCCGTGCGGCGCTGTCTGTACACCCTGAGTAAGCTGGGTTTTGTCTACGCCGAAGATGGTAAAAACTTTGAACTGCGTCCGCGCGTGCTCACTCTGGGTCATAACTGGCTGGGCGCCACGCCGCTCGCCAGCGCCTCACAGCCGGTTTTACGCCAGCTGAGCCAGACGCTGAACGAGTCCTGCTCAATGGCGGTGCTGGACGGGGATGACATTCTCTATATCGCCCGCGCGTCCGCGTCGCGCATCATGACGATCGACCTGCATATCGGCAGTCGTCTGCCCGCCAGTACCACCTCCATGGGCAGAGTGCTGCTGAGTGGGCTTGCCGCTGAGCCATTGAACGACTATCTGGCGCGGCTGACCCAGCTGCGTTATACCAGCCACACGCTGGTCAGCAGCAGCGCACTGCGTGAAGAACTGACCCGCGTCCGGCAGCAGGGTTACGCCATTAACGATCAGGAACTGGAAATCGGTCTGCGTTCGCTTGCCGTGCCGCTTTGTGGCGCGGACGGACGCATCGTGGCCGCTCTGAACGTCGGCGTCCATGCCGGACAGGTTTCTGCGGATACGCTGCGTCAACACCATTTGCCGCTACTGCAGGAGGCCGCACGGGAAATCTCCCTGTTGCTGCGCGAATAATCTGTGTTGCCCCTCAACGTCATCGCCGAATTCGTGCTAACGTGAAGGCTCAGGTGCAAGCGGCAAGGCAGGGAGTTCATGACCACAAAAAAAATTGATACCACACTCGTCAGCGCAGGACGCGATAAACGTTATACCCAGGGTTCGGTGAATGCGGTCATTCAGCGAGCCTCGTCGCTGGTTTTCGATACCGTTGCGGAGAAAAAACGCGCGACCGCAGGGCGGGCAAAGGGCGAACTGTTTTATGGTCGTCGTGGCACGCTGACCCACTTTGCCTTGCAGGACGCCATGACAGAGCTGGAAGGCGGCGCGGGCTGTGTGCTGTATCCTTGCGGCGCCGCAGCGGTCTCTAACGCTATTCTGGCGTTTGTTGAAGCAGGCGATCATGTGCTGATGAGCGGCGCGGTGTATGAACCAACCCAGGATTTCTGCACCAAAATCCTTGCTAAACTTCAGGTCTCCACCACCTGGTTTGATCACGGCATCGGCGATGCGATCGCCACCCTGATTCAGCCCAACACGCGCGTGGTGTTCCTGGAGTCGCCCGCCTCCATCACGATGGAAGTGCAGGACGTCCCCGCCATTGTGGCGGCGGTGCGCGCAAAAGCACCGGACGCGATTATTATGATCGACAACACCTGGGCGGCGGGCGTGCTGTTTCGTCCTCTTGCGCTGGGCGTGGATATTTCGATTCAGGCTGGCACCAAATACCTGATTGGTCACAGCGATGCCATGATCGGGACCGCCGTCGCCAATGCCCGCTGCTGGGATCAACTGCGCGAGAACAGCTACCTGATGGGGCAGATGGTGGATGCCGATACCGCCTACATGGCCAGCCGGGGGTTACGTACGCTGGGCGTACGTCTGCGGCAGCATGAAGAAAGTGCACTTCAGGTCGCGGAATGGCTGGCCGCCCGCCCGGAGGTCGCCAGAGTGAATCATCCGGCGCTGCCCTCATGCCCCGGTCACGCCTTCTGGCAACGCGACTTCAGCGGCAGCAGCGGATTATTTTCGTTTGTGCTGAAAGAAAAACTGAGCCGCGAGCAGTTAGCGATGTATCTTGATCATTTTCAGCACTTTAGCATGGCGTACTCATGGGGCGGTTATGAGTCGCTGATTTTAGCCAGTCAACCCGAAGAGCTGGCGGCTATTCGCCCGGCGGGCGGCGTTGATTTCAGCGGTACGCTGGTACGGCTGCACATCGGTCTGGAACATGTGGATGATTTACTGGTTGATCTTGACGCGGGTTTTGCACGCCTGACGCGCTAAAAGAGTAAACCTGATATAAACCAGATACAGACCCGTGTGATATATCGACAGGCCACAGCCAGATAGATGTTAAAATTCTCTTAATATAAAAGTGTTCAGCGAGCAGAAGAACCCCCGCAGGTTAAGGTTGTCGCCCACTCTGGGACAGGCGACAACCAAGAGGTCAGGCCGATCTGAACACTATAATTCAGCATGATTGTGACGTAATGGGATAGCTAATGGGTGTTTTACATGAGATTGTGCACGCGCTTTGGCATCAAGACTTCGCCGCGCTGGCCAATCCGGAAGTGGTATGGATCGTCTACAGCGTGATGTTTATGACGCTATTCCTGGAAAATGGTTTACTGCCCGCCTCTTTTCTGCCCGGCGACAGTCTGCTGCTGCTGGCTGGCGCGATGGTAGCCAAAGGCGTGATGGATTTTTTCCCCACGCTTTTGATCCTGACCACCGCAGCCAGTCTGGGCTGCTGGCTCAGTTACCTGCAAGGCCGCTGGCTGGGTAATACCCGACTGGTTAAGAGCTGGCTGATGCAGCTTCCGGCACAATATCACCAACGCGCATGGAATATGTTTAATCGTCATGGCCTGATGGCGCTGCTGGTGGGACGTTTTCTGGCCTTTATTCGTACCATTTTGCCAACAATGGCGGGCATTTCCGGCCTGAAGAACAGCCGTTTTCAGCTGTTTAACTGGCTGAGCGGTCTGCTATGGGTGGGCATTGTGGTGACGCTGGGTTACGGCATCAGCCAGGTGCCGTTTATCAAACGGCACGAAGATCAGGTGATGGCTGTTCTGATGGTATTACCGATGGTGCTGCTGGTCGTCGGGCTGGTTGGCAGCATTGTGGTTATCTGGAAAAAACGTCGTCAAAGAGCCTGACCACGCGTGCGTCAGGCGGGCGGTTCGGCCACCGTCTGACGCACCCGATTCACTTCCTCACCCGGCGTCACGCCAAAGTAGCGCTTAAACTCCCGCGAAAACTGCGACGGACTCTCATAACCGACGCGCACCGCCGCAACGCTGGCTTTCAGGCCGTCCTGCAGCATCAGTAAACGCGCCTGATGCAGGCGATACCGCTTGAGATACTGCAGCGGCGACGTCTGCGTCACCGCTTTGAAATTATGATGAAACGCTGAGACACTCATGTTCACCTCTGCCGCCAGCGTGTCCACGCTGAGGTTGTCGGCATAGTGATTCTCTATACGGCGCAGTGCCCGGGCAATCTGGCTGAACTGCGTCTGACGACTCACCAGTGACAGCAGTGCACCCCCAATCGGGCCGGTCAGCACATAGTAAAGAATTTCCCGCACAATCTGTGGCCCCAGCACCCTTGCATCACGAGGCTGGGTCATCACATCCAGCAGGCGTTCTGCCGCACACAGCATCGGCTCCGTGAGAAAGGCAGAGTGAATGCCCGAGGTCAACGGCTGAGGCTGAAACCCTTCGTCATCACCGATGTCCATCAGCAAATCCTGCAGGCTGGCCGTATCCACGCGCAGGCACATCCCGGCCAGAGGTTGCTCGGGTGACGCCCAGGTTTCACATTCGACCGGGAGCGGCACGGTGAGCATCAGGTATTTTGTGGCGTCGTACTGAAAAACCGTACTGCCCAGATAACCGGTTTTGCTGCCCTGAAACAAAATGACAATGCCGGGCTGATACATGATGGGCTCACGCGGTCGGTGCTGCCCCGCATAAATCAGTGAGACATTTTCCACCGGACACAGCTGTTCGCGTCCGTTCGTCATCAGCGTGACCACCTGTTGAGCCAGCCGCTGACACAGTAAGTCGTGGGGCATCATCACTCCTGAAAATAAAAAGCGCAGTTTGCCGCGCGCCTGGTTAAATCGCCAGCAAAATGGAGAATCAGGCAAGAAGTTTACAGGATCAGGCAGGGTTATCCTCGCCTGTTCGCAGGCAGCCTGAAAATTGTTAGCTAGACTTAAGCACAGCGAAGATTCCCTGGTTTACTGCAAATGTAAGGAGCAGGATATGGCAGACCAACCTATTATCAAACTGCACGACGGTAACATGATGCCACAGCTTGGACTTGGCGTGTGGCAAGCCAGCATGGAAGATGCGCGCAACGCCGTGCTGAAAGCGCTGGACGTTGGCTATCGTTCAATTGATACCGCCGCCGCGTACAAAAATGAAGAAGCGATTGGTCAGGCGTTACAGGAAACCGATGTCGCGCGTGAGGATATTTTTATCACCACTAAACTGTGGAATGCTGACCAGCAAAATGTCCAGCAGGCACTGGAAACCAGTCTGCAAAAACTGAAGCTGGAGCAGGTAGATCTGTATCTGATGCACTGGCCGTGCCCGGAGAAAGATCAGTACGTTGACGCCTGGAAGAACATGATTGCGATGCAGCAACAAGGCCTGGTCAAAAGCATCGGCGTCTGTAACTTCAACCAGCCGCACCTGAAACGTCTGCTGGAAGAAACCGGTGTAACCCCGGTGATCAACCAGATCGAGCTGCATCCGATGCTGCAACAGCGCACATTGCATGCCTGGAACGCCATGCACCAGATTCAGACCGAGTCCTGGAGTCCCCTGGCTCAGGGCGGCGAAGGCGTATTCGATCAGGAAATCATCAAGTCTCTGGCCAAAAAATACGGTAAGACGCCGGCGCAAATCGTTATCCGCTGGCATCTGGACAGCGGGCTGGTGGTTATCCCGAAATCCGTCACGCCGGCACGCATCGAAGAAAACTTCAATGTGTTCGATTTCCGCCTGGATAAGGCAGAAATGAGTGAGATTGCCCAGCTTGATACCGGTAAGCGTTTAGGTCCTGACCCGGATACGTTTAACGGCTAATACGGGCGCATCGGACCCGATGCACGCCTCGTGCACGCCTCTCCTCAGGGAGGGGCTTTTTTACGGTTAGCGCCCACGCAAAATGTTAAACGTCCTTAAAATGTATGACAAAACGCATAATAATTACGCAACGCCTTTCTGGGCTGTGCGCGGCACTGGGCAAAAAAACCCTTCCCTGACCGAAATCCCCCTGTCTTTCCGCTCTGTTAAATCAAATTTTTTGCGCTGAACGCTGACACCTTAATCCGGCCTTGTATTTTGTCTTTTAAATCAAAAATTTAAAATACGAATCGCCTCACCTTACCTTGTTATAACAGGTAAAATTTTGCAACACACCGAAGCCGCTCCGCTTTTGTGAAAACGTCGTTGTGCAGGTAATACTGTTTTCTGTCACACCTGTCGCGTGATCCCGGCTACCACCATTGAGCGTCATTTCACGGTTTTCAGAACGTTAAGCGACTTAACCAGGGAGCGTATCATGTCGGTTATCAATACCAATATCGTGTCGTTGATCGTTCAAAACGATCTGTATAACTCTCAAAATGCTTTATCGACCGCCATTGAGCGCCTGTCTTCAGGTTTGCGCATTAACAGTGCGAAAGATGATGCGGCGGGAATGGCGATTGCTAATCGTTTGACCTCAAACATCGACGGCATGACGGTAGCGGGCAGAAATGCCAATGATGCGATTTCGCTATCACAAACCGCTGAAGGGGCGCTCTCCACGATTAACGACAACCTGCAACGCATACGTGACCTGACGGTGCAGGCGCAAAATGGCAGCAACTCCGCTGCGGATATCGACTCTATTCAGACAGAAGTGAATCAGCGAATGGAGGAGATTAACCGTATTACCGCACAAACGAATTTTAACGGCATTAGTATGCTGAATACCGGCTCGGGCTCGGCTGCGTATCGCTTTCAGGTCGGTGCGGAAGACGGCGAAACGATCACGATCGATCTGGATGCCAGCGACAGCTATAACCTTCTGAAAGCGGGTACCACCGGCTCAACACTTAATATCCGGCAAATGACCTCAGGAGATACCGTAAATGGCGTGGCCCGTACGGTTGCTGCAGAAGGCTTTGACGTTTTAAAAGGGGATGTTACCGGCGGAGCAAGTGGAACCGCGACAGACGGTACGCCTTTGGCCGATCTCGATCGGGCGATTAAATCCGTTGATAGTCAGCGTAGTATGCTGGGTGCCTATGAGAACCGCTTTCAGTCGGTTATCGCCAACCTGAACAATATGGTCACAAACCTTACCTCTGCCCGTAGCAGGATAGAGGACGTGGACTACGCTGCGGAGGTATCGGCGATGTCACAGGCGCAGATTTTACAGCAGGCCGGTACCGCCATGCTGGCCCAGGCAAATCAGATGCCCCAACTGATGTTGCAGCTTCTGCGCTAGCCAAACGCAAAAGCTGAAAGCCCTGCCCGGCACAGTCTGCTCCGTTATGCCGTGGCAGGCTGCACCAGCAGCTGACCTGCCGTTCCCCGATCCGCCAGCTCCAGCGTCTGACTGTAATAGACAAACGGGAAATGGTCTGAAGAGCTTTGGGTAAAGTTGACCAGCAGTTCGACCTCGCCGTCCACCCAGACGGTGTCTTTCCAGCCCCGGTCTTCCCCCATCGACTGCGCACCGTTCACGCTCTTAATGAGGAACATTACGCCCTGAATATGCAACGATTGCGGACGATCGGCACGGATAATCCAGCGCTCAAATGTGCCCTGCTGCGCGGTGGTATCAATGCGGTTCATATCCCACACGGCACCGTTGATGCCGGGCATACTGTCGCCAATACGAAACTCCCGGGTACGCACCGAAGCGCCGTCCAGAATCTGATCGGCCAGTAAACGCATTGGCAGATTATCCGTCACCAGCGGCAGCAGGCCAGTGGGGCGAAGCGTGAGCACCAGCGTTGAGGTCAAAATCGTCGAAGGCTCGAAGAAACCGCGCAGGCGATCCATGATGCCAGCCGCGGTGCCCGCCGTAATGGAGACCTCATCCCCTTGTGACATATCCACCAGAACTTCGCGCCGCTCACCGGGAGCCAGCGTTAACCGCTGTACCGCTACCGGCGACGGTAAAAAACCCTGATCGCTGGCGATGACCGTAAACGGTCGGTTATCACTGATGCTGAGTTCGTAACGTCGGGCATTGGAGGCATTGAGCAACCGCAGGCGCACCCAGCCGCGTGATACCTCAATAAACGGATTGCGTACGCCATTAACCAGCAGCGTATCGCCCAGGAAACCGCCGTCAGCGGGTGGGTCATAAACCGGTGTCGCAAAGTTATCCAGCCGCTTGTCCTGAATGATCAGCGGAAAGTCATCCACGCCATAGTGTTTTGGCAACGGAAGCTGCTTACTGAGGTCGTCCTCGATCAGCCACATGCCCGCCAGGCCGTTATAGACGTGCGGTGCCATGCGGTTTGGCGTGTTGGCGTGATACCAGCAGGTGGCGGCGTTCTGACGAATCGGTAACACCGGTGCCCAGTCGACGCCCGCTGACATCATCCGCGGCGCGCCGCCCATCAGTGCGCCTGGCACCTGCAGGCCGCTGACGGTCATCGAAACCGGTTCATTGAGGCGGTTGCTGTAGATCAGTTTGACATCATCGCCGCTGTAAACACGGACAGTTGGCCCAAGGTACATGCCATTGATGCCCCAGACCGGCACCTTGTTATTGTCACCGTTAAACGACCAGTGGCTGCGCTGTAAGGTCAGAAACAGCGGCTGACCCCGGCGGGATTCGATCAACGGCGGAACGGGAAGTGGCGTGTCACCACGCAAGGAAGCGGCACGTGCCGCATGCGGCATTACCGTGGCACTGAGCGCCACACCGGCAGAAAGCTGGATAAACTGACGTCTGCTGAAAGACATGAAATTTCAGACCTTTTACGCGTGGCGCTGAAACGCCAACCCTGTTTTTATTGCTGTCATTGCTGTGCTGCTTTCACGGCGAGCGACGCAGGACGTCACTCGCCGTGGGGCATCCATGCAGAATAGTCCGACAACGGATTTGTCGGTTAGATTTTACCGTTTTTTTCGCGTTCTTCGACTTCGGCGTTAAGCTCTTCCAGCTTCGCGGCCATCAGTTCACGACAGTGGGTAGCCAGTTTGCGCACAGACGACGACTCAAATTGTTTGACGTCTACCGGCGGCAGCATTTCCACAATCACCAGACCGTTTTTCAGGCGGTTGAGATTAATTTTATTGTGCGTATTGGACACCACAATCGGGATGATCGGGACGCCGGCCGCGACCGCAGCGTGAAACGCACCGGTTTTAAATGGTAATAATCCCCGCCCGCGACTGCGCGTACCTTCAGGAAACATCCAGAACGAAATCCGTTTTTTATTGAACTGCTCGACCAGCTCGCCAATGGTGCCGTGTGCTTTGGCCCGGTTGTCACGGTCAATCAGCAGATTACCGGTCAGCCAGTAAAGCTGACCAAAGAACGGTATCCACAGCAGGCTTTTTTTCCCCACGGTCACGGTGGTGGGCTGCACAATTTTAGCGGCCGTCACCATATCGTAGTTGTTCTGGTGATTAGCGATATAAATCGCATTACCGTAATTATCCGCGCCCTCTGGGCGACGAAGTTCAACCTTCAGACCGAACAGCGTCGATAATTTGCCAAACAGATGACCAAAGGTGGCGACGTGACGCGGATTGCGCGGCGAGAACAGACACCAGATGCAGCCAAATACACAGACCAGAATCGAATAAATTACCACAATAATCGTGCGTAATATCAGTAACATAGCTTCCTCAATGTAACACGGCTGGCGATGAACCAGCCGGATGAATTACGCGTCGCTGTCAGGACGTGCCGGGGCATCCAGTTCGACCCGATCAATTTTTTGCAGACCGCGCGGTAACAGCGTGCCACGGCGACCCCGATCGGCACGGAATTTCTGCAACTCTTCACTGCGCAGCAACAGCTTGCGTTTACCGACGTGCAGCGTAATCGCGCTGCCTGGTGGCAGAATCATGAGCCAGGCCAGTTTATCCGTGCCCGCCGCGGCATCTGCCGACGGAATCGAGATAATCTTGTTGCCCTTGCCTTTCGACATTTGCGGCAATTCGCCGACCGGGAACATCAACATCCTGCCCGCCTGGGTGATCGCTAACAGCATGTCGTCTTCATGATGCACAGCCATCGGCGTCATGACGCGCGCATTCTCCGGCAGGGTCAGCAGCGCTTTGCCCGCACGGTTGCGCGAAATCAGATCGTTGAAGGTGCAGATAAAGCCATATCCGGCATCCGAAGCCATTAGCAGGCGCTGCTCTTCCGGCTCCATCAATACCTGTTCAACAACCGCACCCGGTGGTGGCGTCAGTTTACCGGTCAGTGGCTCGCCCTGCCCGCGTGCCGACGGCAGCGAGGTGGGATCCAGCGTATAGCTGCGGCCAGTGGAATCGATAAAGGCCACAGGCTGATTACTCTTGCCGCGTGCCGCCGCCAGGAAGCTGTCACCGGCTTTATAGCTCAGGCCCGCCGGGTCAATATCATGTCCTTTGGCGCTGCGCACCCAGCCCATCTGCGACAGAACAATCGTAACCGGCTCAGACGGAACCAGCTCGGTTTCGCTGAGCGCTTTGGCTTCCTCACGTTCACGCAGAGGCGAACGGCGATCATCACCAAAACTGTTGCTGTCTGCCTGCAGCTCTTTTTTCAGCAGCGTATTCATTTTGCGTTCAGAGGCCAGCGTCGCCTGCAGCTGATCGCGCTCTTTTTCCAGTTCGCTTTGCTCACCGCGAATCTTCATCTCTTCCAGCTTCGCCAAATGGCGCAGCTTGAGTTCAAGAATCGCTTCGGCCTGGGTTTCACTGATCTCAAAGCGCGACATCAGCACTGGCTTTGGTTCGTCCTCGGTACGGATGATGTGAATGACTTCATCAATATTAAGGAAGGCCACCAGCAAACCGTCCAGGATATGCAGACGGCGCAGCACGCGTTCTAAACGATGATTCAGACGGCGACGAACAGTATCGCGACGGAACACCAGCCATTCAGACAGGATTTCCAGCAGGTTTTTCACGGCCGGACGGTTATCCAGTCCGATCATATTCAGATTGATACGGTAGCTTTTTTCCAGATCGGTCGTGGCGAACAGGTGGTTCATAACCTGATCCAGATCGACACGGTTTGACCGGGGCACAATCACCAGGCGAGTCGGGTTTTCGTGATCGGACTCATCACGTAAATCCTCGACCATTGGCAGCTTTTTATTGCGCATCTGGCTGGCAATCTGCTCCAGTACCCGGGCACCGGACACCTGGTGCGGCAGCGCGGTGATCACCACCTCGCCGTCCTCTTTTTTCCACACCGCACGCTGGCGAATCGAGCCGCGCCCGTTCTGATAGATTTTACGAATCTCGTCGCGTGGCGTAATGATTTCGGCTTCGGTCGGGAAATCCGGCCCTTGCACAATCTCCAGCAGCGCATCCAGGCTGGTTTTCGGATCGTCAATCAGGGCGATAGCGGCCTGCGCCACTTCGCGCAGGTTATGCGGCGGAATATCGGTTGCCATGCCCACCGCGATCCCCGTGGTGCCGTTCAGCAGAATGTTTGGCAGGCGCGCCGGCAACATCTTCGGCTCCTGCATCGTGCCGTCAAAGTTTGGCACCCAGTCTGCCGTGCCCTGCCCCAGCTCACCCAGCAGCACTTCGGCATACTTCGACAGGCGAGACTCGGTATAACGCATGGCGGCGAAAGATTTAGGATCGTCAGGTGCCCCCCAGTTTCCCTGGCCATCGACCAGCGGATAACGGTAGGAGAACGGCTGTGCCATCAACACCATGGCTTCGTAACAGGCGCTGTCACCATGAGGATGGTATTTACCCAGCACGTCACCCACGGTACGGGCCGATTTTTTAAATTTGGCGGTGGCGTTAAGCCCCAGCTCCGACATGGCATATACAATGCGGCGCTGGACGGGTTTCAGGCCGTCGCCAATGTAAGGCAACGCACGGTCCATGATGACGTACATGGAGTAGTTTAAGTACGCATTCTCAGTAAACGTATGCAGGGCAAGACGCTCTGCACCATCCTGCGTCAATTCGCTCATTAAGTCCTCATCCTCACATCGTGACCCGCAACGGCGGATCACCCGGCGGTTGTTTGGCGAGGATAGTACCTTATTCGTGGGTATTAGTCACAGTCCTGGAGCGGGCTGGTCACTCTTTTTTCCCTGTTTTCCGGTCGCCGAAAAAACCACACCGGTAAAAATCCCCGTGCGCTTATTTTTAATAGTTTGTGACCTTCCTCGCAATTAATTATCAGCTTATTTATAGCGTATTAATCCTGTCCCGTTCCCGGGACAACATTTAGTATTGTTGCTTTTTCTTTCACCACCTAAATTCAATTTCAGCGACATATACCGGTTTTATTTTATGCCCTGGTTGGATTTAACGAATTGCCACTTAAGCACCGCTAACGAAATAATAGACAGGTGACTGAATGCAAAATCTGACTTCACGACAACACCGATTACTGAAATTACTGTTACAGGCGGGCACGCCGCTGGCGTTAGCGCAATTAGCCCAACAGTTAACCGTTTCTGAAAAAAGTATTTATCGCGATTTACAAAGTCTGGAACCCTGGCTGCATGGCTGGCAGGCGCAACTGGTGAAGCTGCCTGGCCGCTGTGTGGCGCTGGAAACACACGATCATGAACAGCGGCTGCGCTTGCAGCAGCATGTTGCCAGCGACGATAACTGGTCTGCAGGCTTAAGCAACAATGCGCGGCGGGTAAAAATCCTGTCCCAGCTGCTACGAGACGCGCCACGTGAAACCTCGATCAGTAAGTTATCTGAACGTTATTTCATCAGTCACGCTTCGATTGTTAATGACCTCAAGGTGATTGAAGAGTGGTTGCAGCCGCTGGCGCTGGAGCTGGTCCGTAGCCAGAGCGGCACGCATGTGGCAGGCAGCGAACAGGCACTGCGCCAGGCCATGGTTTTGCTGATTAACGACGTTATGCAGCATAACACGGGCAGCAGTATGGCCCTGCCGCGGCTCGACCCCGGCAGTTATCAGGCGCTGATCCACTATTTCGGCGAAGAGGACGTGGCCTTTGTGCAGCGCTTACTGCAGCAAATGGAGCAGCAGCTTGGCTATCCTTTGAGCGATGCGTATTACCTCAATCTGTCCACCCATATTCTGATCATGATTCACCGTATGGCGCAGGGCAAAGCCTTGTCCCTGCCGCTGGCTCTGAGCGCGTCAGAAATGGACAACCGCATTCTGAAGATTGCCCGCCAGATGGTAGTACAGATTGAACAGCGGCTGGGGCAATCCGCGCCCGCGGATGAAGTGGGATTTATTTATCAATATATTATTTCATCGGGCATTGTAGTCGAAGAACGCGGCAGCCACATGCTATCGCACTCTCCTTTTTCAAATGCAGCATCGCGCAATATTACGCTCGAATTAATTCATTGCTTTTCCGCATTCATTCAAAAGGATCTGTCGACCGATTCTTTATTATTTGAAGGTTTGCTATTCCATATTAAGCCGCTACTTAACCGGCTTAAATATCATATTACGATTCGCAATCCCTTACTCGATGACATAAAAGCGGAATTACAGGATATTTTCACGCTGACCCAACGCGCCATGCAGGTAACGGCCGAGCGGTTTCATTATGGGCCAATCGCTGACGATGAGATCGGTTATCTGTGCGTGCATTTTCAGGCCGCGCTTGAACGGCAAATCGCCCATAAACGTATTTTGCTGGTGTGTTCCAGCGGCGTCGGCACGTCGCATTTGCTGAAAAGTCGCATCCTGCGCGCCTTTCCGGACTGGATTATCGTGGGCGTTATTTCGGCCAGCACGCTGGACGACTTTTGTCAGCAGGAGCCCGTGGATCTGGTCATCTCCACCATTCATCTCGATATCAGCACCTTGCCCACCGTGTATGTTACTGCGTTTTTTAACGACGACGATATTCGCCGGGTGACGGACGCCATGATTGGTCGCCAACTGCCACAGGCCGCAACGCGCGCACTGGCAGAACATTAACTGAATGAGGTCTGATTAATGGATATTTCTCGCATTCTCACGCCACGCCGCGTCAATCTCAATCTGCAGGCCAGCAGCAAAGAAGCGGCCATTATCGAACTGACGGAGTTGCTGTTCAGTGACGGTGCCATTAGCGATAAAGAGGCCTTTATCCGTGATGTCTGGCTACGCGAGGCGGAGGGATCGACCGGGTTTGAGAATCATATCGCCATTCCTCACGGTAAGTCCTCCGCCGTTAAGCAAACCACGCTGGCCATCGGGCGCAGCCAGCAGGATATCCCCTGGGAGACGCTGGATGGCAGCAAGGTGCGCTGCATCATCCTGTTTGCCGTGCGGCTGGAAGATCAAAACACGACCCATATTCGCCTGCTGTCACAGGTGGCCAGTGCGCTGGCCGATGATGAGGTGATTGCGCAGCTGCTGGTGGAAAACGATCCCAGCGAAATCATTCGGCTGTTTAGTCAGTACGCCGAAACCGACCTCTGTTAACCCTGGAGTCCGAGGTAATCATGAACATTGTCTGTGTTGCCGCCTGTACGGCGGGCATCGCGCATACCTACATTGCGCGTGAAAAAATGATCAAAGGCGCTCACGCCCTTGGCCACACCATCCATGTGGAAACGCAGGGCACCATCGGGACAGAAAACGCCCTGGATGCCGAAACGATAGCGGCAGCCGACGTGGTGATCCTGGCGGTGGACGTGAAGATCACCGGCGAGGAACGTTTTCGGGGCAAACCGATCGTGCGGGTGAAAACCGAAGTGGTGATCAAGTCGCCCATCAAGTTTCTGGAAAAAGTGGCGGATTCACTGGCGCGTGCCTGAGGAGATCCACAATGAACGCTAACAAAAGCCAGTACGGGCCAGCGATCAAAGGCCATCTGTTAACCGGGATCTCCTGGATGATCCCGCTGATTGTCGCCGCCGGGATCTGCATTGCGCTGGGTCAGGTGATTGGCGGGCCCGATGTGGGTAAACATCCCGGTACGATCGCCTGGATGCTGAACCAGATCGGTGGCTGGGGCATGGGCTTAATCGTCCCGTTGATCAGTGCGGCTATCGCTTACTCGATTGCCGACAGGCCGGGCTTCGCGCCGGGTTTGATCGTCGGGTTTATCTGCGGACAGATTGGCACCGGCTTTATTGGCGGCATCCTGGGTGGCTTCCTGGTGGGTTACACGGTGATTTTGCTGCGGCGCAGTATTCGGTTGCCACAGTCGATGCAGGGGCTGATGCCGATCATGGTCTTGCCCGTACTGAGCACCATCATTGCCGGGCTGCTCATGATGACGTTTATCGGTCAGCCCATTGTCTGGCTGCAAAAGGCGCTGATCGCCCTGCTGGAATCAATGCAGGGTGGCTCTAAGTTCATCATGGGGGCGATTCTGGGGGCGATGGCGACCTTTGACTTCGGCGGACCGGTCAATAAAACCATGTCGCTGTTTGCGGATGGCATGCTGGTGGACGGCATTTACGGGCCGGAAGCGGTCAAATTTGCCGGTTCGATGATCCCGCCCTTTGGCATCACGCTCTCCTGGCTGCTCACGCGCCATAAGTACACCCGCGCGGAAAAAGAAGCTCTGAAAGCGGCCTTCCCGATGGGGATCTGCATGATCACCGAAGGTGTGATCCCCATTGCCGCACGCGATCTGTTCCGGGTCGTCGGGAGTTGTGTGGTTGCCTCAGCCGTTGCTGGTGGCCTGATCATGGTCTGGGGCGTGGAAGCGCCAGTGCCTCACGGCGGCATGTTTGTCGTACCGCTGTTCACCAAACCCGGGTTGTTCTGCCTGGCGCTCGGTATCGGCACCACGATCTGTGGCGTCATGCTTTCGCTGCTGAAAAAGCCCGTCACTGAAGCCGACGAAGAATTTGACGACGTGGAAGATCACACCGTTCGCGACGACGACATTAAATTCACACTGGAATAAGGAGTGAGTATGTACGCGGCAATGAACGACCTGATAAGCCAGGCTGCGCAGAAAAAATATGCCGTTCTGGCCATCAACTGCTTCAACCTGGAAAGTGCCCGGGCGGCGGTTAAGGCGGCGGAGCAGCAGCGTGCGCCCCTGATACTGAATGTGTATCAAGGCCATAGCCGTCATTTTCCGCCAGCCATCGCGGTGCCGCTGGTGCAGGCGCTGGCGGCAGAGGCCAGCGTACCAATCGCGCTGGCGCTCGATCATGGCAAGGCCTTTCCGCTGATTGGCCAGGCCTTTCGCGCAGGCTTTACCGGGCTGATGATCGATGCTTCGGCGGAGCCGCTGGCCGAAAACATTCGTCAGACGGCCCGCGTGGTCGACATGGCCCACACCGCCGGGGTTTGCGTCGAAGGTGAACTGGGCCATATCGCCGATGCGCCCACCTACGCGCTGGCCGACGCGGCGGTCAAAATGACCCAGGTGGCGGATGTCCTGCCGTTTCTTGAGCAGACCCATATCGATCTGCTCGCGGTTTCGGTTGGCACCGCGCATGGGCTTTATCCCGCTGGGGTGCAGCCGACAATCGATTTCCAGCGTCTGGCAGACCTGCACGCGGCCTCATCGCGCCCGCTGGCGCTTCACGGCGGCAGTGGCACGCCAGCGGACGATATTCGGCGCGTCAGTCAGCACGGCGTCGCCAAGATTAACGTTGGCGCGGCGGTATTTGAAGCCGGTAAACAGGCGCTGCACCAGGCGCTTAAACACCCTCCCACCACCGAACTGCCGGACTTACTCGCCCTGATGGAGTCCGCCTGTTGTGAAGTCGTCAGTGACTATCTGAGCTGGTCTGGCTCCGCCCGTCAGGCCTGAGGGCTTTCTGCTGTAACCCGGTGCGCGTCTCTGAACGTCAGCGCAGGGCAACCCTTTGTCATAAAACAAGCTGAGGAAGATTTAACATGTTGATTTCTATGAAAGAGATGTTAAGACCCACCCGTCAACATCGCTTTGCGATTGGCGCCTTCAATGTCGCTGACAGCTGTTTTATCCGCGCGGTCGTGGAAGAAGCCGAAGCCACTCAAACCCCGGCCATTATCTCGATTCATCCCAGTGAACTGGAATTCGTCACCGATGCATTTTTTGGCTATGTGCGGGAGCGCACACTGAAAAGCAGCGTGCCGTTTACGCTGCACCTGGATCACGGTGCATCGGTGGCCCATGTGCTGCGCGCTATTCAGTGCGGTTTCACGTCGGTGATGATTGACGGTTCCCTGCTGCCTTACGAAGAAAACGTGGCGCTGACGAAAGAGGTGGTGAAGCTGGCCCATGCGGTGGGCGTGTCGGTTGAGGGCGAACTGGGGACGATTGGCGATACCGGGACGACCGTGGAAGGCGGCGTGAGCAAAGTGATCTACACCGACCCGGCTCAGGCCGAAGACTTTGTGCAGCGAACCGGCGTGGATACCTTAGCGGTCGCCATCGGCACCGCGCATGGTATCTATCCCAAAGATATGAAACCGGAATTGCAAATGCATATCCTGCGCGACATTTCACAGCGCGTTTCCATTCCACTGGTGCTGCATGGCGGCTCGGCGAATCCCGATGCCGAAGTGGCCGAGGCGGTGACGCTGGGCGTGGGTAAAATCAACATCTCCAGCGACATGAAATATGCCTATTTCCAGAAAGTGCGTGAAGTGTTAACCCGTGAAACCTGGTGGGATCCGAACGTAATTTATCCTGAAGCGATTGAGGCGGCAAAAGCGGTCATTCGCTACAAGATGAATTTGTTTGGTGGGCTGGGTAAAGCGTCGTTGTATTGAGCATCTTCGCTTTTTTGATTCAGATAACCGCACCGTGGCATTTCAAAGCCATCTGACAGAAAGTCGGAGCAGGCAATCCGCAGCGCTGAACAGAACGATAAAGCCAGGATTTGCCCGCAGGACGCGGGCAAAAGACGGAGCCGGTACAGGCTGTATCGTCTCCGTCGGTCCATCAGGCTGAAGCGCGACGTGAAGGCAACCGCGACAGCGGCGTGAGGACGCCCGCTCAGAAACCCTGTCGGATGGCGTGTGCACCGCTGCGAAAAAAACTGAGCGCACAAAACATGATTACTTCATCACGCCCATCCACTGCTGCGCAATCTTCGCATATTCTCCCGTGGCCGTGCTCAGGTGTAGCCACTGGTCGACATACTGTTTCCAGCTCATATCATCACGCGGAAGCATATAGGCCTTCTCGCCATACTGAAGCGGTTTATCCGGGTTGAGTGCGCACAGGGAAGGGAAGCGTTTTTGCTGATACAGCGCCTCTGAGGCATCGGTAATCATCACATCGGCTTTGTTATCCACTAACTGCTGGAAAATGGTGACGTTATCGTGAAACAGCGTTAACGCCGCCTGAGGAAGATAACTGTGCACAAAGGCTTCGTTCGTCCCGCCCGCGGGTTCGATTAACCGGACGCCGGGTTTATTTAACTGGTCAACCGTCTGATACTTCGTTTTATCCGCGCAGCGCACCAGCGGAATTTTGCCGTCCACGCCAAGCGGCTGAGCAAACCAGGCGGTTTGCTGGCGCTTCAGCGTAACCGATACGCCACCCAGTGCGATATCACACTGTTTCGCTAAAAAGTCCTGCATCAGGGTTTTCCAGGTGGTAGGTACCCATTGCACTTTCGCTCCCAGTGACGCCGCCAGCGACTCCGCCATGCTGATATCCAGCCCTTCATAATGGCCATCGGGTTTCAGAAAGCTGTAGGGCTTGTAGTCCCCGGTCGTACAGACTTTCAGGGTTTTGGTGTTGAGCACGCTGTCCAGACGTGACTGGGCCTGAGCACCGCCAGCCACCAGCAGTAAAGTCATTATGAGTGTTTTCTTCATCATTCTTTTTTTCGGAGGTGAGTTTGCGCCGTTATGGTG
Organism: Pantoea sp. BR_17; assembly: GCF_041955125.1. Classification (NCBI taxonomy): domain Bacteria; kingdom Pseudomonadati; phylum Pseudomonadota; class Gammaproteobacteria; order Enterobacterales; family Erwiniaceae; genus Pantoea; species Pantoea sp. BR_17. The sequence continues at coordinate 42,116 of NZ_JAVAXT010000015.1, read as the reverse complement.
ACATAACCTTACGGGTTATTGCGCTAATCGCAAAAGTGTTGTGATCATTCTCGCATTTTTCTCCCGCGCGTCGCGGCCTAAGCTACTCCCTATAAACGCATACGGGAGACACGCTTAATGAGCAACATTTTAATTATCGATGGTGGTAAAACTTTCGCCCATTCTAAAGGTGAACTGAATCATACCCTGACCGACGTGGCCGCCAGCCAGTTGCGCGATCTGGGTCATGAGGTGACCGTTACCGTCGCCGACAGTGACTATGTTGTGGCAGATGAGATCCAAAAATATCTCGACAGCGATGTCGTGATTTATCAGATGCCAGGCTGGTGGATGGGCGAACCCTGGACCGTGAAACGTTATATTGACGAAGTCTTTACGGAAGGCCACGGCAAGCTGTATGCCAGTGATGGTCGCACACGTTCAGACAGCGAGAAGAAATACGGTTCTGGCGGCCTGCTTCAGGGCAAAAAATATATGCTTTCCCTGACGTGGAACGCTCCGCTGGAAGCCTTTACCGATCCTGAGCAATTCTTCGAAGGCGTCGGCGTGGATGGCCTGTACCTGCATTTTCACAAGGCTAATCAGTTCCTTGGAATGGAAGCCTTACCGACGTTCATCTGTAACGACGTGATCAAGCAGCCTGATGTGCCGCGGGATATTGCTCGTTATCGGGCGCATCTCAGCGAAATTTTTGCTTAAATAGACTTTCCCCCCGAAAGAGGAAACGTGAATGTTAACCGTCGTTGCTGAAATTTGTGTGAAGCCAGGCTACCGTCAGAAAGTACTGGAGGCGTTTCATCAGGTGATTCCCACCGTGCTGGAAGAAGAAGGCTGCCATCAGTACAGCGCGCTGGTCGATCATCAGGCGCAGGTGCCGTGGAAACACAACTCACCCGATTCGATTTTCATGCTGGAGCAGTGGGAAACCCTGCGTCATCTCGACCAGCATCAGCAAATGCCGCATATGGAAGCCCATCGCGCTGCCATTAAAGAATACGTGACAGACGTAAAAATTCTGGTGCTGGAACCCGGCCAGTAATTTCTGCAACGCTGACACGAAAAAGCCCCGGTACAGGCCGGGGCTTTTTGCAGCGGGTAACCGACTCAGACTTCGATATCGGCCTTGTCGCCTTTTTCCTGTAACCAGTTGCGGCGATCTTCAGAACGCTTCTTCGCCAGCAGCATGTCCATCGTCCGCAGCGTCTGCTCAATATCGTCGTCACTGACGGTAAGCTGAACCAGACGGCGGGTATTCGGATCGAGCGTGGTTTCACGTAACTGAAGCGGGTTCATTTCACCCAGCCCTTTAAAGCGCTGAACGTTCGGTTTGCCCTTCTTACGCTTTAACTGCTCCAGTACGCCCTCTTTCTCGTCTTCATCCAGCGCGTAATACACTTCTTTGCCCAGATCGATACGATAAAGCGGCGGCATCGCTACATAAACGTGGCCGTTTTTCACCAGCGTGCGGAAGTGCTTCACGAACAGCGCGCAGAGCAGCGTGGCAATGTGCAGCCCATCTGAGTCGGCATCGGCGAGAATACAGATCTTACCGTAGCGCAGCTGCGTCAGATCTTCGCTGTCGGGATCGATACCGATCGCCACAGAGATATCGTGCACCTCTTGTGAGGCCAGCACTTCATCCGACGAGACTTCCCAGGTGTTCAGGATCTTGCCTTTAAGCGGCATGATCGCCTGGTATTCGCGGTCGCGTGCCTGCTTGGCTGAACCGCCCGCCGAATCCCCTTCCACCAGGAACAGTTCGGTTTTATTCAGATCCTGTGCTGTACAGTCTGCCAGTTTTCCGGGCAACGCCGGGCCGCTGGTCAGCTTTTTACGCACGACCTTCTTCGCCGCGCGCATCCGGCGCTGGGCGCTGGAAATCGCCAGCTCTGCCAGCTGTTCTGCCGCCTGCACGTTCTGGTTCAGCCACAGGCTGAAGGCATCTTTGACCACGGCTGACACGAAGGCGGCGCACTGGCGTGAAGATAAGCGCTCTTTGGTTTGACCGGCAAACTGCGGATCCTGCATTTTCACCGACAGCACATAGGCACAGCGATCCCAGATATCCTCGGCGGACAGCTTCACGCCACGCGGCAGGATATTGCGGTATTCGCAAAACTCACGCATGGCGTCCAGCAGGCCCTGGCGCAGACCATTAACGTGTGTCCCACCCTGCATGGTCGGGATCAGGTTCACATAGCTTTCGGTCAACAGCTCACCGCCTTCCGGCAGCCACAGTAACGCCCAGTCCACCGCTTCGATATCGCCTGCAAAGGCACCCACAAACGGTTTTTCCGGCAGCGTCGGCAGGCCGTTTACGGCTTCACACAGATAATCTGTCAGGCCATCTTCGTAACACCAGCGCTGCTCGGTATTGTTGAGCTTGTCTTTAAAGACGATTTCGACACCCGGACACAACACGGCTTTCGCTTTCAGCAGGTGAGATAAGCGGGAAACCGAGAAACGCGGGCTGTCAAAGAAGTGTTCGTCCGGCCAGAAATGGACGCTGGTGCCGGTGTTGCGTTTGGCAACCGTGCCGGTGACGGTCAGATCCTGCACCTTTTCACCATTTTCAAAGGCGATAGTGTAGATCTCGCCGTTACGGCGCACATTCACTTCAACGCGTTTGGACAGGGCATTAACCACCGAAATCCCGACGCCGTGCAGGCCACCGGAAAACTGGTAGTTTTTATTGGAAAATTTACCGCCCGCGTGCAGCCGGCACAAAATGAGTTCAACAGCCGGAACGCCTTCTTCCGGGTGGATGTCCACCGGCATGCCGCGCCCGTCGTCGATGACTTCCAGCGACTGATCGGCATGCAAAATCACCTCTACCCGTTTGGCATGGCCCGCCAGTGCCTCATCGACGCTGTTATCAATGACTTCCTGACCCAGGTGGTTAGGGCGCGTCGTATCGGTATACATTCCCGGGCGACGGCGAACCGGCTCAAGGCCAGTCAGGACCTCAATGTCACCCGCATTATAGCTTGATTGACTCATGGTAACTGTCTGATTAGATGAAGAAAATGGTTGCGATTTCCACGTTGCTCAAGCGTGATTCAGGCCCAGAAAGTCCAGAATTTGCGGGAAATGGCGCTCGAATCCAGTAAATGCATGATTTCCGCCCTCTTCAACCGTATGACGGCACGCGCTGTAATAGTCGAGTGCCTGGCGGTAGTCGAGCACTTCATCGCCCGTTTGTTGCAGCAACCACAATAAATCAGGCGCTTCCAGCGGATCAATCTGCATCACTTTCAGATCGTAAATGTGGCGAGACTCTAACACATATTGCTGACCGGTGTAGGGATTCTGATTTTCACCCAAAAAATCCACCAGCAACTCAAACGGCCGAACGGCGGGATTGACCACCACCGCCGGCAGCATAAAACATTGTGACAGCCAGGTGGCGTAGTAGCCGCCCAGCGAAGAACCGACGAGGCCCAGCTGTCGTCCGCTGTGGCTGAGCACAATATCTTCCAGCATAGCTGCCGCATCCGCAGGAAACGTGGGCAACTGCGGCACAATCATCTCGATATCGGGATGATGCTGGCTCAGCCACTGTTTAAACAACGTCGCTTTTGCTGAACGCGGTGAGCTGTTAAAGCCGTGCAGATAAAGCAGCGCCTTCATCCGTTAATATCCTTCAGCATCCAGATCGGGGCGAAAAGCCTGTGTGGTGAGTCGGTTGACTTCGGTCTCAAGCTGACCGTCATTGTGCAGCGTAAACCAGCGCCAGCCGGGCGCAACGGTATCGATGGTAAAGCTGGTACAGTGCGGTTTGAACTGCACGCAGGTCGACGGCGTTGCCAGCACACGGCGGCCCTGCCAGGGTACATCCATTTCCTGATGAATATGGCCGCAGACCAGCGTTTTTGCCAGCGGATAGTGCTGCAACACGGCGTCTAACTGATGCGGATTGCGCAGGCTGTGTTGATCAAGCCAGGTGCAGCCCGACGCTAAAGGATGATGGTGCAACAGCACCAGCGTATGGCGCTGCGGATAACGGGCAAGCGTGGTATTCAGCCACTCAAGCTGGTAGTCACTTAACATGCCATGGGGCACGCCGAAGACCTGGCTGTCCAGCAGAACAACCTGCCAGTGATCGCCTAACAGCACATGCTTATGCGCGTTAATGCCGGCCTCTGCCAGCGTATCGACCATCGCAGGTTGAAAATCATGATTCCCCGGCAGCCAGACGCAAGGTTTAGGCAGGCGCGAAATGCCCTCAACAAAATGCTGATAGGCTTCGACTGAGTGATCCTGAGAGAGATCGCCGGTGGCAACGATAAGATCATAATCACGCTGCTGCGCGATGATCGCATCCAGTACCGCGTCATAACTGGCCCAGGTATTCACCCCCAGCAGGGATTCGTGTTTTCCTGCGAACAAATGCATGTCCGTTACTTGCAGAATCCGAACCTCAGATTCTGTTGTCGCAGGAAGAGTTAGCAGGCTATCCAAAGCGTTTCCTTCGTCTCTACGCCATTCAGTGCATTATACGCATCAGCAAACCGGTACTGCCATCGCGCCGTGCGTCAGGCAATAACGTAACCAGTCAGCAAGAAACTGATTGATTTGATGCTTCTCATCACGCTGATTCATTTTTTTATTCGGATAATCATAACGTGCTTTGAACCGATAGATCTGCTGTGTCGAACACACTTCAGCCACCATCGCGTCATGATACAGCCTGACAGACATTGACGGCAGGCTCCAGTAACTTACGGCTGGGGCCGTCTGACGGATATCGACCAGGGTAGTATAACGCGTTGATTCCTCAACGGTTACCTGGTAGCGGGCGCCACTCACCTGATAGATCACCGATGCGCCTGCTGCGTCATCACGTGGTAGCAGACGACGTAACTGGGCGAAATTGGTTTCGCACAGCCTCATCATCTCGGGGAAATCAGGGACATAGCGCTGTTTCATTTTTGCGTCCACTCTTCTCGAAGTTTTTTATGGTGCAGTGCCAGCCATTGCAAGGCGATGACAGATGCCGCGTTATCAATAATCCCCTGTTCCACCCAGTGGTAAGCCTGTTCACGACTGACCACATGGACAAGAATATCCTCATTCTCTTCCTCCAGACCATGGCATCCTTTTGCCTGGCTGGCATCCACTTCTCCGACCATTACCGATAACCGTTCGCTGGTGCCGCCGGGGCTGGCCAGGTAGTTCAGCACCGGTTTGACCCGGCCAACCGTCAGATCCGCTTCTTCGACGGCCTCACGGCGTACCACCTGCTCCGGGGTTTCACCCGGTTCAATAATGCCTGCCACCATTTCCAGCAGCCAGGGCGTGGGACTGCAATCGAAAGCCGGGATGCGGATCTGTTCAATCAGCACCACTTCATCACGGACGGGATCATAAGGTAGCAGCACAGCGGCATGACCGCGCTCAAAAACTTCACGCGTCACTTCCCGGCTCATTTGGCCATTAAACAACCGATGACGAAAGCGATAACGCACAATGGAAAAAAACCCCTCGTACGCGGTTTCTCGTGCAATAATTTCTACATCATTTTTTGTGAAAGTCACAGGTGATGTTTTATTGTCCTTCATCATTAAGTTCCTTATGCAGATTGGGATAACACAGATAAAACACAAGCCCAGATGCCATCCAAAGGGTTATTACTGAGTTATTTACCTGAAACACACAAATATGGCACGTTCAGCCACCTTATCTCACAGTTGCCCTCTGCTAGAATCTGCGATAATTTTTGGCTTACAGGCGGCACAGTCACTGCGATTTGCTGCAACAAAAGGAATGCAAATGAAAAAACTGCTCCCATTTTTTATTGGGCTGAGCCTGGGCGGTTTCAGCTTCGCCAGCCAGGCGGAAAACCTGCTTCAGGTTTACCAGCAAGCGCGTTTAAGCAACCCTGATCTGCGTAGCTCTGCGGCGACGCGTGATGCGGCGTTCGAGAAAATTAACGAAGCGCGCAGTCCTTTATTACCCCAACTGGGTTTGGGTGCAGACTATACCTACGCAAACGGCTACCGTGATAGTAGCGGTATTCACTCCAATACAACCAGTGGCTCGCTGCAATTGACGCAAACCATTTTCGATATGTCAAAATGGCGTGCGCTGACGCTGCAGGAAAAAGCAGCCGGTATTCAGGATGTGACCTACCAGGTCGCCCAGCAGGATCTGATTCTGAACACCGCGACGGCCTACTTCAATGTGCTGAAAGCCATTGATACGCTTTCTTACGTCGAAGCGCAGAAGATGTCGATTTATCGCGAACTGGATCAAACGACCCAGCGCTTCAACGTGGGCCTGGTCGCCATCACCGACGTGCAGAACGCCCGCGCGCAGTACGACAGTGTCCTGGCGAATGAAGTGACCGCGCGTAATGACCTGGACAACGCAGTGGAGTCTCTGCGTCAGATTACCGGTATGGATTACCTGGCGCTGGCGTCGCTGGATATTGATCGCTTCAAAACCACTAAACCTGAAGCGGTTAACTCGCTGCTTAAGCAGGCTGAAAGCCGCAACCTGAACCTGCTTTCTGCCCGTCTGAACCAGGACTTAGCCCGTGAGCAAATCCGTTCAGCGGAGGCGGGCCATTTACCGACGCTGGATCTGACCGCCTCGACTGGCCTGTCCAACAGCAAATACGGCGGAAGCCGTGCTGAGCAAAATGCCAGCTCGACAGATTCCATCACCGGCAACAACAAAGTGGGCCTGAGCTTTACCCTGCCGCTTTACAGCGGTGGCAGCGTGACCTCGCAGGTGAAACAGGCGCAATACAACTTTGTCAGCGCCAGTGAGCAGCTGGAAGCCGCGCACCGTTCAGCCGTGCAGACCGTGCGCTCGTCTTACAACAACGTCAATGCGTCAGCAAGTAGCATTGCCGCTTACAAACAAGCCGTGGTATCCGCGCAAAGTTCATTAGACGCGATGGAAGCCGGTTACCAGGTGGGAACCCGTACCATCGTTGACGTGCTGAATGCGACATCAACGCTTTATAACGCTAAGCAGCAGTTGTCGGATGCGCGTTACAGCTATCTGATTAACCAGTTGAATATCAGCTATGCTCTGGGCACGCTGAACGAGCAGAGTTTGGGTGTGCTTAACAGTCAGTTAGGTAAAGAAATCTCAACCTCGCCGGAAACGGTTCAGCCACAAAATGTACAGCAGGTGCTGGGTGAAGATCACATCTCCACTTCCGAAACGGCACCAGCACCGGCCCCCGTACATAAGGCCGCACATAAGAGCAGCCGTAATCCGTTCAGTCACTAAGCCTGTTGCGGGCTGCTTTGCGGCCCGCCTCTCTGCAAAACGTATAACTACGTAAAGATCCCCGTCCTGCCTGGCCGTTAGCTTCATTTCTCACCACTCATCCCCTATTCTATGCACTACCTTTGGGCACAGGATATTTATAATGAAACGGACTAAAACGATCCGCTATGCCGCCTTTCGTAAGAGCTGGCAAGCAAGACACTTAACGCCTGTTGCTATCGCTGTTTCAGCGGTATTTATGCTGGCAGGTTGTGAGCAAAACGACGAAACCGTCACCCTTTATCAAAACGCGGACGACTGTTCAAAAGCCAATCCGGGACAAAGTGCGCAGTGCACCACCGCGTTTAACAACGCGAAAAAGGAAGCTGAACGCACCGCGCCAAAATATGCGACACGTGAAGACTGTGTCGCCGAATTTGGTGAAAACCAGTGCCAGCAGGCACCGGCACAGGCGGGCACAGGCAGTACGAATGCCGAAGCGCAGCAAAGTGGCAGCTTCTGGATGCCGTTAATGGCAGGCTACATGATGGGGCGCATGATGGGCGGTGGCGCGGGCTTTGCCCAGCAACCGTTGTTCTCACCGAAAACCCCCAACAGCCCGGCAAACGGTCAGTTTGTGGATGCCTCTGGCCGTAACTACGGTAATGCCACCCCAGGTAAAACCATGAACGTGCCCAAAACTGCCCTGGCGCAGAAACCGACCACCACCTCCACCATCACACGTGGTGGTTTTGGCGAAACGGTTGCGAAACAAAACGCGATGCAGCGCAGCAGTGCTTCCGGCACCTCCAGTCGTTCGCTGGGAGGCTAATACCGTTTATGCAACGTATCGCGATTTCTGAGCGTCCGGGCTGGCGGGAAAAAGCCACAGAGTTTGGTTTTCGTTTTCACACCATGCACGGTGAGCCCTACTGGTGCGAAGATGCTTACTATCAGTTTACCCTGGCGCAAATCGACTATCTGGAGGAGGTGACCGCCGAACTTCATCAGATGTGTCTGCAGGTGGTGGAAAAAGTGGTAAACAGTGAAGCCCTGCTTACCCGGTTCCGTATTCCAAAACACACCTGGGATTTTGTGCGTGACTCGTGGAATCAGCGTCAGCCTTCACTTTATTCCCGTCTCGATCTGGCGTGGGATGGCCGAGGCGATGCCAAACTGCTGGAAAACAACGCCGATACACCGACCTCGCTGTATGAAGCGGCGTTTTTCCAGTGGCTGTGGCTGGAAGACCAGCTGAATGCGGGCCAGTTGCCGCCTGGCAGCGACCAGTTTAACAGCCTGCAGGAAAAGCTTATCGATCGCTTCACGGTGCTGCATCAGCAGCACGGCTTTAACTGGCTGCACTTTGCCTGCTGCCGGGATACCGAGGAAGATCGCGGCACGGTGCAATACCTGCAGGACTGCGCCACGGAAGCCGGCTTACCCAGCGAATTTCTCTATATTGATGAGATAGGACTGGGTGAGAAAGGCCAGTTTACTGACCCGCACGATCAGGTGATCAGTAATCTGTTTAAGCTTTACCCGTGGGAATTTATGCTGCGCGAAATGTTTTCGACCAAGCTGGCGGATGCGGGCGTGCGGTGGCTTGAACCCGCCTGGAAAAGCATTCTGTCAAACAAAGCGTTATTGCCAATGCTGTGGCAGATGTTTCCCAATCATCCCAACCTGCTGCCTGCCTGGTTTGCTGAAGACGACGTGCCGCCTATGGACAAGTATGTGGTCAAACCGCTGTTCTCCCGCGAAGGCGCTAACATTCGTATCGTGGAAAACGGCAAAGAGATCGCCCGGGTGGATGGTCCATACGGCGAAGAAGGCATGATTGTGCAGCAGTTCCATCCGCTGCCAAAATTTGGTGACAGTTATACGCTGATTGGCAGTTGGCTCATCGACGATCAACCGGCCGGGATTGGCCTGCGGGAAGATCGGGAGTTGATCACGCAGGATCTGTCGCGTTTCTATCCGCACGCCTTTATTGAATAGCCTTTTAGCTCCAGGCCAGTTCGCTGGCCTGTCTTGCGCGTTAACCGACCTGTACCGACAACATACTGATTGCGCCCATCTCCATACCTTCCACCGGAACGGTCACAGGCTCATCTGCGTGACGGGAGCCCAGCACATACAGCAATGGCAGGAAATGTTCCGGCGTCGGGTTGGATAAGGCCGCATCCGGATGCTGCATAAAACTCACCAACGGATGTGCATCCGCCTCGGCCTGCACCGCCAGATTGTCCCGCACGAAGTTATTGAACCCCGTGGCCCAACTGTAAGCTTCGCCACCGCCCCAGAGAACTTTACGCAGGTTGTGCACCACGTTACCGCTGGCGACGATCATCACGCCGCGATCGCGCAGCGCAGACAGCTTTCTTCCCATCCCGAAATGCCAGGCGGCGGGCTTGCCGCTGTCGATACTGAGCTGGACGACCGGGATATCTGCGTCGGGATACATCTTAATCAGCACGCCCCACGAGCCATGATCCAATCCCCATGCGTGATCCAGATGAACCGGCACCGGGGATAACCGTTCCGCAATCTCTTCCGCCAGTGCGGGTGAGCCCGGCGCGGAATAACGGATATCAAAAAGCGCCTGAGGAAAGCCGCCAAAATCGTGAATAGTGCGTGGATTGTCCATCGCCGTCACAGCAGTTCCCTGTGTGTACCAGTGAGCCGAAACCGCCAGAATCGCACGTGGCCGTGGCAGGGTTTCACCGGCTTTACGCCAGGCAGCGGTATAGCGGTTTTCTTCTAAGGCATTCATTGGGCTGCCGTGTCCCAAAAACAGCGCCGGCATGCGAACCTGACTCATAGTGATCCTTGATGTGTTCATTCTGTGAACACCACGATACGCTTTTTACCGGCGTGATCACGCGGATAAGCATGATGTTCTCTGTCAGAAATTTTGAATAAAAATGGCAGGGACTGAGGAAGCACACAGACAGGACAAGGCGAGACGATCAGGCCAGAGAACTGGCCTGATTAAGACGAAAACTAGCTGGCCTGACGCGTTTCGTGTTCGCGACGGTAGGCTACCAAATCTTCGATGGTGACGACGGGCATGGCGTGTTGTTTCGCGAACGCGATCACTTCCGGCGCATGCGCCATGGAACCGTCGTCGTTGGTCAGTTCACACAGAACGCCTGCCGGCTTGAAGCCTGCCAGCGTCACCAGATCGATAGTGGCTTCGGTGTGGCCACCGCGCGTCAGAACGCCGCCATCATGGGCACGCAGCGGGAAGACGTGACCCGGACGGTTTAAATCTTCAGGTTTTGCGTCATCGGCAATCGCGGCACGGATAGTGGTGATACGATCCTGAGCAGATACGCCGGTGGTTACGCCTTTTGCCGCTTCAATCGTCACGGTGAAACCGGTGCCGTAGGCGCTGGTGTTGTTTTCCACCATCATCGGCAGCGCCAGTTGCTGGCGACGTTCTTCAGTCAGGCACAGACAAACGATACCGCTGCCGTGACGAATGGTTAACGCCATCTGCTCCACGGTCATGGTTTCCGCGGCGAAAATCATGTCACCTTCGTTTTCGCGATTCTCATCGTCGAGAACCATAACACCACGGCCTTCGCGTAAGGCTGCGATAGCACGTTCTACACGCTGTTTCGGCGTGCCAAATTCAGAAAGTAGAGTCTGATTCATGGTAATAAAACCTTATAAATGTGTTGGGTTACCAGAATCAGGGCAAGCTTAGGAGTGACGTCGTAAAGACGTAGCAATGACGCAAAACAGACATAATGCCTGACAGATGTCGTTACCCTCTCCCATCCGGACTTTAACCGTCGGCCCCGGAATTACACCGGATCTGCTGACCTTCACCATTACAGCGAAGCGCTCGCGGGCTTTCAGCCTGGGCTGATTTACCGCCGGTGGGGAATTTCGCCCCGCCCTGAGAATAAGCGTTTTAACTATAACGTTTCCCCGTCAGGGCAGCAATCCACAAAGCCATTATTGCTTTAGCTTTTTTTGCGCTATGGATTTCAGGTTTAACCTTTTCAATTCAGGCATTACACTTAAGTGACTCTAGCGTTGGTAAAATGCTGCCACAGCAACCCGTAACCAGGAAATCATCATGATCGACACGAAAAAAATTGAACAAATTGCCCGTCAGGTTCATGACGCGCTGCCGAAGGGAGTTCGTGAATTTGGCGATGATGTTGAAAAGAAAATACGGCAGACTCTGCAGGCCCAGCTGACCCGCATGGATCTGGTCAACCGTGAAGAGTTTGATGTACAGACTCAGGTTTTACTGCGTACGCGGGAAAAACTGGCGGCGCTGGAACAACGTCTGGCCCAGCTGGAAAGCAAAGGAACCGGGACCGCATCGTCTGCACCCGCGGTGCCCACCACGCCAGGCCCGGCACCGGCGATTGTCCCGGCGGCGAACCCTGCGGATAAATCCGGCGAGTGATGCTGGCTGGCGGGAGCGCAGGCTCCCGCCATCACGACTCAGTTGCCGCGAATGGTTTTAATGATATTGGTGGTTGAAATGCCATCTTCAAAGTTCAGCACCCGCACGTCACCGCCATTCGCCCAGACTTCCTTACTGCCTGCAATGTCTTCTGGCTTGTAATCCCCGCCTTTCACCAGTAAATCCGGTAATATGCTGGCGATCAAACGCTGCGGCGTATCTTCTTCAAACAGCACTACCCAGTCTACGGCTTCCAGTGCACCCAGCACGATCATCCGGTTTTCCTGCGGATTCACCGGACGGCTGTCGCCTTTAAGACGTTTCGTCGACGCATCGCTGTTTACCGCCACAATCAGGCGATCGCCCAGTTTACGGGCGTTTGCGAGGTAGGAAACATGACCGGCATGCAGGATGTCGAAGACGCCATTGGTCATGACCACTTTTTCGCCGCGCTGACGGGCCATAGCGACGGCCTCTTTCAGTTCCGCTTCGGTCATGATGCCAAAACCGCGCTCCGGACGGGCATGAATGGCGTTTTCGAGCTCCACGATGCTGACGGTTGAGGTTCCCAGTTTACCCACCACCACACCGGCTGCCGCGTTGGCCAGGAAACAGGCTTCTTCCAGCGAATCCCCCGCCGCCAGAGCAGCAGCAAGCACACCAATCACCGTATCCCCGGCGCCGGTAACGTCAAACACTTCCTGTGCCTGCGTGGGCAAGTGCAGCGGCGCTTTCCCCGGCTGTAGCAGCGACATGCCATTCTCAGAACGCGTGACCAGCAGCGCGGAAAGGTCGCAATCGGCAATCAGTTTCATGCCGCGTTCAACAATTTCCTGCTCCGTCCTGCATTTACCGACAACAGCTTCAAATTCCGACAGGTTGGGCGTCAGCAGCGTCGCGCCGCGATAGCGGGCAAAATCGGTGCCTTTCGGATCGATCAGGACGGGCACACTGGCTTCACGCGCCAGAGTGATCATCTGCTGAACGCTGTCGAGCGCCCCTTTGCCGTAATCCGACAGCACCACCGCGCCACTGCTGGCCAGCGACTGGCGCATTTTTTCGTGCATCGGTGCGGCATCAACCTGCTCAAAACCTTCTTCAAAATCCAGGCGGATAAGCTGCTGGTTGCGGGACAGCACACGCAGTTTGGTGATCGTCGGATGGCTTTTTAACGTGACAAAATCGCAGTCAACACGAACGTCCTTCAGCGTTTTACTCAGGACCTGAGCCGCATCGTCCTCACCGGTCAGCCCGATCAACCGAGAACCGGCACCCAGCGCAGCAATATTCATCGCCACGTTAGCGGCGCCGCCAGGGCGTTCTTCAACGGTCTCCACTTTCACCACCGGCACCGGGGCTTCAGGGGAAATACGGCTGGTAGGGCCATACCAGTAACGATCCAACATGACATCGCCAACGACCAGTACCGAAGCCTGGCCGAACGCGGGCAGAGTAACTTTCATTCCAGACACTCCAGACTGCATTCAAAATAGTGCGCGGATGATAGCACAGTTGCTATCAGCATCACGCCGTGAGAGATTCTGCTGACTGCAACCACCGCTGCCAGCTGGCGTTGACCGACGCTCTTTCCTGCGCAAAGGCATCCGGTTCGACGTGTCCCGGCAGCGCCTGCAGCGCCAGATGGTGCAAGGCATCGCGCAGCGTGACATAGGCATGGGTTAACGCCGCCGCTTCGTCGTCTGCCATTTTTTGATGGTTTGCCATCAGTTCAAAGATCCGCACATTGTCCGACCAGCGCGTTAAGGCAGGCTCTGCTGCGGCATAGCGCAGTACCAGATATTGGGCAATAAACTCGATATCGGTAATGCCGCCTTCGTCGGTTTTGATCTCCCAGCGCCCTTTATGCTTATTGCTCAGATGCGCGCGCATTTTATCACGCATCTCCCTGACCTCGGTTTGCAACGCCGCCGGTTCACGGGGCAGGCAGAGAATCGCCCGGCGAATGGCGTTGAAACGTTCGCTCAGGGCGGGCTCACCGAAGACAACCCGGGCACGCACCAGCGCCTGATGTTCCCATGTCCAGGCTTCGTTACGTTGATAGTCATCAAAAGCGTCGAACGTGCTGACCAGCATGCCCGCCGCACCGGAAGGACGCAGGCGCGCATCCACTTCGTACAAAATCCCGGATGAGGTGCGGGTGCTAAACAAGTGCATGATGCGCTGGGCCAGCCGCAGATAAAACTGTCGGCCGTCAATGCTGCGTTCGCCCTGGGTCACCGCGTCCAGCGGGCAGTCGTGCAGAAAAACCAGATCAAGATCGGAGCTGTAACCCAGCTCCCATCCACCCAGCTTGCCATAGCCCAGCACGGTAAAGCCCCGCTCGTGCTCCTGCACCAGATGCGAAGGCCGACCGTAACGTTGCACCATCATATTCCAGGCCTGTTGCACCACCGATTCAATGATGGCTTCGGCCAGCCAGGTTAAGTGATCGCTCACTTTCATCACTGGCAATGTCCCTGCAATGTCGGCTGCCGCGATGCGTAACATCTGCGCCTGTTTAAACTGGCGTAACGCTTCAAGCTGTTGCTCTTCATCATCGGCGGGAATGCGCATCAGGTACTGGCGCAGTTCATCACGATAGGCATCCGTCGCGGTGGGCTGATACAGCGTGGCGGGATCGAGAAGCTCATCCAGCAGCAGCGGATAATGCGCCAGCTGGCTTGCCACCATCGGCGAGGCTGCACACAGACGGATCAGGTGCCGCAGGGCTCCGTGATATTCCGTCAGCAGCTCCAGATAGGTACTGCGCGTCAGCACGCTGAGCAGCAGCGGTGCCAGCCGGCTAAAGGTGACGGCCGCATCGCTGCGCAGACAGACTTCGCTCAGCAGGCGCGGCATCAGCTGATCCAGTGCCTGACGACCGCGCGGACCAATGGAACGGCGGCTGATATCCTGACGAAACGCTTCCAGTGACTGATTGAGCGCCTGACAGTGTTCCGCGTCCAGTTGAGGAACCAGCGGGGCCAGCTCGCTGTCTTCCAGACTGTCCTGCCAGAGCATATTAAAATCGGCCAGCTCCGGTTGATCGCCAACATCCGGCGAATCTTCACCAATCAGCTCGTCAAAGATTGCCCGCACGGCGGCCATGTGCGTATCCAGTTTTGCGCTAAGTTCTGACCAGTCCTGACACTGCATCGCCCAGGCCAGTCGGGCGCGGTGCAGGGCATCTTCCGGCAGCGTTTGCGTTTGTTCATCGGCCAGGCTTTGCAGCAGGTTTTCCAGCCGCCGCAAAAACAGGTAGGCCTCGCGCAGTGCAGCAACCTGCTCCGGTGGCAGTAAGCCCAGGGATTCAATGGCGGAAAGCGTGGGCAGCAAGGCTCTGAGCTGAAGCGAGCGCTCACGTCCACCGCGAATCAGTTGAAAGACCTGGACGATAAACTCCGTTTCGCGGATGCCGCCCGCCCCCAGCTTAATGTTATTTTTCAGGCCACGGCGGCGCACTTCACGTGAGATCATCGCCTTCATGTTACGTAACGACTGAATCACGCTGAAATCAATATAGCGGCGATAGACAAACGGCCGCAGCATCTGCTGCAACTCCTGGCTCCAGCGATCCTGATCATCGCCCATCAGTCGGGCTTTCACCATGGCATAGCGTTCCCAGTCGCGCCCCTGCTCCTGGTAATAATCTTCCAGCGCGGCAAAGCTCATCACCAGCGGCCCACTGTCGCCAAAGGGCCGTAAACGCATATCCACCCGGTAAACAAACCCGTCCGCGGTGGGCTGATCGAGCACCTTGATCAGGCGCTGCCCCATACGGGTAAAAAATTGCGCATTGTCGAGTTCACGCCGACCGCCACGGGTACTGCCGTTCTCGGGCCAGACAAAAATTAAATCGATATCAGAGGAGAAATTCAGCTCGCCGCCGCCCAGTTTTCCCATGCCCAGGATCAGCAGCGGCTGAGGCTCACCCGCGGCATTACACGGCGTGCCAAACTCACGACAGCAGTCCTGATAAACCCAGTCACGCGCCGCACTGATCAGGACCTCCGCCAGTACACTCAGCTGTTGCAACGTCTGTTCTGTGCTGGCGTGATGCAGGCACTGCATCCAGGCAATGCGCACCAGCATCCGACGCCGAAACAGGCGCAGCACGCGCATCAGACTGGCTTCGCTGTCTGCCGCCGCCATGTCACCACTCAGCCACTGCGCGTAGTGCCGCCACTCTTCAGGCTGAGGCGAGCGGTCAGCGATCGCCTGCCACCAGTCCGGGTTCTGCTGCAGGTTGTCGAGCACGAAATCGCTGAAGGCCAGACCGGCAAGCTGCTCTTCCGTAAGAGCAGAACCGGTAAGACCTGACTGTTCGACCGCCCGCTCGGCCTGAGTACGCAATACGGTAGGTAAGGCTGGCAACATGTTCTCTCCCTGATAGCGTGCTGTTAGATTCAGCGCGGCGAGCCGCTGGTTAACCAGAACGGCGGTTGTTTCATTGCCTGCGCGGTTAAGCCGTCTAAGCTGACGTGCTGCTTTTCGTGTATGGCGCGCTGTAGCTGCTGCCACGGGGCCAGCCAGCGCTCTACCGCGTCCGGCGAGTAAGCGCCCGCCAGCAAATGAACGGCCAGTAATTGTCGATCGAGACGCGTGGCTTTGTCCTGATATTCATTCGCCTGATGAATGGTGGCAAAGGTTTCTTTCAGATCGGCATTAATGCGGCCCAGCATGATATCGCCGAAGCGCTTGAAGGAACCTTGCAGCTTGGCTTGCCCCTTCTGATCAATCCACGGCGTCCATTGTGCCTCAGCCAGCCAGTGAGTAAGTGCTAACTGGGTTTCTACGGAGCGAGTAGAGAAGCAGAAGCTGTCTGCATCCACGTCTTCATTCAGCAGCGTTTCTTCCAGCGTCGTCAGCTTCTGACGCAGATCGCTACTGGCCTTACGCGGCACTAACGCACCAAAGAGCGCAAAGGCCTGGCGCAGCACGTCCAGCGCTTCACGTACTGATTCCCGTGCGCGCTTACTGCCCCGTAACCACACTTCTTCATGATATTGCCAGTGCTCCAGGCCAGCGGCCATTGCCGCCACCATGCCAGCTTCCACCGTCGCCTTCGGTCCGGCTTTCAAAAGCGGAAAAGCACGTAATTCACGTGGAAGGTTACCTTTCGCCAGCTGATAGCCGCGTGCCGCTTTGCTCAGGCTGCCCATACGCAGGTCGCCCACGGCAATCAGCTGCTGCGCAAACGCCAGCATATCGCTGCGCTCACCGCTTTTTAACTCCAGTTCGACTTCTGACAGCGCTTCCTGATGCTCACCGGCCGCGACCTCGCCTTTATCGAACGCGATTTCCACTTCGCTCTTACCTGCCGTCACCAGCCAGATTTCACGGTCAAAATGCGTGCTGAACAGCGGGTTCAGGCGCTGCTGTAAGGCCGCGATATCCGTTCCCTCTGGCCAGATGTCGGCGGGCAGACGGCTGATATCCAGCGTAGGTTCCGTCAGGTCAACGTTGTATTCGCCGCGCTGATGTAAACCGCCCAGCGTACTGCCGGCCGTTTTCAGCGTCATTTCGTAACGCTGGTCCACGCCGCGAATACGTAAGCCCATGTTCCACCGACGTAACTGGTTATCGTCGGTTTCAAAATAGATATTGGTCAGCTGGCGCGCTGCCTGATGCTGATGCGGAAAAGCCGCCAGCTTCTCTGCCAGTTTCCCGGCAGCGTTGGGTTTTGCAATGAACTTAAGCTCAATCTCGATGGTCATATTTTTTTATTCACTACGTCGCTGGCACTTGAGGATATATTCCCTGCCCGTTTAAGGTTATCTTCTGCTGCATCCACTGAGCCGAAAATGCGGGTTTTCAGGCGAAGAGTAATGCACAGAAGCCTTGCTGTCTCTGGTTTCTTTCTGCTTTCGCTCGCCTTTTCGCACTGTTATGAGACCAGGATAGTTCTCATTCAGATTTATGCGAAGCCTCTACAGACTGTGCCGGTAAATTATCTTTATTTTTAAACAAAACGAAATCGAATGAAAAAAATCACACTTGCTGGAATCACTTTGCTGGCCCTCAGCGCCCTTACACCTGCTCATGCCGATCAAAAACGCTATGTTTCTGACGAATTATCCACCTGGGTTCGCAGCGGCCCCGGCGACCAGTTTCGCCTGCTCGGTAAGCTGAACGCGGGTGAACAGGTCGAACTGCTACAAACCAATGACGCCACCAAATATGGCCAGGTGCGCGATGCGGAAGGCCGCACCGTCTGGATTCCCCTGTCGCAGTTGAGTGAAAATCCCAGCCTGCGCACCCGGGTGCCTCAGTTAGAACAACAGGTTAAAGATCTGACAGCTAAGTTAGCGAACATTGACAACAGCTGGAACCAGCGCACGGCCGAGATGCAGAATAAAGTGGCCAGCAGCGACAGCGTCATCAATGGGCTGAAAGAGCAAAATCAGAAGCTGAAGAACGAACTGATCGTGGCCCAGAAGAAGGTCAATGCCGCTAACGTTCAGCTGGATGACAAACAGCGCACGATCATCATGCAGTGGTTTATGTACGGTGGCGGCGTGCTCGGCGTGGGCCTGCTGCTGGGTCTGTTGCTGCCGCATATGGTGCCGCGTCGCAAGAAAAACGATCGCTGGATGAACTAACCTTTTCCACCGCTCGCTGCAAAAGGGGATCGCAAGATGCCCCTTTTGGCCTGTCTGCAATATGTCGAATTTGTGTAACAATAAGGGTTGTGCCCGTCTGAATTCAGGTGCAGGACGCCCGCAGACGCGCAGGTCGCTTATTTATCTCTGGAGTGGTGCGTGAAGACGTTTCTTGTTGGCGGTGCGGTACGTGATGCGTTGTTGAAATTGCCGGTTAAAGACAAAGACTGGGTGGTCGTGGGCGCAACGCCAGAAAGCATGCTGGAACAGGGCTATCATCAGGTGGGCCGCGATTTTCCGGTGTTTCTGCATCCTGACAGCCGCGAAGAATATGCACTGGCGCGCACCGAACGCAAAAACGGCAAAGGCTATACCGGTTTTACCACCTGGTCGGCCCCGGACGTCACCCTGGAGCAGGATTTACAACGCCGCGATCTGACGATCAACGCCATCGCCCGCGATGAAAACGGCACGCTCTATGATCCCTACCAGGGGCAACAGGATATTGCTGACCGACTGCTGCGCCACGTTTCAGAAGCCTTTAGTGAAGATCCGCTGCGCGTGCTGCGCGTGGCGCGGTTTGCTGCGCGCTTTGCCCACCTTAACTTTCGCATTGCCGATGAAACCCAGGCGCTGATGCGGCAAATGGTCGAGAGCGGCGAGCTGGCCGATCTTACCGCTGAGCGCGTGTGGAAAGAGACCGAAAAAGCGCTGTCCTCGCATAATCCTCAGGTCTATTTTCAGGTGCTGCGTGACTGCGGTGCCCTGAAGGTGCTGTTCCCGGAAATCGATAACCTTTATGGCATCCCCGCCCCCGCCAGATGGCATCCTGAAATTGACACGGGCGTGCATACGCTGATGGCATTGACGCTGTCCGCCGCCTTAAGTGAGGCCATTGATGTACGTTTTGCCACGCTGTTTCACGATGTAGGCAAAGCGTTAACGCCCGTTGAAAAGTGGCCCAGCCATCGCGGTCATGGCCCCGCCGGCGTGCCGCTGGTTGCCGCACTCTGTGAGCGTTTGCGCGTGCCGAATGCCATTCGCGATTTAGCCCTGCTGGTAACCGAATTCCACGACACGATGCACACCATTGAGCAGTTGCCTTCTGAGGCGATTGTGGCGTTATTTGACCGTCTCGACGCCTGGCGTAAACCTGAACGCGTGCATCAACTGGCGCTGTGTAGCGAAGCCGATGCCCGTGGGCGCGGTGGGCTCGCCAGCATGCCGTATCCACAGGGCGACTATCTGCGGCGCGCATTTGCGCGGGCGCAGGCCGTGTCATCGAAAGCGGTGGTTGAGGCGGGCTTTAAAGGGAGTGCGGTGCGGGAAGAGCTGACGCGGCGCCGCATCGACGCCGTTGCCGAAGGCAGAGGTTAACGCGGCCAGTGACCTGGCCGCGTTGGGTTTACGTGAACAGCATGTAAACCGCAGCCGCTACGATAAAGCGGTAGACCGCAAACGATACGAAAGAGATGCGTTTGATCAGCTCCAGGAACACTTTGATCGCAATCATCGCGACGACAAAGGCAGTGATAAAACCCACTGCAAACATCGGGAAGTCGGCCATGCTCAGGAAGCCCAGGCTCTTATACAGATCCAGCCCGGTCGCCCCCATCATCATCGGTACGGCGAGGATAAAGGAGAACTCGGACGCCGCATAGCGACTCACGCCCATCAGCATTCCGCCTGAAATCGTGGCACCTGAACGCGAAAAGCCCGGCCACAGCGCCAGACACTGGAAGCAGCCGATCATAAACGCCTGACGATAGGTAATGTCATCCACGCCAACGGATTTTGGCTGTTTTGGCTTCAGGAATTCCGCCGCTAACAGCAGCAAACCGCCGACCACCAGCGCATACATAACATTTATCGGATTAAACAGCGTTTTAATTTGATCGTGTAAGACCAGCCCTATCACGACAGCAGGAATCATGCCCAGCAGGATATGAATCAGCGTTAAGCGACCGGTTCCTGTCCCTTCGTGTTTGACTTCGCCAAAGTGGATGCCGATCAGGCCAAACAAACGCCGCCAAAACATCACGACTACCGCCAGAATGGAGCCTAGCTGAATCACGACTTCAAAGGTTTCGGCTTTGTCACCCTCAAAGCCAAGCAAATGCCCCACTATAATCATGTGCCCGGTGGAAGAGACCGGTAAAAACTCGGTCAGCCCTTCTACCACGCCCAGGATTGCAGCTACCCACAGCTGATGAATATCTGCCATCAATGTATTTCCTCTGTCCGTTTTAAAACCATGAAAAAGGCGCTAGCAGTCGCGCTATCGCCTTGAATCTTATCTGTCCAGCCTGAATATAACATTAAGCTCGCTTGCCATTGAGTTTGTTATAACGAAACGGCACCTGCTGAGACAGACCATAATTTGGTTTGGTTTCATTGTGATGGCAATCACATCATCATTATTTAGGAATAGTCCCGCGCTCAATTCGCACGCCAACCTGCGCGGCCTGCGCTACAGCGCCCGGTTTTGCTACCTTTATACGCACACCGGGCGAATTGAAACGGTTCATCAACAGATCCGCAATTTCTTCGGCAACGCGTTCGACCAGTGCAAAACGTCCGCCCGTCAGATGTGTCAGAATCGCCTCAGAGACGTCAGCGTAGCTCAGACAATCCTTAACATCGTCACTGGCGGCCGCCTGGCGGTTATCCCACGCCATTTCGATATCGATCACCAGCTTCTGCTGAATCCCCTGCTCCCAGTCGTAAACGCCAATTGTAGTGAAGACGGTGAGTTGTTCTATAAAGACGATATCCATGACGGTGCTCTCTGTTTTTGGCCAGGCCGGATACCACTTCCGGCAGATTGTGCGTATTATCCATAGTTGACGTGATCAAAACGACCCCAAAGGAAACGGGACGGTGTTATGAGTGCTTTCGCGCTTGGTATGATTATTTTCGCGTATCTGTGTGGGTCCATCTCCAGTGCGATTCTGGTATGCAAACTCGCCGGGCTACCCGATCCCCGCACCCACGGTTCAGGCAACCCGGGTGCCACCAATGTGCTGCGCCTTGGCGGCAAAGCGGCGGCAGCAACGGTGCTGGTATTCGATATTCTGAAAGGTATGGTGCCTGTCTGGCTGGCGTACCTGCTTCATGTGCCCCCGCTCTACCTGGGCTTAACCGCCATTGCCGCCTGTCTGGGCCATATTTATCCGGTGTTTTTCCGCTTCAGAGGCGGGAAAGGCGTGGCGACCGCGTTTGGTGCTATCGCGCCTATCGGCTGGGATCTGACCGGGCTGATGACCGGCACCTGGCTCTTGACCGTGCTGCTCAGCGGTTACTCATCGCTTGGGGCGATTGTCAGCGCCCTGATTGCGCCGTTCTATGTCTGGTGGTTTAAACCGCAGTTTACGTTCCCGGTTTCCATGCTCTCCTGCCTGATTTTGCTGCGACATCATGACAACATCCAACGTCTGTGGCGTCGTCAGGAAAGTAAAATCTGGAAGCGCAAAAAGAAACAGTAAGCGTAAAAAAAGCCGGTTAACCGGCTTTTTTCTGTCAGATGGCAGGCAGTTCGGCCAGCGGCCAGCGCGGCCTGACGCTTACGCCCAGCTCTCCCCGCGTACCGCCTTTCAGACGCACCATGCCCGCGTAGGCAATCATGGCACCGTTATCGGTGCAAAATTCAGGACGGGCATAAAACACCTCACCACCGCGCTTTTGCATCATGACCGCCATTTGCTCGCGCAGCGTACGGTTGGCACTCACGCCGCCCGCAATCACCAGCCGCTTAAAGCCGGTTTCATCCAGGGCGCGTTTGCATTTGATGGCCAGCGTATCCACCACCGCATCTTCAAACGCACGGGCGATGTCGGCACGGGTTTGCGCGTCATCGTCATGGCCACGAATGGTATTCGCCGCAAAGGTCTTCAGGCCCGAGAAACTGAAATCCAGCCCCGGACGATCGGTCATCGGACGCGGGAACGTGAAGCGTCCAGCCGTGCCCTGCTGCGCCATTTTCGACAGCATGGGACCGCCGGGATAATCCAGTCCCAGCAATTTGGCGGTTTTATCGAAGGCTTCGCCTGCGGCATCGTCAATTGACTCGCCCAGCAGTACATATTCACCAATGCCGGTAACGCTGATCAGCTGCGTGTGGCCGCCAGAAACCAGCAAGGCCACAAACGGGAAGGCGGGTGGATTGTCTTCCAGCATCGGCGCCAGCAGATGGCCTTCCATATGATGCACGGGTACCGCAGGCACCTTCCACGCAAAGGCCAGCGCGCGCCCAATCGTCGCGCCCACCAGCAACGCGCCGACCAGGCCCGGACCCGCCGTATAGGCCACCGCATCAATTTGCTGCGGCGCTAAATCCGCCTGTTTCAGCGCCGCCTGAATCAGGGGCACCGTTTTACGTACGTGATCGCGCGAAGCCAGTTCCGGTACCACGCCGCCGTAATCGGCATGCAGTTTTACCTGGCTGTAGAGCTGGTTCGCGACTAAGCCAGCCTCGTCATCATAGATTGCGATGCCGGTTTCATCGCACGATGTTTCAATACCCAGAATTCGCATTGCTTCACCTCATTCTTGCGGCGCGCAGTTTAGCATAGCCACTGTGCAAAAAGAGGACTCAATCCACGCAAAAAGTCATTTTCTGCTGCCTAAAGAGTGCGCTATACTCCCGCCCCTGGAAAAAACCGGCAGCCGCACAGGCATACGCTCCTGTTGGTTCTTAATTATCCATGGTGCTTTACAAGCCGACGCGAGTTGGAGTAAAATGCTGCACCATTTTGAAATGTGCTGGCGCCGCAGTCAGCAGAAAAACCGAATTTTATTGAGGTGAGAGTTACATGCCGGTAATTAAAGTACGTGAAAACGAGCCGTTCGACGTAGCACTGCGTCGCTTTAAGCGTTCTTGCGAGAAAGCAGGCGTTCTGGCTGAAGTTCGTCGTCGTGAGTTTTATGAAAAACCAACGACCGAGCGTAAGCGCGCTAAAGCATCTGCAGTTAAGCGTCATGCCAAAAAACTGGCTCGCGAAAACGCACGCCGCACTCGTCTGTACTAATATCCCGGAGGTTCGCCTCCACAGCGTGATAAACGCAGACCGAGTCAAGTAAAAGGCCGTGCTTTCCGAAAGGAAGCGCGGCTTGTTGTCGTTTATGAGCTGAAAAAACGGGGCTTATGGCAGGACGAATTCCACGCGTATTTATCAATGACTTACTTGCCCGCACGGACATCGTGGAGTTGATCGATGCTCGCGTAAAGCTAAAAAAGCAGGGAAAGAATTATCATGCGTGCTGTCCTTTTCATAATGAGAAAACCCCCTCTTTTACCGTAAATGGCGAAAAACAGTTTTATCACTGTTTTGGTTGTGGTGCGCACGGTAATGCCATCGACTTTCTGATGAACTACGATCGTCTGGAGTTTGTTGAAAGTATCGAAGAGTTAGCCACTTCTCACGGGTTAGATGTCCCTTACGAAGCGGGTAACGGGCCCAGCCCGATGGAACGCCATCAGCGCCAGAGCCTGTACCAACTGATGGACAACCTTAACGGTTTTTATCAGCAGAGTTTGCAGCAATCAAGTGCCCAGTCAGCGCGCGATTATCTTCAACATCGCGGCCTGAGCGCCGATATCATTAATCATTTCGCGATAGGTTATGCCCCCGCCGGTTGGGACAATGTTCTCAAACGCTTTGGTAAGCAGCCGGAAGATCGCGAGTCATTAATGGAAGCGGGCATGCTGGTCAGTAATGACAAAGGCCGGGTTTACGATCGCTTTCGCGAGCGCGTGATGTTTCCCATCCGCGATAAGCGAGGCCGCGTTATCGGCTTTGGCGGCCGCGTGCTGGGTAATGATACGCCGAAGTATCTGAACTCGCCCGAAACGCCTGTTTTTCATAAAGGTCGTCAGCTGTATGGCCTGTATGAAGCCTTAAAAAATCATCCTGAACCGAAACGCCTGTTAGTGGTGGAAGGCTATATGGATGTCGTTGCCCTGGCGCAATACGGCGTGGACTACGCGGTTGCCTCACTGGGTACATCGACCACGGCTGAACATATTCAGTTGCTGTTTCGCAGTACGGATAACGTGATTTGCTGTTACGACGGCGATCGCGCCGGACGTGAAGCCGCCTGGCGAGCGCTTGAAACCGCATTGCCTTACATGAATGACGGTCGTCAACTACGCTTTATGTTTTTACCTGACGGCGAAGACCCGGATACGTTGGTTCGCAAAGAAGGTAAAGCCGCATTCGAAGCGAGGATGGAGCAGGCTATGCCGCTCTCTTCGTTTTTGTTCGACAGCCTGTTGCCGCAGGTCGATTTAAGCTCTCGTGACGGCAAAGCGCGTTTAAGTACACTGGCATTGCCACTGATCACGCAGATTCCCGGTGAAACGTTACGCATTTATCTGCGTCAGGAGCTGGGAAACAAACTCGGTATTCTGGATGATGCGCAGCTTGAAAAGCTGATGCCTAAACAGGCACAGGGCGCAAGCGCACCGGTTGCTCCGCCGCTGAAACGCACCACAATGCGCGTTCTGGTGGCGTTGCTGATTCAGAATCCACAACTGGCAAGTCTGGTCCCTGCACTGGATGGGCTGGCCGAGTCAAAAATAGCCGGTTTACCGCTATTTATTGAATTAGTGAAGCGCTGTAACGAGAATCCTGGATTGACCACCGGTCAGCTACTAGAGTTATATCGCGGAACAAATTTTAGCCAAACGCTTGAAACACTGGCCGTGTGGAACCACATGATAGTGGATGAAGAGAGCGAAGCGGTGTTCCAGGATTCCCTGGCCAGTATTTATGACGCGGCTCTGGAAGAACGACTGGAGTTCCTGATTGCGCGAGAACGCACCCATGGACTCAGCACCGATGAACGTCGCGAACTCTGGACACTGAGCCAGGCCTTCGCGAAAAAGTAACAGGTTACCCTACCTGCTGCTGTCCGTAACCGGAGCGGCAGGTTTAGTTATTCAGGGCGAAGCAGGTTTTGTCGCGGTAAGCGAACCGTTACCTCCGCTATGTGAGGATGACGAGTACCGCCAGTGGCAAAAATGTTGTGAAAGCCAGCTTCCGCCCTCGGGCTATTGGCGTTGAAGCAGGTTTTGCCGCTGAAAGCGCGCAGTCACCGGAGCGTACTGATGTACATGAGGATGACGAGCACTGTCAGAGGCAAAAATGGCGAGTAAGCCAGCTTCCGCCCTCGGGCCGTCGGCGTCGAAGCAAGTTTTGTCGCTGAAAGCGCGCAGTCACCGGAGCGTACTGATGTACGTGAGGATGACGAGCACTGTCAGAGGCAAAATGGCGAGTAAGCCAGCTTCCGCCCTCGGGCCCTCGGGCCGTCGGCGTCGAAGCAAGTTTTGTCGCTGAAAGCGCGCAGTCACCGGAGCGTACTGATGTACGTGAGGATGACGAGCACTGTCAGAGGCAAAAATGGCGAGTAAGCCAGGCCCGACATAAAATTTGCGGCTTAAGTGCCGATTACTAATGGGCAAAGCCCAGGCCGCGACGAAGGCAGCGGCGAGAACGAAATGCCTTCAATGTTATTGTTGGCTCGCTGCCGACCGACACCAATCTAATTAACAGAAGTGTGGATACCGTCTTATGGAGCAAAACCCGCAGTCACAGCTCAAGCTTCTTGTCACCCGTGGTAAGGAGCAAGGCTATCTGACCTATGCTGAGGTCAATGACCATCTGCCGGAAGATATCGTCGACTCCGATCAGATCGAAGACATCATCCAGATGATTAACGACATGGGCATCCAGGTGGTTGAAGAAGCCCCGGACGCCGACGATCTGATGCTGAATGAAAACAGCTCCGATACTGACGAAGATGCCGCGGAAGCTGCCGCTCAGGTATTATCCAGCGTTGAATCTGAAATTGGCCGCACCACCGACCCGGTTCGCATGTACATGCGTGAAATGGGTACCGTTGAACTGCTGACCCGCGAAGGCGAAATCGACATCGCGAAGCGTATTGAAGACGGTATCAACCAGGTTCAGTGTTCCGTTGCTGAATATCCGGAAGCCATTACCTACCTGCTGGATCAGTACGATCGTGTTGAAGCCGGTGAGTCGCGTCTGTCAGACCTTATCACTGGCTTTGTCGATCCTAACGCAGAAGAAGACCTGGCACCGACCGCCACCCACGTCGGTTCTGAGTTGTCCGAAGAAGATCGTAATGACGACGACGATGACGACGAAGAGAGCGACGACGACAGCTCTGACGACGATAACTCTATCGACCCGGAACTGGCGCGCGAGAAGTTCTCTGACCTGCGTACGCAATACGAAACGACGCGCGATGTGATCAAGAGCAAAGGACGCAGCCATGCGGCCTCTGTCGCTGAGATCCAGAACCTGTCGGACGTCTTCAAACAGTTCCGCCTGGTACCGAAGCAGTTCGACTACCTAGTGAACAACATGCGCGAAATGATGGAACGTGTCCGTACCCAGGAGCGTTTGATCATGAAGCTGTGTATTGAAGTGTGCAAAATGCCGAAGAAAAACTTCATTACGCTGTTCACCGGTAACGAGACCAACGAGAGCTGGTTCAAAGCCGCACTGGCGATGAACAAGCCATGGTCTGAAAAACTGCTGGACGTGCAGGATGACGTGATGCGTTCGCTGCAGAAGCTGGCACAGATTGAAGAAGAAACCGGCCTGACCATCGAGCAGGTGAAAGACATTAACCGTCGTATGTCGATCGGTGAAGCGAAAGCCCGCCGCGCGAAGAAAGAAATGGTTGAAGCTAACCTGCGTCTGGTGATTTCAATCGCCAAGAAATACACCAACCGTGGTCTGCAGTTCCTGGATCTGATTCAGGAAGGTAACATCGGTCTGATGAAAGCGGTTGATAAGTTTGAATACCGTCGCGGCTACAAGTTCTCGACCTACGCCACATGGTGGATTCGTCAGGCGATTACCCGTTCTATCGCTGACCAGGCGCGTACCATCCGTATTCCGGTGCATATGATTGAGACCATCAACAAACTCAACCGTATTTCGCGCCAGATGCTGCAGGAGATGGGCCGTGAGCCGACGCCAGAAGAACTGGCTGAGCGCATGCTGATGCCAGAAGATAAGATCCGCAAGGTGTTGAAGATTGCCAAAGAGCCTATCTCTATGGAGACGCCGATTGGTGATGATGAAGATTCACATCTGGGTGATTTTATCGAAGACACCACGCTGGAGCTTCCGCTAGACTCTGCGACCTCTGAGAGCCTGCGTTCTGCGACCCACGACGTGCTGGCTGGCCTGACCGCGCGTGAAGCCAAAGTGCTGCGCATGCGTTTCGGTATCGATATGAACACCGACCACACGTTAGAAGAAGTGGGCAAACAGTTTGACGTTACCCGTGAGCGTATTCGTCAGATTGAAGCGAAAGCCCTGCGTAAACTGCGCCACCCGAGCCGCTCGGAAGTGCTGCGTAGCTTCCTCGACGACTAAGTCCCTTAAAACCCCGGTTCGCCGGGGTTTTTTATGTCTGCTGCCCTGCCCTTTTCCCGCAAACCGCCACCATTAACGCCGCAGCTGTAACGCCTCGTACATCTGGCGATATAGCGCCACCATCTCTTCCAGTGAGGCCCGGTTTAATCCGCTGGGATTCGGCAACACCCACACCTGGGTTTTCCCCATGTAGATCGGCTGCTCGCCCCATTCCACTTTGCTCTGACGAAACGCGCGTTTAAAGGCATCTTTGCCCAGGATAGCCAGCGCGGCAGGCTGATAGCATAGAACCTTGTCCATCAGCCGCTGACCGCCATCACGTAGCTCATCACTGGCCAGTTCATTTGCCTGGATGGTCGGGCGCTCGACCAGCATCGTAATACCACAGCCGGTCTCCAGTAAGCGCTGCTCCTCTTCCGGCTTCAGTTGCTGTACCGTAAACCCTGCCAGGTGAATCACCTTCCAGAAACGATTGCCCGGATGGGCAAAATGATAGCCGGTGTGCGCGGTCGACTGACCGGGATTGATGCCGCAGAAGAGGACGTTCAGGTCCGGTGCAATGATATCGGTGATGTTGTGTTCGCTCATGAGGCCTCCTGGCTTTGCGCTGCGTCCTGGCCGCTCACGCAAAGAATCCGTATTCGTCATAATCTTGCCAGTGGTTAACGCTTATTTGCGGAGCAATGTCGTGATCGCGGCTGTCTTTCCTACTGTTAAGCCCAATAAGACAATCGCGCTTCACCGCGCATGTGATGACGCTGCGTATCAGCGTAGCGTTTTTGGCGGTTTTATCATAGTTATCAGCAAGTAAAACATTGCTGCTTATTTCAGCAACCAGCCGAACAACGCTGGATTGCCCCGAACAGATACTTTATAATCCCCGCTCCATTGGCCCCTTAGCTCAGTGGTTAGAGCAGGCGACTCATAATCGCTTGGTCGCTGGTTCAAACCCAGCAGGGGCCACCAGATAAAACAAGGAGTTAGATGAGAAATCGTCTGACTCCTTTTTCTTTGGGTGCGATTCAGGTGATGTAGTGGATGACGCAAGTGAATGGCTGGGTGACGTAAGTAGTATGGGTTTAAATGTCTGGCTGGCCGGTTGCCAGAAACCTGATTTCCTGTTTTCGAAAAGCCTGAAAGCCCTTCGAGTTCAATAATAAACACAGCCTTATCTAAACCATCCTAGGGTTGCAGTACAAAACAAGCCATGAGTTTCGACGATTCCATTCAGCAACTGCGTAATGAGCAACTAGCGTGCCGGTCAGATACAGAACGCTTTATAAGCATCCCGGCAAACCCGACCATTCACTTTAGAGATCTTCCGGCATACTGATTATGTCCACGGAGGAGATCGCCATGCTTAAAGCACGATTCACTGAACACCAGATCATAGCCGTTCTGAAGCCCGTCGAAGCCTGACGCACGATTAAGGATGTCTGCCGCGAGGCCGGGGTCCCTGAGGCCTCGTACTACAACTGGAAAGCGAAGTTCGGCGGCATGGAACCCTCTGATATCAAAAAGATTAAGGAACCTGAGGATGAAAACCGTCGACTGAAACAGATGTTTGCGGAACTGAGTCTCAAGTGCCGCGCCCTGATAGACGTTATTGAAAAAAGCTTTAAAACCAGCGATAAAGCGTGAGCTGGTCAGCTATCTGACCGCGCAGCTTGCCATGAGCTTACGTCAGGCATGCAGGACATTGTCACTGAGCAGGACGGTATTCGTTATCAGCCGGATACGCGACGTGATGAGCCGGTGATTATGGAACTGACCGTGGCGGCTGAACGCTATCCGCTATCCGCGATACGGATTTAAAAAAGCTTTTTCAGGTGCTATGCAGGCAGGGCAATAGGTGGAACCATAAAAGGGTTCGCCGTATTTATTGCCTGCTGAAACTGAATTTTCGCCGTAAGAGAAAACAGCGCCTGCCGGTGCGTAATCTGGCTCCGCTGGCGACGCCAGGAGGCGATGAACCAGAGCTGGCCCGTCGATTTTATGCACGATGCGCTGGTGTGCGGCTGGCGCTTCAGGACTTTCACCGTGGTGGATGATTTTAACCGCCAAGCACTGGCGATCGAAATTGACCTGAATATCCCGGCGCAGCGGATTGTGAGAGTGCTGGACATGATCGTGACAAACCGCGGATATCCGCTGAAAACGCGGATGGATAACGGTCCGGAGCTGATCTCGCTGACGCTGGCACAATGGGTAGAAGAACATGGTGTGATGCTGGAATTTATCAGGCCCGGCAAGCGCACGCAGAATGCCTTTATCGACCGGTTCAATCGTACATAAAGGACAGTAAAACTGGATTTTTATCTGTTCAGAACGCTGAATGAAGCACGGGAAATTACTGAGCGCTGGCTCAAAGAATATAACAGCGAGCGCCCTCATGAATCCCTGAATAACCTGACGCCTGAAGAATACCGGCTGACGGTCGAAAACCCGGAGATCTAAAAAAGTGCGTGAAATTAAAACAGGCATGCTTACAATAAAGTGCATTAATTCGGTGAGTTGTGTGTTCATGCTGAAATGATCGCAGTCTAAACATATTAAGGAAATCATTGCATTATGTGTGGCAGATGATACAAATTTATACACATTTTCAATCTGAAAAAAGCTGGAGAGCAATATGGTAGAAACACATGCTGTTAGCGGGCTGCTTAATAATCTTAGCATGAAGGATATAATTGTTAGCTTGGCAGGATTGACTGCTATATTAACTGCCTTAGGTAAATTTATAAGTACAACCATAAATAAATTAAACCTTCCTATAAAATATCATCAAGAAACTTATCGGAAAGCAGGTATAAAAACATGGCTATTAAAATTATTTTCTATAAGCATCAACCTTAAAAAGGTTCCAAAGTTAGATCGCATTGATCTTTTCTTTATTTATTTAATGATGGCGGTATTTATTTCTGCAGCTGTAACTTTTACATACCTAGACTGGAAGATCGCAATAGTTCCTAAAAACTGGACTGCATTAACGTTAAAATCAACAAAAGAAAAATTCCTTATTACATATGATAAAGCTTCTGCACATGCATTGAAACCATCTTGGTCAATTAGTAGTGAGCAGTGTAAATCAACCCCTCACACTACCCTAGCCTACAATAATAAAATATCCAATGAGCTTGCGAATGTAATTTGTGAAATTTTAAGTGCAACACCTCCTGATAAAAAACTCAAGCAATCCATACTGGAGTTTAACAAAAATCGTAATTTTTATATTATACTCCTTTCCCTATTAATATTACTTATGGTTTGGTTATCAATTGGCGCCAGGCTTAATATAAAGTACACAAAAAAATTAAGGGAGCATATTTTAAAGGAGCAAGAAATGGTAGAGAGATATACGTAATTTTATTTTCAATATATTCCCAACCAACGGAGTAATGCTTTCCATATTGCGTTGGTTAAATCACCCCTCTTAGTGAAAACTCATCAAGAATTTAAATTCTATAAGCTTCTTACCTGTTCACTAAGCAATTAGTTATGTTTCTCTTAAATAAAACAATTATTATTGACTGTAAAGATAGTTCCAACATAGCTCAAGTTGGAGGTAAAACGCATTAGCTCAACAATTTTTTTCATAGTGTTATAATGACATGAAAATAACTACTATACCTTAAACAGAAATTTTGACAAATTACATAGCACGATATACCACCTAACTTTTAA
The DNA here is from genome assembly GCF_041955125.1 of Pantoea sp. BR_17. Lineage (NCBI taxonomy): Bacteria > Pseudomonadati > Pseudomonadota > Gammaproteobacteria > Enterobacterales > Erwiniaceae > Pantoea > Pantoea sp. BR_17. The sequence continues at coordinate 10,758 of NZ_JAVAXT010000015.1, read as the reverse complement.
ATTATATGATAAATCCATCTGATAAGAGAATCCGACTGGACAATCACCCACTTTATGTATTTTTAAAAACCGACAGGAACGCATCAATGTTTGATATTAAAGACGAGAAATTTACGTTTGCGGTTTCTCCATTTGAAAGAGTGGTCGATAACGACATTGACCCTGAACATCATCGCTGGGACTGGATAAAATCTTTTGTTGAATTTTCTGTTCCTGGCCTGAAAGCACAGTTTCAAACTGAATTTACGGTAGGTGAGCTACTGGAACTACGTGAGCAATTTGCAGCGCACCATAACGCTTTAATTGCTCAACGTGAGATAAAGCCTTTCGAGTTTCAAAGCCAGTGCCATCAACTGAATATGATAATCAGGAAAGTAACCGGCGAAGAGGGTGTAATTATTGAATATAACCTTCGTCCTGAAGCGCATGCTGACAGCGCTCAGGTGAAAGGTGATTTCGGCATCAATGAGAGCTACTTCCCAGATATTTTAAAACGGCTGGATGAGATGATTGAATGGCAAAATTAAGCCTTCCCGCCTCTAAAATTTTCCTGATAGTCCCCGCTGTAACGGGGATGTTTCTGTTTAGGCTTTCCCGGCCAACTAATATCCGGTGCCGTTAAGGTCTCCACGCGGTAGGTTCTTCATTGCTCCAGTAGCGCTTTCTCGCTCTCCATGGCGATGCCCAACTCGTCCGCATCCTGCAAGGGCGGAATAACGTATTACACCTCACATTACGCTAAGAATGGCACACTTTGACCTACTCACATTTCCCCCATGAGTTTGCGCGGACCAGCCACTGTAAAACAGGTCCGCAGATCCTATACGCTTTCCTGGATTGCTTTCGCTCAACGTTTTCAGCTTTGGCAAAATTTTGCTCTCAGTGCGTTGGTAACGCATACAGAGCGTACAGCAGGTATGCTATTTTTTAAACCTGACAAAATATCGGTAGATTTTTTTTGCCAGACAGATAGCGGCAATGCCCAGCAAAATCGATGTTATACCGAGAAAAAGCATTAACGAAAGGAGATGGCTAAACATCCCGCCCAGGCTTGTGAAGTCGCTGAGTCTGACGAGTTGTTCTGGGGTTAGTGTACGAACCACTATTTCCGGGAGAATCAGAAAAAATATAATGAATGCTAAAACATAAATCGTCTTATTTTTTCCCTTTTTCATTATTTTCCTGTCTGAGTTTGAGGGTAAGGTATTTTCTGTTTTTGATTTTTCTTCATCCGTCCAGTGACCTGCTCGGGCCGAGTCAATCAGTAATTGAATGGTCAACGCCTTTTCTGCTTTGCCATTATCTTCATGAAAATAGCGAGTGAAATTGATTTCATCTAAATTAATTGAAAATCTCTCTGTGAATTCCTCTAGTAAATCATAGGCATCTAACGGGTCCATTCGAAAATCTTCATTAAGATCGGTATTATGTTTGAGCGGATACCGCTTAAAGGTAAATATGCTGCGATCATTGTAAGTCTCAACAAGATCGAGTACTGTTTTTTCTGTCTCGTCCATTATCGTAATCTGCTCTTCTTTCTGGCAATCTTATTTTATTTGAATGTTATCTCATAGCTAATCTTGTAAGCGTACAACTTAGATTGCTCATTCATTTATAAGGATCTTACATCCTGATTATTTACTTTGAGCAAGTCAATATGGGTAAGGCCCGATTCACTGAACATCATATTACAGATAAATATTGAAACTTCATGGTGTTTTGAAAATCGCCATGAAAAAGATTATACGGTTGAGGTTAAACCCACTTACTGTATGTTATATAAAGATAAGCAACGATACCGACCCAGGCAACCACAAACCCCATTGGGTAAAATGGAACGAATCGCACAATAAAATAAGCACCAACAACACTGACTATAATCGGTACAAGATAGAAAAAAGATTGCAGTAACCATACAATAAAAAGCTTCATTTACTCAAAACTCCATCAAAGCCTCAGCTATTTTATCAAACTTGTAATGGCCAAATTAAAAACTTCACAATAGCGAAATTTAGCTTTTTTTCATTTACCACACATATAATTAACTCAATATTTCACGCACAAATTACCCCTCCGGCTCAATTCCCCTTGCCTTTAATGCCTCTCTCGCCAGGTTCTTCAGCCAGCTTGCCAGACTAATTCCTTCTTCAGTTGCAACCGCATCGAGCTGTTTTTTCAAGGCCGGATCAATGCGCATTTTAAATTGTGGAGACTTGCCTCCACCTTTTGGTTTTTTTTTCACGCATTATTATTGACATGTGGCCACCTACTCCCTCAGTTTAGCCTCATAAAAGACCACATTAACATGAGGCCTTTTGTAAGAGCAACGCCCCGGCAGTGCAGCAACACATACCGGAGCGTCTGACCACAACGTTCACTCTAAGGAACAACGCTATGGCTAACACCGATAGTAACACAACCGCCCATCATCAAATCTTGGACATTCAGCCAGTTATCGAATCTGCGATCTCAAACCTCTTGAAAACGCCGCTTGGCACCACGCACGATCTGTTTCAGGTGCTGGATACGTGCGTGCGCTATGTGGATGCCCTGATTGAATGTCACGATATCGCCGCTCGTATGGCACTGTGCGGCCGTTTGCTGGCTGCACTGGAAGTATTGAAAGTTCTGTTAGACCAGCCACTGCCAGAACACCTGATTAAACGCCTCACGCTGGAGAAAGGTAATGACAAAGCCTGTCGCAGCGGTTGTTCGATAGATTTGGAAGAGATGCGGCAATATTGCAGCGCATTGACGTTAGTGTTGCTGAATCAGCCGGCTTCTACAGACTTGCAGAAACACATCACCGGCTTGTTATTCCAGATGATTAACATCATGACTGATGACTTAACCGCGCCGCGTTTTGTGCAAACAGCGTCGGGGCTGGTGATGATCGATAGCAAATTTACAGATAGCGTTCATTAATTCCGGCCCTTTCCCTTCTTCCCTGTGGAAGAAGGGAATTCGCATACCAAATTCAAATCCCAGCGCGGACTTAACTTTATACCAAAATACTTTATCACCCCTGCGTTTTCTTCTGGCGAAAATCGCCACGCTTTTTCTCTCTTCACCGGAAGCCTGTTTTGCCTGACTCATATCAGTGAAATCTTTTTATTCCGTACAGTAATTGCCAGTGTTCCCAAGGGCCCCGGCCCTCACCCCGTACAGTTATTAACAGAACTCCCAGAGGCCGCTGTCGCGCCCTTAAACGTCAACGGCGCGTGGGCCTTCAGCCCCGTCTGTCCTCTATCCCACCTAAACCGCTATCATAAAAAAACCCGCTTTCGCGGGTTGGGCTTACAGCATCTGCGGTGACGGGTTATTGCTGCCTTTCGCCATCACCGGCACGGTATTAATCTGTGCCGGTTCGACGATAATCCCGGATACGCTCTCCAGGGTTTTAAAGGTACAACTGCAGTTAATGTTCTGGCACTGGTGATAACGTTCTTTCGTCTCTTTCGAAACGTAACGGCTGCTTTTCGTATGGGCGGCGGTCTGACATTTTGGGCAATGCATCATAGTTGTTCTCCTCTCTGGCATAGTGCAACTTTAGCCAAAGGCTAAACAAAAAGCAACAATAATTAGACTTAAACTAACCAGCTTGCTTTTCAACTAAGATGTAGTCCACGTTTTCAGTCATCAGCTCCAGGTTCAACTGGGTGGTAAAGCCACTTTTATCGAGGGTATGCACGATATTGGTAATCAGCCATTTTTGATTATCGATGACCGATTTAAAACCTTGAGCTTTGACCGGCGTTTCAGGAATCAACTCCGCAGCACCCAGCGCCAGTAGGATCTTCAGCGTAGCCCGGTTGCGTTGCAGTTCCTGCCACTTTGCCTTAGCCGCCTCCTCTGCTTCCTCCTGGCTACTGAAGTGCGTATTCAGTACATACAGCTTCTTATTGCTGCCAAAAACATAGGTTTTTCCCGGGTCTTGTTGCCCGATAGTGGGGATATTTTGGGCCGCGGGATGGACAGGGTTCACCGCCGGTGTTGCTGGCGGTATCGTGTTGACGGTTACCCCTTTCTGCTGCGCCTTTTTCTGATCGTACCATTTTGCTTCTACGCCACTGTAATCGTCGCGCTTAAACAATTTGTACTCATACTTATCGCCATCCTGTCGGTTCAGATTCAGGAGTGAAATCGGCTTTCCGCTCACGGTCACGCCCTGCCCGGGGGCAAAGAACTGCAGCATTTCTTTTTTAATTGTCGCCACCGCACCAACCAGCATAGCCAGACGAGTAATAAATGTGCCGTCCGTTTCCTGCGTTTGATCGAGATGCTTAATCTTTTTCTTAGCTATCTCCTGCGAAACTTTCCACTTGAGGTTGTTACGTTTCGCGATTTTCTCCACGGCCTCGCCAACCGTCATGTCTGGATATGAATCAGTGATTTTAACATCGAGCGAACCGCTAAAATCGGCGCTTCGGGCGACCACCGTTATCGTGTCCGGCGCGCCCTGGTAGGTGACCTCATCAATGAGGTAGATGCCTTTATTTGCAAGCGGCTGTCCTTTCCAGCCAATCTCCAGGGCGATTTTTGCGCCAAAAGGCGGCATGACCAACTGGCCGTCGCTGTCGTCCAGCGTCAGCTCCAGTTGATCGGCCTGCAAGCCACGGTTATCCGTTAACTTCAGAGAAATCAGCCGTGGGCGAATATCTTCCGTTTTATCCTTCGTCTCAATTTTGATATTGAAGTCCGGCTTAGGCGCAACGCGCAGAGGCACCGGAATCGGGGCGATATCGCTCATCTCAGCGCCCTCCGCTCAGCGCAGAGGTAACGCTGTTGATGACAGAACCCACCCGTTGCGCTGCGTCACTGGCCCGGTTTTGCAGTTCTTCCGCCTGCCTTTTTAAGTCGCCGAACATGCTGGTCAATGAATCGTCAACCCGCAACAGGTTGAGGGTAAAGCCTATCTTGCGCGCGCTGCCGTCGCTGTAAAATTCCGTATGCGTGGCCGAGAAATCTGTGACGACAAACATGCCGTAAATAATGCCATTGCCGCCAATTAGCGGCCACGCCAGGCCTTCATCGGCCATCGCCTTCAGTGCCAGCAGCGTGACATTGCCGCCGGTGATTTCAGGCCGGAGCTCGCCAGACAGGGTGATTTTATCGTCACCGGCACCCAAAAACTGGGTCGACTCACGTCGCCCCACGCGACTGTTTTTCGCCCAGCGATAGCCCACGTCATGCTTCAGATTGTCGAAGGGAAGGGTTTGCCGTACAAACGGCATCATGCCTAATATCATCATCATGGTGAATTAATCCCGGCTAAACATGGAGTTATAGCTGCTATCAGCCGTGGACCACGGCGATGCCGTGGAATACTGTGCAACGGCCTGTCCAATCGCCTGGGGGTCGCCCGTCGCATAGATGTTGTTGGTTACGGTGTGCTGACGGTTATCCACGTTTGAATTGTTAACCGAGGGCAAAGGCTGATTGAGCGTGCTGTTAAGGCTGGCGCGAGAGGCAGCCGGACGGGCATCCGCGTTATCCTCATCCTCGTCATCCTGATCGCGCATTTTGGGCGGTGGCAGCTTGTCTTTCACCTTGTCAGATTTCTCATCGATGATGCCAAGTTTGCCCAGAACCCAGTCAATGCCGCCCCGCAGTTGGTTAAGGGCTTCACCAGGTAATTTCAGCGCTGTCGCCAGCATGTTGCCGAAGCGCTGTCCCATCTCCCCTGCTGAAGCCAGTTCCTGCTGAGAAAACTTCACGGGTTCCAGCAGCTTCGAGAACCAGGCGCCCAGCTCGGACACTTTGTTACTGAACCAGTCAAATACCGGCTTCAGCGGCGCGAACGCGTCGCTGATCGGTCCCATCGCCGCGCTGAAACCTTCAGCAACGCCGCTGATAAAAGCGCTAATCGGTTCCCAGTACTGGTAAACCAACATGGCACCCGCCGCGATAGCCGCGCCAAGCAAGACCACCGGTAGCGTAATCGCCCCCAGCGTGGCCGTAATCGCGCCACCGATGATGGCAAACGCGCTGCCCAGCAGCTCCACACCCGCCATGATGGTGCTCAGCCCACTAATGACGGGCCAGGCAATGTTCCCCACGCTGGCCAGGGAATCCACCAACGTCAGCCCACCGGCTGCCAGCGTCAGCAGGCTGTCCGAGAGCTGGGGATTGATATTCATAACGCCGGTCAGGACGGACTGTACGGACAAGCCATCCTGGCTGATGGCCTGCAGGCTGGTATCAACCGACGCGTCTGCGGCTGGCGGCTGCGCGGCAGGCGCCTGAGACAGCTGATCCAGTCGGCCACTGGCTGCGCCCTTCATCAGCACTGCGGCAGGGGCGGCGCCCTGTTCACCAAAAATGGCCTGCAGATAAGCGGCTTGTTGGGCTGCGTCGAGTTTGTTTTTCTCAAACGCCGCCTGTACCTGACCGAGCACCGCGAAAATGGGCTGGTTGTTGCCCTGTTCGTCAGCGGTTTGCACATTCAACGCTTTCAGAGCGCTGTCTGCGCTGGCGTCCGGTGCCTGAACATGCGTCAACATGGCGCTGACGCCAGCACCGGCCTGGCTGCCCGTCATGCCGTTTTCTGCCAGCACGCCCATCATGGCCGCGGTCTGACCGACGCTTACACCGGCGTTCTTCGCGGCTGGCCCTACAGCGACCATCGCCGTCTTAAGCGCGGTAAAATCGGTTGTTTTATTGGCAAAGGTCGATGAGAGCACGTCGCCTAACTGACCAACCTGGTCATCTGCAATGCCGAACGCGTTTTTAATATTGAGCACCAAAGACGCGCTTTCTTGCATGCTACGTTGCGTCGCGTTTGCAAGGTTAGCCACTGCCGGTGCTGCAGCTTTTGCCTCACCCGATGAGCCACCCGATTGCGTAATCGCCGCGCGGGCTTGCACAATCTCATTTGCAGGTGACAGGTAATCAATGACTTTTCGGCCCTTCTCAACAAAGTCTTTGGCCTTCGAACTGGCACTTTGCACGTTATCTGCCAGCGCCATGCCGGCACGGTAGCGATCGCGTATGCGGTTGAGCTTGTCCTGACGTTGATTCAGCCGATCCATGGACTGACCCTGCGCATTGAGGGTGGATGTCGTCTGCTCGGCTTGTTGGTTCAGCTTCCGGCGCTCACTGCTCAACCGGCGCGTGGAAATCCCGGCGTCATTCAGCGCCTGGCGTTGCTCCTGTACCGACTGACGCAGCTGGATATTTTTTTGCTGCAGCGCGTTAGCCGACTGACGCAGCTTATCCAGCGCCTGCGTTTGTTCCGCGGTGGGGTTTTGGGTGTTTTTAAGTTGAATGGCGAGTGCTGCCGCTTCTGCCCGGGTATTTTTGAGATTTTGTTGGGTCAGCGTCAGTTCTTTGCGCGTCGCACGGAACCCTTCAATCTGCGCGGATTTAGCGTTGAGCGCATCCAGGCGGTCCTGCGTTTCCTGGATATCCGCAGACAGTTTTTCTGTTTCTTTACGCACGGCACTGAACGGGCGCGTCGCCCGATCAACCGCTTCCAGCAGCACTTGCAGCTTGAGCGTGTTACTCATCTGAGGTTACTCCACTGCGGATCATCACTCTATGCCGCCAGTCGAGTAACTCTTCCAGCGACATGGGATACATTTCTGAGGGGGGCCAGTGAAAAACGCTGGCAATATCGGCCATCAGATCATTGACCGTCATATCGCGGGGCCAGCTTACGTGGCCGATTTCGCTGACAAAAAACCAATCACCTTGCCGCCCAGGGCAATCAGGTCAACCGGGTCCAGCGCATTGCATTCCGCTTTGGTCAGCGAAGGCATCGTGATGCGGGGCAGCACCATCAACAGCGCATCCACATCGGACGAGGCCAGCTCGGCCAGTCGTACACCGCGCAGCGCGCCGGCGTTCGGTTTGACCAGCTCGACCTGGGCGATCACTACATCACCGCGTGAAATCGGGCTTTCCAGCACCACCAGGTTGTCTTTCTGTTCCGGCTTATCCAGCTGTTCCATTTTTTCTCCATCTCAATCAAGAGGGGCCAGCGCAGAACGCGCTGGCCTTTGTTATTACACCAGGCCGAGATTTTTACGGCGCTGTTCCAGACGATCGACGCCGTTGACCTTCTCCACCATGTTGACGGTGTCGATTTCGATCAGCTCTTTGCCATTCCAGGTCAGTTTGAAATAGGTATTTTTGCTGGTGACTTTGGTTTCGGTGTTTTCACCCTGCTTGGCTTCACCGAAGTCAAACGCCTGATGCTTACCGCGCACTTCAATTTCAACGGCAATCTCTTCGCCGGTGTCATCGCGCTGATAAGAACCGGTAAAACGTAACGGAACGTTGGCCGTTGCGCCCCACTGGCTGAGTACCAGCTCATCCATACCGCCCAGCGTCCACTCCATATCGAGCGCCGCATCGTCCAGGCCGTTATCGATAAACGCGGCGCCGTTCATGCCGCCTGCGCGATAGGTATCCAGCTTGCGTGACAGCTTCGGCAACGTAACGGCGGTTACAATGCCCTGATAGCTGTTTGAATCATTAAAGAGGTTTAACCCCTTGAGTTTACGTGGCAGTGCCATTTATCCGGCTCCTTAGCTGTTTACGGATGCGGCGAAGTTCGCCAGATAGGTATCAGTGATGCGCTGACGCAGCGTCAGATCTTCCAGCGGGGGTACCGGCGTGTAGTCGTAATCGATAAACAGTTTGCCCGCCTTCAGGCTCTCTTTATCGTTCGCACTTTCGTCGTACCAGCAGTTCGCACCCAGCAGATAACCAGCGCTGACCAGTTCACGGAACTTCGCGTTGATGCCGGCGATGATTTCGCGTACCAGCACTGGCGTCAGCGGTTTATCGTTGGCCCACATGTGCGCTTCCGCCATGGTATCGGCCAGCACCTGCGCTGAACGGGTGTAGTTCTCAAACGCGAAAAGCGGATCGTCGCTACAGGTGCGGTTGCCCCAGAAACGGAAGCCGTCTTTGCGGATTAGCGTGGTGACGCACTTCTCATTCAGCAGATCGGCATCGGTGCCAGTCTGTTGCAGATCCCAGAAAACGTCTGCAGAGATGCCGGTTACGCCATTGACGCCCACGTTGGACAGGGTTTTATGCCAGCCCGTATCGTTGTCAATTTTGGCGCGCAGGCCCAGCGCACGTGCGGTGGCATAAGCCATTTCAGATTTGCTGGTCGCGGTATTCCAGGCAATAAAGTCTGGCCAGATGACCATCAGCTCACGCTGGCTGAAGTTTTCGCGGTACTTCATGGCATCAGAGATGGTTTTGCTGTTCCAGGCGGACACGTAAGCAAAGCCACGCAGCTGCTGTGCAATGCTGGCCAGCGCGGTCGCCACTTCCAGCGAATCCAGCCCTGGCACGCCCAGAATACGTGGCTTAACACCCAGCTGAGTTTGCGCGCTGAGCAGCGCCTTCATGCCGGTGTATTTACCGTTCGCGTCTGTCGAGCCAATCAGGTTAGAGGTGGTTTCCGCCTGACTCGCGCCTTCTGCTACGCGAACCACGACAGTCACTGGCTTCGCCTGGTCAGCAATCGCCTGCAGCGCGGCCGCCAGGGTGCCCTGGGTACCGGCTTTGCCGATGGCCGCCTGCACGTTGGTCAGCAGAACAGGTGTGTTAAGAGGGAACGCCGTTGCATCAGCATCTTCTGCGGTGCAGATCATGCCAACAATGGCGGTTGAAACAGTCGAGATGGTGCGTGTGCCGTCATTAATTTCGACGACGCGGACACCGTGATGAAAATCAGACATCTGTAGCACTCCGTGTTGAGGGTGTGCTCAGAGTGTCAGGTCAGCAGAAAGGATGCATGCGATTGCGGTTTGCTGGCGCGTGGCTAAACAGTGGCGATAATTTACAGGGTAACGGGGCTGTCAAAAGCCTTACTCCAGAGCCGGATATCCACGTTTTGACGCAGTCCCTCTTGCCATAACGGGTCCTGCTTCAGGAGGGTTTCAACGGCTTCTTTGGATGCGGCTTCCACAATCCATAACGCACCATCGGGATGAGCCGTGGCATGCTCTCTGAGGGAGCCCGCAATCAGTACGCCTGACCTGACGCTTTCCAGCCACTACAGATGAGCGTCCATATAGATTTTGCGGATATCAGCCCGGTCGGCACGATCGTAAAAACGTACGGCAAACAACATAGTTTATTCCTGTTAGTTACTGCTGTGATCGGTGGGTTTAGTGGCGTTGACTGGAAGGTAGCGATACAGGGTTTTGACAGAAATATCCAGCACCAGTGCCACCTGGTAACGTGTGGCGCCGTTCGTCAGCATTCTTTTTGCCCGTTCCACGACGTCCGGCGTCATAATGCGCCGCCGCCCACCAATACGTCCTTTTTCTCGCGCAGCGGAGAGGCCCGCTCGCGTGCGTTCAACGATCAATTCACGCTCCATTTCCGCCAGGGCGCCCATCACATGAAAGAAAAAACGCCCCATCGGCGTGCTGGTGTCGATGCTGTCCGTCAGGCTACGGAAATTGACTCCACGTTCACGCAGCTCCTCAGTGAGCATGACCAGATGACGCATGCTGCGGCCAAGCCGATCCAGCTTCCACACCACCAGAGTATCGCCTTCTTTTAACGTCCTGAGCGCCCGCTTTAGGCCTGGTCGTTCGCTGGTCTTACCGCTGATTTTATCCTCAAAAATCTGTTCACAATTTGCACTCTGCAAGGCATTCCGTTGTAAATCGGTGTTTTGGTCATTTGTTGACACCCTGACATAGCCAATCAGCATCATTTTTCCTCTGGTAAAAGGTGGGGAGTTTGCCATTGCGTAGGTTACAGGGGCCAGGGGTTTGTTTCGCG
>NZ_JAVAXT010000014.1:0-150692 GCF_041955125.1 Pantoea sp. BR_17 | reverse complement strand
CTCTAAAAGATCTTCGTAATTAATAAATGACATTGTTACGGGAAGCTGTATTAGTAGCTTTCATTTTGATTTTTTTCGCGCCGAATCAAGGGTGACGCGGAGGACTGAGACACGTGCTGACCAATCTTACTGGTGATGAAGAACGCCGCTATCGAGCCATCGAAACATTGCGTAGGCCTGACGAAAGTCGGGATGATGTCCTGCAAAAGTTCGTGCGACTTGCCAGTCAGGCTCTCGGTATTCCGGGTAGCTTTATTTCCGTGCTAGATGATGAGAGACAGTACGTCAGAGCAGCCCGAAATTTCGATCTTAAAGAATCATCGCGTGCTGATTCCCTATGTAGGCATGTTGTAGACAATGATAAAATAATGGTGGTTTCAGATACTCTACATGATGAACGGTTCCGAACCCATCCACTGATAACCGGCGCGCCATACATCCGTTTCTATGCTGGTACGCCGTTGAAGAATAGCGAAGACTTCATCCTGGGCACGCTCTGTGTTACTGACAAAGCCCCTCATGAATTTGGTAATGAGAAGGTCGCCACGCTTAAACTTTTAGCTGCACTGGTCATGTCTTTCTTGGAGGCATGGCACTCTACAAGCTTTGTCGATCCTGTGACATCTCTGCCAAACCGTCAGCGCCTCATGCGCGACCTTCAGTACCTTAAAGCGGCGGGAGATAAAACACCAAGGCGGCTCATACTGATCGACTGTATCGATGTTTCACATGCTTACGACCTGGCGCGTTCAATGGGAATAGGGCCGGTGGAAAGCCTGCTGAAAGACGTAGCTATGCTCATGCCGCTTCGTCTGAGGCCAGCACAAAACGATACGATTTATACTGTGGTCACGGGAAGGTTTGCTCTTCTTACACGTGCCGACAGTAGACTAAATGCATCATGGGTAGTGGACAGGCTTCAGGGCATTCATGCTGATATGGGGGATGGGCTTAGTGTCGCTCTGACCACTCGAGCTGGTGAAGTTGACTTTTCTGCAGACAAGTTGCCCTCTCAGGAGGTACTCCGCCGTTCTGTAAGCGCACTTCATGAGGCCGCTGGAAATAAGATTGCCTGGGAGCGTTTCAATGAAGCGTCTGACGTCCGTAGCACACACGATTTTAAGCTGCTGAACGATCTGGCCTTGTCTTTGAGCAACAACGCTGGTCTTTATCTGGTTTACCAACCTAAAATTTCTCTCCAGAGCGGTATTCCTGTAGGCCTTGAGGCGCTTATACGCTGGCGTCATCCAACATTCGGCGAACTCTCACCGGATGCTTTTATTCCTCTTGCTGAGCAGACGCAGTTACTCAGTGACCTTACTGATTGGGTGGTAGATCGGGTTATTGCACGCCTTGTCAGGTTACGTAATAACTTTGTCCAGTTGCCTGTCTCGCTAAACGTCAGTGGTCAGGATCTCGCTCGTCCGGATTTTGCCAATATGCTGGCACAAAAAATGATCAGGGCAGAGCTTCCAGCTTCATTGCTGGGGATTGAGTGCCTGGAGACCGAGCAAATCATCGAAAACGCTGCTGCGATAAAGACTCTCGAAGCGCTCAGGTTGAAAGGTTTCAGTATTTCGCTTGACGATTTTGGTACTGGTCACAGCGATATCAATTATTTGAGGCGTATACCGCTAGATGTTATCAAACTCGACCGTTCACTTATTAGCGGACTCTCATGTGATACAGCATCGCGCATCATTGCTCGCAGCATCATCGGCATGCTTAAGGAACTGAACTATGAAGTGCTGGCCGAAGGGGTGGAAAATGCGGAAACTGTCGCGACTTTAATGAAGTATGGATGCGATCAGGCAAAGGGTTTCTTTTATTCACGGCCTCTTGCCGAACCCGAACTTGATCAGTGGTTGAGCTGGAGGCTACGCAGGCATAGTTGAAATAAGGGTCTTTACTGACAACTGCTCCTTAGTAGGCACAGACAAAATTGCATTTGCCTGATCCCTGTTTTGACTTTAACTAAATCCCCGTACTTACTATCAGAATCAAAAGAGATACTGCAGGTACAGACCGGTGACATTTGGCAATTTAAGCTCAAGGAGTTGAGGTGATGGCGCTCTCATTCTTCAACTACAGTATCGCCTCCGGTTTCGCTGCTTCCCTCTAAAGTTATGGTCTTTGTTGACGATAAATCTGCTGAAAGAGGAAAGGTACCCGAACCTTCATTCTTCATTAGCAAATTCAACTTTGATTGCGTGGTTTCCATGGCCACTTTTTTTATCCCGTCACAGCATCTGTCATTAAATTTATGATTTTCTAATGTGAAAACTACTCTGCATAGTTGAAAAATTCTAAATTAAAAAATTCATGGTGCTTAATTTCTTCTGAAAATGCTTGTAAAAATTCATTATATACCACTGCTTAACTTGAAGGTGTTATTACCTAAACGACCTGTAAACAGTCCTGCTTCGATTAAATAATGCTTTATGACTTCATGCCTCCTAGTCGATATCAATATGTATCTTATTAAGGTTTCTGTTACGTGAGAGTAATTTGGTTTTTCTATTAGGATGCAGGACTAAAAAGACTCTGAAAGTTTCTCTTAATCAAGAGACTGCTGATCGCTTTTTCTAATGTATTCAGTCGGTAAGCTTTTTGGGGGGGCTTTCTGTAATTTGCGCGCTAAAGGATCGCATTGAATGTCCTGAGCATTTTGAGTAGTAATGGATGCCGTTTTTAGGGTGGTTGTTGGTCAGTCACAGCATTCATAAAAAGGGAATAAATATATGAAAAGCCACGAGCGCGGCGTTGTTATTAATGGCAGTATTAATATCCTGCACCAGGGATTGTTCAGACTTATCGAAACAGAGTGCGTTCAAAAAAATCTGCTTGTTCAATACTCAAAAGAGGTTAGACAATTTCGGCTTAATCAACCCTCTGAAAGATTTCCAGGATGTTATCGACTTGCCATTTTGTGCCTGGAGTATGGGGATTTTTTTCCACGCTGGCTGAGTAAATTTCTGACGTTCGCCTGGCAGGCGGAAGGAAATGTTTTGGTTTTTACTGACAGTATCGGGCTGCTCAATCAGCGCAAAAAAGGGTTGCTGAATCGACTCTGTGAGATTGAAGATGTTATGGATGCTTCCATGCCAGTTGAGTCCATTAGGGTGGTTTTGAAGCATCATCTAAGCAAAAAGCATCCTCAGCCTGTAAGGTGTAAAATATCAAAGCGCGAACTCTCCGTTATCGATGGCTTCCTCAACGGCATTGATGCAAGAACCCACTCAATGAACCTTGGCATCGAGACGAAAACGCTCTATCAGCATCGAAAAAACTGTGCCAATAAACTTGGTGTCAGAAATCTCAAAGATTTACTCAGGCTTTAGTTATCGGGGGAAGTAAAGTGCCCGTCATAAACATTCATAAAATCGACTGGTTCCGGCTTCTTACAGACATGAGCCGCCACGGTTATTCTTTGCAGGACATCGCGGAAGAACTGGATGTAGTTACTTCCACGCTTATCGGGTGGAAAAAAGGCGCAAGCCCCCGGCATCATACCGGTGAAGCACTCATTGCGTTGTGGTGTCGGGTGACCGGCAAGAGCAGAAGCCAGTTGCCCAAAGAGAAATATGTGCAGAAATTCATTTTTCACTCGTCAGCACGTAACTGCGGACATTCAGAAAAATGAATGCTAAGCGACTCATAGTGCCGGTGATCCCTTACCGGCACAGAGTCATCCCATGAAACTTGAAAGTGTTGTTAAGTACCACTGCCCACACGCCGTTACGCCCTATGTCACGCAGTCTTCCCTCTCACCCAATGCTATCAATGGCAGCGACATTATGGCTGCGCTGGGTATGACGCTAAAACGCGCGCCTCTCGGTTATTGCGCTTTTTTCGCCAAGATGGGCCTCAGTCGCCACGACCGGCAGCGCGCAATCCGTTTGCTCACAGCCACCGGTCTCAGAGAGTCATCCCGCTATCCGTCGCTCGTGAGTCTGAGCGATAAAGAACGGGAGTCTGTGATTGAGATTATTGCTCATTATGCATTTCTTGATTACGCTCGTGGCCCAGACACTGAGTCCCCATGTCATGCCTGCAAAAGTACCGGCACCAGGAACGGTAAACCCTGCAGTAAATGCGGTGGAAAGGGGACGGTTCGTGCTGCCTGCAAGGATTGTAAGGGACGTGGGCTTTCGATGAACCGGATGAAAAGTCAGTTGCAGGGGGTGCCGGTTTATCAGCCCTGTAAGCGTTGCGCCGGGCGAGGTTATGAACGCGTGGCCTCTGTTGTTGTTTTCAGGGCCGTATCTCAGGTAACGAAGGCGATTTCGCTCGATACCTGGAACAAAAGCCTCAAGCAGTTGATGAATTTCCTGATCACAGAGTTGCACAGAGAAGAAGCCTGGGCTGAAAAGCAATTTTCAAATATTACTAAGTCGTGAGCGATATAAGCGTTAGCGATGATGTAGGTTGCTATTTACTTTTCCATTTTTTGTGTTAAATTACACCCAATGATGGGTTAATGACTCTTCAGAACGCTTCCTGAGCCCTGGCATCTTTGTCAGGGCTTTTCTATTGGTCTGTCGCGCAGAACTTTGTCCGGGCCATCCTTTCGCTCCATTTCTTATTTCTCTGCGTGGCAAAACCTGATGAGCAAACTGACAACTGGTGTCGCATACAGCGCATCTGCGGGCGAGATTGTGCATGGTGTCCTGACCTATTTCAGCCCGGAAGAGTGGAGTGCTGTGGGCGTTTTAACGGGCATCAGCATTGCCACTGTGACCTGTGTAATCAACTGGTATTACAGGCGGAAATCGACGCTCGCTGAAATTCAGGCAATTCGATGCGAATGCCAGGATAAGTCCAGCTGAGGCATGGCTATTTCTCCGTTCCTGCGCAAAAGGCTTCTGGCCGCAGCAGGAACGGGGGCACTCACTCTGGCACTGACGCTGCTTGGTGGACAGGATGGTTTAGAAGGGCGACGCTATGTCCCGTATCACGATGTCGCAGGTGTGCTGACTGTCTGTGACGGTCATACCGGTACAGATATTGTCAGAAACAAAACCTATACCGACCGGGAGTGTGACAGCCTCCTGCATGCTGACCTGAAGCCAATACAGGCAAAAGTGGATAGCCTGGTGACAATTCCCTTGAGCAGATACCAGCGGGCCGCACTTTACAGCTTTGCTTACAACGTCGGACCTGAAGCGTTCTCCAAATCTTCTCTTCTGAAAAAACTTAATGCTGGTGATAAGGCTAATGCATGCAATGAACTGCGCCGCTGGGTCTATTCCGGCGGCAGGAAGTGGAAAGGGCTGATGAAACGCAGAGAAACCGAGCGTGCACTTTGCCTGACAGAGAGCAACGATGACCTTAAGCAGAATTAACTGGGATGCTGTTGCTATCGCAATGCTGTTACTGGTTGTTATGGCGCTTGGTGTTGCCCTTAAGCTGCAGTCCTCTTCCAAAACACTGCTCATGCAACAGATCAGGCAACTGGAGCAGGAAAAGGTTTCATCTGAGGCTATAGCGACGAACCTCCTGATAACGACGAAATTCTTCAACCAAATTGCTCGGGCAACTCAAGATGATAATCAGACCACCCATGCTGAAAGTGAAAGCAGGGTGTTGGTTATTCATAAACTGGTTAAAAGCAGCCGCTGTGCCTCTGTACCTGTTCCTCGTGGCGCTGCTGACCAGTTGCGTGCGCACCGAAACAAGGTTCGTTCCGGTTCCCCCAGCGCCGATACCAGTCAGTTTGCTGGCTGACTGCGCTGTGCCTTTAATCCCTGACCCGTTAACCTGGGGAGAAAGTCTGGAGCTGAATGAGCAATTGCTGACTACGGTGGAGAACTGTAATAACGACAAGGCAGCCATACGGGAGATTGAGCAGCACCGCGCAGCGAACACAATTCATAAAAGCTGAATCAATAGCAGATATTCCCTTTTTAAGTTTCCACCTCTCTTTACTCAGGTCCTTAACAATGAATCCCTCTCCAAATGAAACTTCTGAACGATGCGTTATTCGCATTGGTGTTTTTTTTGATGGTACCGGGAAAAACGGTAATGCGAATAAATCAGAGCAGGACGTTATGTTCTGTGCCACGAATGTTTACAGGCTGTATCAACACTATGGACTCTCTGCAGACGACTCAAAGGGGAGTTGGACTGGCAAAGTATATGTTGAAGGAATTGGTACGTTGAACAACGAACCTGACAGTCTCTATTCCATTGCCACGGGTGATGAAGATATCTGGGGACGTCAGGGGTATGGCCCCGATTCCAAACTTAACTTATGCCATGAGCGAATCAAATCTGAACTCATCAATATGCTATCGAAAGCTGACAGTGGATGTAAAAGCGTGTGCATAGAGTTTGATGTTTTCGGGTTCAGCAGGGGCGCGGTTCTGGCTCGTCATTTTACTAATACCGTAAATGACCAGGCTGCTGAGCTGTCAGTTATGCTCTCCGATGCAGTTAACAAATGTGGTTATCAACTGTCAGGTCGTCCTGTCGTTAATTTTCTCGGGTTATTTGATACCGTGGGGAGCTTCATGGACAAGACGGCGTTCAGTAATGATCCTCATGATACGGCTTACACTCGTAACCTGAAGGTCACGGTACCAGGCGGTGCTGCGAAATATGCATTTCAGTTAAATGCACTGCATGAGTGCCGTTATAACTTATCATTACAAACGCTTTCTGGCTGCTATCCTGAGCTGACGATTGCCGGCGCACACTCAGATGTGGGAGGCGGATATCCAGAGACATTGAATGAGCATCAAAAGGTGTCTGACAGGTTTTTCTTTCCATTTCACTGGGCAAAAACTCGCGTTGAAAATGAGCTCCATGAAACACTTTACAGTGAAAAGTGGCGCTTACTTAAAGGGCGCATTTCTTTTCAGGGTTCGGAGCGCTGGCATTCTATCGCGACCAGTGAACGTGTTGTGAAGGGGCACCTGCAGTTTATAGCTTTTCTGGTCATGGTAATGGTTTCAGAAAAATACGGTTGCACCTATCATCCGGATTATAAAAAATATGAAAGCCTTATCCCTGATGCGCTCAAAGAATACCATCAGCATGTGATGTCAGCGGCGCAGGATGCTCTGGAAGGTAAATCACCTCAGCTGGATAAAACGTTAATCAATAAGGTGATGCCTGACTATGTTCATCTCTCTGCATCATGGGAGACGCTGGCGGATATGTATGGTGACCTGAGACATAACCGTGAGATGCTGATGTGTAGTGAAGAGGAAAGTGGTAACAGTGATAAAGTTATTGACCTGTCCATTATGAACAACTTCTGGCCTAACAGGCCCGATGAAAACTGGAAAAGAAAAATCTTTGGCTGAATAATGGTTGAGGCGGGCACGGAAGTGCGCGGAATTTGCCACAGGTAAGAGCTGCGCCCGAAAGGGCCCGGCTTTTTTTATGACCAAAAATCAGCCCTGACAGTAATCACCTGTCGGGGCTTTTTTGTGCCCGTAGCAAACGTCCGCGCGTCGCATCCCATATCATTCTAAAAAGAAAGAAATTTATCTTTTCAAACAATCATTGAGGTCGCCTCTGGGGGGTTATTGGAGTAAATATGGCGACACCAGATTGGGAGGCCATCGAGTCGTTCTAGTGATTTCATATGTATTTAAAATCATCTGTGTGGTCACCACTAGAATAGAGAGTTATTTGGGTAGGTCTCAATGACTATGACGCTTGAAAGAAGTGAAGGGTTTACTGTGAACTCATTTTCACCCAAGTAACGACTATGATCATTTGGTCCAGCTAATATGGAACAGGCGGGAGCTTCAGCTCTTAAAAGTAGGCCGGGCGAGTTGTATGCATTTAATCCACTTCCGAACATCTCAGCTATCGAAGTGTCTTGTGTCCAGCAAAACCCTATGCGTCCTTCATCGAATCTTGCCTTATTCTCTCCCCGATAGAGTACAAGGTTTGTGCCACTGTAGGGTGGTAACAAGAGCGTAAGTAATTCGGTAAGAAATAAATCGTTGTTGATCTTTTCGCGTATAAAGGCGCCGGACTCAATCCATTTGCTGTGAAAAGCTTCTTTCATGGAGGCTGTGGCAGTCTTGGAATTCTTTATGCTCTTAACATACTCACCCCATCTGTTTCTGCTGTGAATGTAATCAAGAAACTTTCTCTCACCAGACACTTTCGATTGAGGGCGGTTATAAGCAGAAAAATCTTCTAAATTCATATTTTTATTAGGTATTTTAATGGCACTCACCGACAAACAAGAGATGTTCTGTCGAGAGTACCTGGTCGATTTGAACGCAACGCAGGCTGCTATCCGAGCTGGGTATAGCGCAAAAACTGCGAACCGCACCGGCTCTGAAAACCTGTCTAAACATGATATCGCGCAACGCATAAACGACCTTAAATCAGCGCGCATAGAAAGGGTAGAGCTAAATGCAGATTATGTGCTGAAGCGCTTGTTTGAAATTGACCAGATGGACGTACTCGACATCATGACCGATGACATGAGCATTAAGCCTGTTTCGGATTGGCCAACCTCATGGCGTCAATACCTGAGCGGATTCGATCTGGCTGAGATGTTTGAAGGTCGGGGCGAAGAGCGTGAGATGGTCGGCATCCTGAAAAAGATTAAGTGGCCGGACAAAGTCAGAAATCTCGAACTGCTTGGCAAACACATTTCGGTGCAGGCTTTCCGGGAACAGTCCACTCAAGCGCTTACGGGTAAAGACGGTGGTCCGGTGGAGGTTGCACTGCTTACTCGTGAGGAATACCGGCAGGCGCGCCGGGAAATGCTGGAGGATGACGACTGCTAAATATAAGAATGCTGCACGCCGTATAGAGTGCGAAGAGGACGGGCTTTATTTTACACGTTACTTCTTTAAGCAGCGCACCGGCAGTCGAATGATCGTCGCGCCCCATCACCGGGTAATTCAACAGACATTGGACCGGGTGATCAATGGCGATATTCGGCGACTTGTCATCAATCTTCCGCCCGGCTATACCAAGACGGAACTGGCCACCATCAACATGATGGGCCGAGGGTTGGCGCTGAACCGCCGTGCCCGCTTCATGCACCTGTCCTATTCTCACAACCTGGCATTACTGAACTCATCAACCACGCGCAGCATTGTGAAGTCTGCCGCCTTTCAGCGCATGTGGCCGATGGCGCTGCGCGATGATGCAGATAGCAAAGCCATGTGGTGGACCGAATACGGTGGCGGGGTTTATGCCTCGTCGGCGGCAGGACAGGTTACCGGCTTTCGTGCCGGGCATATGGAACCAGGCTGGCAGGGGAGTCTCATAATTGATGACCCTGTAAAGCCTGACGACGCCTTTAGTGAGACGGTACGGAACGGGGTTAACACCCGTTTTAACGAGACCATCCGTTCCCGACTGGCCATCGAGACCACGCCTATCGTGGTCATCATGCAGCGTATCCATTACCAAGACCTGAGCGGTTACCTTTTGCGCGGCGGTAGTGGTGAGCACTGGCATCATCTCAACCTGCCGGTATTGATTGATAACAGTGAGGCTTATTCTTCGTTGTATCCGGAAAACTCCCACGCGATTCCGATCGAACATGGTCTGCCTGACGGCTGGCTGTGGCCTTATAAGCACAACGAATCTCACCGAGTCTCATTGTTTTCACACCGACGCACTGCTGAGGCGCAGTACATGCAGCTCCCGAGGCGGTTTAACGCTGAAGGTGCGCTCTGGACTGAGGCAATGGTGTCCGATGCCCGGACGCTTGAGATTGTACTGGAGCCATCGCGCACGGTCGTCGCCATTGACCCGCAGTCGACTAACAACGAAGAGAGTGATGAAACCGGTATTGTTGTCGCAAGCAGTTACGGGCGAGGTAACGACCAGCTGTTCTCTGCTGATGCGGATTACTCCAGCAAGTTCTCACCTAATGGCTGGGCTAAACGGGCTATCCGGGCTTACGAAGACCATCGGGCTGAGGCGATTGTGATTGAAACAAACCAGGGCGGAGATATGGCAGAAGACACGCTGCGTAATGCTGGATTTCGTGGGCGCATCATTCGCGTCCATGCCAGCAAGGGCAAGTTTGCCCGAGCAGAGCCGATTTCAGCGCTTTATGAACAGGGGCGGGTGGCGCATCACGGAAACCTTTACCAGCTCGAGAACCAATTGCTGGAGTACGTGCCCGCAACAGCAAAAAAATCGCCAGACCGCCTGGATGCACTGGTCTGGGCCATCACTGAACTGTTCCAGCCAAAAGGCACGACAGTGCGACCATTCAATGCATAACTGAAACTCTATGAGCAACGACGTCCGGAAACGATCGCCTAAAATTGAGTTGATGGCCGGATGCTGGCCAATGATTACAGCACTGCTGGGCGGTACGTCTTCTATGCGGCAGGCAGGCAAAACATACCTGCCCAAATGGCCAAACGAGGAGGAGGCCTTCTATCAGAACAGACTGTCGGTCGCCACGTTGTTTCCGGCATTTTCCCGTACGGTCGAGGTGTTAAGCGGAAAACCTTTTTCCCGACCAGTGACCTGGAATGAGGAAGTTGTGCCTGCACGCATACGTGAGATGTTCGGGGATGTGGACCTGCAGGGCACCAATCTGCACTCCTTTCTGGCTGACACCTTTGAAGAGGCGATGGCCTATGGCCTCTGCGGCATCCTTGTTGAACATCCACCTGCGGATAAAAAGCTCTCTCTGGCTGAAGAGCGCCAGCGCGGACTACGTCCATATTTCGTCAGGGTGAATGCCACTAGCCTGCTGGACTACGACTCAGAACGGATCAACGGGCAGGAGACCTTTACGCTGCTGCGCTTTGTCGAAACGATCAGTGAGCGTGACCCGCAGAATGAGTTTGTCGTGAAAAACATTGAGCAGGTCAGGGTACTGAATCCCGGCCACTGGCGGGTTTATCGCGAAAAGCCTGATGCCATAACCGGTGTACTGTCATGGCAGCTACATGACGAAGGAACCACCAGCCTGAAAAAAATCACTTTTGTCCCGGTCTACGGCGACAAACGCGGCTTTATGAACGGCCGGCCGCCGCTGGCTGAACTGGCCTGGCTCAACGTCGAACACTGGCAGTCCCGCAGTGATCAGCAGACCATCCTGCATGTCGCCCGCGTACCGGTGCTCTTCGGAAAAAAGCTCGGTGATGGTCCTATTTCAGTGGGTGCGGCATCGGCCATTCTGTCAGAAGAAGATGAAGCCGACCTGCGTTATGTTGAGCACAGCGGCAAAGCCATCGAGGCCGGTCGCACAGACATCCTCGATCTCGAGGAAAAGATGCGCCAGGTGGGGGCAGAACTGCTGGTGGTAAAACCCGGCCATCGCACCGTGGTGCAGACGCTGACCGATAACGAGGCGAGCACCAGCGCCCTGCAGCGCATGGTCTGCGACCTCACCGATGCAGCTCGGCTTGCACTGCAGTACCTGGCTGAATGGACGGGTGAGCCCGAAGGCGGGCACGTCACCATCTTCAGCGACTTTGGTGCCACTACCCTGGCTGAAGCGTCAGCTGACTTCCTGGTGGACATGTATAAAACGCGGGCGCTGTCAGACGAGACGCTGTTCAATGAGATACAGCGCCGCGGCCTCATCAACAGCGAGCTCCGCTGGTCGGAAGAGCAGACGCGGATACGCGCTATGCCACCACCTTTGCCAGTTAAGCCGGTCACCACACCGCCGGTTTAATTCTCTCCGGGTCCGTGCAGATGCAGGGGCCTTTTTTATTGCCAGCCGCTGCGGATGCAGCGCGGCGCTATGGGCCGGATGGCTCTTACCTGGTTGGATGACCCTGATGAAACTGAAACTCGATGAGAACGGCCATGTGGTCGTAAACGATGGCAAACCCGTGTACGTGCAGGACGACGGCAAAGAGCTGGCATTTGATGCTCCCGGCACCCTGCAAACAATCTCGCGCCTTAATGGTGAGGCTAAGTCTCACCGTGAACGTGCTGAGAGTGCGGAAACGCAGCTGAAGACCTTTGAAGGAATCGATGATCCGGCTGCTGCGCTGGCGGCACTGGACACCGTGAAGAACCTGGAAGACAAGACGCTGGTGGATGCCGGTGAAATCGATAAGGTCCGTACTGAAGCTGTCCGGGAACTGGAAGAGAAGTATGCCCCCATCGTGAAAGAACGCGACGACCTGAGCCAGAAGCTTACGGCGGAGAAAATTGGCGGTAGTTTTGCCCGTTCCAAATTCATCGCCGAGAAGATGAGCATCCCGGCTGATCTGGCGGAAGCCCGTTTCGGCAGCAACTTTCAGGTCGTCGGTGACGCCGTCACGGCGTTTGATCGTGACGGAAACAAAATCTTCAGTGCGGTCAGACCCGGTGAAGCAGCGGGGTTTGATGAAGCGCTGAGCATTCTTGTTGAGCACTATCCGTATAAAGAGCAGATCCTCAAGGGCACTGGCGCATCAGGCGGCGGCTCTTCCGGCGGAAATGGCAACAGTAGCTCAAACACACTTACTCGTGCACAGTTCGAATCCCTCAGCCCTCAGGAGCAGAGCGAACGCGCCTGTGCGGGTGTACAGATTACCGATTAACAGGATAACCCTGCATGTCTAATACCCTGACTCAACTCATTCCTGACCTGTATCAGTCGCTGGACATTGTGTCCCGTGAACTCTGCGGGTTCATTCCCTCCATCACCCTGGACGCCACGGCGGAACGTGCGGCCCTGAACCAGCCTGTCCGCATTCCCGTGACGCCTGCCGCTAAGGCTGAGGATGTGAAGCCCGGTCAGCTGCCTCCGGATGACGGTGACCAGGATATTGGCAATGTACCCATGACCATTACCAAATCGCGAATGGTCCCGTTCCGCTGGGAAGGCGAACAGCAGAAGGGCATTAAATCCGGCCCGGGTTATCATGGTATCCGCCGTGACCAGGTCACGCAGGCCATGCGTACGCTGGTCAATGAAATTGAATCTGACTTGGGGCAACTGTTCCGCCGCGCATCTCGTGCAGCCGGTGAAGCGGGCAAAACGCCGTTTAAGGATACGCTTACTGATACTGCGCAGGTGCGTAAAATCCTCACTGACAATGGCGCACCACTGAGCGATTTGCAGTGCGTTATCGACACCACAGCCGGTGCCGCACTTCGCACCATGGCGCAGCTGACTAAAGCCAATGAGGCAGGCACCACGGCCTTACGTGCGCAGGGCACGCTGCTCGAACTGCATGGCTTTACCCTGCGTGAGTCGGCGGGGGTGGCCTCGCTGAATGGCCCGGCGGGGACCGCGTATAAACTCGGCGGAGATGACAAAATTTCTGTCGGGTCACACTATATCCCGGTCGCGATTCCAGCAGGACAGGTTTCCCCCGGTGATGTGATCATCGCAGGCAGCCAGAAATACATCATCGCCCGTGTGGATGCGGAAAAAGGTGTCTACATTTTTGCTCCGGGCCTGCGCGAAGACATTCTGAAAGGTGCTGAGCTTAAAGTCGTCGGTAAATTTACCGCCAACTTCGCCTTCAGCCGCTCTGCCATCATTCTGGCCACACGCGCCCCGGCGCTGCCGGAAGAAGGCGACATGGCGGATGACCGCATGATGATCACCGATCCGCGCACCAACATGTCGTTCGAAGTCTCCATGTACAAACAGTATCGCCGTGTGCGCTATGAAATCGCCGCGGCATGGGGCTGTCAGAACATCAAACCGGAACACAGCGCCCTGTTGCTGGGCTAATCCCGGTCAGCCATTTCAGACAATATCCTTTCAGATGAGGTCATACATGCTGACACCCCAGCAGCAGGCCGACGCACGTCGCTATATGGGCTATCCCATGACCGGCGACATCTCACCTGACGATCGCAGTGATGCGGCATACGCGCAGGTCACGTCGGGGCGTTACCAGACGCTGGCTCACCGGCTGACATCGCTGCGGACTGAGGAGGAAGCCATCGTAGTGAATTATCTGATAACGCTGGCCGGTCTGGAAAGTGGCATCATCCGGGCAGCAGATAACCTTGATACGGATAAAGCGGCTGTCTGGCAGCGCAACCGGTCAGAGGTGTCAGACCGCACGCGACTCTACAATCAGTGGCGTCGACAGCTCTGCGGACTGCTCGGTATCCCACCTGGCCCGTCGCTGAGCAACGGTACATCAGTTGTGACCCGGTGCTGATATGGATGCATTACAACTTGCCTCTAAGGTGGATCAGGGGAATGGTAAAGCAGCAAAACGCCTTGGCATCAAGGCAATCCATTACCGTGCCACAACAGCCTTTAGTCCACTTAAAGCAGAACCTCTCAAGCATCTGCATGCTTCATTTATTAAAGATTATGGCTATATGCGCCCTGCGCGATTTGGGGAGGCGGCGCGAATCGGGATTTTTGATACAGCCGGTGTTGAAGTGGGTGATGTTCTGGTCTCATCAGAGGGGACGTATTACGTTGCCGCAATGCCATTGCTGCAACCTGTTCTCTGCGTCAAAGCCGAACGAATGATTAGCCTCAGGCGAACAGGCTATAATGGCCACAGAACGGGGATTCAGGATTACAGCGGTATCACTGCCGCCAATGAAAAACTTATCATGTCGGACTGGCCTGCGAGTATTCTGTTGACCCGAATGGGCGCACACTCGCCGCTGAAAATCCCCGGTGAAACCAGCAGCGCGTGGCATACGATTCTGATGCCAGCTTTCAGAGGCATTGCCGTACATAGCGGCGATTTTATAACAGATGATACCGGTCAGCGTTACGTCCTTACCGGTACAGAGCTGACTGATAAAGGCTGGCGTCTGACTGCTATGAAGGTGACAGTGTAACGTGGCAAGCGTGGGTGATGTCTGCCTTTTTATCGCCAGGCGGGTGGAAAATACGATTTATCCGGGCGGAAATCGCTTGCCCGGCATCATTAATGCTGCGGTAAAAATCTATCCAGGCTGGCCAGTGCCGGGAAGCTTAGAGACAGACATTAATGCCGGTGGTGTGCACATTTCAGTCTGGCCGTTGCCTGCAGAACGCAAAATCAACGGCGCACTGGGCAGGCCCTGGCGCATTCTACCTAAATGCGAACCGCCCTTGCAGATTACAGTGAATGACAATGTCATAAGCGTTTCAGGTGTCTCATCGGCACTGACACACGTGCGGTTAAAGCTTGACGGGAAAGACTCCAGCTTCCAGTTCAGGCCACAAACAAAAGCTGAAGAGGTCGTTAAAATCCTCTCGGGAGCATTTCCTCACACATTCACTGTGGGCAGAAGTCTGTACGGCTTAAACGCTGAAAACATTTCAGCCGCGGTTACTACAGCGGGTATTGCCGTCAGAGAGCAGCACAGGCAAGTTAAAGATTTTCAGGTTACGGTCTGGGCGCCTTCGCCCGCTCTCAGAGAACGAATCGGCAGTGCCATCGATGGTACGCTGTCAGAGGAGTGTCATATCGACCTCAATGATGGGGTGCCCGCTCAATTGCTCTACCTTCGACAGTTTGATTCTGATAAAGCAGAAAACTGGCATGTTTACCGGCGAGACCTGTTTTTTAGCGTGAACTTTGCCACTACCCAGAGCATGACTGCACCCGAGATTATCAACGCTGTTGTCAGCCTCAATGGCCAGCCTGTTAAGCCCTAAAGCACGAACCATCCGAATCACGCAAAACACGGAGTACTTCTTCATGCCGATTTATTCAACCGGCGACCTCAACACATCCGCACTTACCGCACCTGACCTTTATGTGCAGGTGGTTCCGCCTAAGACACGCTTCATCAATGGCATCGCCACCGACAGTCTGGGGTTGGTGGGCGTGGCAAGCTGGGGGCCAGTTAACAGCGTCTTTAAGATAGGCTCAGATAATGACATGGCGTTTCTCCTTGGCCCACCTAAAGACCGGCAATATGACCTGGCCACCGCAACAACGATTTCACTTCAACTGGGTGTCTCTAATCTCAATTGTGTGCGTGTGACCAATGGTCAGGATAAATCGGCCAGTGGCAAACTCTCTGAGAACAGCCTTAAGAAAGCGCTCTTGTTGACGGCTGTTTACAGTGGTACACGCGGAAATAATATCCGCGCAGGAATAAGCCCCGGTACCGCGGTAAACACTAAAAAGCTTACAGTCAGTCTGCCGGGTGTGAGCGCTGAGGTGTTCGATAACCTCAAAGGTGAAGGCGATGAACTCTGGAAGGCTATGACCGATGCGGTTAATCAGGGACAATTAAACATCCGGGGCCCAAGCCAACTGGTGCGCGCAAAAGTTATTGAGTCTGATGCAACGGCTCAGACACCCGTAACAGAAGTCACTCTCAGCGGCGGCGCGGATGGCGCGACCGGCATTACAGATTCCATTTTACTTGGTAATGATGGCACAGATATGCCCCGCAAGGGGATGTATGTCCTGAGAGGCACCAACTCGCAGGTCATTAATCTGGTGGATGTTACCGCAAAAGAATGCTGGCCAGCCATGGCGAAATTTGCTCGTTCAGAAGGGGCGTATGCCGTCGCCCAGGGAGCGGCTTCAACCGACTGCAAGGTCATGTCCGATGCACTCAACAGTTCAGGCGTGGATGACTGGCACTTCAAACTGATGGTAGGTGACTGGCCATTCTGGAAAGACACTGCTAACGGCACTAACCGCATGATCGCACCTGCAACGTTCGAGGCAGCGAATATTGCAGCCCGATCACCTCATATCTCTACCCTTAACAAACGTATACCAGGCATCATTGCGACTGAGCGTCAGCTCGCTGGCCGCCCTTATTCAGTCGCCGAAATTGGCAACATTAACTCAGCACGACTTGATGTCATTACCAATCCCTGTCCGGGCGGAAATTATTTCGGTATGCGATCGGGGCGAAATACCTCTTCCTGTCCGACCCAGAACGACGACACCTATACCCGAATGACCAACTTCCTGTCACTCACGATTGCGGCGAGCTTTGGCAGCGTGGTCGGTGACAATCAGACGGCTGATCTGCGCCGCGAAACCAAGAGCACTCTTGAATCATTCCTGTCCAATCTTGAGAACCTGAAGATGATTGGCGACCCAAATGGCGGGCCCGCGTTTACTGTGCGCCTTGATGCGGTAAATAACCCTGACTCCCGCGTTGCCCAGGGCTACATGACCGCAGATGTGCAGGTGAAATATCTTAACGTGGTGCGCTACTTCCTGGTGAATCTGGAAGGCGGTGGCAGCGTATCCATCTCCGTCGCAAACGACTTAACTCACTAACGCGTAAAACGTCAATCAATCCGGAGATAAATCATGCCAACCCTTGGCTATACCGTAGGCCGCGACATTGCTGTCGACATCAATACGCCGACGGGCAGGCTGCGCATTCCCAAAATCATCAGTTTTGATTCAAAGCCACAGGTCTCGACGCAGAAAATAACGCCGCTAAACGGCATCACCGACGAACTGCAAATCCCGACCGGCTGGCATGGCACCTTCACCGCCGAGCGAATGGATGCCACGCTGGACGACTTCTGGGCAAAGTGGGAAGACAACTACTACAACGGCATCGACCAGCCCCGTGGCACCATCACCGAAACCATCACAGAAGCCAGCGGAACATTAAGTGTGTATCGCTATGAAGGCGTGTCGTTTCACCTCACCGATGCCGGTAACAAGCAGGGTGAGAAAACGGTCAACCAGACGCTGTCCTGGACAGCAAGTCGCCGTAAAAAAGTTAACTGAGGACTGAAATGTGGTTCACGTAAAAGTTCATGAAACACCTCCGGCATCAATGACTGAGGAAGAGGTCAAACCAAACCAGCTCAAAGATGCCACTGGTCGAATTATCACCTTAAGGGAGTTGGACCCCGTTCAGGAATCCCGTCTTACTGTCGCCATTGGCCCGGAAATGGCCATCAACGTCATGTACATGAACATGTATGCCTTCCCGGTCGCGGCGGTTGCTGACATTGATGGTGAAGAGTACCCAGTCCCGCAGACTCCCAAACAGATTGAGAGCATGTTGGCCATTCTTGGTAAAGGCGGCCTCAAGGCGGTGACTGCCGCGCTGCGCGAAAAGTCGAAAGCGGATGACGAGGCTACGGAAACTGCCGCAAAAAACTAGCGCAGAACCCCGAGTTTATTAACCAGTGCTGGTTGATGAAATCCGGGGTTCCGTTCAGCGTCATATTTCCCAGTCTAACCGTGTTGATGCCCCATGAACGTATCGCCATGGGTGTCGTAATGCGTGAGTTTGAAGGTAGCATCTATAACTGGAATACGGGTAGATGGGAGGAGAGTAAGTAATGGACCTCGAGCAGTTTGCCAGGCAACTGTCCTCAGCCTCGGCACAAATTGCCACTGATCTTGAATTCACTTTTCACGCCATCGTGAAAGAGATTGAGGAAACTGCGAAAGAAGAGATTGGCGTTTACCAGCCTGCTTACGGGCCGTTCGAAGCTTGGTCCCCGCTTGCTGAATCAACCAAAGCCGATCGCGTTCGCTTGGGTTATACCGAAGACAACCCATTGCTGCGTTCAGGAAAGCTCAGAGACTCAATCGAGAGTGAAATTGTGGGGCTGGCGGCCATTGTCGGAACCAAAAGTGAAATCGGGTTGTGGCAGGAAGTGGGTACTGACCGTATTCCGCCGAGGCCTTTCATTGGAACTGCATACGTCAGGAAGATTGACCCGTTGACGGATTTGATTGGATTGGCGATAACACGTGGATTGAAGGTTTTCTGAATGTATGTGAGGTTAAGGTTAAGCTAGAAATTGCCGATATAGATGCAAAAGGGAGTTGCTCAGGAAGTATGTTTTATGCTTTTCTTGAGCAACACATAAAACGCCATTAGTTGATGAAATCGAGTTTTCGGCAACAATCATCCAACAGATGAGTGGATTTTGCTCTAAAATGAGAGAAAATCGGCGTCCGTTTAATCGACCATATAAGCTATCGCAGGCTCCAATAGTCTCGGCTAAGGAGAACAATCATGACAAAATTTAACATGCAGGTTAAGCAGAACTATGCTTCTTTCTTTTTTAAAGAAAGTGATAAGTGTGTGATTGTTGACAGCTTTGATAACCAAGAATTCGATGTGCGCGTCGGTACTATTGCTCAGAGTAAGCATATTGGGACAGTGAGCGCATACTCTGACGAAGAGCTAAATGAGAAGTTAGAGCGAGTAACGGCAGACTATCTATGACGATAACGCGTCAAGGTTTGGATGATCTTGAGGCGATAATTAATGATTGCCTTGAGACTGAGTGCATAGAGATGACATTTTCGGGACATTTCTCTTTCGATAGAGTAAACGACCCGAGGAATAACCCTGCCATAACTCTTAAAGAACTTGAAGATATCTTCAATAAATTCAAAGCGGCTCATGCCAAAATCGTGTCTGGCTACTCTGCAAGTGATACCTTCGTACTGAAGTGCAAGAAATCAAAAATCAATTTACCATGTGGCGTTGAGTTGACTAGAAAGCATGGTAAACCTTGGATGAAGATCACAGTGATGACGGTTATGAGGAAAGCCCCATTTTTTACGAATGATAAATACGAATTGTTTGTGAATTAAATGAGATCAATCATTCATTGATTGCAAGTAACCCACAATCAATCGGTTTTATTATTTAATTAGCTCACAATTTTCTGATGCATATGCTTTAGCTGCCTCTTCGCCCCATCGCTGCTTTAACTCTGCAAAAGATAGTTTGGTAATTTCCTGTTTAGGTATTTTATCTTTAATCTTTTTTGTGCTCTCTTCAAAAATACCAGCTAGTATAAAGCCTTCATAAAAATCGTTGTTCAATTCAGCACCAGATTTAGCAAAAAAACCACTGTCTATTGCCTTCCTAATTGAAGATGTCTGCATGGCTTCAGCTAAAGATGACTTGAATAAATGAAGAAGCTCTCGAGTTCGGGTTGGTTTAGCCTGAAGTTCATCTACATTAAACATAGACAAGTAGCCAAGGCATCTACCTGAAGCACCAACTTTGTCAGTGCTTGTTTCAGTACCATTTACAGTTAAAGAAGTAAGCATCATTGAAAAAAAAGCTAATACTAACATTGATTTTTTCATTATCGTAAATCTCAACAAGATTATTCTGTGCTTTTATTATCCGCGCGGAAGACTTGGCCACTTTTTATAAGCGAAGATAAAAAGCATGAAAAAGTGAAGGCCTGGACAGGAAAGTAGGATAGCCATCTTCCATCCGAAACCAGCTTTCTGAGCCATGCGAAAGCAGGGGATAAACATTAAAAACCAGATGATCAGCGACAGGGCTGCGAGAGGGTTTGGTTGTTCCATTGATCGTTCTCCTTGATTTGCACGTCTTTGGTATCGGCAGCAGGCCTGATAATGTTCAGATGATGAACACTGCTCATTGGTTGCGTAGCAAATTAATCTGAGCAAGCAGGCGCTGTAATGTGTGAATGTTTTTGTGAAGCATGTATTGCATTTCAACATCCCAGTCAGGGCATGTAGCAAGATCGGCATTGCACAGTTTTATGACAAAGTGAATTGCAGCGATTTCGTCCCGGCGACAGTTTCCCGCGATTGAACGGAGTTGAGCATCACTAAGTGGCTCATGTGGCGTTTCAGCCAAGGCTTTTTCAAAGTGCCGGTAAATGGTTTCTACTGACATGCTCGTCTTTCACAAGATTGGCTCAGGCGTACTATTATATTTCGGCACCCTGACTGAAAACTTAAGCTGTTCTTTGGTATTTTCACTCTTTTAGTCATCTTAAAAAGCCCAAGAGAGTGGACTTTGAGTAAAGATGCCATACGATCACTCAGTATCGCTTCTCATAATGGTTGCCAGTACGGGAATTTTTGTATTTCCCATACTTGTGAGATGAGCCGTGTCCTCCAGCGTAGTGCCAGCCACGTGCATAGCTTATAGATGGAGTCAGAAGAGCCAGAGTGATGAGTGCTATGATTGTTTTTTCATCTGTAAGTTCTTAACCTTGCCATATGGGAACGCCCCATTAGCAATATACACTCAAGTATAGAAATAAGAATCCTGATGAAAGAACAGGGTTTTCGTGTGAACCAAACACGAATGCTGTTCAAATCAACAGTTAAAAATCTTAGCATTCCGCGTTAACATTTCAGTATCTAAACGAACGGATTTCGCCTTATGCTCAATATGCGAATGGTTTACGACGATGAGTCGCGTAAGAGCGGCAAAGGGGAGTTGATTGTCTATGGAATCGGGAGGTTTCCTGTCCTCAGCGGCCGCAAACAGCATATTAACGATCCTAACTGTGAATATCTTGCCGATGAGGGTTCAATTCCCGTAGGTCGCTACTGGATTGTTGATGCACCGCAGGGTGGCATATATACCCAAGCCCGGCGGGCTTTCCTCGATTTTCTGCATAACACTAATCACTCTGAGTGGTTCGGTCTCTATAACACCCAAACTATGAATGATTACACCTATGTCAATGGTGTGAAACGTACTGGTTTTCGGCTGCACCCTTTGCGCCCGGATGGTACCGGTGAATCATGGGGCTGCATAACGCTGTTCAGGGTTAGTGATTTTGAGCAGATAAGACAAGCCCTGTTGCGAACAAGTAAAATGACAGTGCCTGGCTCACGCAGTGGGTTAATGGCTTATGGCTACGTAGATGTGATGGGCAAAGCTGATTATGCAAAATGCGTTGATTAAAAAGATCGCCGTAGGTGTTGTTTCGCTGGTTTCAGCTGTGCTTCTCATAAAGTACATGACACCACTCAACAATCTTATTTTCAATTTTGGTTCATGGCTTTTCTTCAAGCTTGGCCCGGGAGGACTGGGTTGGGTTGGAAGTGACTACGAGTGGGGAGAAGATCCCGTTACTTTTTTCGTGGCTCTGTTAGCGGTGTTGTTTCTCGGATGGTTGATATCGAGGATTATAAGACGCATTTTTTCTGTCACTAAAAAATCCTCTTAAGCTAAATTTCACGACCCGTTGATTTACATACTGGGTTCAGGTGAGTTCTGGTATGGTTTTACTGGTTAAATGAAATCCAATAGATAGTTCAATTTTAATAAGACCCAGCTGAGCTGGGTTTTTTTATGCTCATAAAACGAGGTCCTCATGGATGTTCAGGCTTACCGTGTAGCCGTGCGTCTGGTGCTGGATGACCAGATTACGCGCCAAATGCTGAAGGTCAGCCGTGATGCAATCGAGCTCAACAAAAAGTTCGCCACTATAACTAAAAACATCAAAGCGCTGAGCAGCGCAGCCCGAGAGGCGTCTTCAGCGCTGCGGGGACTTAACCGCTCTCTGAATAATCAATTCTCTGCTGCCGCCCGAGGTGCGAGAGAATATGCCGGTGCTATCCGTTCAGTAGCCGAACAGGCACAGCGCATGAATCGCGTTACAAGTAATCTGCCTTTGGTTGCTGGAAGCTACAGTGCAGCGATGACGTTACCGCTTCTGGCCGCTGGCGCAGCAACTGCAGGAGCTGGTGGGCGCGGTGGTGGATACGGCAATAATGGTGGCGCACTTGGTCTTCCTCCCCCTCCAGGCTCGGGCGCGGGGTGGCATGGATGGAAAAATGGTGTACCACCTGGAGGCTGGGGTGGCGGAAGTGACGGTGGCGGTGGACGTGTGGCTGGCGGAAGCTCCTTTTCAGACGGCATGACTAATCTGGCTACCGGATATCTGAGTCTGAAACTGCTAAGAGGCTTTGTGGATGAAGCTGCACGGTACCAGACTATGACTGAAAAGTTCAGGCAGTTCGGTATGGGGCCGACTGCCACGCGTGAAGCTCAGCATTTCGCGGAAACTTCGCGAATCCGGGGAGCATCAACAACCGACATGCTTAAATATCTCATGGAGGCTCAGGGGGTATTCAGCGAGTCCGGCGCTAAAACGCTCGATGAGCAGCTGCGCGCCGCAAAAATAGCGGCACCGGTGTTAGCGCGTATCAATTTCGCGTCCAGAGGGCTGGATGAACATCAGCGCGAAGCCACGACCGCTAAGCAAATGGACATGTTACGCTTCACGGAAACCGCTGGCGGACTTAAAAGTCCAGAGCGTTTTAATGAGCTAATGGATTCGGCTTTCCGTGCCATTCAGTCTTCTGGTGGAAATGTTGACTTCACCCAGTACCGTCAATTCATGGCAAAAGCGGGGACCTCAGCGTTTAACCTCACCAACGAAGCCTTGTTTGCAGAGCTGGAGCCGATTATCGGCGAGCTTAAGGGCAGTTCAGCGGGTGATGCGCTGATGACGGCTTATAACCGGTTAAACGGTATTGTGAAGCTACCTAATCAGGTCACGCACGACCTGATTACTCTGGGCATATGGGATGCCAACAAGATTGAACTCAACAGTCTGGGCGGAGTGAAGCGCTTTCGCGGCAATCCCCTTATCAACCCAAAGCTATTCAGCCAGTCACCGGTTGAATACTATGAAAACGTCATCCTGCCCATTTACCGCAATCATCAGTTCACGCAATAACAGACGCAGCGCATGAATGCCATGATATTCGGGCGGACTGGCGGCAAGATGTTCAGTCTCATCGATAAACAGCTTGAGACCATTCATCACCGTGTTGATGCGTACGCAATGGCACGCGGACTTAACGAGGCCTATGGCGCGGTCAGCGGGACCTACAACGGTAAGCTCATCGACTTTCATAAAAAATGGCAAAATCTGCAACTGGTCATGGGTAAAGACGGGGGGCTGCTGGACACGTTCACGCACTGGCTTGAAAGCCTTACCCATTCTGTTCAAATGATGACGGCAATTGCGCGCCACCATCCAGACATAGCCAAGTTTGCCGGGCATGCTGCACTGGCCATTGCGGGTCTGGCGACCCTCAGTGGTGGATTCTGGGCGCTTAAACATGCGGCAGGGGCGTTAATCACACCCTTTAAGCTTGTGAATACTGGCATTGACCTGTTAATTGGCCGGAATGCTACAACGGGCCTGACTGGCCTTGCGGCTGCTCTCTCAGGCCTCCCGGGCATCGTCTCAGCCGTCACGCTCGCTGCGCTGTATCCTGGAAAAACGGTGACTCAGAGCCGGGAAATGGCTGAACGTGACAGACTAGCCAGGCAGAATGCGAGAGAGCATGGCGTAATATACAGACCATGGATACCAACGCAGGCTGACTTCGATAATCAAAGATTGCGCGCGCAGACTTATCGTAAAACCGGTATCTATCCCAATATACCACCTGTAGAAGTTCCGAGAACAGCGCAGCCAGTCAACCTTCTTATGACACATGAAGGCCGGCAAATACTGGTTGCGACGGTCATCAATGGATTAAGTCAGCAGGCATCCAGAGCGCCTTCATCCACCAGCACCTTCGACCCATCAATGCTGATGGTCTATCCCGGGCAGTCAGGTGAACTCTCAATACCGTAACTTCATACGGCGCGGCCAAAACTGAGGGTACTCTCAACCTGTTCCCGCTTTCTCAGGATTCTGAATCTTGATATCGCCATGCTGTTGACTACAGGGGTGATTGTAAAATCACAAGGGCTGGTATTTAACAGCTGTTATCGGATGAGAATATGCTTAAGAGTCGTCTTGTCGTTGCTCTTGTTTTAATGGGCTCTGGCGCTATGTCCGTTTCGGCTGGCTTGCCAAATCGTCCGGTAGGTGAAGAGGATGCAAAATCGAAGCTCCATGCTCCATTACTGGAGGGGTTTGATCAGAACGAAGCTTTGATTCGCGCTAAATTGCTGAATGACCCGATGTCTCCAGTTGTGGGGGGGCAAAGTACCCTACGTTGAAGAATGTAACCTTCACGAACTATGACTGTACATCAAAAATTTTGACAAGCCTGATTAAGCGATAAAGGCTCTTATATCGCTCATTAAAAGCAAACGTTGACCTGTTCAGAATAAATACAGCTAATGGTTCCTTTTCATTCAATAGATTTTCAGTGTGATGAATTAATTTATTCCTCTTATCAATAAAAGGGGTATGAGGATATGCGTACTGTTGCTGTTTCACTTGCTATGGCCATGAGTTTGCTTTGGGTTGGTGCTCCTGAGGCTAAATCAGCTCTACAAACTGACGATCAGATCCGTCAACTAATCATTGAAGATTCTATTGCTTCATACCCGGGAGTTTGTGCCTGCCCTTTCAATACAGCTCGAAATGGCAGTAGTTGTGGAAGAAGAAGCGCGTGGAGTAAGCAGGGGGGTTACTCCCCAATTTGCTACAAGAAAGAAGTTTCAAAAGCAATGGTAGATGAGTGGCGTAAAAATAAAGCTGCTTAATCAAACCCGCGAAAGCGGTTTTTTTTATGACACAGGGGTGCATCTCCTCATCCCGGTCATTAGCTAAACGTCTGGCAAGAAAAACCATAATTATGGGAATACCGCTCAAAGGGCAAAGAGTCGGGATTAGCCTTGCCCGACTTATTTTCATTTTCCAATCATAGGCGTAAGACATACTTGGCATTTATGAATTACCTGACGCCGTTCTCCCAGGGCTTTGATCCGACTATCACCAGACTGACGCTGGGCGAGTTCGAATTTATGGAATTTGAAGTTCCGGAGCGTATTGCTTTTCGCGGCAGTCAGAAGACAGTGCAGCATCAGCTTATAGGCGGACGGCGGATCATTGATGTCTTGGGTACGGAATACGAGCCCATAACCTGGTCTGGCGTCATCACCGGCCCAGAGGCAAGTTCAAGGGTGAGTGCGCTTGAGCGAATGCGGGATATGGGACACCCGGTAGTGCTGACGCTGGATGACTATCGGTTCACTGTGGTAATTACGTCTTTCAGTCCGGTTTATGAATTTGTCTGGCGCAGACCGTACACGATTGAAGTTGCTGTGGTCAGGAACGAGGGGGCACCGGATAAAACAGATGCGCTGACCGGCGCATTGCAAGGGCTTATTGACAGTGACATTGGTCGCGCGCTGGGTTTGGCAAATATTATTAACGTGGATGCGGTAAAAGAAGGAGTAAAAACTCTACATCAGGCTGTAAAAAAGGTCACAGACTTCGCTCATGCCACGGTTGTTCAGGTACAGGAGGTTATCCGACCACTTATTGCTGCACGCAACATTATTGAGCATGAACTGGCCCTATTGGAAGCCGCTGCCGGAGAGATTACCTCCCTGGGTGGGTTGGTGCCAGGCCATACCATATCTAAGACCGTCAGCAACCTCCTTTTACAGTCAGAACATGTTACACAAATCCCGGCTTTATATCGTCTGCAAGAGGTACTGGGACGGCTCAACAAAAACGTGAGCGCAGGGCAGATGTCTGGAGGTATCAGGGCAGTAACACTCTCGGGCGGTAACCTCTATCAGGTGGCTTCAGAGCAGTATGGCGACGCTTCACAGTGGATCAGCATCGCCGAAGTCAATCATCTGACCGATCCCCAATTGAGCGGTATTCATACCCTTAATATACCCACCAACCCGAAGACTTAGTTGTGCATATAAACAATCCCATCGTTGAATCTTTCGCCCGCCAAATCAGCGGGCGTTGTCTTTTAAACGGCCAGAACGCACCCTTTGTTTCGTTTAGCGTGGAAGCCAATGGCTTTCGCGGGGCAGGAACCTTCGACCTTACCCTTGCCATCTCAGCACTGCCGCCAGTCATGCGATTACTGAACTGGTGGGCTTTACAAAAGACTATACGGGTAGAGCTTTTCATCTCGGTTATCACTAATTCCGGTATCGATGAGAAAAAGCACATGACGGGAAACATAGATACCTGGCATTACGATCCAGCACGCTTTGAAATTGTGGCTGAGGGCCGGGATTTCATTGCGAAGCTGATTGATGCAAAGACGTCTGGTGAATGCTTCAAGAATCTCACCAGTTCTCAGATAGTCACCACGCTGGCACAGCGTCACGGCCTGACGCCGGTGATCACCGCCACAAACAGACGGGTGGGTGAATATTACCAAATAGATACGGCACACCTGACAGGCGAGCAGACCGAATGGGACATCATTACAACACTGGCAAGTATCGAGAATTACTCGATTTATGTAAACGGCGATTGCCTGCACTTTGAACCTAAACGTGCTCATATTGACAAAGGCAGCTATGTCATACGCTGGCAGCCGCCGGGTATGCAGGCATATCCACAGTGCAATATCTCTGATGATCTCTCTTTTTCACGTGCGCTAACCATTTCGAAAGGGGTGACAGTTGAAGTAATGAGCTGGAACGTGAAGCTCAAAAATAAGAAGTTTAGGGTCTGCTACCCAAAAGCAACCAAAGGCATTTCACCCGGTAAAGCCACTGCAGAAACGCAAGTCTACCGCCTCATACGGAACGGATTAACGCCTGAAGCCGCTCAGGCGTTGGCTCAATCTGTTTATCATCAAATCGTCCAGCATGAGATGAAATTCACAGGTTCCACAGCAGGCGATAATCTTCTCATGCCGGATACACCTATTCGAATTGAAGGGACACAAAGCCCTTTCGATCAGGTTTATCTCTGCGACAAGGTAAGACGCACATTGAGCTGGGATGCGGGTTACAGGATGAATATTTCTGGCAAAAACCAAAGCCCTGCACTGGAAGTCGAGACATGAAAGTTCTGCTGAATGCCATGGCGGCTACAGCCCGGCAGAGTGGTAAAAATGCTACACGGCAGGGCGTCATCACCGCCTATGATCCGAACTGTTACGCTGTTAAAGTCCAGCTTCAGCCGACCGGAGAAGAAACAGGCTGGATCCCACTTAGTTCTCTTTGGGTTGGTAACGGATGGGGACTGGCCGCCGGGCCAATGATGGGTGCAGTGGTAGAGGTAGAATTTGATTCTGGCCTGATGGGTGTGGGAATGGCTACATGCCAATTTTACAACGATGCAGACCGCTGTCCGGGCCCGCCTTCTGGGGAATTCTGGCTGGTGCACCAGAGCGGCTCAATGCTGAAGTTTCTCAACAGCGGTGAAGTCCTGCTGAGTGCCAAAGACAAACTCACCTATGACGCTCCGGCACATCACTTCACTGGTGGCGACGTAACAATGGACGGAAATCTGACCGTCGCTAAGGATATTCGCGATAACAATGACCGCTACGGCAACGTTCATCGTATCCGGACCGTCTATGAGGGGCACACCCATCTGGAGAAAGGGAAAGGATTTAATACCCAGCCACCTAATCAGCAATTCACATCGACCTAATGGTAGTAACACATGCACGACATCTTTCACGTCATTGGGGGAGACCTAGAGGTTTCATCTACAGGGTCACTACTGACATCATCGGGCAGTGAACGCGCTAAGCAGAGGATCCTGCGCCGGCTTCTGACCAATCCTGGCGACTATGTTTTCCATCCCACTTATGGTGCTGGGTTGGGTAAAAAGGTTGGGGAAGCGGTGAAACTAGGGGAATGGAAGGCATTAATTACTGGACAGATGTTGTTAGAAGAGGCCGTAGCCAGCAAACCGCCACCAGAGGTAAAACTCACACGCTTTGAGGAAGGCGTAAGCGTTTCCTTAACCTACATAGATGCTTTGAGCGGTTCTCAGGAAACACTGAGTTTTGACATCACAAGGTGAGATTATGCCATTACTGAACATCAAATCGTTTTCGGAGCTTGTTCGGGAACAGGTCACCGCTATCCAGGCGAGATCGTTAAACCTGGTGGACTTCTCCATCGGCAGTATTCTCAGGTCTCTTGCTGAATCGAATGCCGGTGTCACCATGTGGATACAACAGTTGATTGTGAAACTTCTGGTAACGACCCGCGCGGCAACATGTTCGGGTGAAGAATTGGACAGTTGGATGGCGGATTTCAGCTTTCCCCGCCTTTCTTCCGTGCAGGCCACAGGAATGGTGACGTTTAGCCGCTTTACGGTAACCAGTCAGGCGCTGATTCCCTTAGGCGCGAAGGTAAGTACAACAGACGGAACCCAGCACTATTCTGTAATCGCTGACACGTCGAGTGATGCCTGGGATACGGAGCAGTCAGGTTATGTCATCGCTGCGGGCATCCGCTCTCTGGTTGTACCTGTGCAAGCGGACATAGCGGGTGCTGAGGGTAATGCGCAGCCGGGAACTGTCACGGTCATTTCCGGGACAATCCTCTACGTGGACACAGTAACCAACACTACTGCATTTACTAACGGCAAAAATGCAGAGGGGGATGACAGCTACCGGGCGAGGTTTGTGCTGTGGATCGACTCACTGTCGAAAGCAACTAAAGCGGCTATCGGCTTCGCTATCAGTAATCTCCAGAATGGAGTCAGTTATACCCTCACGGAAAATGCCGCGTGGGATGGTTCGTATCAGCCTGGTTATTTTTATGCCGTTGTGGACGATGGCAGTGGCACACCGGATGCCACCTTTGTTCAGCGTGCAGCTATGGCCATTGAAACAGTCCGGGGATTTACCGTCACGTTTGGTGTATTTCCGCCAGATGTAATCAAAGCCGATGTCATTCTGGTGATCACTACCGATGACACAGCTAATCATGGCGACATTGTCACGCAGGTCAGAACAGCAATTGTTAAGTTCATCGGCAAGCTGGCGCTGGGAAAACTGCTGGCATACACCCAACTGGTAAAGGTGGCCTACAGTGCCAGTCCGCTGGTGACAAATGTTTCTTCACTGACGCTGAATGGCGGCATCGCCGATATGGCAGCTTCGCACAGGCAGGTTATTCGTCCCGGAACGGTTAAGGTGATCTGAATGGCCAAAGGCGATCAACACGACTTTTACAAACGGCTTAAGGCCCTCCTTCCTGCTGGCTGGTTTGCAGACGAAAGTCCGGTTATGCAAGGCACGCTGACAGCGTGCGCGAAATCGCTTTCCTGGTGCTACGCACTTTATCTTTTCGCCCGGGCGCAGACACGTCTGGCATCGGCCAGTAATGGCTGGCTCGACCTCGCCGCGTGTGACTTTTTCGGCAGCAGCCTTATCAGGCGCGAAGGGATGACCGACGAGCAGTTCCGTAATCAGATCAGAACAAATCTGCTGCGGGAGCGCGGCACGCGCCAGGCGATTATCCAGGTACTTGAGACATTAATCGGAAGTCGCCCAGATGTGTTTGAGCCCTTACGCCCTGAAGATACGGGCGCATATGGCGGACCAGCAATCGGGTATGGTGCAGCAGGTGGCTATGGATCCCGTTTTTTGCCTTATCAGGCATTTGTCGTGGTCAGACGCCCCAAAGGTGAAGGCATCCCGTGGGTGGCTGGCTACCACATCTCATCATCTGGATACAGCAAGGCCTCGCGTGGCCAGTATATCTCAAGGTACATGTTCACTGGCGGCGTTACAGATGCAAATATTTATGCAGCTATCGCTGCCGTCAAAATGGAAGGGACGCTCGTCTGGGTAAAGTTGATGTAATCCATGCTGCTAATGATATGAACAGATCAACTCGCATTTGTCTGAATAAGGCTCTGTCAATAATTGTTGATAAAACAACCTTGCCCATTTATTCCTAATAGTATTATATTCACTGTATAGATACCCATAACAATGTTGATTTCGATCAGATGTCGTTAGTGGATGCCTAACCTCTGCATACAGAGCTCTGGGAAGGAGGTAATATGTTGAATCTGAAAAAGTTTATTAAAGCAGCATCTGAGCCCGATCGAATCATGGATTTGTTTGTAAAAAATCGTTGGGACACGAGAGAAAACCCTGCTGGTGGAGAAACCAGCGAGAGATACTACTTTGACCGTAGTGGCGCCTTACGTATCAACCTAAATAATAAGGATGTACAAAGCGCGATTGCACACAACGTGCGGGTGCTTGCTGAGAAAAAATAGTAAAGGTGACTCATGAGCGCGGCACTCATCGTTATTGTTTTGGTGTGTGGCTATCTTTATATCAATAGTCACATACCATCAAAACATAAATTCAAAAAATCTACGGGTTGGCAATCATATTTTCAGGTCGCTCTTAAAGGTTCTTATTACGTTTTCATCTCTTTCATCATTCTTTTCGTTACATGGGTTCTTCTCCTTGCGACGATGTGGCTTTTGAATACGCCGCTGTTATTCACGGACAAATACAAAGCTTTTACTTATGCCTACGACATTTTGAATGTTAAGTTTGTTGGCCTGAGTCTGCCATTCGTTTTATTAGTTGCCACCACAGCCTTACTAAGCTTTGCGGAATCCAAAAACGAAGAAAAAAAGCTGAGGAATAATGATGAAAGATTAAGGTTATACAAGGAGATAGCCAACGCAAACCCTATAGAGGCTATTCTGCTTGAATCAATGACAAGTAATCAAAATCTGATGGTTTCAATATCAATGAAGTCTCGCAAAGTCTACATTGGCATTGTGCACTAAGCCAGGCTAGAGGACCATGACACTGATACTATAGTGATCATCCCATTTTTAAGCGGTTATCGTGATAAAGACACGCTCAGCTTTGTTGAAGAAGTTAACTACGCAGAACACTATAGCGATTGCGGTATTACTTACGACTCTTCTCCACTGAGTTTGTCACAATATCGACACGTCATACCACGAGACCAAATTGAATCGGTATCATTGTTTAATTCAGATATGTATACGCGATTTAAGCGCAAGAAAAAGTATTATCGAGCATCATTTATACGTCACAAGCTTAAAGACCTCTGAGCTAATGACTGTTTAAATTACTAAACCTTAACTAATCACTAAACCCGCTACGGCGGGTTTTTTTATAGGGTAACTATGGACCGTCAGATAGTTTATCCGGGCGCTATTCCGCTCGAAACTGACCTGCTTAACACCAATAAATTCGCCATGACAGGTATGGCAAAGCTGGCTGTGGCCGTGCTGGGTTCCGATACCTGTCTTTATGGCCTGCATTGTACACCCGACAGTCCTGCGTCCTTGCGTGTCATTGTTGGCCCCGGTCAGATTTATAGTTTACAGAATATGGATAACTCACCGTATTCCTCACTCCCCACAGATACGTCGCAGCTCATCCTGAAGCAGGGACTCATCTGTGAAGCAACCCCGCTCACGCTCACCGCGCCTGCTTCTGCTGGTCACAGCATGAATTACCTGGTGCAGGTCGGGTATGAGGATGTGGATTCTGACGAAACCATACTGCCTTATTACAATGCGGCAAACCCTGCAGTGGCCTACAGCGGGCCCGGTAACTCAGGTAAAGCTCAGCCGGGGAAACGGTCAGGTGTCTGCCGCCTGGTGTTAAAAGCAGGAGTGTCGTCGCCTACAGGTTCACAGGTTACGCCTCAGCCTGATGCAGGATACGTCGCGGCATGGGGGATTACTGTTACGGCGGGCATGAGTGCGATTACGGAAGCCAGTATTTTCATGATTGAGGGGGCGCCGTTTCTGCCGTCAGGTGGGATCTATCCGTCCATTCAGCAGTGTGCCCCGACATTTGCTCACGATAGCGGCACAGCAAATCGCTATTCCGCCTCTTACAAGCCTGTGCTGGCCGAGCTGACGGATGGCATGCGTCTCACGTTTAAAGCCAGAGAGGCAAACACAGGAGCCTGTACGTTCTCGGCCAACGGGGGCAAAGCCTACCCGTTGTATTCGCATGCGCACCAGGAGCTGCAGGGTGGAGAAATAATTAATGGCGGGCTCATAGAGGTCCAATGGAACAGTTCATTAAACGCCTGGCTGATGTGCGGAAACACAGGCGGTGCAACACCGGTTTCAGAGGCACAAAAACCTCATCATGCCATTAGTCTTGCACAGGCTGATAAACGCTATCTGGAGAACAATAAAGGCTACAGTAAGGAAGATGCAGCGAAAGATTTCCTGTCGAAAAAGGGCGGTGTAGTTACGGGCGAACTTGATATTAAGGGGAAACTGACGGCTGAGAAAATCATCATGGGGAAGATGACATTCAGTGAGGACGGAAATATCAATGGACCGCGATGGAAAACTCAAGAGTCCCAGGAAAATGGCTATTTATCCAGTTGGGTGATGGCAGAACTGAAAAAGATAAGTGACAAGATCATCCCTTTACCTTCAACAGAAGAGATTACAAAAAACTGCATTAAGAGTGTACGGCTTGGAGCTGAGGTCAGGAAAAAAGGGGAGGCTGTTACGTTTGAAGCAGGTTATGTGATAACGGGGTTCAAAAATCCTGGCAAGGTAAAAAAAGGATATGAATTTACAGCCCGGCCCATACAAATTTTTGTTGAAGACAAATGGCAGACAATTAAGTAGAGGTATGTCCATGATTGATTTGAAGAACTTTAAACCGGGAAAGCCGGTTACTGCTGATGATATTACAAGCCAAAAAAACTATGGGCTGACTTTCCTTTTTGATGATGCGGGGCATGAATGGTATGCAAGTCAACGTTTATACGCTGCCGATACTTTAAAAATTGCATACGATCAGCAGGGCACAATTTGGTGCTTAAGTACCGATGTATCAAAAATCTGGCCAGTTTATATGAGCGTAGCCGAAATAGCGTATGATGATCAAAGTCGTCAAATTGATAACAGCGGACTTTGGAAATACGTTGGTGGGAACGTAACAAAGATTCCAGCTGATGAGGTTTTTGAACATACAGAAGATAAAAAGGTATATTTGTTAGAGGAGGCTGTAACGAAAATTATGCCCGGCATGGCAAAACTATTGCTGAAAAAACAACTTTCCGCTGAAGAGTCTGACCTACTGCAAAAACGGCTGAATTATCTTGATCAGCTTAATAACCTTGACCTTAAAGCTGAAAGATCAACTGTCTGGCCAGAATGGCCAAAATGAATTTTACGAAAATGACACTGTTCAAAAGGGTGAAAGCCTGATTTCATTTATAAAAATAAGTCTTTAGAAAAACGAAACTTAGGCGGGTAATAAAATAACGGAGCTTGACTGAACGATTTTTATTTGAGTAGGCTATGTCCTAAACTTGTCCGAATAGATTCGATATTGTTTATAACTAATTGATTATTATAGCGCGGATTGATAAGTATTGCGACCTTAATTTAAGAGCAGGCGC
This sequence comes from Pantoea sp. BR_17, assembly GCF_041955125.1. Taxonomy (NCBI): domain Bacteria; kingdom Pseudomonadati; phylum Pseudomonadota; class Gammaproteobacteria; order Enterobacterales; family Erwiniaceae; genus Pantoea; species Pantoea sp. BR_17. Next base: position 116,984 of record NZ_JAVAXT010000014.1, on the reverse strand, counting down.
GGCGTAATATATTGATAAATGGGTATTTTTTATCATTAATTCATGAATGCGTTTTATATACAGGGTAATGCCTGCAGTGGAAATTGCAATGAAAATTCCTGGGCATCTGAAAATGTGTGAAATTTACGCGACTTTCGTCTGTATCTTTTACACCAATGCATATTTATATTTTAGTGTGAAACCTCATAATTTTAGTTATTTGGCGATTCAATACATTGCCAGGCAACCTGCAATCGGCGTGATACTTAGTTGGGCACCTGTAATTTTTGCGCCCCTGCCAGCAGTTGCTCCAGCACGTCAATACGATGCCGGTGTGGTGTTGTGATGGCAAAGAAGCGCTCCTGCAATTCGTCTGACTGGCCCACGGAGACAAGAATGCCGGCGCGTAGCTCATCCTGAACCACAACCTCGGGCAACACGGTGAGCCAGCCGCTGTCGCGGGCGATCAGACGCAGCATCGCCATGTCGTCCACCTCGGCTCGCAGTCTTGGCGTCACGCCGGCCTTAGAACATAAAGCATCAAATTGCGCACGCAGGGCATGGCGCGGGCCGGGCAGGGCAATCTCCACGCCATCCAGGTCTTCCGGGATGCGCAGGCTTTGTGACGCCCATTTGCTCGCGGGGCCGACGACGGAGATAGACTGGCTGCCCAGGAACACGCAGCGCAACGGACGATCGGGATCGGCAGGTACCGTCTCATTAGCCAGCACCACATCCAGCTTATGCTGCGTCAGCCTGACCAGCAGGCCCTCCAGTAATCCGGACTCCAGTGTCAGTACTATGGCAGGGTCGGTAAGCGCGGGCCGAATCCAGTTTTCCTGATAATTTCGCGACAGCGTTGCCACGCTGCCCACGCGTAACCGCGTAACACCGGCTGACGTGCCTTTTAACCGTCCCAACATCTCCTGGCTCAGACCAAAGATGTTGTCGGCATAGGCCATAACCAGCTGACCTGTGTCTGTCAGCATCAGACGGCGACCTTTACGGATTAACAAACTTTCTCCAAGTCGATCCTCCAGTTGCCGAATTTGCACCGAAACGGCCGATTGCGAGGTGGCCAACTCTTCGGCAGCCCGCGTCAGATGCCCAAGCCTGGCCACGCGCCAGAAATAATAAAGGTGATGAAAATTCAACTGGTTGAGGTTCATTGTTCGTTTTTTAATATTGAAATGTGCAAATAAATATATTTTACAGAATAGTTCAGGTCAATGATCATACAGCTAATTAAGCGTATGAGGGAAATAGAATGAATATCCTTGATGTTCTGCATCTGGTCTGTTTTTTGGCGCCTGCATTTTTAATGGCCGCATTAGCGGGGCTGACGCGGTTTAGTTGGATTACCATGCCGATGCTTTGGCGTGTATTACAGGGAGTTTCGTTGAGTACCATTGCCTTAACCGGACTGTGTCTTGCCGCGGGCATCAGTGGTACGCAATGGACGGGCGTAATAATGGCAACCTCTTTTGGCCTGGTTTTGGCTTTACTGGTACAAGTGCTGGGTAAGGTTATCGCTTCATTTTCTGCGCGTTACCTTGAAGGGGAAGCCAATCAGCGAGGCTATATTGGCGCACTGGCCGTTGTGCTGTGCAGCGTGCATCTGCTCGTGATCGCCGATAACTGGCTGCTGCTCATCGCGGCCTGGGCCGCAGTCGGTGTGGCACTTCAGCACTTGCTTTGCTTTTATCCCGATCGGCCTTTTGCGCGGCTTGCGGCACACAAAAAGCACATTGCGGATCGCATGGCTGACGTGATGTTGCTTGGCGCTGCCGCGCTCGCCTGGTGGGATGTAGGTAGTTTCTCGCTGTCAGCTCTGGGGATGCATATCGCTCAGCATGGCATGTCCCTGTCCTTACAGGCGAGTGCCGTTCTGCTCGTAATGGCGGTCATTCTTCGTACGGCCTTGCTACCCGTGCATGGCTGGCTGATACAGGTGATGGAGGCGCCAACACCGGTATCGGCGCTCTTGCATGCTGGCGTCGTCAATCTGGGTGGCTTTGTGCTTATTCGCTTCGCACCCATGTTAGATCAGGCAAACGCTGCGCGCATCCTGTTGCTGATTTTCGCGCTGGCGACCGCTGTGCTGGCAGGCATTGTCATGTTGACTCGCATCAGTATTAAAGTGCGGTTGGCCTGGTCAACCGTTGCGCAGATGGGCTTCATGCTGCTCGAATGCGCGCTTGGCCTTTATACGCTGGCGGCACTGCATCTGATTGGCCATTCACTCTATAAAGCCCATGCTTTCCTGTCGGCCTCGGAAGGTGTAAGAGACACTCGCCTGCAGGCTTTGCACCGGGCCGCTTTGCCCACCACCCTTAGCGTGTTTTTTGCCCCCGTGCTGACAATTACCGCCGTGTTTCTGGTGCTGATGCTCTCAGGTCTTGCCGCCTGGCCCTGGTGGTGGTGTGTGGTGCTTGGTATGGCCTGGGCACCGTTACTGTGGTTACCCGAGGCTTCAGAGGGCGGGTCTGGAAAGTCGGCGCAGCTTCTTTTCGGGTGCGTCACGGTGATCGGTCTGACGACAGTTGCGCTGTCAGCACATGCGCTGCCGCTTGGCCTGCAGGATATGCCGGATGACAGTCTGGGTCTGATCGCGCTGGCAGGCATGGCGGCCCTGTATCTCTGTCAGGTGTTATTGCAAAAGCAGCCACAACACCTGTCGCGCTTGCGTCAATGGAGCTATGCGGGTTTTTACCTTGACGAAGCCTTCACACGTCTGGCGCTGCGCTTATGGCCAGCTAACCTCACATCCCGGGTTTCCATACACGTTGAACCTGAAGTGCCAACCGCGCCTGTTGCTGACAGGCTGAGCTGAACCATACGAATAAACTGGAGAGCCTACTGATGGATACCTTAGTCAATAACGAAAAAACCGGTTCGGCGAGCCTGACGCAATCGACACAAAACGCCTGTTCCCGGCATGCTGCAATTGAGCAGGCTTGCAGCCAGGCCTGCCAGGCGATTGCACCTACATGGCCGCTGGATCGCGCCATTGCTGTCAACCCTCACTGGTCGCGTATTGGCATGCCGGTACGCAGGGTCGCCGCCCGGATGGCGGTACTCGGCGGTATCCAGGTATTCCCATCGCGCGATCAGCAGTTCCTGGCCTGGCGCGAGGGCCGTATCAGCCTTGCCGATCTCAATCTGGCGCTACATCAACTGCCCGAAGCACAAGCGACCGGTCTGACGGCTGAACAGTGCCTGGATGCGTTACAGGCAAGAACCTCACCAGTGCAATTGCCGCTGCTAATCGACGTGCTCGACAACGATCCTGATCGGCACCAGAGATTATCCTGGCGGCAGGCTATCACGCACCAGGTTGGTCAAACCTGCGCCGCCTACTTCGATGAAGATCAGGCGAACTGGCAACCTCAGCGACAGGGCTTATATGCCTTCTGGCGGGATACGCTGGGACACGATCAGGGTATCGGTTTGTTAATGGGGTTGCCCCATATCACAAATGCTATCAATGCCTTACCCGATAATGCTACCGATGCGGAGCGTTGGCTTATCGCACGTCTGGGCCTGCCTGAAGCTGTATGGGCGGATTATCTGGAATCGGTACTGCTTACCGTGAATGGGTGGGCTTCCTGGTGTGCCTTTCTGAGCTGGCAGGCGGGACTGGCGGGGGATAAGGACCCACACCTGCGCGAGTTGCTGACGATTCGCTTAGCCTGGGGCGTAATCCTGTTGGAATGCAAAGATGATGCAGCAACCCGGCACGCGCTTGCTTCGCTTCAGCACGCCTGGAAACAGGCTCACCAGGTGCTGGAGGCGGCGGAACAGGCGATGCTGGTTGAGGAAGTATGGCAACTGGCGCTGGAGATTGGCTATCAGCGTGAGTTGGCACATCGGCTGGCCTCGGCAAACGGTCATGGTACGGAACATCAGGCAATCGAAGCACAGGCTGCTTTCTGCATTGATGTGCGCAGTGAACCGTTGCGCCGTGCGCTTGAGACCGTGAGTGCTGGTATACAGACCATCGGTTTTGCAGGATTCTTTGGCCTTCCCGTTGCCTACACACCGCTGGGCACGCAAGCCCGCCGTCCCCAGTTACCCGGCTTACTTGCGCCTTCCCTGGAGGTCGCTGACCGTATCGTGGAGGCGGGTTCGCAATATAAAGCCGATGCGGCACTGCAAAGCCAGGCCAGTCGTTCGCGTCACGCCCGATTTGCCATGGCCGATCAATGGAATGCGATTAGCCGCTGGCCGGGGGCTGCCTTCTCGTTTGTGGAAGCGGTTGGACTGGGCTACTCGGTCAAGCTGGTAAACTGGTTACGCCCGGGCAATAAAGCACGTGCCAGAGATGATCTTGCTGGCTTACCTGCGCGGTTTCGGGAGACGTGCCGCCCACAACTGGTTGGGCTGGATACTGAGGCTAAAGTTAAGCTCGCTGCCGGGGTTCTTCATGCCATGGGCCTGGAACAGCATCTGGCACCTATAGTGCTCCTCGTTGGACATGGCAGCCAGTCAGCTAACAATGCCCACGCAGCGGCACTGGACTGTGGTGCCTGTTGTGGCCAGACCGGTGAAGTGAATGCACGCAGTCTGGCGCAATTGCTTAACGAACCACAGGTTCGCCAGGGGCTGCAAGCGCAAGGAACAGTGATTCCGGACTCTACGACGTTTGTGGCCGCCCTGCATAACACGACTACCGATGAAATCGAGTGGTTTGATCTCGATTTGTTGCCGCAAAGTGCGCGCGCCCGCTGTGAGCGATTGCAACCGATTTTTAATCAAGCCAGTGATCAGGTCCGCCGCGAGCGGGCACCCGCCCTTAAGCTGGACCCGCGTGCGCCCGAAGATGTGTTGCTCGGACAACTACGCCGTCGCGCTAATGACGGGGCACAAACCCGTCCCGAATGGGGTCTTTCGGGCAACGCAGCCTTTCTTATTGCCCCTCGTCACAGAAGTCGTGGCGTAGTCCTGGGCGGGCGCAGCTTTCTGCATGACTACGATGCGAGTCAGGATAGTGATGGCAGTCTACTGGAAGGCCTGATGACCGCACCCATGCTGGTCACGCACTGGATCAACTGGCAGTACCACGCGTCAACATGCGATCCGCAAAGGTTGGGGAGCGGCAATAAGGTGCTGCACAACGTAGTGGGGGGCCGCATCGGTGTCTTTGAGGGCAATGGCGGCGATCTGCGGATCGGTTTATCACGTCAGTCGCTCCATGACGGCGAGCACTGGATGCACGAGCCGTTGCGCCTGACCGTTGTTATCGACGCGCCGCAAAATGCCATTGACGCAGTGATTGGTAAGCATGAGGTTATCCGGAAACTGCTCGATAACGGCTGGCTCCATCTCTGGCGCTTTGAGGAGGCCGGTCTGGCACGCTATGCACAGGGTAACTGGCTCCCACTGAGTCTGGAGAGTCTATAAGAACGCCTGTGTACTAAGGCCTTCGCTGAAAAAATGAAGCGACTGTCTGCCAGACCAAAAAATTTACAGTGTAACTAACAGGTGATTTTTTTATTCTGTACAAAGGGGCAACTGTCCCTTTGTACAGGCATAAAAATCGTTTCAACCATTTTCAGGATAACGCGAGCAGGCCAGTTAACGGCCTGCATTTTTTTGCCGGTAAGCTGACGTTCAGCATGACGTGGCGATCAATCCTGGGTGGCATACGAAATTGAATGGGTGTTTTAAAGAGTGATGTCTGGCTAACAGACTGAAAAATAGGGCTTTATCGATGTCATTCAGGCAGCAGAATTAACGAATGTCGTCAGGGTAAACAGGCGAGTCGTCCACATGCAGCACGGCCATAGCCGTCACCTTCAGCCTTTGTCTCGCGGTGGCGAAACCGGAAATCGTATTGACAGAGAGCAGCGGTAATTCATCACGCAACGTTTTTAATAATGTCGACATGCCAGTACGGAATTTTAGTACGCCATCGGGCGGTCTGTAGGCCATAATACGCATTCGGACATTTATTGCAGTGAATGCTTATTTTGCCGATATCATAAGAAGATAGTACAACCCTTGTAACACAGCGCGATGCAACGCATGTCAAACTCATCTCCGGGAACAACGTAATGCGATCACTAATTATCATGGGCCTGGTGTGGGTTCTTGCTGCATGTTCTAACTCTGTGGGACACAATTTCGATACGGCGACTATTCAGAAGATTAAACCCGGTCAGACGACACGCGCGGAGCTCATTCGTATGTTTGGACCGCCTGATACAGAATCACCTTATCCCAACGGGCAGCAGGTCATGATGTGGAAATACAGTCAGGCCAGAGCCCTGGATACATCGGCGGGAAAGACGCTTACTGTGCAAACTCAAAACGGACGAGTTTTTAACTATACGTTTAGCAAGAGCTGAAGCGGCTGGTGTTACGCGCAATTGTTTCATTTTCAATGTAAGAGTGCAGTGCCGCTGTATCAAATGCATTCTGACCACATGGTCAACCCGAGAGTGCCTTGTTATCGTTAATCTCTCCTGTATCCCGAGGCAGGTATTGCAGAGATCTTGCTGGCGGTGCGCCTCATAATTTATGGCAGGGGGCGCACTCATGAAGCGGTAGCACGACGATCAGAACCCCGTAATTTATCTGCGCCTCCTGATATTAGTGAAACTGTCTCACTTGCTATTACAGCGCCTGTTCATCTGAACGTGCGTAGAGGTTTCCTGCCCGGATCTCCGTACAGCGAATAGCTGTCGAAGACACAAAACGCATCGTGGAATTTTTGACCGCATACTTTGCAGTTAGCTGACGTATCCCATTCATCGTCTTTATCTTCTGAAATAGCGCTATTGTGGAAATAATCCATCATTTATCGCGTTGTTCTCTGCGGGTTTAATAACCAATCCATTCAAAAAGAATAAGAGTCTTTTCCTTAATGAATTTCTTAAAAAGCGTACAGCGCTACCATTGCGACTCCAGACTTAACAGGTCTGGAGTCACAGGCTGTTGGAAGGTAGAATCTGGCCGACAGTTTTACGATCAGGAGAGGCAGTGGCAGAAATTTTGACAGAAATGACATCGCCGCATGTGGGCCGTCACGTTATGTGTTGGCTCAATCAGATCAGACATGCTTCCTTGTCTGATCTGGATAATTTTGGCGACGAAGGAACAGTGGAGCAGGTTATCCGCGTGTGGGTAAAACTGTCGTTGCTTGTCACCCGACGTCGTCCCGAAATTGCCATATCATCATTACTCAGGCATGTGTTGCCGAATATTGGCACTTTACCGCTAAAAAACCTGACGCGTTTACGATTAAACAGGCTCTATAACGTCCTGATTTCTGAAGGTAAAAAAGAGGAAGCCCGGCGCGTTTTTGCTCTGACTAAACAGTTTTTGTCCTGGGCCGAAATGCAGGGTTACCTGGCGCATTCGCCCGTGGCTTCACTGAGGAAACGTGATATTGCGGGCCGTGCGTCACCTCCACGAAGCCGGCAACTGTCAGACGCGGAGATTTGGGTTTTCTGGCATGGTCTGGATAACTGGTCGTTGTCAGAACAGGTACGCTGGGCCTTACGCCTGTGTCTGGTCAGTGCCCGTCGGCCTGACGAAGTGGTTCAGGCGCGGAAATCAGAATTTAATCTGCAATCCGGATTATGGAAGCAGGGAACACGTAACAAGTCCCAGCGCGAACATACTTTACCCATTTCAGCGTTAATGCGCCGTTGTATTGAGGCCTTAATTGCCGCCAGCGATCCGGCTTCTCCCTGGCTCGTACCTGCGCCGCGTGATGTCATGCAGCCGCTTTCGAAAGGTGCGCTGAATCAGGCACTACGCCGGATGTTGCGTGCGCCTCGGGGATTAGGGCTGGAACCTTTCACGCCGCGTGATTTACGTCGAACGGCACGTTCGAAACTCGCCGCGCTGGACACGCCAAACGATGTGGCAAGAAAAATTATGAATCATGCATTAGAGGGAATCGATCGGGTTTACGATACGCATGATTATGTTGTGCAAATGCGGACTGCGCTGGAGCGGTATTCAGAAACGGTTGAGCGTATTACTGAAAGCGACAGCTACCATCATCTCCCTCATCGGTATGAGAATGAGACGCTACAATTAGCCAGTTCATCAATAATGATGATGAGCAGATAATCTCTTAAAACAATGTTTCCAATAAAATGCGCGGTATCGAAATCAATACCGCGCATTTTGTCAGATCAGGAAATCGTCAAGCGAACCGCCAGCGTCCAGCGCCTTTTTAATTGGCGATGGTGTACGGCCCTGGCCTGTCCACGATTTAGTTTCACCGTTTTCATCGGTATAGCGATATTTAGCAGGGCGAGGTGCGCGCTTAGCTTTTGTTTTTGTCTCTGTGGGCAAATCAACCAGTTCAGAAATATCAATGCCGTCATTCATCAGCATTTCTTTATACTTAGCTAACTTATCTGCTTTCTCGCGCAGCATAGCTTGCTCAGCTTCTTCTTCTTCACGGCGTTCAGCGACAACGACAGAAAGCTTTTCGAGCATTTCATTTAACACATCAAGCTCAATTTCCCGGGCTTGTGCGCGTAGAATACGAAGGTTATTTAATGCTTTGAGCGCATCCATTGGTTAATCCTTAAATTACAGCGAATATTTAAACAGGGTCATTCTACGAAAAATAATCAAGGAAAGAAATATCTCTTCTGTCTGAAATGTACAAATTTGTTACCGCTTAGGATTATTACGGCATTTTAAACGCATTAAACATACATAAAATTTAAATGCCAGACGCATTGTCAGCGCCTTTTTCGTTGAGGTCCAGGTGATAAACGGTAGCATATTACGGTGACGTATTGAAAATAACGCCCATTTATTTACTTAAAAAAGCAATAAAAATCAGTGTGTAATGCATTACCTCCTTACCAGTTACAGGGATATTACGGCATAATAAAGTCGCTTCATTCCAGCGCAGGTAAATGATAACGTCAGGTTAATAATTCCCCATGATAAATTGTCCTAATCTTCATTCTGCTCCAAAATGGTTGTGTCTTAATCGCCGGATAATGCGTTAACCGTCTTGTTCATTCCTGTTCACGGGATTAGTTTTTGTGAAGCCAGACGATTACTGAAGTCTGCAACTTTTCTTACAGGACAAATCCTTCTTTTAACACGGTTAGTCAGCGCAATATAGATCGCTATGATGGATAACATTGTGGGTACGCGCGCCTGTCTGTCTTAAGGTTTAATCACACATTTCGTGCTGTAAAGCAGAGCTATAAGCGGAGCGTTGACAAGTGACGGCAAGAATAAAAACGGGTAGCTAATATCATCCTGATGGCCTCTCTCCGTCACTATACTTAAAGCCAGTCGGGAGGTTATCGTCGCTATAAGAATTTATCAGATCAACAACATTTATATGGCTGCGGACGTGATGCCGTTTGCTTATGAAAACACAACGTATTGCTGCCATTAGATTCTTGCACTTTTCGCTAAGGCGGATATTGTCATCTTTTCCGCTATGGGATGCTTTTCATTCCACGTCTGAAAAGTGAGTCGCTCTGTCTGACAGAATAACGTGCAGGGGGTTTCTGGAACCATTCAAAACCGCTTTTCACAAAAACATGCGTAGTGCGGCGTCTTTATCATTTTCCTCAGGATGAATTTTGAAATGCCGGAAGGGTGAACAGTCGGTGTGAAGGGCGGCACGGGTCTGCACATGCCGTACATTAGCAATAAAAGATATAAACGTTCATCGCTGCCGTTTGCAAAACAGCTTTGCCACCGATAAATACACAGGTCCTTGTCAGGTCGTCACGTCCGACTTTCTTCCCGATTCTTTTATACAGCCTCGCCAGAGCACTCTCTGCCAGTGAAAGACAGGTTCAGCCCCTGACGAGTGATGCGGCTTTGACGAACGGAACAGAGAGCGCAGGATAAACGGCTTATGCTATGCGTAATATTTTCGATTCATCTGTCAGGCACTGGATGGAAAATAAAACGTTAGTGACTTGATACTGTCAGTACTATGATGACGCCTGCATCAGTCTGGCTGGCGAACAGAGCCCCTGAAAGAACTTCGCGGCCGGTTTCTCTGTGGCTTACGGTATTTCCGCGCTTTGGAAAGGTGCAAAAACGCAGACGATGCGCAAAAGATTGTGTGTCTTTAAATAGCCAATGCAGCGGGGGCTTATTAAACGGAGCGGTGTTTTACATCATGCCTTATTCGGACTTATTCACGTCCTGCGTTGTTCTGTTTTATCCGCTCTACTCTGTAACCCCGCGTTTTGCGCAAATGTTCACGCCAGAAAGGCGCGAATTTGCGCTACACTCACCAGCGATAACCTCTTGTTCTGTCTTAATGATAAATTTGACTGAGGCAGCGTAATCAACGTGGAAGAAGCATGAAAATCAGATTCCTTTCGGCCAATGAGCAAAAACTGGCGGAGGTCCGCGGAATACTGGAACCTGTGGGCGTGGACGTCGTACCCATCGCGCGTCGCATTGAAGAAATTCAAACGGAAAATGAACTGGATTTAGTGCGAGATAAACTGACGAAGGCCTTCTCTATTATCGGACGTCCGCTTTTTGTTGAGCACACCGGGCTGTATCTGGATGGCCTGAATGGTTTGCCTGCGGGGCTGACGCGTATTTTCTGGAATCGCCTCGGTGCCGATCGCTTTGCATCGCTGGTACAGGGCCTCGACAGTCAGGGTGTAACCGCCAAAACCGTACTGGGTTATTGCGACGGACGCAAAATGTACCAGTTTTTCGGCGAATTGCGCGGCACTATTGCACCTGAACCTGCCGGTCCCCATGGATTCCAGTGGGACTGTATCTTTATTCCCGAAGGATACGATCAAACCTTCGCTGAGATGGGCGAGAAGAAAAACGAAATTTCCAACCGTCGCATTGCGCTGGATCGTTTTGCTGCCTTTTTAAAAACTGCACGAGGCGTGGCATGAAACCTGAGCTCAAACGCGCATACGATTCCGGCAAGCTCATTCTGTTTGCCGGAGCCGGTCTTTCCCGTAATCTCGGCCTGCCTGAATGGCATGAGCTTATCGCTCATCTGGCTAATGAACTGGGGTACGATCCGAAAATTTTTAATACTTACGGTACGCACCTCTCTCTGGCTGAGTACTACAAGCAGAAAAAAGGTTCGTTAGGACCGTTACGAAGCTGGATGGATCGCGAATGGCACCGGCCTGATATTGATGTCCGCAGCTCTGAAATTCATACCATGATCACTCAGGGCAACTTTTCACGCATCTATACCACGAATTACGATCGGTGGCTGGAAGCCGCGCATGAGGCCCATGGCGTGCCTTATTCAAAAGTGGCGAATGCAGCCGATCTGGTTTCACTCACCGAAGATAAACGTCATATCATCAAACTTCATGGCGACTTTGATGACGATACTTCTATCGTACTGGATGAAAGCAGCTACTTTGAACGCCTCTATTTTGATTCGCCGTTAGATATCAAGCTGACCCATGATGTCATGGGCAATTCGGTTTTGTTTGTTGGCTACAGCATCAGTGATTTTAATATTCGTCTGCTCTTCTATCGGCTGACAAAAATGTGGGGGCGCACAGGCCTGGCAACCGCCCGACCCAAATCTTACCTTTTTACCAATCGCAATAACCCGGTGGCAAAAGAAGTATTGGGGCAATGGGGAATCGAAATGATCGTGTCGGAAGAGGACGATCCCCGTAAAGCGCTGGCTGAGTTTATGGAAGAATTACTGGCCTGATGCACACCGAATGGCGTAAGCAGGGCAGGTTTAACCGTTGTGTCTTTTCTTCACTGGAAAACGTCGCCGACTGTGTTATACTGTATAAATAAACAGTATATGAGGGCAATAAAATGGCTGTCGAAACCAAATTTGTAGTAGTCAGAAAGGGTGAAGAGAAGATGACATTTGCCAATAAGAAAGAGGCCGATGCCTACGATAAAATGCTGGATATGGCAGAGGCGTTCACCGACTGGTTACTGGCACACCAGGCCGATATGGATGAATCGCAGGCTGAAACCTTAGGGTTGTTGCTGGCAGAGCAAAAAGACGCGGTACAGCATATTCTTCGCACCAGCAAATTACCTGGCACGGCGCAAAATGTGTCAGAAACAGCTGACGCGACTGCGCAAAGTGAGAAAAAAGTCCGCGCCGTTAAAGCGGCCTGATGGTTCATTCCTGGCAGTTCATTACCTGTGAACTGCCCGCCTGTTATCCCGCACAACGCTCTCTCCATAACGCTTCGCGCGCATTGACTGGTTTGCGCCGTGCTTGCCTGCATTACGATCAGCCAGTCAAATGTGTGATGGCAAAAGCGTAGTGATGGAGATATCTGGCAAGCCAGCCAAAACAAAGCGCAGAACTGTGAAGCCAGCCAGTATGATTCCACATGAATAAGTCCGGTTTTTCATCCCGCCAAAAAAGAGGGCACAAACTGACATATTTTTTCCGCCCGTTTATTGTTTCAGGTCAAAATCATCGCGATAAGTTACCAAAATTTCACTTTCCCGCCCGGTGTTCAGACGACATCGTGACGATCGCCACGCGTTGTGGGATGAGAAATGACTAAAAAAGTGACGCTGTTATCGCTGATATTGCGAGCCTGATGTTTTGCGCCGGGGGGAATTTCAATTCCCTGTTGCGTCTGCAGATGATGCACCACACCTTCCACCTCAAGGCTGAGCTGGCCTTCCAGCACAAAAAAGAACTGCCGCGATCGCACATGATAATGCCGTATTTCATGTGTTGCAGGCGGCATCTGCTCATAAATAATGCTCAGATCGTGTCTTTTAAGCAGATGCCAACCCTCACACTGCTCACCCCAGAAATAATGTTCTGCGTTCTCTTTCGAAATCATGCGCTTTCCCCCTGATGATGAACGTTGTGATTAAGGTCTGACTTGAGTCATGAGAATTAAAGTTCGTTTATTGAGCGCCGATAGATCCTTAAGGAACATAAAAGCGTCTGTCTGGCAGGGAAGTCAATTAAGCCGATCGATTTCAGGGGAATCCGCATGACTTCTCAACCCGCAAAAAAAACACTGACCACCCGCACCCAGATGCTGCTTGCCGGTGGCCTGACTATTACGCTTGGTTTTACCGTCACTATTGGCGTCCTGAGCTGGCAATCGGCAAAAGAGCAAAAAAACTTAGCGGAAAATTATCTTCAACAGATTGCACAAAGTCGCGGCCTGCAGATTCAGCAAGAGCTGAGTTACGCGCGCGATATGGCACACAGCCTTGGCCAAAGCCTGATTGCCTTACCAAAAGCGGGCGTTAATGACCGGAAAATTGCCGACAAAATTATGGAGTATTCTCTCAGGGCCAACCCTGACTATCTCTCTATGTCCGTGATTTTTGAACCTGACGCGTTTGACGGTCGCGATGCGGAGTTTGTTGGTCAGAAAGGACAGCCACCTCAGGGCCGCTATGCCTGGTTTGTTGACCGCGATCAGTCCGGCAACTATGCCATGCATCCGCTGCTCTCCTATTTGACGCCTGGCCAGGGGGATTATTATCTGGTCCCTCAACAGTCGCGTAAAGATACCCTGATAGAGCCCTACAGCTACCCTTACAACGGCGTGCCAACCTTACTGACCTCTGTTGCCTCACCCATTATCGATCAAGGCAAGCTCATGGCGGTGGTCACATCGGATATTTCGCTTGCGTCATTACAGCAAAAAGTGAACCAGATAAAACCCTGGCAGGATACGGGTTATGCGCTGTTGCTTTCGAACAGTGGTAAAGTGGTATCGTCACCTGTCAAAAATGACGCCGGTAAGGAATGGAAAGGCGACAAAGACAATTTTACCCGTCAGATCGTCGAACATGATGATCCGGTGTTGGGTGAAAGAGCCATGTACACCTGGTATCCGGTGGTGATAGGCAACAGCGATAAGCCCTGGTATGTGGGAATTGTCGCCCCTGTCAGCCAGGTCATGGCCGCCGCGAACCGCCAGCTCTATTGGGCTATCGGTTTAATGCTTGTGAGCATCCTGCTGGTAGGTGCCGTACTGGGGTTATTGTTTAATCGCAAAGTAATGCGCCCGCTTGGTGGCGAACCCGCAGAAGCAGCCCGCATTGCGCTGGCCGTTGCGGAAGGCAAACTCAGCAATGACATTAAGGTCGCGCACGGTGACAACGCCAGCCTGTTTTACGCCCTGCACACCATGCAAAGCCAGTTGCAATCCATTGTGGGCCAGATTAAAGATGCCAGCGCGTCTGTCAGAGAGGGGGCCAGTGAGATAGCCAGCGGCAACCTGGATTTAGCCTCGCGCACCGAACAACAAGCGGCAGCACTGGAAGAGACAGCAGCCAGCATGGAACAAATCAGCGCCACGGTTCGCCTGAACGCGGATAACGCCCAGCAGGCTACGCACCTGACCGGAAATGCGACAACCATTGCCAGCCGGGGCGAAAACCTGGTGGGCCAGGTGGTACAGACCATGTCGCAAATTGATGACAGCTCAAAGAAAATTGGCGATATCACGACCATGATCAACAGCATTGCCTTCCAGACCAATATCCTGGCGCTCAACGCAGCCGTTGAGGCGGCCAGGGCGGGCGAGCAAGGGCGCGGATTTGCGGTAGTGGCCTCTGAGGTCAGAAACCTGGCGCAACGCAGTGCCGGTGCGGTCAAAGACATTGCCGCGCTTATTGAGGAGTCCAGTGCCCGGGTACAAAGCGGCGTCACGCTGGTCAATGAGGCAGGCAAAACGATGCATGAAATGACCCAGGCTGTCTCCTCTGTACAAAGTATCATCAACGAAATCGTTGCCGCGTCAGATGAACAGGCGCGAGGAATTAGTCAGGTGACGATTGCGGTAAATGAAATGGACGGAACAACGCAGCAAAACGCGGCTTTGGTGCAACAAATGTCGGCGGCAGCCAGTTCGCTTGAAGATCAGGCGCAACAGCTGGCCCAGACGGTGCAGCAATTCCGTTAAGCGAAAGCCGCTGAATAAAAACAACCCGCGCACATCGCGGGTTGTTTTTTTACTGGCTTAGCCCGGATAGATACCGCGATCTTTACGGGCCATCAGAATACGCTCACAGGCAACGATATAGGCTGCGGTACGCAGAGAGCAGTCTTTCTCTTTGGCTTTTTCCCAAACGTGAATCATGGCTTCAGTCATGATTTTATCAGACCGTTTATTAATCTCGTCTTCACTCCAGAAGAAACTGGCCATATCCTGCACCCATTCGAAGTAACTGACCGTCACACCGCCGGCGTTACAGATAACGTCTGGGACCACAATCACGCCACGGTTTGCCAGCACATCGTCAGCATCGGGATAGGTAGGACCGTTGGCACCTTCAAGTACCAGTTTACAGCTCAGGGTCTCAGCGCGTTCACGGGTAATCTGACCCTCAAGGGCTGCCGGAATGAGAATATCCATTTCCGTGTGCCAGAAGGCCTCTTTATCAATGACTTGTGCGCCTTTGAAGCCAGCAATCTGTTTGTTTTCGGCCTGCCATTGCGTCAGTGCATCCATATCAATACCGTCGGCATTGAACAGGGTAGCGGTATGATCCTGAATCACCACGACGCGTGCGCCAGCCTGGCTGAACAGACGTGCCGCTTCACTGCCAACGTTACCGAAGCCCTGAACGGCGACGCGCGCACCTTCAATCTCAATACCGGCACGGCGCGCCACTTCGCGACCTGTAACAAATACGCCGCGACCGGTGGCTTTTTCGCGACCCAGCGATCCACCCAGGTGAATAGGTTTACCTGTCACGACGCCCGTCACGGTGGTGCCCAGATTCATGGAGTAGGTATCCATCATCCAGGCCATAACTTTACCGTTGGTACCGACATCGGGTGCCGGAATGTCTTTTTGTGGACCGATGATGATACCAATTTCGCTGGTATAGCGGCGGGTTAAACGCTCAAGCTCACCTTCAGACAATTTGAAGGGATCTACACGAATCCCGCCTTTAGCACCACCATAAGGCAGGTTCACAGCGGCACATTTGATGGTCATCCAGGCGGAGAGTGCCATGACTTCATTCAGGTCAACATCCGGATGATAGCGGATTCCGCCTTTGCCGGGGCCGCGTGACAGATTATGTTGAACACGGTAACCCTCGAAATGACGAATCGTACCGTCATCCATTTGCAAAGGAATATCAACGATTAAGGCACGTTTAGGATGACGTAACGTATCGATCCAGCGAGAGAGATCGCCCAAATAAGGGGCAACGCGATCGATTTGTTGAAGGTAGGTAGACCAGGCGGATGTACTACTGTCAGACGCGTAAGATAACTTATCCATACAAAACCTTTCTTATCGACGTTATTTATTGTGTTGAGCCGTGGAAACAACACGCTTTTCAGCGCATGTATAATTTATCACTGCCAGAAAAAATATGATGTCGGCCCGGCACGCATTATCGCTATGCTATTTCGATTAACGCTGAATAAGAGTGAATAATAGTGCAGATAAACCGGGTAAAATCCCCGCGCTGGTTGCATAAGAAATGCATAAAAGATGCATAAACTAAAAAATCAGCCATTTATCAGTTCTTTGAGAAGGTTCAAAAAGTTAATTAAATGTTAGAAATGGCATTGACTTTTTTGCACCAACGTGGTGCATTAATTCAGCTAATGCGAATGAAAATTTCATTTATGTGAAAACACAAAGGCAACATGAAATAGCCCCGGTGACGCATCAGGGGGATATATTCGCAGCGCTTATTTCCCCTTTTCATACTGCATCTTTTATTTTTCCCGCTTCGTTTCTGCCACCGAAAGGAGTGATCGCTGAGTGTTTAACGCGCAGGAATGAGTGCTAATAAATGGTTCACGGCCTTGGAGGCATTATTACGCCGCCAGGCAAAAGCGACATCCGTAAAGAGCGTATTCTCTGCAATGTCACGAAAGCAAATGTGGGGATTCTGTACGCAAATCATGGATTCAGGGATCAGCGCAATCCCGCAGCCCGCGCCGACCATCCCCAGCGAAGAGCTGATTTGCGGGGCCTGCTGGAAAGAGGAAGATGAAAAACCTGCCCGTAAACAGGCACTGACAATGAGTTCATACAAACTGGGCGAAACTTCACGTGGAAAAATAATCAACGTTTCGTCTGCCAACTCACTTAGCGCAATGGCCGTTTTATGTTTCAGATGATGGTCGGCAGGCAGTGCCAACACCATCCGCTCGGTCGAAATAACCCGCAAATTAAATGACCGACTGCTTTCACAGGGTAAACGAATAAACGCCGCGTCCAGTAGTCCTTCCTGAAGATCCTGTATCAGTAAAGACATGTTTTCTTCGCGGGTCATTAATTCCAGTGCAGGATAGCGGGCTTTAAAGTGCCGAATGATTTCGAACACACGAGGATTAAACGCCACCGAACTCGCAAAACCTAATGACATTTTTCCGCTCATCCCACGGGCAACGCCTCTGGCTTTCTCTAGGGCATAATCGGCCAGCTGAACAATTTCAATCGCGTCTGTCAGAAAAGTCTTTCCAGCCTCAGTCAGTTCCACACCACGTGTCAGCCGCTTCAACAGCGGGGTACCAATTTCATGCTCCAGGCGCTGAATTTGTTGACTCAGCGGCGGCTGCGAAATGCCCAGTAGTTCAGCCGCTCGGGTGAAGTGTTGAGTCTGTGCGACCGCAACAAAATAACGTAGATGGCGCAGTTCCATATTAAAAACGTCTCAAAGTTAACAGGTTTTGCTATTGGATTCTGTCGGCAAACGGGACCACCATAATGTTAACACGGCTTAACAGTTAACCCATGAGGCATCCAATGAGCAATTTTGTAACTGATTGTTCCTGCGAGGATCAACTTAAAGATACGGTGAACAAACTGCAAAAAAATATGCCAGAAAGTGTTATGTATCAAACCTCTTTGATGAGTGCACTTCTGAGCGGTGTTTACGAAGGTGAAACCCGAATTGCAGATTTACTGCGTAAAGGCGACTTTGGCCTGGGCACGTTCAACCAGCTCGACGGAGAATTGATTGCATTCGACAGCAATGTTTATCAGTTACGGGCGGATGGCAGCGCCCGTCCTGCACATCCTGAGCAGAAAACGCCCTTTGCGGTTATGACCTTCTTTCAGCCTCAGCATAAACACACTTTCGAACGTGCTGTTCCACGGCATGAGCTGCACCAGTTAATTGACAGTGAAATCACCTCGGACAATCAGTTCTGTGCCTTACGTGTCAGCGGCCACTTTTCATCGGTACAAACCCGTACCGTCCCGTGTCAGTGCCGCCCATACCGCTCGATGCCAGAAGTGCTCGGCAATCAGCCCATCTTCGAATTTTCTCATCGCAGCGGTGAGCTTATCGGGTTCCGTACGCCACAGTACATGCAGGGCATTAACGTCGCCGGGTACCACGAACATTTTATCACCGACGACAGAACCGGAGGCGGTCACATTCTCGACTACGTGCTTGAAGAGGGCTCGCTGACCTTTGGCGCCATCAGCAAGCTGGTCATCGACCTGCCGGAAAACAGTGATTTCCTGCACGCCAATTTGACGCCCGAAAACCTGGATGACGCTATCCGTTCTGTCGAAAGCTAATAACGAGGCCTGAATATGAAAACCCTCTCAGATACAACCCTCTGGACCTGCGGCGCCGATCTGGTTGTCGCGCAACTGGAAGCACAGGGCGTCAGCCATGTGTTTGGTATTCCGGGTGCAAAAATCGATAAAGTCTTTGATTCATTGCTGGATTCGTCTGTTCATACCATTCCCGTGCGGCATGAAGCCAATGCTGCGTTTATGGCCGCTGCGGTGGGCAGACTGACCGGAAAAGCAGGGGTGGCGCTGGTCACCTCCGGTCCTGGTTGCTCCAATCTGGTGACCGGTATGGCGACCGCGACCAGCGAAGGCGATCCGGTTGTGGCGCTGGGGGGCGCCGTCAAACGCTCTGACAGCGCCAAGCAGGTCCACCAAAGCCTGGATACCGTCTCTATGTTCCGCCCGGTTACAAAATATGCGGTAGAGGTGACCGATCCCTCCGCCCTGGCTGAATGCGTGTCAAATGCCTTTCGCCATGCGGAGCATGGTCGCGGAGGCGGTGCGTTTGTCAGCCTGCCACAGGATATTGTCGACCAGCCGGTGACGGGCAAAGTCCTGGCCAGCAAAGGCGGTATCACCCTGGGGGCGGCACCCGACGTCATGATTGATGCGGTCAGTCGTGAAATAGCCAAAGCAAAAAATCCGGTGATTCTGCTTGGCCTGATGGCAAGCCAGCCTGAGAACAGCGAGGCCATTCACGATCTGTTAAACCGCAGCCATATCCCTGTTACCAGCACCTATCAGGCAGCAGGCGCGATACGTCAGGAGCACTTTTCCCGTTTTGCTGGCCGCGTGGGTCTTTTCAATAACCAGGCCGGTGACAAACTACTCCAGCAGGCGGATCTGATTATCACGATTGGCTACAGCCCGGTTGAGTACGAACCGGCGATGTGGAATACCGGTAATGCGACGTTAATTCATATTGATGTCGTCCCGGCGGAAACCGACAACCGCTATTTACCTGATGCTGAGTTAGTGGGGAATATCGCGGCAACGGTGGGCAAGCTGGCGACGCGGATAACCTCACCCTTACAACTTAGCCAGCAGGCTGCCAGCATACTGGACGATCGCCAACAACAGCGACAGTTACTGGCGCTTCAGGGGGCCAGTCTGAATCAGTTTGCACTTCATCCCCTGCGTATTGTCCGGGCGATGCAGGACATCATCAACAGTGACGTCAGTCTTACCGTGGACATGGGCAGTTTTCATATCTGGATTGCCCGCTACCTCTACAGCTTCCGTGCGCGTCAAATCATGATTTCTAACGGACAACAAACCATGGGCGTTGCGCTGCCCTGGGCTATCGGTGCCTGGCTTGTCGATCCATCACGTAAAGTGGTGTCGGTATCAGGGGATGGCGGTTTTCTCCAGTCCAGTATGGAGCTGGAAACGGCGGTCAGGCTCAACGCCAATATCCTGCACATTATCTGGGTTGACAATGCCTACAACATGGTGGCGATGCAGGAAGAGAAAAAATATCAACGTGTGTCCGGTGTCAATTTTGGGCCCATTGATTTTAAAGCCTATGCCGAGGCGTTTGGCGCCGCGGGGTTTGCGGTGACCAGCGCAGCTGAACTTGAGCCGACACTGCGTAAAGCAATGGATGTGCAGGGGCCGGCGGTTGTAGCTGTACCGGTGGATTATGCGGATAACCCCCTTTTGATGGGACAACTCCATCTGAGTCAGCTTCTTTAATCACGAAGGAACGGAGGACATGATGATGAAAAATCGAGTGGCGCTGGTAACAGGTGCGGGCCAGGGCATTGGTGAGGCCATTGCGTTACGCCTGGCGAAAGATGGCTTTGCCGTTGCGGTAGCGGATTTTAATTTTGATACCGCTTCTCAGGTCGCGGAAAAAATTAAAAAAGCGCAGGGCAGTGCATTAGCCATCAAGGTTGATGTATCAAAGCGTGATCAAGTTTTTCACGCGGTTGAGCAGGCACGTGAAGTGCTGGGCGACTTTAATGTCATTGTCAATAATGCCGGGATTGCGCCGTCCACGCCTGTTCAGGACATTACGGAAGACATCATTGATAAAGTCTACAACGTCAACGTGAAAGGCGTGATTTGGGGGATGCAGGCCGCGGTTGAAGCCTTTGCAGCGGAGGGGCACGGCGGAAAGATCATTAATGCCTGCTCCCAGGCTGGCCACGTCGGAAATCCTGAACTGGCGATATACAGTTCGAGTAAGTTTGCCGTGCGCGGTCTGACCCAAACGGCAGCCCGGGATCTTGCACCGGCGGGCATTACCGTAAACGGTTTTTGTCCGGGCATTGTCAAAACCCCCATGTGGGCAGAAATTGATCGGCAAATTTCCGAAGCCGCAGGTCAGCCTGCAGGTTATGGTACCGAGGCCTTCGCCAAAAGAATCACACTGGGCCGTTTATCCGAGCCCGACGATGTGGCCGCCTGTGTAGCCTTCCTCGCAGGACCGGACTCGGATTATATTACCGGCCAGTCTATCCTGGTTGATGGCGGAATGGTCTTTAGCTGATCGCGATCAGGCCTGGCACGCTTGTGCCAGGCGACCTCTGTTCAGCCAGGCCGTTTCTCGTTACCCTTCGCATTGCTTACTGACAAAATTCAGAGCATGCCGAGCGCCTGCGGGCTTCCATCATGCTCTGAAATCGCTAAAATAACGTGCTCATTTGTCAGGGAGTCACACAGCCACAATGCGTTATCGTTATCTGTTTGCCGCACTCGCGGTCGCCACTGCCTTGTCAGGCTGCGCCAAAAAGCAGCCTGCCGCCAATCCTGCTGACGCCTTTGCCGAAGGACAAACGCAGATTGATGTCTCTCATGTGATTACGCGTGCTGACGACGGTTCCCATATTTACCTGACCGTAGATGGTAAAGATGCTGGCGAATTGCCGAATGGCGAAAGTAAAGTCCTGCATGTCCCGGCGGGTAAACATGAAGTCGGCGGTTACGTCCGTACCTTATTTGGTCTGGGACGCGTAACCATTGATCCCCTTGAGGTGACAACGTCACCTAACGACGTGAAAAAAGTGGCCTACACGGTGACGCGCAATAAAGCGACCTTTGTTGAGCAACCTAAATCAAACGACGCCGCGCAGGAACAAGGTTAAGGCATCAGGCGGGAGGGTCAGTCCGATGTGACTGACCTGAATTGTCGGCGTGAACAGCCTTGCCGGAACTAAAATGCCCAGGTAGTGGAAAAGTCAGGGCTGCTGTTTACGGCCTGAAGGTGAACGGTTCAGACAATATGGTGCTGTTCTTTTCTGTTTCACCCGACGCGAGAAGGTGCGTCAGGTGGATCTCAGACATGTTTCACGGAAATTGCCTACAGGCCAAGATCACTGAGTGAAGGATGGTCGTCCGGTCGGCGGCCCTGAGGCCAGTGAAACAAACGCTGACTCTCGGCAATCGCCACATCGTTTATGCTGGCGTGGCGCCTGACCATGAAGCCATTCTCGTCAAATTCCCAGTTTTCATTGCCATAAGAACGAAACCAGTTTGCCGCGCTGTCATGCCATTCATAGGCAAACCGAACCGCAATGCGGTTTGAGTGAAAACTCCACAGCTCTTTTATCAGCCGATACTCGGCCTCTCGCTGCCATTTCTCGCGCAAAAACGCCACGATTTCGCTACGTCCGCTCAGGAAGATATCGCGATTTCGCCAGACGCTGTCAGGCGAGTAAGCCAGTGAAACGCGTTCGGGGTCGCGGCTGTTCCAGGCATCTTCGGCCAGACGCACTTTCGTTATGGCCTGTTGTACATCGGTAAACGGTGGTAAAGGCTGGCGTGGGGCTTCCATACTGTCTCCTGAAATAGCGGCACTCTGGATAAGCGCGCCGCCTGGCTGTGATAAACAGACTGTTAAACAGACAAAACCACGTGCGTTTACAGTGAAATGGCGTGAATTTGACGTACTGCGCGTGCCGCTTCTTTGCCTTTTTTCACAAAATGCTCGGTGTAGAAGCGAATGAATTCATCGGCAGGCTGAAAATTATGTGGTGTCAGTGAGACGGAAAACACGGGCACGTTGGTCGCCAGTTGTGCCTGCATGAGTCCGTTCACGACGGCCTGAGCGACAAAATCGTGGCGGTAAATGCCACCATCCACGACCAGAGCCGCACAGACAATTGCATCGAACTTACCGGTTTGTGCCAGGCGTTGTGCCAGTAACGGCATTTCGAAGGCGCCAGGCACATCCCAGGTTTTGATTTCACAGGGCGTGCTGCTGTTGTCCATTTCCTGCTGAAATCCAGCCAGGGTTTGAGAAACAATTTCGCTGTGCCAGCTTGCCTTGATAAAGGCGACTCTTAACGGTTGCATAACTTACTCCAGTCAACGTGACATCCGGTTCCTGAGAGATCGGCAGACGCGCTCATCTTCCCGAATGACTATAAATTCTCTGATGCGTACCATTGCCAGTCACACATCATAAAGACATCGATCCCGCTGCCGGACAGCAGTATCCGGCTGAATTCAGTGATGAATAGCGAACAGTATAAACCGATGTAAACCCCGTGCGCTTACCTTTCACTCGCTTTTGCGGTCTTCCGCGTGTGCCCCGGGTTCCCTGGCAAGGTGAAAAGCACAGGGCCATGCTTTGCGTGCCTCCGGTATCGCGATCGCTGTTCGATTGTGTAACGCATTCCATTTATGATGTTGCTTAAAAATAATACTGGATATTTAAACAGGTAATTGTATAATTATTCCACTGCCCGCTGGGTGTTGTCTGGAATGATTAGGGGGTAAAGCCCATGATGATGTCGACAGAAACTTTCAACGCAACGGATCATGCCATCACAATGAGTAGCCGGGAAATTGCTCAAATGACCGGAAATACACATGGTGAAGTTAAACGGTTAATCAAAAGCCTTGAAACGGCACAGCGCCTGTCCCAGCCACTTTTGGTCAATCTCTATGAACACCAGGGCGAAATGCGCCAGGAATATCACCTGAATAAGCGCGATTCACTTCTGGCGGTGGCCCGGCTTTCGCCTGGCTTTACCGCGGAAGCGCTTGATCGCTGGCAGGCGCGTGAAGAACGCGTTCATCTCCCTGATTTCACGAATCCCGCCGAGGCGGCCCGCGCCTGGGCGGAGCAGTTTGAACAGCGCCGTGCTGCAGAAAAGCAACTGGCCGAATCTGCGCCAAAAGCCGCCTTTTTCGACGATTTCGTGAATGTGGACACCGCGCTCGGTTTTCGTCAGCTGTGTAAAATGCTGAAAGTGAAAGAAACGGATTTTCGTCAGTTTCTGCTCGACCGCAATATCATGTACCGTGAAAAGGGCGCACTGACACCACAGCATTACCATCTGCAGGCGGGTTACTTTACCCTGCACGCAGGAACGGCAGAAAATCAGCATACTTTCTCACAGGCGCGGTTTACCACGAAAGGGGTCCGGTGGATTGCCAGCTTATGGGCCGGGCATCTGTCCGCACAAACCAAAGGCGCTGCCGCCTGACGGCACGTTATGCCTGGAACAGGCCGCCTGCTGCGCGGCTTGCCCCAGGCTATCTGATTTACCAACCTTTAATGGCATCGCCTTTATAAACGTCTTCTGCTTTTGCTGCGACCTCAGGAGACTGAAATGCAGCTTTCAGCTTTTGAATCTTATCGCTGTCTTTATTGTCCTGACGTGAAACCAGGGCGTTAACGTACGGCGAAGAGGCGCTTTCCATAAACAAACCATCGCGATGAGCAGATAACCCCGCCTGCGCAGAGAAGTTGGTATTAATAATGGAAAGGGTGACGTTTGGGTCGTCCAGCGTGCGGGTAAGCTGTGGTGTATCCACTTCGACCAGCTTCAGATGTTTGGGATTATCGGTAATATCCAGCGATGTTGGTAAATAACCCACACCGTCTTTTAGCTTAATCAGCCCCTGAGCCTGTAATAGCAGCAGGCTGCGTCCAAGCGTGGTGGCTTCATTTGATATCGTAATGGTATCGCCATCCTTCAGCTCACTGATATTTTTAATTTTGTGCGAATAGGCAGCGATAGGGAAAACAAACGTTTTGCCCACAACGGCAAATTTATAGCCGCGCTCCTTTGACTGCTCTTCAAGGTAAGGCAGGCTTTGAAAGGCGTTCGCATCCACTTCTTTATTATTCAGTGCTTCATTGGGCAAAATATAATCATTGAAGTTCAGCACTTCAACATCCAGCTGATACTTATCTTTGGCTACTTTCTGTACTTCTTTCCAGATAGCTTCATCAGGACCCGTATTAATAGCCACTTTCACTTTATGATCGTTATCAGGCGAGCAGGCGGACAATAATAATACGGAACTGGCGATTAGCGCCGTCAATAAACCTTTCATATGTAGGGATTCCCATCAGTATTTGATGCCGAAAGCCTAATACAAATTCACGGTATTGCGTACTTACGCGTCGCTATAAGATATAACCATCATGCTCTGATTGGGATAAAAAAACATCAGCGCTGTTATCGCTGTCTCTGCCGCCTTTCAATTGCTGATATTAAGTGTGCTGGCGGATTATCAGCTATTTTTAAACGAGTCACTCAGCCCGGCCCGGGGCGTCATTAACAGGAGAAACGATGTCAGGTGAAAACAGCGATAACGCATCAGCATCAGAAATTAAGGCGGTAACGCTGCTCAAAAGTTGCCAGGCATAGAATGGCCAACATATTGACGCTTATCCGCAGGGACAACCCGAACTGACAGTCATACGCTTAACCCTTCCGGCGCAAACCGCCTTGCCCTGGCATACTCATCCGATGCCCAATGCAGCATTTGTCCTTTCAGGGACGTTAGTGGTGGAGGATAAAGAAACGGGTGAGCAGCAAACTTTTCAGGCTGGTGAAGCGTTGAATGAAACCATCAACAGTGCGCATCGTGGTTTTACGCTGGAAAGTCCTGCTGAGCTGATTATCACGTACGCGGGTGTGAAAGGGCAGGAACTGACCGAACCGCTACCCGGCGAGCCGGAAGAGTTTTAGATCGCTATGCGGGCAAAGCCCGTGACGTAATGTGAATAAAAAAGGGGAAGGGCTCACGTCATTTCACCGGAATAAGCGCGACAGCCGTGGTTAAACCAGCCGGTAAACGCGGGTTTAACCACGCGGCGAATCAGGCTTTAAGTGAAGCGCCTCCACATATCACCAGCTCCTGACCTGTGATGGGAGCAGCGCGTTCACTGAGTAAATAACTCACCAGTGAAGCCACTTCTTCTGGCTGAATCAGGCGTCCCATTGGCGGCAGGATGGGGGCGGATGAGGCCCGTTCAGGTTTGGTCAGCATCGGCGTTTCGGTTGCGCCGGGAGCGACAACATTCACCGTAATCTGCCGAGGAGCCAGTTCCATTCCCCATGAGCGGACCATGCCAACCAGCGCCGCTTTGGTTGCCGCATACTGCGAGCGATTGGCGGCACCGCGCGAGGTACGACTGCCGATAACGACGATCCTGCTGCCTGGCTTAAGCGTTGGCGCAAAGTGATTGATCAGCACTTCGGCTGCGTGAACGTGCAACGACCACAAGCGTTTGCTGGCCGCTCCGTCCAGTTCGCCCAGCGGGGCGGCGACGATCATTCCTGCGGCGTGAATCAGCGCATCCGGCGTTTCAAGCCCGCTGATTGCCGACCTGAGTTGATCGGCATCAGTGAGATCAACGGCGATGCCGTTGAGGTTGGGTAAGGCTGCCTCGCCCTGCGTCCGGCTCAGCCCCGTAACTTTCCAGCCCTTTTGCAATAAATCCTGAGTAATCGCTTTGCCGATGCCAGAACTGTAGCCTGTAACGATAGCGTGACGCATCTCAACCTCCTGACATCGATTTCGGTACCTTAAAGACGGCTTTACGAACGGCTACTGGCGCGCCTGCGGCACACAGGGCCTGATGAGGTTCACCGGGCAAAAAGACCGCAAAGTCTCCCTTACGCAAAGTGATGCTAACCGGTAATGGTTCTGGCTGCGCGATATACAAATCGGGTTTGCGCTCTTCATCTCCGGCCCTGGCAATGGACTGGGCGCCAGCATAAATGACCTCTTCACCCTCCAGCATCACCTGAATGTCAGTCCAAAGATGGTGGTATTCCGTATGACGCAGCGTGGCGTCCTGGGTGGTGGCCTGTTGGATCGTGCAAAACCACGCTGCATTTTCCGGCTGCCATCTACCGATATCCCTTGCGGCCAGTGCTTCAAGAGAACAGTCGGGTAACCGGAGCAGAGCCAGTAAGGATTCGGGTAACCCTGCCAGCGGCAGGGCGTTCAGATTGCCGATAATCATCTGCTTACTCCTTCACCCAGTCGGGTGTGACGCGCGCATATTTAATCGCCTGGCGGAAATAGGTATACGCGATATGTAAGGTACCCTGTGCATCCTGTTTAATGCTCGGGTAGGAAAACTCACGGTTCAGTTTTTCCTGAGAATTGTTTGTCATACAGTAACCGTCACCTTCATCCAGGTTTTTCTGCCACGGCCAGGTTTTGCCGCCATCGGCGGAAATTGCGACAGTCATTGGGGCGCGTGGCGCCCCCCAGAAAGCGCTTCGTCCGGTTGCTTCTGGCTCCTTTCTGCCGTCACCGTCATCGATCTCATCATAGAGTGACGCGCGACGTTCCGTTGCCCCGGCTGCGCTCATGCTATTAAACACCAGCGCCAGTTCGCCACTTTGCAGCGTCGTCACCTGAATTGACGAATTGTTGTTAGGTAACACCGTGGCTTCAGGCGCTGTCCAGCTCTCACCACCATCGGTGGATCGGCTGAGATAGATATTGTCTGCCCAACGGCTGCGGTAAAGGGCAACCAGCGAACCATCCTGCAGGGCAGTGATATTCATATGCACGCACCCCAGGCTTTCCGGCACAACCACATCCCGCCAGCTTTTACCCTGGTCGGATGAAATCTTCACCGCACTGATATCGTCGTTACCCACCCACTTTTCACCCGGCTGTGTGCGGCAGTAAAACACCGGGAGTAACCAGTTGCCGTTTTCCAGCACGGTGATGGGCTGACGGATAAAGGTGCCAGGTTTATCCAGTAACGTGTCAATGGGCCCCCAGGTTTTACCCAGATCGCCAGACTGGCGGTAGCGGACAATCGCCGTATCCTGATTACCGGACAGCTGTGCGGTCCACAATAGCCACAGCACGTTATCGGGCGCGAGGAACAGAACGGGATTCTGCTCAGAACGGGTTGGATCGTCGGACAGTTTTACCGCCTCACTCCAGATATGGCTGCCTGCAGGTAAGCGCGAGCACCAGACAGAGATATCGGCTATGCCTTCCTGTGTGCCGCCAAACCAGACGCAGAGCAGGGAACCATCGTGCAGCGGTAAAATATTGGCGGCGTGGTTCTGTGGGCATGACGAAGGCAGCATTGCGGTAAGTACGCGGTCATCTTTTTCCCATGGCGTCAGGATGCCATCGCGCGTTACGGTTACAATCATTTTATTCTCCTTTTCCTGCGGCAGCTCTGGCGTGTTCAGCCGCTGCGGTTCTGGCTTTGCTGGGGATCATATGGTCAATCGCCATGATCAATGCGGGCGTCAGTAGCGCGATATACATGTTATTAATACCGAACGGATCGCCTGCCAGATACCAGACTGAGGTCACGATACACGCACCAATCAGGCCGGCATTGGCACCGCGAGTACTTCTGTAGAACGGGGCATAGAAGGCAATGACCGCGACAACGGTAATAGACAGGCGAATCGCTCGGGTAAAAAAGGACAGTTTCAGAACTTCAGGGACAAACAGGACAAAGATCAGCGGCAGAAAGCCAATCAGCAGCGACAACCAGCGCGTGGTTTTAAATTCCTGCTCTGTCGTGGGTTTGAAATAAGGCACATAGAAATCCTTCACCACCAGCGACGCGATAGCCAGGGCAACGGTACTGACGCTGACAAATATAGAGGCAACCAGTGAGGTCGTTACCAGACCAGCCAGCCAGGGATTCATATCCTGCAGAAACACCGGCAATGCATACAGGCTGTCGATATTGGGGTGGAGATATTTGGCTGCCACACCGATAACGGCAATCGCCAACGCAATCGGCATACAGAACAGAAAGGCAATCCAGGTCGAGCGCTGCGCCGACTTCACACTTCTGGTCGACGAGATAGCCTGAATGACAAACTGGGTGCAGAAGATCGAGCCAATCGTCCCGATAAGCCAGGCGACAATGGTTGACGCGCCGATATTACCGTCCCAGGTCCAGTAATAAGCGGGCATTTCATTGATCATAGGCTTGAGGCCACCCGTTTGTGACAATGCAAACCAAAGAATAGCCAGGATACCAAAATATTTCAGCGCGCTGTGTAGCATGGTGACCCAGGCGATTCCTTTTAAACCGCCGAAGGCAAAATAGAACGTACTGACTACAGCCGTAATAAAAGCGGCAACCGGCAATGTCACGTGTAATACAGTGGCGATTGCCGCCGCACCACTGACATAATTTCCCACATTGACCAAAAGCAGGGCATAAATCATGATCAGTGAAATAATATTTTTGGTGCTGTTACCGTACTTTTCAGCAATCGCACCCGAGATGGTAATTTTACCCGTATTATAAATGCGTTTTACCAGAATCATGCCAAAAAGGGGAAAGCCAATAGCGGCGCCAATGACTGACCAGGACGCGGCAATCCCACCTTCAAAGGCGGCCTGAGCCGTGCCGATAGTCGATTTTGCACCGATATATTCTGACATCAGCAGAATGCCTACAATAAAGGCTGGCATGGCTCTTGAGCCTTCCATAAAATCGCCCGCGTTTTTACTACGTAAGCGGAATGTCAGCCAGGTGGTAAAAAGAATATATGCCAATACAATGCCGATAATTATCAGGGTGTCCTGAGCGTTGAATGTTTTCATTATAGCCTCAGATAGAGCAAGATAAATTCGGGGAGCGCTTTATGCTCCCGGTATTTAAAATTTATAAATTCTTATTATCATTTCAGGTACAGGTTAATGATTCTGCGAATTTCCTCTTTCTGCGCAGCGTCAAAATGAATGGCATAACGGCTCTCGCCCACGTTATGGCCTAAAATTTGTAGCGCTTTTTTTACTGCTGCAGGTGAAAAGGCGACCTTATAAAGATCGGTGCGTAACCCTGTGACCTGTTCCTGCGCCTGACGTGATCCGTCAATATCGCCGGCATGAAAGCGTGACCAGATCGCATTTATCTGGTGCGGTGCAACGTTAGCCAGACCTGATATACAGGCAGAGCACCCTTCAACAAAGCCTTGATGGATAAGTGAATCGGGGCCGTTAAGCACGTCAAAGTTATCGCATTCTTTTACCGCGTCCAGATAGTCGCGCAGGCTTTCATAACTTCCGGCACTGTCTTTTACACCAATGATATTGGGATGGGCAGCAAGGGTGCGGGCGGTTTCTGGTTCAATCGTATTGCCTGTTCTGGCCGGAATGTTGTACAGAAAAACCGGTACGGAAAGGCCATCCGCAACTGCCGTGTAATGGTTAATCAGTTCGCGTTGATTTAACGGCACAAAATAGGGCGTGATTACTGAAACCGCATCCACGCCCAGCTTTTCAATTTGTTTACCCAGGCGAAGGGTGTCCCGGGTCGAGATCTCACCAATATGGGCAACAACCTTTGCCCGCCCCGACACTTCGTTAACACAGGTTTCTGTAACAGTAAGCTTTTCTTTTTCGTTGAGAACAAAGAATTCACCATTTGTGCCGCCGCAAAAAATACCGTTACCGGCATTGAGTTGTCGGGTAACCTGGCGTTTCAGTTCATCAAGATAAAGATCACCTTCCTGAGTAAAAGGCGTCACAATCGCTGTAAGTACACCTTCTATTTTTTTCATCTTTATCCACTCCTTTCGGCGGTTAAATTTTAGGGAACAGGGTCCGGTAAATATCAGCCACATCCTGATGACTTACAGCGCAGGGTGAATTGTTCATTAAACGCTTCACATTGAGTGCAGACTCGCTCAGCGCATCAATATCACCTGACGGCACGCCTAATGTTTCCAGGTTATCCGGCAGATTGAGCCGTTTAACTAATTTGGCGAGATAGTCGACCAGCGCGTGCGATTTTTCTTCCGGGGTCAATGTGATATCGGCGCCCGGAATCAGGTCCCAGACAGTGGCAAATTTGTCGATGGCAAACGGGCGCACCACTTTCATACAGGGTGCCAGCAGAATGGCATTGGCGACGCCGTGAGGCAGGTGATAAGTGCCTCCCAGAGGATACGAAAGCGCATGAACAAGATGGGTGCCGGCGTGCGCGATTGCCGCGCCGCCATAATAAGAAGCCCATAGCATTTCCAGCTTCGCGTTCAGGTTATGCGGTTCAGTGACGGATGTTTCTAGATTCCGGAACAGCTTATGCAGGCCCATCAGCGCAACGTTGTCACCCACAGGGTTCGAAATGGTGGCGGTATAACATTCCAGTAAATGGCACAGTGCATCAATGCCCGTTGATGAGGCGATATGCGCAGGCATGCTGGTGGTCAGTTCTGGAATTAATGCGACATAATCCGGCAGCATCACAGGGGAAATGATGCCTGATTTAGTGTTTTTTTCAGGGATAGCCAGAATAGCATTGGGCGTTGCTTCCGAACCCGTTCCCGCCGTCGAGGGAATAAGCAGTGAGGGTAAACGGGCTGTAATTTTCCCGCCATCAAGCAGCGCCTTAAGGGAGGGTGACGCAACGTGACATAACATAGAAAGCAGCTTCGCCACATCCAGTACGCTTCCACCGCCAATGCCCACCACTAAATCAAACGTTTTACCTGCTGTACGCGACAGCACTGCTTCAACATCGGTATGCGTGGGTTCTGCCGGAACATCATCGATCAGTTTAACGTGACGGCCATCCTGACTGAGCAATGTCATGATTTGCGTGGTCGCGGGCAAATTTACAATGTTCTTGTCTGTTAAAACCAGCAGGTGTTGTTTGTCCGCGACGACCGGCGTCAGTGCCTTTATCGCGTCGGAACCGCTCAATATTGTGCTGTTAATTAATGCCACGTCTGTCTCCCCATAAATGACTGAAATTCTTCATTCCGCTTAACTTCGCTCACTCACTGGCTAAATTTATAAATAAAATGGCGCTTTATTAAATTGATCTTGCTCACATATAATCTAATGTGATTGAATATAATCATTCAGGTGAGGGGTAAAAACTGATGAGGTGCGTTGTGGCTCTGATCTTCAGGCGCTTTTGACGACATGGGGCGACAAAACAAGAGGGCCATATCTCTGACCGTTGACCGGATGAGTGAAAACGCTCAACGACGGCAATGCGGGTTTGCACGCTGGGCTGATTTTAGCGACAAGGCGTCAGGGATGGCTAAATGGGCTGCTGCAACCGTCTCGGCCCGGACGCAACGCGGCACAGAAGGGCGGCGGAATATGTTCCTGGTGGGCATGCATCCGGTTGTGACTGACGTCAGGCGGGATTAACGAAAGCCGGTGTTTGGGTAATGAATCTCCCCCTTTAAAAATTTTGAGCGTCGTTGAGGAGAAAATAAGTGACGAATGTTGTGGCGATTACGATGGGCGACCCGGCTGGGATCGGTCCTGAAATTATTATTAAGGCCTTAACCGAGGGCGCGTTAGCGGGTTCGCCCGTTGTGGTTATCGGTTGTGTACAAACGTTCCGCCGCATACTGGCAATGAACATAACGCCGCAGGCGGAATTAAACGTCATTAATAACGTGTCCGAAGCCACCTTTATGCCGGGCGTTATTCATATTATCGATGAGAAAGTGGTACATCCTGAGGCACTACAGTGTGGGGTTGTGCAGCCTGAAGCGGGCGATGTGGCTTATCGATGCATCAAACGTGCAACAGAAATGGCGATGCGCGGTGACGTGAAAGCGATTGCGACGGCTCCGCTGAATAAAGAAGCGCTGCATATGGCCGGCCATCATTATCCAGGCCATACGGAATTACTGGCAAAATTAACTGACACCAAAGATTATTCGATGGTGCTCTACACCGATAAACTCAAAGTGATCCACGTCAGCACGCATATTTCTCTGCGGACATTCCTGGATACGCTCAGCCAGGCGCGCGTTGAAACGGTAATCAGAATTGCCGATACGTTTTTGCGCCGGGTCGGTTATAGCCAGCCGCGTATTGCGGTTGCGGGCGTTAACCCACACGCGGGTGAAAATGGGTTGTTCGGAGATGAGGAAATTCGCGTGCTGACACCGGCGATTGACGCGATGAAGGCGCAGGGCATAAACGTCTATGGCCCGTGCCCGCCGGACACCGTATTTATGCAATGCAATGAGGGCATGTATGACATCGTTGTGGCTATGTATCATGATCAAGGCCATATTCCGCTCAAGTTGTTGGGCTTCTACGACGGCGTAAATATTACCGCAGGCTTACCGTTCCTGCGCACCTCAGCCGATCATGGCACGGCCTTTAACATTGCCTGGACCGGTAAAGCGAATCCCGAAAGTATGGCTATCTCGATTGATATGGCGCTGCAAATTACGCAAGCATAGCGTTGTGCGGGAAGGGAGGCTCAGGGTGACATGATTGCGTTGCCCTGCATACGGCTTCTGGGCGGTTGTGCAAACCTTCGCGATAAAACGGGCACCTGAACCGATATAACCTTAATACAGCGACGCGTCGGGAAACGGGTGTCTGTCATCGCATGCGGGTGCAATATCAATACAGCACCGTATCGGACTGGTTTAAATGCTCCGGCTCCACAGAGGCATAACTGACAGCCTTACCACGTACACGTCGAATGACGCCAGATGGGGGAATAAAAAGCGTTCAGCGTTAATGTCCCGTCAGTCAAATACGGCGTTGAGTTTCTGCCTGATTTCCGTTTTGTCCGTAGCGAAATAACTCATCCTCAAACCCGAGTGCTCTTAAACCCATTGGTGCGATTAAGTCTTTTTATACATGACGCCTGATGAGGTCGGCCCTTTTTAAAAGCATTCTTTCGGATTTTTTTAAATTTTGGTTATTCACCCGCATCGCAAAACAGCGTGCTAATATGCATCAGCCTGTTTGAAGGTTAATTCTTCTGTAGTGCCAGTAATATTTATAGTTATAAAGAAGTTATGATTTTTATTTTCTTTGTTAATTAATACAATTTTGCCAAAAGACATAATTGCCATTCATCACATTTTTTAATTATAACTGGTATGGTAGTGGAACAATTCTGCCGCTGACGATAGGCTTCCCGCACCAATTCTGTTTTAAAAACTTTCCTTTTGCCGTGGTGTTCTCAGGCGCTTGATCCAAACGGCGCCGCACAGGAAAACATCAAGGCGATCTCCAGGTGCTGCCGTTATTTAACGTCAGTGTCCACGCAGCTAATAAAAAATAAGGTGAGAAAGAAATGCAAACTACCCTACTGAATGCGAAGGCGACGGTTCCAAAATGGAACAGGAATAAGCTCGTCCCGCGTATTGTCCATCTTGGATTCGGTGCTTTTCATCGGGCTCATCAGGCGGTCTATGCCGATATTCTTGCAGCAGAACATAACAGCGACTGGGGCTACGTCGAAGTTAATCTCATCGGCGGGGAACAACAGATTGCCGATCTGAAACGTCAGGGATTATTGTACAGCGTGGCAGAAATGTCGGCTCATGGCTGGGAAGGGCGCGTGATTGGTGTGGTCAAGCAGGCGCTTCACGCTCAGGTCGATGGAACCGAAGCCGTACTTCACGCCCTGTGTCAGCCCGAAATTGCCATCGTTTCCTTAACGATTACCGAGAAAGGCTATTGTCATTCACCGGCAACGGGCGAGCTGATGCGCGACCATCCTCAGATTGTCGCTGATCTGGCTCAGCCTCACCAGCCGCTTTCTGCGCCAGGGATCATCGTTGAAGCACTGGCGCGTCGCAAGGCTGCTGGTCTGCCTGCGTTTACTGTGCTGTCCTGCGACAATATTCCAGAAAACGGAAAAGTGATCGGTCAGGTCGTGCGTGCTTTTGCCCGACAACGTGACAACGACCTGGCAGACTGGATTGAACAGCAGGTGACGTTCCCTTCAACCATGGTGGACCGTATCGTACCGGCGATGAATCCGCAGAGTCTTGACGCGATCGCGGCGCTTATTCAGGTGGCCGATCCCGTCGCGGTAGCCTGTGAGCCCTTTCGCCAGTGGGTTATTGAGGATAATTTCGTCGCAGGGCGGCCGGCATGGGAAAAAGCCGGTGCAGAGTTAGTCAAAGACGTGCTGCCTTACGAAGAGATGAAACTGCGTATGTTGAACGGCAGCCATTCATTTCTGGCTTACCTGGGCAACCTTGCGGGTTATGAGCATATTTATGACTGTATGCAGG
The DNA here is from genome assembly GCF_041955125.1 of Pantoea sp. BR_17. Classification (NCBI taxonomy): domain Bacteria; kingdom Pseudomonadati; phylum Pseudomonadota; class Gammaproteobacteria; order Enterobacterales; family Erwiniaceae; genus Pantoea; species Pantoea sp. BR_17. The sequence continues at coordinate 82,315 of NZ_JAVAXT010000014.1, read as the reverse complement.
ACCCGAACTTTCGCCTTGCGGCACGACGCTTAATGTTGACAGAACAGGCACCGACGCTAACCGTTAAGAACGTTGATTTGATCGATTATGCCGATCGGCTGATTGCACGCTATGAAAATCCCGCGCTACAGCATCGTACCTGGCAAATTGCGATGGATGGCAGCCAGAAGTTACCGCAACGTTGGTTACATTCCGTTTGCTGGCACCTCAAGCGCGGCAGCCGTTTTGATCTGCTTGCATTAGGTATTGCCGCATGGATGCGCTATGTCAGCGGTAAGGATGACCAGGGAAAAGAGATTGAGATCTGCGATCCTTTATTGGCGTCTATACGAACCGCCGTTGACGGCAGCGTAGAAGGGGAGGCGAGGGTAAAAGCGCTGTTAGGACTGGAAGCTATATTCGGCCACACGCTGCCCGATAATCCCTGTTTTGTGCAGCAGGTGGTTAAGTCCTATCTCCATCTACTGGACAAAGGGGCAAAACAGACTGTCGCTGACCTGATGGCTGACGTGTCAGCAGACTGATGACCAGGCAAACCACATAAAGTGGTTTGCCTGGTGCATTACAAATTGTCGTTTAAATTGGCTGTGCTCTTGCTGCCTGTTCGTGTATCAGGGTGCAGCACCTCTGAAAACCAGTTCACAACCAGGCGGATGACGTCAGGTTGATACCAGACCTCATCACCATGTTCTGCACCTTTCACCACGACGTACTCAACCTTATCACCTGCCTTTTTCAGCGCATCAAAGAGTTGCGCACTTTGATGCGGTGAAACGAGTGAATCTTTGTCACCGTGCATAATCAGGAAAGGCGGTTTGGGGTTCGCAAGATGGCCCATGGGACTTGCCTGACGGGCTTTATCGGGATCATCCATGACAGACGCGCCTGCAAAATCGTGGAAGGCCGGTCCATGAATCAAAAGGGCTTCAGTGACGGCCGGTGAGGCATGGACCTGTTGATTCTCTTCAGAGAAGCCTTCACCAATATTGCGTAAATCTGAAATACCGTAAATCGTGGCGGCGGCCTGGACGTCAGATGATGTTTCTGTAAAATCACCCTGTTCGAAAGCGGTCTGACCATTTGTCATGCCCAGCATTTGTGCCAGCCAGCCTCCTGCCGAATCGCCTAAAACACCAATACGATGAGGATCGATACCGTACGTTTCTGCATGCTGTCTCAGATAGCGTACGGCCGCTTTCCCGTCAACAACCGGCGCAGGGAAGGTATCCGGTACAACACGATATTCAGCTGCGGCCACAACAAAGCCCGCCTCTGCCAGCGCCATGCGCATCTGAATAAATTTCTCGTGGTCGGCACTGGTAAACCCCCCGCCCGGAAAGTAAACAATTGCGGGTTTGACTGCATCGGTGCGGGGCACCAGTAATGACATGTGAAGCGGTCTGACCGATCGTAGCGTTGTAATCTGCGAATAAACCACGCCAGTGATCGCATCAATCTGGTTGCGCACAGGGTGGACTTCAATCACCTTTGCGCCTTCACGGTATCCGGTCAGTTCAGTATTTTTCGTTGCCATCGCGTTACTCATCGTCATGATTACGGCCAGTCCCCCAATAAAAAAAGTGTGGCATACATTCATAATTATTCCCTGAGACGTTGAAAGAAAGTATGAATTGTTAAGGGTTTTTAAAAGGTTGCAGGGGCGTTCAGCCTTTGCCAGCAGACGGTAGCGCATAAGGCATAGCGCGGTGTTGAGCAAGATTATGAAAGCGAAGGTTTTATGGGGGTTGGTTACGTGTGTTCCGCGAAAGTGGATGTTTGACCAGAAAATTTAATGGGTTCTCAGGCACCGTCGTGGGCATTACGCTGCGCCCACCGGGTCCGGTATCTGACGGACCAGACGCAGGTAATGTCTGGTCCTGAGTGGTTAACGAATCACGATCGTCAGCAGGATGAGGATGGCCGCTATGGCAACAACCTGAATAAAAATCTGGTTAAGCGTGAACTTGCGCATTGCCTTCCCTCACTGCGTCAGTATTTGCCAAATACCTGCCGACATCACGATAAAGCCGACAAAAAGAAAGATCAGGGTTATCGCGGTTTCGGATGAACGATTCATAGTATTCCTCCCTGGTTAATGATGAGCGCCTGACCCTACTGTGCAGAAAGCAACAAATCGGGGCAGGACAGGTCTGTTTCATGGCTTCAGACAGAGCAGGGGCTCACCGGTTTCCGGTAAAGGCGTAAAGCCGCCTCACTCAAAAAGGGGTTAGCGCGTCACAGGAACAGCGTGAGGTCTGCCAGTACGTCAGTGGTGTGGTTCCGTTGTGCAAGGCAGGGGTGCCGCATTGCCGTTCCACGCTTAAAAACGCTTTACGGATGCCTTACAGCAAGGATGCCGTCCATCCGGGAGGCGGGAATAGCGCATTTTTGAACATAAACATGACGGTGGTCCTTATGGTCTGATTCATGATTAACCGGACAAAAGGCCAGTCATCGCGACGGGAAGCCTGCTGTCGCCCCTGGGCGAGCAAAACCATCACGAAAGCGTTTTACTCACCGGAGGGTGAAAAGAAGGTTATCCCGTCACAGGGCGTCCGAATGAATCTGCACGTAGTGTAATCAGGTTACACAATGCGTCAAAGCACGAACCGCCAATGTGTGAGGATTGGTTTAGGTTAACTCGCGGGGTGCTTCGTCCATGACTGAGACGATTCACAACAATTGAGGGCCGCTGGCCATGCGTAACTGCGACGGCGTCGATCCGGTCACCTGCTTAAACCGGTTACTGAAATGGCTCAGTGAGTTAAAACCATTCTCCAGTGCAATCTCGGTTAACGACAATGATGTCGATACGATCATCTGACGCGCGTTTTCCATCCGGCGTTTCATCACGTACTGGTGAGGTGCAACGCCGAGTGACTGACGAAACATCCGGGCAAAATGATATTCACTCAGACTGGCCTGGCTGGCGAGAACGTTCAGAGTAAGGGGCAGAGCCAGGTGCGCATCAATAAACGCCAGGGTATTGCGCAACACATAGGGAGCAAGTCCGCCCGTGACAGAGGGAAGCCGCCACTGGACACACGAATAGTGTTGAATCAGATGGGTTAACAACAACGTGCTGGCGGTGCTCAGCATCAGCTGATTGGCTGGCTGCTGCCAGTCGCAGCTAAGTAAAAACTGGCGATACAACGCCGTAATCGTGTCATCACTGGCAAAAATCTTTTCATCGAGGGATAACGAGGCCGGGCTGCGATCCCAAATCTTTTCACCGACCTCTCGCAGGTGCTCATCTGTGCAGTAGAGATGCACGAAGGAGAGATCGCTGCGTACATCCCAGGTCGATTCACTGTGCTGCGGCATCAGGCAAAATTTATTCGGTCCGCCGCCGTTGCGCCATCCGTTTGCCGTTTTGTGGTAACTCTCATAACCATCAGCAATATACAGGCTGAGCGTATGATGATTGCTGTTAACGGTAACGCGGTCTTGTTTGTTGTGCCAGGCGGCCAGTCGGATGCCCGAATTAAGTATCACCGATTCCCGCAGCACGGCCTTTTTTTGACGCAGTGTTTCAAAGGTGTCGTAAACGCGAGACATGGCATGCTTCCGCTTGATAAACAGAGGTCCAGTCTAGGATGACAGACGTCAGGTAGCCAGATGTATCACGCTAAAATGCGCAAGATTTTGCAACCCGACCGCAACATGATGAAAGCCGACCCCTCGCGATTACGTCACAGTGAAGAGAGTCTGAGGCAGAGGGATAACGATGAACGCAATACTTTACGCCATTGTGGTCGTGATTTGGGGAACAACCTGGATCGCTATTTTTTTACAGCAGGGGCCTGTAGATGTCACGGTTTCGGTATTCTGGCGGTTTGCCATCGCCAGCGTCATTATGCTGATCCTGTTAACGCTGCTGGGACGCCTGCGCCGCCTGGCATGGCAGGACCATCTGTTTTGTCTGATCCAGGGATGCTGTGTGTTTTGCTTTAATTTTTGGTGTTTTTACACGGCTGCGGCTTACATTAATACAGGCCTGGAGTCGGTGATTTTTTCGATGGCCGTGCTCTATAACGCGGTAAACAGTTATATTTTCTTTGGCCAGCGCCCACGCCCCCGTTTCTGGTTTGCCGCCGCACTGGGATTAACCGGCATGGTCGTCCTGTTCTGGCACGATCTGCATATCAGCGACTGGAACAGTACCGCGCTCATGGGAATGGGGCTGTCAGCACTGGGTACCTTTGGTTTTTCATTAGGCAATATGATCAGCCTGCGCCATCAGCGTCGGCATCTTGAGACGATGACCACCAACGCCTGGGCCATGTTTTATGGTGCCCTCGTTATGGGCCTTATCGCTATTATTCGTGGTGCCAGCTTCTCACCGCAATGGACCTTCACTTATCTCGGTGCCTTACTTTACCTGGCGGTGTTTGGTTCCGTCATTGCTTTCTGGGCTTATTTCACCCTGATCAAACGCACAAGTGCGGGCAAAGCCGCCTACACCACACTTATGTTCCCTCTGGTCGCGTTATCGTTCTCCACACTTTTTGAAGGCTATACCTGGCAAAGTCATAGTGTGGCCGGCTTGCTACTGATTTTAAGCGGTAACCTGGTAATGTTTGCCCGCCCCATGCAGTGGTTCAGGCGTAAAGCGCTGACAAACGCGCATTAGCTGTTTATGCGCGCGGCGGTGTGCATTGCGGTTGCAGTTGATAGACGTAAGCGGTGACAGTGTCACCGTTTTCAAGAGTCACTTCCGTCCTGAGGCGATCGTACCCGTCTTCAAATTCGTCCAGCATGGGCCAGTATGATAAGAGATTATCAGAACTAAAAACGTAACCCTCAACGCGCGGACCTCGGCTATCCAGCACCAGACCAGGAAAGCCTGCGGCTGCCCCGCACCCCTGAGGATAGAAAATGCCGCTTACAAAGCCTGCCTGCCAGTTGCCTCCGACCCTGTCGAGAATGTGGGCATTACTGTGGCCCGGGCGCAAAGTGCCATAAACGAATAACCTTTCCATCATTATCTCTGTGTAAAAACCGCTACCTTAGCTGCACGAACTGCGGTTGTCATTATGGAGAACGTTCTATTTTAACGCACAGGCGGTGCGTAGCAATATGCGCTTATTATCATGGATTTATATTTTAATGAAACAACCTGTTCACATTTAACCCTATAGTTTCTGTTAGTGACAAAATATCCCGTCATAGTCGCTGTTTTCTTTTTTTCAAGGTTCTGGAAATAAAATTACGTTGTAAAGCCGGTTAGTTATTTGCCGATAAAGGCCTGTGAAAATAATTGTAGTTTTTACCTGTCCGGGGGAGTTTTTTCTATGACAATCACGCAGCGTTTAGTGCTGGCATTTTCTTTGCTCGCTTTATCACTTTGTGCGCTTGTTGCTGTTTCTTTATCTGTGATTTCGGGCTTTCAGTCGCGCTTTGAATATGTTCAGGTTAATGCTATTCCCAGCATTAAAGATCTGAATAAGTCAATTAGCGCAACTAACCAACTGGGGCTGGCCCTGTATCGCCATCAGACGGCGACAGACAGCGCTAAGCAGGCTGAAGCAGAACAAAAAATTAATACCATTATTAATAACATCAAGTCATTAAATGATTATTATATGGCGAATGATATTTCCAGTGATGAAGATAAAGAAATGACCGTTGGGGCCAATCGTAACCTCGATGCGGTCCGCAGCGCGTTACCTGCTTTTCTTGCTGCGTCACGTAGCCATAATAATGAACTGTCACTTTCTCTCCTGCAAAGTGACAATGGCATTGGCGCTGCCGCACGTAAAATGGAGTCTGATTTCACTAAACAAATTGAGCTGAACATTCAGATTGGTGATGCACTCAGAGCACAGAATAATCAGATTTATTCTAAGACCGTCTGGATGATGACCTGTGCCTCACTGTTGGTTATTTTGCTGCTCGGTGCGTTCTCAATAAATATTATTGTTGGCATTAAACGTAGCCTTACCAGCATCAAAGATACCATGGCTGAAGTGAGCAGCAATTTGGATCTGACACGCTTAGCGCCGGTGTTGAGAAAGGATGAGATTGGTCAAACGGCTATGGCGTTTAATGATCTGCTTAAGCGTGTATCGACTACGCTGCTGTCAGTCAATCATGCGGCGCAATCCGTCAGCACAGGATCGACGCAGATTGCGGCTGGCAACGAAGATTTGTCATCTCGCACTGAGCAACAGGCCGCCTCGCTGGAAGAGACATCGGTTAGTATGGCTACGCTCAGCGATACCGTACGGCAAAATGCCGAGGGCGCAGTCCAGGCCAGCAACCTGGCCAATAACGCCAATAAACTGTCCAGGCAGAACGGCGAAGCCGTGAGTCAGATGCTGACCACGATGGATGAAATTCGCGGTAGCTCAGCCAAAATATCTGATATCACAGGGCTGATCGAAGGTATTGCATTTCAGACGAATATTCTGGCCCTTAACGCCGCCGTTGAAGCTGCCCGTGCGGGTGAGCATGGCCGTGGTTTTGCGGTCGTGGCATCAGAAGTTCGCAATCTGGCACAACGTTCGTCATCCGCGGCTCGTGAAATTAAAGAGTTAATCACCACGTCTGTTTCGCAGGTTGAACAGGGGCTGACGCAGGCAACAAGCGTAGGCAGTAACTCCGATAACGTGGGCCATGCTATTCAGCAGGTTGCCGATCTGGTTAATGAAATTGCCGCTGCTACAGCCGAGCAAAGCAAAGGCATTGAGCAGGTGCACCAGGCTATCGGCCAGATGGATGAGGTCACGCAGCAGAACGCCTCCCTGGTTGAGGAAGCTTCATCTGCATCCAAATCTTTACAGGAGCAGGCGGAAACGTTGTCGAGACTGGTGTCAACGTTCAAAGTTAACGAGAGCGTCACGCAGGTGGCAGTATCGTCCCCTGTAGCCGTGAGCTATGCATCGCCTGTGTTAAAAAGACCGCAACTGAATGCCACCGGTGCAGACAAGGTTAACTGGGAAAGTTTCTGATGCGCTGTCACTGGGCCTGATCACTTCAGGCCCAGAACACGAGCGCTGCGATATCGCAGCGCTTTCTTATTGATATGCGTTTTGCGTGGCGAAAAGCCTTGTTTTTGGCGCATAAGACGCGTTTCTCTCTTTCGATGCACGCTAGTGATACTGTGCAGGCCTTGTGCGCCATTCATGCCCTCCATACCCGGACCGTATGCCTCATTCCGTTGCGCACTGCGATCAGTAACCCAGTGACAATATTCGCCGCCCTCATTTGCGCGATCGGGGCGCGCCGCGGTTTTCCCATGCCATTATCAGGCTGAGTGAGGCAGGCAGCAGGGTCAGCGTGACCAATGTGCCGGTGATCAGCCCACCGATGATCGCGAATGCCATTGGCCCCCAGAAAACCTGATGTGAAATAGGTAACATGCCGAAGATTGCCGCGCAGGCAGTGAGCAGGATGGGGCGCGCCCGGTGCAGTGCGGCATGGCGGATGGCGTCACCCTGTGCCATGCCAGCCTGCGCATGGCTGTCTACCTCGCTGATCATGATTACGGCGTTACGGATAATCATGCCCGCCAGCGCAATGATGCCCAGCAGTGCGACAAACCCCATCGGCGTGCCACCCGGTAACATTGCCAGGACAATCCCCGGCAGGCCGAAAGGTGCCATCAGCAGCGCAAGCAGCATTCTGGAGAACCGCTTCAACTGCAGCATCAATAACACAAGCATGCAGCACAGGGTGACCGGCAAAACGGCAAACACTGAACTGTTACCTTTATTCGACTCGGCGACGGTTCCACCTTCTTCAATGGCGTAACCTGCGGGCAAGGTTGCCCGCAGAGTATCCAGGCCAGGTCTCAGTTGATCAGACACCGTTTCGGCCCGTTGCTCAGGTGCAATATCGGTTTGCACGGTGATATAGGGCAAACGCTGTCGTCGCCAAATCACCGGATCGTCGAGCTGCCATTTCAGTGTGGCGACCTGCCCAAGCGGAATTTTTTGCCCGGAAGCTGTGTTGAGCATCAGGCTGTCTAAGATGGCTGTGTCCTGTCGTTCCCGATCGTTGCCGCGCAGAACCACATCTATCAGCCGGTTATGATCGCGAACCGTGGTCACGGTACTGCCGGACATGACAGTATTCAGTGTGGAAGCAATGCTTTCTGAGGAGACGCCGACGGCGCGTGCAGCAGTCTGGTTTACCTCAACATTGATTTCCCGCTCGGGCTCGCCAGCCGTCATATTTACCTCACGCGTATTCGGCGAACGCGAAAGTTGAGCAGCCAGTTTTTCCGCGATGTCCCGTACTTTGCTGTAGTCAGGGCCGGTGACGCGGTATTTCAATGGCCAGCCGACGGGTGGGCCCAGTTCGAGAGGGGCCACACGGGCAGTCAGATCGCTGAAATCCCGCGCCAGTGTCGCCTCCAGGCGGCGTCGAACGCGATCGCGCGCTTCCAGGTTCTTAGTCACCACAACCAGTTGCGCCACATTTTCATTGTCCAGCAAGACTTCCATGGGCAAATAAAACCGCACGGCACCTGCGCCGACATAGCTGGAGAAGTGATCGACATCGTGATCGGCGCGCAACAGGGTTTCCAGCTGTGCGGTACGCCGTGTCGTTTCACTTTGAGAGGCATTTGCCGCCAGCGAAAGATTCACTAACAGCTCGGGACGATCGGACGCGGGGAAGAATTCGCCCTGCATCAATGTAGTGCCTGCAATCCCCATTCCCAGCAATAACAAGGCGCTTATCACGGTTGTCCAGCGGTAGTGTAAAACCCGATCAAGCAGACGACGATAGCAGCGGGCCATCAGCCCGGGAGGTGGTGATGGGGCTGTCACCTGCTCAGTTAACAGCCAGGTGCCGATAACCGGGGAAAACAGAATCGCCACGACCCAGGAGCACAGCAGCGAGATCAGCACGACTGCAAAAAGGGAGTAACAATATTCACCGGCGCTGGAGGCCGCAAAACCGACCGGAATAAAACCGGCGATCATCACCAGCGTTCCCGTCAGCATAGGAAAAGCGGTGGTTTTAAACGCAAAGGTTGCGGCCTGCGCTTTGCTGTCTCCCGCCTCAAGGCGGGAAACCATGGTTTCAACCGTGATCATGGCATCATCGACCAGTAAACCCAGCGCAATAATGAGAGCCCCCAGCGAAATGCGTTGCAGGCCAATACCGGCCACTGTCATGCCGACGAATGTCATGGCCAGAACGAGGGGAATAGCAGCGGCGACCACCAGCCCGGCACGGAAACCCAGCGAGAAAAACGAGATTGCCAGAACGATCAGTACCGCTTCCGCCAGCACCCGCACAAAGCCACTGACGGCGGTTTTAACAACGGTGGATTGATCAGCGATCTTCACCATCGTGATGCCGTGCGGGAGCTGGGCGGCAATCGTCTCCATGCGCGCATGAATGGCCTGACCAAATTTCAGCATATTACCCGTCGGGGCCATGGAGATGGCCAGGCCAATGCCAGGCTCGCCGTTGACCCGGAAGGTTGACGCCGGCGGTTCAGCAGGCTGAAGCGTTATCGTGGCAATACTGGTCAGCGGGATAAAGCGCTGGCCGATATGTAAGGTAATGGCCTTAAGGTTATCAGCCGAGGTCAATGCACCACTGACATGAAGTGCAATATTTTCTTTATCAGTGCGTATTACACCTGCGGGCGCAACGGCATTTTGCGCGGCCAGAGCATCACTTACCTCCCGAAGCGTAAGGCCCATGCCCGCTAACTGCCGTGGCGAAAACGCGATAACAATGTGTTCTTCCTGTTCGCCGGGCAGGGTAATTTTACCCATGTCTGGCACATCCATCAGGCTTCGACGGATCTCATCGACTTTATCCCGCAGTTCTCGCGGACTGAAGCCATCGGCCGTAAAGCCATAAATCGTGCCATAGGTGTCGCCAAATTCGTCATTAACAGCGGGACCCTGAACGCCTTGTGGAAGCGATGAGGCGATATCCTGCATTTTTTTCCGAATCTGGTACCAGATAGTCGGGACCTGATCCGGCGGCGTATCATCACGCAGGTTAACAAAGATGACGGCCTTTCCCGCCCGGGTTTCACTCTCGATAAAATCCAGGAACGGTGTTTCCTGCAGTTTTTTTTCCAGCGTATCCGTCACTAACTGCATCGTGTCTTCCACCGTGGCACCGGGCCATTGTGCGGACACGACCGCCGTTTTGATGGTAAACGCCGGATCTTCATTACGGGGCAGATCGATGTAACTCAGTACACCCGTCGTCATCACCAACAGCATGAAAAACACCACCAGTTGCTGATGTGCTAACGCCCAGGCAGAGAGATTAAAGCGGGCTCTTTCAGCCGATCTTCTCATTTTTCATCCTCCCCGGACTGTACCCGCTCTCCCGGCAAGAGCGTTTTCACGCCTGCGGTGACTACGCGCTCACCCGGTATCACGCCAGCACTGAGATAGATATGTTGGGCATCGAAGCGCGCCAGCGTGACCGGCCTGAGTGAAAGCTGATGGGACTGGGTGTTCACCACAAAAACGGCGGGACGATCACCGGCACGCGTGAGAGCGCTGGCGGGCAGGGTGACAACCTGTTCGGCTTTACCGGGAAAGGCCCCCACGACGGTCGACCCCAACGCCATAGCGACCGGCGGTTGAGGCAGCATGACACGCAGCCGCCAGGTGCGGGTCTGCGGATCGGCCTGCGGACTGATATCGCGAAAATGCCCTTGTGTCTTTATCGCAGGGTTCGATAACAGCGTAATGCTGAAGGGCGTGGAGGAGGCGTACTCCGCCAGCGAGGGTTCAGCAAGGTCAAAGACAGCATCGCGATCGCCATCAGCGGCAAGCGTCATTACGGACTGCGCGGCGCTTACCACCTGACCCGGCTGGACATTGACGGCGGTAATGACACCGGCGCGCGGCGCGGTAAGCTGCGTCCAGTTGAGATTATCCTGGGCATTTTTAAGCGCGGCTTCACTGCTCTGACGCCGTGAAACGGCCGCCTGCCAGTCACCTTTTGCACTGTCTAACTGCGAACGGGAAATGGCCCCACCGGGCATCAGCTGCTGCATACGACGCAGCGTTAGTGCGGCAACATGTTCTGAAGCGCGCGCACTCGCCAGATCGGCAGTGGCACTGCTGAGCTGGTTTTGAGCGGCATTACTGTCTAAGGTCGCCAGAACCTGACCGGCATTCACATGCTGTCCAATGTCCGTGGTGCGGGTAATGACGCGGCCATCCAGCCTGAAAGCCAGCGAAATTTCTTCATGGGCACGAATTTCACCCGTCTGCGTCATCAGTCCACCGCTGGAGAAGGGCGGAACCAGTACTGTCCGCACGGGACGAGGCGCTTCACGCGCAGGCGGCGCTTCCTCCCGGCAGCCTGACAGGATAAGCATGCCTGCCACGACAAACAGTGACGGTAACACATAACCCGGAAAGCTCAGATGACGCAGCGCCTGGCGGGCAAAAGCGGGAATAAAATCTGTCATAACCGTATTCCTGAAATGAGACAGGCTCATTTAAAGCGGGTTATGTCCAGAAACCTTCGATGAATTATCAAGAAATGGTCAAGGCAGACAAAAAAGCCTGTACAGGCCAGCACGCACTCAGATTGAGCGCGCGTCGTCAGATAAAGGCAAAGCGATCGTAATCTGCAGTCCGCCGTCCGCAGGCAAACGTGCAAATATCTCCCCACCGTGCGCCTCCACGATAGCCTTCGCAATAGACATGCCGAGACCGCTTCCGCCGGAATGCCGTGCGCGTGACGATTCTGCCCGGGTGAAACGGTCGAAAATGACAGGCAGAAACTGAGGATCCACGCCCGGCCCATAGTCACGAAACTGCAGTGTGACAGCGGCGGGCGAGGTATGAGCGGTCACATAAAACCGTTTCCCCTCTGCGGCATAGCGCAGTGCATTTTCCGTTAAGATGGTTACCACCTGGCCCAGCCGGGAGACATCGCCAGTGAAAGAGAGTTGGCCGGGTGACTGCACCTCAATCACCATCTGTTCGGCTTCAGCCTGAGGCGCTAGCCACGCCGTACGTTCGCGTAACAGTTCGGTAAGGTTAAACCGGCTCAGGCTGAGCGTAAGCTGGCCAGCTTCCGCTAACGATAATAAGTGCAGTTCATCCGTCAGGCGGCTCAGCTGCGTCAGCTGCTTCATGATCATGGAGAACTGCTGAGGTTCCGGCGCAAATACGCCGTCGACAATGCCTTGTAAGCGGCCAATGGCTGCGGTGAGTGGCGATCGTAGTTCATGAGCAATGGCAACCTGCGAAGCTTTAAGTTCGCGTTCGTAACGGGCTAACTGCTGGGTCATCAGATTAAAGTCTTCCGTAAACCGCACTAATTCCTGTGGCGCGCCGTCGACCTGACCGACCGATGTGCCGAATTTCCCCTGTGCCACATCGCGTGCCGCATTCGCCAGCTGACTAAACTGTTTCGCCAGCGGTCGGGCGAAGCGCAGCCCCATTACAATAAAGAACGGAATCACCACGGCGACCAGCACGGCGACCGTCAGCCAGTCAGCCGAGGCGATTGACGGGTCGGAAAAGCCGACGCCCCACCACTGATCGACAATCTGATGAAAGCGAGCCGGTGCCTGCTCCGGGTGTAACCGTATGCGGGAAAACTCCGCCCAGACGTCCGCAGGCATGCGAGAGTAAACCCAGAGCATTTGCAGCGCGAAACGCAGCCACATGCAAAACGCGATAAGGATGACGCTTCCCAGACCGATTATCAAAATACGGATGCAGATCCAGCGCCACATTGAGTCGTGCGTTTTTAGTTTCATGGTTGTCTGAACCTGTAACCCACGCTGCGAACCGCAGGTAAGATATCTGACATGCCTGCGGCTTCCAGTTTGCGTCGCAGGTTATAAACATGGGTATCAACCACGCGCTCAAGCGCATCACTTTCAGGCAGGCAGTGTTCAAGCAAGAATAAGCGACTAAACGGGCGGGTTGGGGCGCGCATCAACGTCACCAGAATCGAAAACTCCGTTGGGGTCAGATCGAGCCGCTGAATGCCCTGTTCATTTTTTACTACCGCTGTCAGCGATTCAGTGTCGACTTCCAGGCCCGCCCAACACAATGTGCTGTCGGGGACGGTACTTTGTTGGGTGCGACGTAAAACGGCCTGAACACGTGCGACGACCTCGCCAGGATGGTAGGGTTTCACCACATAATCATCTGCACCATAGCGTAATGCGCCGATCCTGTCGGGGGCATCTCCCATCGCTGTCACCATAATCACTGGTGTATTTCCCCTGCGTCGAAGGGCCGCCAGAACTTCCGTGCCGTTCATGACGGGCAGCATCACATCAAGCAGAATGAGATCGGGCTGCCACCGTTGCGCGTGGTCAAGTCCTGTCATTCCATCGCCAGCAATCATCACCGTGTAGCCTTCACGTTTAAGATAGGCTTCAAGTACGCCGGCTGCATCGGCATCATCTTCGATAATCAGTACACGTTTAGACTTCATTGGGGCCACTTTGACTTTTTCTCCCTCATTTCCCGTATGTGCCCGCACCGCTCTATTGGCATGTCAGCCGTGTCGTCTGCATTTAATGTGATTAAGCAAAACGATAATAACCTGAAAAAATCGGCAAGACATGGTCAGTTTAATGTCGGCTGGAGGAAGAGAAGGGAATGCGCAGGATGCCAGAGAGAAAAACAATACGCCTAATAAAAAAACGTGATGAAAAAGGGCTCGATCAGAAATAATGAACGGACATCAGACGCTTTTTCATGTTGTTATCAAACGGCTGACCAGGCGGAGTCAGACGTTTACGTTTAAGGCATTACGGGGGTTGCTCAGTGTGGGGAATGTCTGCGATGCCGATGCGTTAGCGCTGGGCAGAAAAAATGACACTGTCACTTTTATGGTGAGCGTTTTGCTCAGGCAAGACTGGCATGGTGCCGGGCAGGAAGTGGTTACGGGCAGGCCAGGTGACGTTCATACAAGGCTGTCCGACTGATACGATGAAAAACCGCCCGGTTTAATAACGCCGCCGCGTAATGTCTGGCGCAAACCTGATCGGTCGCGTGATTTATCGCTTCTGTGCAAGGCCGCCCCACAGCAGCCTTCATCTGCTACGGGGCGGCCAGCATGAATCCGTATTTACCCTTTATGGCACGCGACGCGATCATAACCGGTAAGTGCGGATTTCGCCGTCGCTTTACGCTTTCTGCTGTTAACTTTGGGCAGCCAGATTTTAAATTGCTCCGCCAGTTGCTTCGCCTGTTGTTCATCCGTGGTACGACAGATAAACAGTTTACTCTTGGTTTGATTGGTCACATCGGTGGCATAAATTTCGTAACTTCCGCCACGGTGATCGTATTCAATATCCGTGAAATGCATGTGTGGCCACAGGCCCGTTCTGACCTCAAACTTGCTCAATTCCATAATTTTTACCGTTTTTGTTTTTTGCTGTGATGAATGTCGTTCCCCTGGTCGGGCCACTAAATGTAGAACAAATTCGGATTTGTGCCAGCCGACAACATTATTTTTCACTGCCAGTCTTAATTTTTTATAAAAACAGCGTGTTACCATGACATTACGTCATTAAAAGGAGAAAACGATGATTGTCAGAACCTGGCATGGTTGTGTCCCTCAGCAGCACGCAGAGGCATTTTTTACGCATCTACAGAAGACGGGCGTGCAGCATGCAGAATCGGTACCCGGTAACACAGGCGCTTTTATTCATCAGGTTGCACAGGGAGAGTGGCAGCATTTCTTTCTGGCCACATACTGGCGGGATCTGGCGGCAGTGAAAGCGTTTGCTGGCGAGGATTACCCGGTGGCAGTTACCTATGCGGATGACGAACAGTTTGGGTTGATCTCCGATCCCTATGTCTTTCACCATCAGGTCAGCGAGGTGGTCGCGCTGTAATGTTTTTTCAGTCTAAGACCTGACAAAAACGCAGCAGGTAGCCATCTGGATCCTGAACCAGTAACTCCTGCTGGCGTTCATATTTCTCACCCGTAGAGTAGGCGTTTTCGCTAAGTGGTCGGAACAAGGGCGTGCCCGTTTTCACCAGGCGCGTGTGAAGCTGCTGAATATTGGAGACTTCTGTCTGGAAGTTAATACCGCGTCCCAAAGGATACTGCATCTCTGCGGTGTGCCAGCCCGCGTCATGCTGCTGTTAAATCATTAATTGCGCTTCACCATAACAGAGATAAGCGAAGTCTGAATGAATGCGTCTTATTCTCAAAGTAAACCCCAGTTCATCGACATAAAACGCAAAGGATCTGGCAAAATCAGTGACAGTCAGTTCCGGCACCATCGAATTCCAGAAGCCAGAATCAGCAGGTTCAACTGACGATGTAGTGACGCCTAATTCCTTGTTCATAAGAAAAAAATCTAAAAGTTAGAAAAGTGATCACCGTCACATTATGAGTGCAACGCGTGTATCAAAACTCCGACTTTCCCTTAGAAAATGCTATCTGTCAACAATGTAGATACCGCCTGGCAGCATTTGCAGAATGTGCGGTAATCTCTTCATGAAACTGTCAAACATATCTGTTTATTTAATGTGATTAATCTGGTAAACCTAATAAAGATCGTGTCAATTTGTGAATTGAATGAAGCGTTTAATGTTTGGTTAAGGTTACGAGCGTATCATTTGGCATCGTTATGAAGTGAATATTTTTCTAATATTTGACTTCACGATCAGAGGTCAGTGTACTTTGCCTCTTTTCGCGGATTTTAACGGAAAAAAATGAGCATAAGATTACATTTTGGCTGTTTTCATATTTCAAACTTATCCTCTTTCTTCTGGAAAAAAGGCAAAACAGTTTAAGGACATTACTTAATGGCGTTTCTTCCGTTTTCTCGTCCTTCTTTAGGCGAGACTGAATTGTCTGCAGTGCGTGAGGTCTTTGCGTCTGGCTGGATTACGACCGGGCCGAAGTGTGCTGAACTTGAGCGCGCATTTTGCCAGTTAACCGGCAATCAACACGCTATTGCCGTCACGTCTGCTACTGCCGGTATGCACGTCATGTTAATGGCGTTGGGCATCAAAGCCGGTGATGAAGTCATCACACCTTCCCTGACCTGGGTTTCTACATTAAATATCATCACGTTACTTGGTGCGATGCCGGTGATGATCGATGTGGATATCGATAATCTGATGGTGACCCCTGAAGCTATCGAAGCGGCGATTACGCCGAAAACCAGGGCGATTATCCCTGTCCATTATGCGGGTGCGCCTGCGGATATGGACGCGATCTATGCTATCGGCCAACGCCATGGCATTCCGGTCATTGAAGATGCCGCGCATGCGGCCGGTACCTACTACAAAGGTAAACACGTGGGTGGCCAGGGAAATGCTATTTTTTCCTTCCATGCCATCAAAAACATGACCTGCGCAGAAGGTGGCCTGGTCGTCACCGACGACGCGGCTCTGGCCGATCGCATTCGCAGCCTGAAGTTTCATGGTCTGGGCGTCGACGCGTTTGATCGTCAAACACACGGTCGTCAGCCGCAGGCAGAAGTGATTATGCCGGGCTTTAAATACAATCTGCCGGATATCAGCGCGGCCATTGCGCTGGTTCAGCTGGAGAAGCTCCCCGAAATCAATCAGCGTCGCGCGGCGATAGCGCAACGTTACCTCGATGCCCTTAAAGATACGCCGTTTAAGCCTCTTGTTCCGCCCGCCTGGCAGCATCAGCACGCCTGGCATCTCTTCATTATTCGCGTTGATGAGCAGGCGTGCGGTATGACCCGTGATGCACTGATGCAGGCGCTGAAAGAGCAGGACATCGGCACGGGGCTGCATTTCCGTGCAGCGCATACGCACAAATATTACCGTGAGCATTATCCGCATTTATCGCTGCCTGCCACTGAGTGGAACAGCGAGCGTATTTGTTCCATTCCGTTGTTTCCCGACATGACTGACGATGACGTTGAACGCGTTATCAGCGCACTACGTGGACTGGCTGGGGTTTAAATGTTCGACGATAAAAAGATTGAAAAAGTATCGGTAGTCATCCCGGTTTACAATGAGCAGGAAAGCTTACCGGCATTGATTCAGCGTACCGATGATGCCTGTAAGAGCCTGAACCTGGACTATGAAATTCTGCTGGTCGACGACGGCAGCCAGGATGCGTCCGCGACGATGATCGCCGATGCAGCCTCACTGCCCGGCAGTCATATTGTCGCCGTTTTGCTCAACCGTAACTATGGTCAGCACTCCGCGATTATGGCGGGATTCAGCAATGTCAGCGGCGATCTCATCATCACGCTGGATGCCGATTTGCAAAACCCACCCGAAGAAATTCCCCGTCTGGTGGCCGCCGCTCAGGAAGGCTATGACGTTGTCGGCACGGTACGCCAGAATCGTCAGGACAGCTGGTTCCGTCGTCAGGCATCACGCACCATCAACCAGATGATCCAACGTGTGACCGGTAAATCGATGGGGGATTACGGTTGTATGCTGCGGGCTTATCGCCGTCACATTATCGATGCCATGCTTAACTGCCATGAGCGCAGCACGTTTATCCCGATCCTGGCTAACACCTTTGCGCGTCGTACGATTGAACTTCCGGTTACTCACGCAGAACGTGAACACGGCAGTTCGAAGTACAGCTTTATGCGCCTGATTAACCTGATGTACGACCTTGTCACCTGTCTCACAACCACACCACTACGCATGCTGAGTGTACTGGGCAGTCTGATTGCGATTGCAGGTTTTGCGTTCTCCGTGATCCTGATTCTGCTGCGGCTGTTTCTGGGCGCAGCCTGGGCTGGCGATGGTGTTTTTATGTTGTTTGCCGTCCTGTTTATCTTTATCGGCGCGCAATTTATCGGCATGGGACTGCTGGGTGAATACATTGGTCGTATCTACAACGATGTACGTGCCCGTCCACGCTATTTTATTCAACGTGTTATCAATCCTCAGAAAGACCGTTCTGTACAGGAAACCGAGTAATGAAAACTATCGTCTTCGCTTATCACGACATGGGTTGTGCGGGCATCAATGCGCTGTTGAAAGCAGGCTTCACTATCAGCGCCATCTACACCCATGCCGACACGGCGTCAGAAAATCACTTTTTTGGCTCAGTGGCGCGAATTGCGGCTGAAAATTCAATCCCGGTTTATGCTCCGGATGAGGTTAACCATCCGCTGTGGATCGATCGCATTAAATCAGCAGAACCTGATGTTATTTTCGCCTTCTACTACCGCAACCTGTTGTGTGACGACATTCTGAACTGCGCGAAGCAGGGCGCTTTTAACCTGCACGGTTCACTGCTGCCAAAATACCGCGGTCGTGCGCCATTAAACTGGGCGCTGGTGAATGGCGAAACGGAAACCGGTGTGACCTTACACCGCATGGTGAAAAAAGCCGATGCGGGTGAAATCATCGCGCAACAGCGCATCGCCATTGCTGAAGAAGACAACGCGTTAACCCTGCACCGCAAACTGGTTGACTGTGCCAGTGAGCTGCTGGAAAGCACCTTGCCCGCGATGAAACAGGGCAATATCGTCGCCAAGCCGCAAAACGAAGCGGAAGCCACGGTTGTGGGTCGCAGAACACCAGAAGATGGTCGCATCAACTGGAGCCTGCCTGCTAAGCAAATCAATAATCTGGTCCGTGCCGTTACCGATCCATGGCCGGGCGCGTTTGCGTTTGCCGGCACCACAAAGTTTGTGGTCTGGAAAGCCAAAGTTTTAACGACCGCGCACAACGCTCGTCCGGGAACCGTGCTGTCAGCCGATCCGTTTGTCGTGGCTTGTGGTGAAGGCGCGCTGGAAATCCAGACGGGGCAAACCCCGAACAGCGTTTACATGAACGGTGTTCAGCTGGCGCAACATCTGGGCATGGTAAATGGCGCACTGCTGTATTCTCAGGCTGTGGCCGCCGTGAAGCGTCGCACCCGCGTGTTGATCCTGGGTGTTAACGGCTTTATTGGTAACCATCTGACCGAGCGCCTGCTGCAGGACGACAACTTCGAAGTGTTTGGCCTGGATATTGGTTCCGACGCGATCAGCCGCTTTGTTGGTCATCCGCGCTTCCAGTTTGTTGAAGGCGATATCAGCATCCACTCAGAGTGGATCGAATACCACATTAAAAAATGTGACGTCATTCTGCCGTTGGTCGCTATCGCCACGCCGATTGAGTATACCCGCAACCCGCTGCGTGTCTTTGAGCTGGATTTTGAAGAAAACCTCAAAATTGTTCGCGACTGTGTGAAGTACGGCAAACGTATCATTTTCCCGTCAACGTCCGAAGTGTATGGGATGTGTACCGACAGCAACTTTGATGAAGACCACTCGAACCTGGTCGTCGGTCCGATTAACAAACAGCGCTGGATCTACTCGGTTTCCAAGCAGCTGTTAGACCGGGTTATCTGGGCTTACGGTGAAAAAGAAGGGCTGCGCTTCACCCTGTTCCGTCCGTTTAACTGGATGGGTCCGCGCCTGGACAACCTCAATGCCGCGCGCATCGGAAGTTCGCGTGCCATTACCCAGTTGATTTTAAACCTGGTGGAAGGTTCGCCTATCAAGCTGTTTGATGGTGGCCGTCAGAAGCGCTGCTTTACAGATATCAGTGATGGTGTTGAAGCCCTGTTCAGAATTATTGAAAACAAAAACAATAACTGCGACGGGCAGATCATTAACATCGGTAATCCAGACAACGAAGCGAGTATCAAAGAGCTGGCAGAACGTCTGCTGGAGAGCTTTGAGCGTCACCCGTTGCGTGCCAGCTTCCCGCCGTTTGCCGGTTTCCGTGAAGTGGAAAGCAGCAGCTATTATGGCAAGGGCTATCAGGATGTTGAGCACCGTAAGCCTTCGATCCGTAATGCAAAACGCCTGCTGGGCTGGACACCTGAAGTGCAAATGAATACGACCATCGATAACACTCTCGACTTCTTCCTGCGCACCGTTGAGCTTCAGGACGATAAGGCATGAGGAAAGTCGGTCTACGTGTCGATGTCGATACCTGGCGCGGGACAAAACTTGGCGTGCCCGCGCTGATTGAGGTCTTCAAAAAACACGATGTCCAGTCATCCTTTTTCTTCAGTGTCGGGCCTGACAACATGGGACGCCATTTATGGCGTCTGATGAAGCCGCGCTTTCTGTGGAAAATGCTGCGCTCACGCGCAGCATCGCTTTATGGCTGGGATATCCTGTTAGCCGGGACCGCCTGGCCAGGAAAACAGATTGGGGCAGGGATGCGCGATATTATCCGCATGACGGCCGATTACCATGAAGTTGGCCTGCACGCCTGGGATCACTTCGCCTGGCAAACGTGGGCAGGCGTCTGGAATGAAGAACAGCTTATTCAGCAGATTGCGAAAGGACGGGATGCGCTGGAGGCCATTATCGGCAAACCTGTCACCTGTTCCGCCGTGGCGGGCTGGCGCGCGGATGGTCGTGTTATTCAGGCCAAGCAAACATTTGGTTTTGCGTACAACAGCGATTGCCGCGGTACCGCGCCTTTTCGCCCACTGTTGAGAAATGGCGAGCCGGGTACGGTACAGATCCCCGTGACGTTACCCACCTGGGACGAAGTGGTCGGTCCCACGCTGAGTGCTGAACGGTTCAACGATTACATCCTGGAACAGATCCACGCCGATCAGGGCACCCCGGTGTATACCATCCATGCTGAAGTCGAAGGTATCAGTCAACTCAATGCGTTCGATACGTTGTTACAGCGTGCCCGCGAGCAGGGAATACAATTTTGCCCGCTGAGCGACCTCTTGCCTGACGACCTCGATACATTGCCTGCCGGCAAGGTTGTTCGTGGGCACATTGCTGGCCGGGAAGGCTGGTTGGGTTGTGAGAATTTAACAAGGTAAGCACCATGACTGCCACCAAAAAGACGGTACTACTGGTTTCACTTTTCGTTCTTTATTATTTACTTCCTCTGGAGTTCCGCAATCTCTGGCAGCCTGATGAAACGCGTTATGCCGAAATCAGCCGTGAAATGCTGCAAAACGGCAACTGGATTACGCCGCACTTCTTCGGTCTGCGTTATTTCGAAAAACCCATCGCCGGCTACTGGTTCAATACTGTTGGACAGGCCATTTTTGGTCACAATAACTTCGCCGTCAGGATTGGTTCGGTCTTTTCAACCCTGATGAGCGCCATCCTGATTTACTGGCTGGGTTGTCGCCTGTTTGCTCGCCGTACCGTTGCTCTCACGGCCAGCGTTATCTTTATGACCTCACTTCTGGTCTACGGTATTGGTACTTATGCCGTGCTGGATCCGATGCTGACGTTATGGATGGTTGCGGCGATGTGCAGCTACTGGTTCGCCAGCGAAGCGCAAAATGTGCGGCAACGTATCCTCCGTTATCTGATTTTGGGCTTAGCCTGCGGCATGGGCTTTATGACCAAAGGTTTCCTTGCCCTGGCGGTTCCTGTACTGGCGATCCTTCCATGGGCGATCTGGAACCAGCGTTTTCGGGAACTGGTTATTTATGGCCCACTGGCGATTGTCAGTGCGGCAGCCATCAGTGCACCCTGGGCGATTGCCATTCAGCAGCAACAACCTGATTTCTGGCATTACTTTTTCTGGGTTGAGCATATCCAACGTTTTGCCGAAGACAACGCACAGCATAAGGCACCTTTCTGGTACTACCTGCCAGTGCTGATTGCCGGCGCGCTGCCCTGGCTGGCGTTGTTACCGGGCGCACTGCGTTCAGGCTGGACCCAACGCCAGCAGTCCTCAGGTGGTGTTTATCTGTTGAGCTGGGTCGTGATCCCCTTGGTGTTTTTCAGCATTGCGAAAGGGAAACTGCCGACGTATATCCTGCCTTGCTTTGCGCCGCTGGCGCTGCTGATGGCTGACTATGCCTGGCGTAAAGTGGGTGAGAACACGCGCGTCTTTAAAGTCAACGCCTGGATCAATATCCTGTTTGGCGCGATCTGTGTGGTTACGTTGCTGGTCGTGCTGGCACCCTGGGGATTAAGCCATCGTCCGCTCTATGGCGCACATCAGCTGGTTGCACTCATTATGGCCGTGATCGCGTTTGCGGGCTGGGCTGTCGCGGGGGCTTTCAGCCTGAAATCGCCACAACGCAACTGGCTGGCCGCCGCGCTTTGCCCTTTGGCGCTGGCGCTCTGTGTCGGTTCGGCAATTCCGGAAAGCGTTGAGAATACCAAGCAACCCCAGGTCTTCATCCGCAGTATTGAAAACAGCCTGGCGAACAGCCGCTATATCTTAAGTGATAATTCCGGCGTGTCGTCAGCCATCGCCTGGACGCTGAAACGCAGTGATATCATTGCCTACAGTCAAAAGGGCGAGCTGCAGTATGGTCTTAGCTATCCCGATGCCCAGTCTGCCTATGTCAGCAGCGAGGATTTCCCGCAATGGCTTCAGGCGCACCGTAAGCAGGGCAATGTCTCGTTGATCATGATGCTGGAACGCGGTGAAGCGACACCCACGGATTTACCGCCAGCGGATGCGGTCTATCGCAACGGTCGGATGCTGTTACTGCAATACAATGCGGCTAACTGATCGTGAGTTTATTATTGGTGCTGCTGACCAGTTTACTCACCTGCGCAGGTCAGCTCTGTCAGAAACAGGCGGCACGGCAAACAAACAGGGCTAACCTGGCCGGCTGGCTGCTGGCCAGTCTTATAATGTTAGCGCTGGGGATGGTGGCCTGGTTGCTGGTGCTGCAGCGTTTGCCGGTAAGCCTGGCCTACCCGATGCTGAGTATTAACTTTATTCTGGTTGCCCTGGCCGCACGGTTTATCTGGCGTGAAAAAATGTCGCCTCTGCAATGGGCTGGCACGGTACTGATTGTCGCAGGCGTCGCCCTGATAGGGAGCTACGCATGAAGGGTTATTTGCTGGCCTTATGCAGCGTTTTGCTGGTGACACTCGCTCAGTTAATGCTGCGCTGGGCGATGCTTCAGTTGCCCAGTTTACAGGCCGTGTTGATCCAGCATCCCGTGAACTGGCTGCCGCTGCTGATTCTGTGTGGCGGACTGACTGCTTACGCCTGTTCGATGGTGAGCTGGTTTCTGGCACTGCGCCATCTGCCGCTCAGCCGGGCCTATCCGTTGCTGAGTATCAGCTATGTACTGGTCTGGTTGATGGCAATCAGTCTGCCGCTGTTCGCTGAGCCTTTTCATACAGGCGCGATGGTCGGCGTCATGTTGGTGCTGGCAGGATTACTCTGTATGTGTATTAAGCCGCACAAAACCGACTGAAATGACCAGACCGGAACCGGCGTCGTTATAAGCAGGGCAACAAAATCAGTTCAGGATACGTGTTGCACCGCTCTTTTCAGCCAACCACAGTGACGCCGGCAACTTGCCGGCGTCACTGTTTCCGTTATCAGAACGTTTCCCAGTTGGCTTCAGTTACGCTGGACTGGCGTGCAGACACCACGACTTTAGGTGCCGCGGACGATATAGCCTGACTGGCCACCACACTTTTCTTATTACTGGGTACCCGGAATACAGCAACCGTTTTTTCCAACGCTTCTGCCTGCGATTCCAGTGAGCTGGCAGCGGCTGAGGACTCTTCAACCAGCGCGGCGTTTTGTTGCGTCGTGGTGTCCATCTCTGTCATCGCCTGGGCGATCTGCGATATGCCACGATTCTGCTCATCCGAGGCTGCCGCGATTTCGCTCATAATATCTTTAACCTGGGTCACCGACAGCACGATCTCGTCCATTGTCGTTCCCGCCTGATCCACCAGGGTCGAACCTTCATTGACGCGATTCAGTGAATCGCGGATCAGCGTCTCAATTTCCTTAGCCGCAACAGCGCTGCGCTGCGCCAGGTTTCTGACTTCGCCAGCGACAACGGCAAAACCACGCCCTTGTTCGCCGGCACGGGCCGCCTCTACGGCAGCGTTCAGGGCCAGAATATTCGTCTGGAAGGAAATACCGTTAATGACACTGATAATTTCGCCAATCTTACCTGAACTGGTCGTAATGCCTTGCATGGTGGTGACAACGCTTCGGATGATCTCACCGCCGCGTCCGGCATTGGCAGAAGCCTCTGTAGCGAGTTGGCTGGCGTGATGCGCGTTTTCCGCATTCTGTTTCACGGTGGAGGTTAACTCTTCCATGCTGGCCGCAGTTTGCACCACGGCGGCAGACTGTTGCTCGGTCCGGGAAGACAGATCCATATTGCCGGCAGCGATCTCTGAAGAAGCGCGAGCCACGCTGTTCACGCCGTCGCGTACATGGGTAATTATGTTTTGCAGGCTGTCGTTCATCAGGCTGACGGCCTGCATCAATTGCCCCAGTTCATCACGACGAGCCGTGGACAGCGAGGCGGTCAAGTCGCCTTCCGCTATGCGTTTGGCTACGCTGAGCGTTTCTTTCAACGGAACCGTAATGGAAAGAGTTATTCGCCAGGCGATCAGCAGACTAAGCAGCACACAAATCGCGGCGACAATCGCAATCTGCGTTTCCGCTTTGTGTAATGCATTTGCGGATTCGGAAGCCTGGTAGTTAAAAAGCTCCGCAACGGACGTATTCAGTTTTCCGGCGGTGATGTTCAGTTGTTTCGACGCGGTTGTTTCTACCGCCACGGCTGACAGATAGTCAGTAAAGGCCTGCCTGAGTTGCGCCAAATCCGTTTTCTGCGTCGCCAGCACCGCCTGGATATCCGGGACAGACAGCGCGAGCAACTGTGCGCGCAACTGAGTAACGGTGGAAATGTTGTCGCTGATTTCACTTTTACTGGATTCGGTCGGTTTGTCGACAAAACGCTCTACATCACCGGCGATCTCTTTCAGTATCGATGCTAAGCGCAACACCTGAAGCATGGCCTCAGGCTGAGCGGGAATCGTGATACCATCAAGCCGCTGACCGACAGCCAGCAGATCATTGTTTTGAATGAGGGAGGCGGCAGCAAACGTTTTTTGCGAGGCATTATAAAAAACCTCGCGGTGCGTCTTGTAGTTTTCCAGTTCGTTTGCGGCAGTAGTAAGTGTGTTTTCGCCCTGACTGTCCCAGCTAAAGGTCTTAAGTCTGTTTACCTGTGCTGTTAAATCGTTCAGCGCTTTTGCGTTAACCTGCGCATAGTGTTCGTCTTTCGTGTACTGATAAAGCAGCCGGCTGGTTCGTGCTTCACCGAGTGTGTTGACAAAATCGACAGTAATGTCCTGTTTTTGCGCATTCTCCTTAATGGTTTCAAAGCCTTTAAACGCTAACAGTGCGATGGTCAGGGTTGCAACTATCAGCACAACAAAACTGAGCCCCAGCTTTTTCCCCATTTTCATATCGGAAAACGTACGCGTAATAAACATAATTCCACCCTGATAGCCGGTAAGGGAAATAATTTGCAGCGAGAAACAGGCTTCTACTGCTTAATAAAACTTATCGACTGTTACGTTGAAAACTTTAAAGACGTTTTGAAATAAATCTTCACAAATATGGAGGTGATGCATTTGCACTGTTTTAAAAGAAAAATTAAAACTTTAAACGTCATTAATAAAAGGCATGATAATTAGCTTCCGAATAATAAGAGGCGAGTTCTGTCTGACGTTTTTTACGTTTTCTGGCGTTATGAGAACAAAAATTTTACTGTTTCAAACTTCCATAAATTTATAATTTTATAAAAATATTCAATAGCTTAATCAGTAATCTGATTGATTTTTCACTGGTTATCCGCTCAACTTGTTGACTAAATATTAACATTGAAGCGGCGCGGTTAGGGTGGCCATAATGATAGTGTACGTATTCTAATGATTTATGACCTTCAACCCTGGGTGTGTTTATAATTTGTATTAGTTAATTACAGAGATTAACTAATGTTTCACAGACACTTCATTATTGAGAGGTGCGTTTAATATGATTAATCTTTTTCAACTATTTGGAAACAGGCTAACCAAACATGCAATATATGACCTTTCTGCTGGCCGCCCTTATTTTTAGCGGCTCCGCTGCTGCTGCGCCTGCAGCATCTCAACCTGTCTCTCTGCTCTCACGCGCACTGCATGAAAGAATGCTGCTGATGAAAGACGTCGCAGCGTTCAAAAAAGTGCATAACAAGCCGGTTGAAGACCTGACCAGGGAAAAGGATGTGCTGGCAGAAGCGCAGGAAAAATCGGCTCAGGCCGGGCTGGATCCCCAATCTGTTACCGTCTTCTTTCAGGCATTGATGGATGCCAGCAAAGCGATTCAGTATCGCTACATGGCGGACTGGCTGGCCAAACCTCAGTCGGTCCCACCGGCTAAAGATCTGGCTGAGTTGCGAAAGCAAATCAATCAGTTAGATGAACAAATTCTGCAAGCGATTCATCAGCAACTGTCGCAGGGCAGTTTTTCGAAAAGCGATTTAACCTCTCTTCATCACCAACTGGATGTGCAACATCTGAGCGGGGATGATATTAATAACGTTTTACAGGGACTTGAGCAAATTAAACTAAAGCGGTAACGTGCCGCCAGCGTACACGCGTTAAATAACGAACGACTTCTCATTATATCTGCATTGCAACATCACGCCCGTCCTGTCAGGCGGGCGATGCTGTTTTCACTTCCTGGCTGTTCTGTCGGAAATCCCCTTTTGATACGCGCAGGTAATGCAGTCGTTCTGCTCGGCGCACGGCTGTTTCTTTCGACAAAACTGCTACCTGAATCACATACGTAGCCAATACATGCTTCCTGAAAACCTTACAGATGATAAGGTTTTTGGCGACTGAATTCAGGATTGTTACTGGTCGACAGGCAAAACCTGAACGCGATATGGGATAACCCATTAAGCGTTCGGGTTTTTTTTGGCCTGAAGAACAGGCAACACCCTAACAAACTGAACATTCCCCATTTTCACATATGTATGTTTATCAGGATGTAAAGAAAGATGATAAATGCTCGCTACAAACAGTATGTACTCGCGCTTTTGCTGGTTTCACCGCTATCAGTCGGCCAGGAATGGAATGGCACAGTATTAGGTTTTGACGCTTCTCCCGCTCCCATGCTGGGCGATATGTTGGGTATTCGTAACATCCTTAATGATAACGGTTTTACCTACAATCTGGGTTATCTGAACGAAATCGGCTGGAATGCTGGCGGTGGCTACCATCAAGACTCGCATGTGGCTTATATCGATCAGTTTGCGTTGACCTTCACTCAGGATTTGGCGCGCTGGACAGGTATTCCCGATGCACGAATTGAGGGGAATATCGTCAATCGTAACCACAATGATGACCTCACCACCAGACGCGTGCAGGATCCGCGAGTGAATATCAACGACCTGACGCAGGAAAGCTGGGGCGGCCAGTCCATTACCCGTTTGGGCTGGCTGACCTTTGCGCGCAGTTTTGACGATCGCCGCATCACCTGGCGAATCGGGATGATGAATAAAGTCCAGACCTTCGATCAGATCATTCCCTGTGACTTCCAGCTACTTTCCCAGTGCGGCGGCAAGTCGGCTAACGCGCTCACCTGGCATAACTGGAACGTCCACACCTGGGGCACAACGCTGTCGTATAACGTGACGCCGGCCCTCACATTAAAGGGGGGAGTGATGGAGCAGAACCCGGATGCCTCCAGCCGTCATCATGCCTGGAGCGGGTCGACGAAGGGCAGCAAAGGCATATTACTTCCGTTTGAAATTGAAGCGCGCCCGATGATCAATCATCTTCCCGGAGCGTATAACCTGGGCGTGGTATTCACCAATGCGCCACAAACGGATCTTTATCACGGAAGATCGGGTGGGGCAGGGGCAACAGACCCAGAAGGTTATACACAACGCAATCGTACCTGGTTTGTGTACGCCGGAATGAATCAGCAACTCACGCAGCATAAGGACGATTCGAATCGTGGGTTAAGTGCCTCCGCCAGCATGAGCCTTGCCGACCAGCGTACCAATTATATTCATCAGGTTTATGCCGCCTCAGTGCGCTATCGGGGACTGTTTGACGCACGACCGGAAGACTGGATGGGTCTTGGTCTCAGCTGGATTGATATGAGCACTGGCTATGCCCGAAATCAGCGCTATATGAATACACTTAGCGGGCTGAGTGATCATAACAATCCGATGTATCATCCGGTACCGGGCCATTCCCTGAACGGGGAGTTTTACTATCGCTTCCGTCCTCTGTCGTGGCTGGAGCTACAGCCGGGCATACAGTACTGGCACCAACCGGGCGGCGTATCGCGCACGCAGGATGCCTGGGTCACCACGCTGAAAACCGCGGTAACTTTCTGACCCCACAGCAAAAGTACGATATGTGTCACGTTTTTTACGCATGATACGGATAGGTTGTAATTGAAACTGATAGAGTTCCCTCACTGGATTGTGACTGCTAAAAGCAGGCAAAACCTGATTTTCTGGCTTCTGCCGGATGTCAGGTTTTTTTGTTTCTGGGGTTCCGATGAAAATCGCCAAAATTCTTAATAACAATGTGGTGGTTGCTCTGGATGAGCGTGGGTCCGAACAGGTTGTCATGGGGCGTGGGCTGGCCTTTCAGAAGCGCGCAGGCGACACGCTGGAAACCGCACTGATTGAAAAGGTGTTTGCGCTGCAGAATGACGTGCTGGTGCGTCGGCTAGGGGAACTGCTGAGTCAGATCCCACTTGAGGTGATGACGACCTGTGACCAGATCATCAGGCTGGCAGGACAGCGGCTGGGAAAGCTGCAGGATAGTTTGTATATCACCTTAACCGACCACTGCTACTTTGCGATTGAGCGGCAAAAGAAAGGGCTGGCAATCAAAAATGTGTTGCTGTGGGAAATTAAACGTCTCTATCCCAGAGAATTTGGGCTGGGTCAGGAGGCGAGGGCCATTATTGCCCGACGTCTGCATGTCGATTTGGCCGAGGATGAGGCGGGATTTATTGCTCTCCATCTGGTTACGGCCCAGTTGGACAGTGAAATGCCTGAAGTGATGCATGTCACCAGGATCATGCAGGAGATCCTGCAACTGGTGAAGTATCAACTGCACCTGGAGTACGACGAAGAGTCGCTCAGCTATCAGCGTTTCGTTACTCATCTGAAGTTTTTTGCCCAGCGAATGCTGACCCGCACGGTGGTGCAGGATGACGATGTGTCTTTGCATGCAGCGGTCAAAGACAACTATGGCATGGCCTGGAAATGCGCCGGAAAAATCGCTCAGCACCTGAATAAAAACTATCAGCGCGAGCTGACAACCGAAGAAATCATGTTTCTCACCCTCCATATTGAGCGGGTGAGAAAAGAGGGGCGTTAAGCCTCAACACGGGATTGTTACTGCATTACGCAGGCAAAACCTGAGTGCGGCCTTCTGACGAAGGACGCCCTCAGGTTTTTTTTTAATTCAACAGGTGGCTACAGGCACCGGATGTAAGGAAAACGAGATGGAATACCAGGCTTTAGCGAAGGATATTCTCAGCCACGCTGGCGGAAAAGAGAACATCATCAGCCTTGTGCATTGCGCAACCCGGCTTCGTTTTAAACTGAAAGACAAGCAGAAAGCAGATGCCGAGGGGCTGAAGAACAACCCGGATGTGATTATGGTGGTAGAAAGCGGCGGCCAATTTCAGGTCGTCATTGGGAACCACGTCCATGACGTCTGGCAGGCGGTGCGCAACGAGGCCGGGCTGACTGATGACGCGCCTGTCGTGGAGGAAAAGGGCGACAAGGGCACCTTATCTGGCCGCCTGATCGACATTGTCTCCGGAATTTTTACGCCATTTATCGGCGTCCTGGCGGCCTCTGGTATCCTCAAAGGGTTACTGGCGCTGGCAGTGGTCTGCGGTTGGCTCACCACGGAAAGCGGCACCTATAAAATATGGTTCGCCGCCAGCGACGCGCTGTTCTTCTTTTTTCCATTAGTGCTGGGCTACACCGCTGGGAAAAAGTTCGGCGGTAATCCTTTTATCACCATGGTCATTGGCGGCGCGCTGACCCATCCGATCATGATCGCTGCGTTCAACGCCAGCCAGCAGCCGGATGCGGTGACCGAGGCGTTTCTCGGCATTCCGGTGACCTGGTTTAACTACAGCTCGTCCGTAATCCCGATTATTCTTGCCGCGTGGGTAAGCTGCTGGCTGGAAAGACAGAGTACGAAGCTGCTGCCATCCTCGATGAAAAATTTCTTCGCGCCGCTCATTTGCCTGGGCGTGACGGTCCCCCTGACTTTCCTGGTGATTGGCCCACTGGCAACCTGGCTCAGCCAGATGCTGGCAAACGGTTATCAATGGATCTATGCACTGGCACCGTGGCTGGCGGGCGCGGCAATGGGCGCGCTCTGGCAGGTCTGCGTCATCTTTGGTCTGCACTGGGGGCTGGTACCGTTGATGATAAACAACGTGGCGGTGCTGGGCCACGACTCTATGTTGCCGATGCTGCTGCCTGCGGTCTTCGGTCAGGTGGGTGCGGCGTTAGGGGTCTTCCTGCGCACCCGCGATGCGCGTCAAAAAATGCTGGCCGGATCGTCCGTGACGGCAGGGATCTTCGGCATTACCGAACCCGCGGTCTATGGTGTCAATCTGCCGCTGCGCCGCCCCTTTATCTTTGGCTGCGTGGCGGGAGCTGTCGGTGGAGCTATTGTTGGCTTCAGCGATACCCACGTTTATTCGTTTGGCTTTGCCAATATTTTTACCCTCGCCCAGATGATACCGCCGGGCGGCGTGGATGCCACGCTGTGGGGCGGCCTTTTCGGCACAATGGTGGCACTGGTCCTGAGTTGCGGCCTGACGTTGGTCGCCGGGATGCCAGCGCGCGCAACGCCTAACGGGCACGCATCAGCAGGCAAAAACACGGTGTTATCGCCGATGACCGGCACCGTTCTGGCACTTGACCAGGTACCGGATACCACCTTCGCCAGCGGCCTGCTGGGCAGCGGTGCCGCTATCATTCCGTCTGATAACAACGTCGTTGCCCCTTTCACCGGCGTTGTTGCCTCGCTTTTTCAGACCAAACATGCCATTGGCCTGCTCAGCGACAGCGGCATTGAAGTATTGATTCACGTGGGCATCGACACCGTGAAGCTCAATGGCATCCCCTTTACCGCTCACGTGAAGGTAGGTGACAGCGTGCAGCCGGGCGATCTGCTGCTGGAGTTTGATCGTCAGGCAATTGTCGATGCCGGTTACGACCTGACGACCCCGATTATTATCAGCAACAGCGACGAATATCGCGAGGTAGCGACCGTGACGGCAACATTCGCCAATGCCGGTGTACCGCTAATCTGCGTAAGCCATCAATAACAGGAGAACATAATGAAGACTTTCCCGGATGATTTTTTATGGGGTGGAGCGTTAGCCGCCAACCAAACAGAGGGTGCTTATCTGGACGATGGAAAAGGGCTGTCAACTTCTGACGTTCAGCCACAGGGGGTTTTTGGTCCGGTGGTAGAGCGCGTCGCGGGAGACAGCAGTATCAAGGATGTGGCTATCGACTTCTATCACCGCTATCCGGAAGACATCAAACTTTTTGCTGAAATGGGTTTTAAATGCCTGCGTGTTTCGATTGCCTGGACGCGTATTTTCCCGAACGGTGATGATCAGCAGCCAAACGAGGCAGGGCTGGCTTTTTACGACAGGCTGTTTGACGAACTGGCCGCGCACGGTATCAAGCCGCTTGTCACACTGTCGCATTATGAAATGCCATGGGCGCTGGTAAAGCAGTACGGCGGCTGGGGAAGTCGTCAGACTATCGGTTTTTTTGAACGCTACGCCCGCATTGTGTTTGCGCGCTACAAAGAGAAGGTGAAGCTGTGGCTGACTTTCAACGAGATCAACATGTCCTTGCACGCGCCGCTGACTGGCGTTGGTCTGCCGGAAACCAGCAATAAAGGCGAAGTGTACCAGGCAATCCATCATCAACTGGTCGCCAGCGCGCTGGCGGTAAAAGCCTGTCATGACATTATTCCTGATGCCAGAATCGGCAATATGCTGTTGGGCGGCCTGGTATACCCGCTGACCTGCAAGCCAGAAGACGTGCTGGAAGCGCTACAGGAGAACCGCAGCTGGCAGTTCTTCGGTGACGTGCAGTGCCGCGGTGCCTACCCGGGCTATATGCTGCGCTTCTTCCGTGACAACGGTATTCAGATTGACATCACCGATGCCGACCGCGAGGCGCTGACATCAACGGTCGACTTTATCTCGTTCAGCTACTATATGACCGGCTGTGTCACCACCGATGAGGCGTTAAATCAGCAGGCACGGAGCAACATCCTGAGCATGGTGCCAAACCCGCATCTGGCAAGCTCCGAATGGGGCTGGCAGATAGATCCTGTCGGTCTGCGTACGCTGCTCAACGTGCTCTGGGATCGCTATCAGAAACCCCTGTTTATCGTGGAAAACGGCCTGGGTGCGAAGGATAAACCTGACGCGGACGGCGTAGTGCAGGATGACTACCGCATCAGCTACCTTAATGACCATTTAGTACAGGTGCGCGAGGCGATTGACGACGGTGTAGAGGTGATGGGCTATACCAGCTGGGGGCCCATCGATCTGGTCAGCGCCTCCAGAGCCGAGCTGTCCAAGCGCTATGGTTTTATTTATGTTGACCGCGATGACAATGGGAACGGCACGCTGGCGCGCAGCCGCAAGAAAAGCTTCTGGTGGTATAAAGAAGTTATCGCCACCAGTGGTGCATCGCTGGCACCCTGATCCCGCGCGAAAGGGTGAGTCAACTGAACTCGCCCTGACGTTCCTGTGCCGCTTCAGACCGGAACGACGATACTTATGCGGCCCGCGCGCAGGCGTTGATGACGGTGTCGTTTTTGCTGAATGCGGCCAACAGATGAATCCGTTGATAGCGCCACTGACAGAGATCGTAGCGTAGGTGATGAGGCTGTCTCATCGCCGTAAGGGTGAGTCATAAAGCCTGTCTGAGGTATATCGACGAATGAAAAACGTGGGTTAAGCGGGTGATGGCGTTGGCCGCTTAACCGTCCGTCACTGCTCTGTCTTACTGCAGGCAGTCTATATATTTTTGAGCTGAGCGGTTCACCACCTGTTTCGCGTCAGACGCAATATCGCGCCCTTCAAACGCACTATAAAGTCGATCAAAGGCAAAGGGGGTCAGACGCTCGGTTATTGTCCTGATGTTGTCTGCCGGTAAAGGCAGCATGTTGGGATAACTCCACATGAAGGACACAGCATTTGCCCCCGGCGCAACCTGAATAATATCGCCAGACAACAGGATGCCTTCATTTTTTGCCCAGTGCAGTACCGTGCCGCCCGCGAAGTGGCCACCCAGCCGCAACAAACTTATGTCAGGGAGC
The DNA here is from genome assembly GCF_041955125.1 of Pantoea sp. BR_17. Lineage (NCBI taxonomy): Bacteria > Pseudomonadati > Pseudomonadota > Gammaproteobacteria > Enterobacterales > Erwiniaceae > Pantoea > Pantoea sp. BR_17. The sequence continues at coordinate 49,260 of NZ_JAVAXT010000014.1, read as the reverse complement.
ATAGTCAGGACATCGCCATCCCATAACTGCAGATGTGGGCTGTCACGCACAATCCATTCGCTGTCGCTGGCGTGGATATACAATGGCGCATCAAATATTGCTGCCCAGTCTTGCATGTTGCTGTAATAGTGGGGATGTGAAATCGCAATTGCGTCGATACCGCCCAGCGCACGAATGATATCGACGGTGGCGGCATCAAGGTTAGGTATGCAGTCCCACAGCACGTTGCCCTGTTGTCCTTTAATCAAAAACGCGCGCTGGCCGATGGCAAAATCAGGCACAGACTGCAGGCTAAACAATCCCGTTTCAGGTTGCTGCCATTTATTGCTGTGCGCGGCATGGAGCGCTTCACTGGATGTCCATTGTTGCCCTGAAGCCGGCACGTACTGACGTTCATCTTCGCAAATTATGCAGTGGGTTGTTTCCATCTGCGAGTAGGCGGTTCCGCATGTGACACAGATCTTTGTCATCCTGTTCTCCCCCGTTAATGTCTTAGATTCATTGTAGAATCTGCATCGGAAGCAGGTTTCCTTTTGTGCTATGCGCGGCGGTTTTGAGGTTGCTAACCCTGATGGCTATAGACAAAAAAATCTTCATCTTGCATAGCAAACTGTGCCACCGGGTACATGCCAAGGCGTTGATGGGCCTGAATTGAACGGCTGTTTTGCGCCTGAATAAATAACACAGGTGCGCCCTGATGATACTGGCACATGTGGTGATAAAGGCGTTTTAGCAATCCCTTTCCCCGTTCAGTCTCACTGATACAAACCGGGCCGTAGAGCCAACAGTGCCACCCCGGTGGCCACGCATGAAGCATCGCGTTAATCATCTCGGGTTCGTGCTGAGTGGGAATGGCGCTAAATAATACGCCGGTAATCGCCTCATCGCGCTGGGCAACCACTGTCCTGACACCGGCGCGACGCAGCATCCCTTCAACTTTATCGGCAGGAAAATCCCCATTCAGTGTGCCGCCGCGTCCGGCCGAGTTTGCCTGAAGCAGGGCTGTAATTCCGGCCAGATCGTGCAGGGTCGCCAGTCTGATAACCGAGCGGTCAGAATTCACCACAGCTTACCCCTTCGATTCGTCACGGCGGTACAAGGTCCATTCCTCGATATGTTCACCCGAAGGCAGGATACAGTAGCCCACTTCACCCGTTGGCGTTTTTACAATATCGCTTTTTCCGCCAACGGCCAGACAATGCTGTGAGGCCGGATTGGCGAGGCCTGATGTCCGGGTGCGATGATCCGGCGCACAGCCCACGACCAAAATTGATGTTAAAACCAACAAAAATTGCCGCATAACCACTCACTTTTAATCCGTCAGAAACGCCATAGTATATTCCAGACGTGGCGTGAAAACGCACTTAGCCATCGAAAAGAGGAACGACAATGTCAGACAAGCCGTTAAAAATGGTTACCTTACTGGGCAGCCTGAGAAAAGGATCGTACAACGCGATGATTGCGCATGCGCTACCGCAACTGGCACCGCAGGGCGTGGTGGTAGAAGCGCTGCCGTCAATCCGGGATATTCCACTTTATGATGCGGATATCCAGCAGGAAGCAGGCATTCCAGATACCGTCACGGCGCTGGCTGAACAGATCCGCCAGGCTGATGGCGTCATTATCGTGACCCCTGAATACAACTACTCCGTTCCTGGCGGACTGAAAAATGCCATCGACTGGTTGTCTCGCGTGCCCAATCAGCCTTTAGCCGGTAAGCCCGTGGCGATTCAAACGAGTTCAATGGGTGCTATCGGTGGCGCACGCTGTCAGTATCATCTGCGGCAGATTTTGGTTTTTCTGGATGCGATGGTGTTAAACAAACCGGAATTCATGGGGGGCGTTATCCAGAATAAAGTGGATGAGCAGGCCGGAGAGGTGATTGAACAGGGTACAAGAGAGCATCTGGCTAAGCAGTTAGCGGCATTTAGCGACTTCATTCGAAAGGTGAGCTGACAAACCGCCGCTGAGTGATAAGAACCACGCCTGTAACAGGCGTGGTTCCTGAATTGGCTCTTAACGCAGTAATGACAGCATCGTCTGTGGCACCTGGTTGGCCTGCGCCAGTACCGAGGAACCTGCCTGCTGGAGGATCTGAGCACGTGACATATTCGACACTTCCGTCGCGTAGTCCGCATCCTGAATACGGCTGCGGGCAGCAGTCAGGTTGGTGACGGTGTTGTTCAGGTTGCTGATGGTGGACTCAAAACGGTTCTGAGACGCACCCAACAGGCTACGCTGACTGTCAACGGCTTTAATCGCTTTATCAATATCTGCCAGCGGTGTGCTGCCAGATGCTGTACCGCCCGATCCACCGGTAACGGCACCTTTCAGTACGTCAAAGCCGATAGCCGCGGTGCTGCGGGCTGTACCATTCACTGTCTGACCGGTTGTTGAACTGGTGTTTTGCACGTTACCAGAAGAGGCGTTACCTGCTGCGGCCAGGTCAAAACTGTCACTTGAACTGATGGTAATTCCGATCGTTTGGCCATCCTGCGCACCAACCTGGAAGTTGTAGGTGGTGCTGCCTGAACCGGTGTTCAGTACTTTGAGTCCGTTAAAATCGGTCTGCTTGGTATCGCGGTCGATTTCCTGCATGCGCTGGTTAACTTCAGCCTGAATCGAATCGATATCCGAAGCAGAGTTGGAGCTGTTCTGCGCCTGAACGGTCAGATCGCGGACGCGCTGCAGGTTGTTGTTTATCTCATCCAGCGCACCTTCCGCTGTCTGAGACAATGAAATACCGTCGTTCGCGTTACGCGCAGCAACGGTCAGACCGTTGATGTTTGACGTAAAACGGTTAGCAATCGCTTCACCCGCGGCATCATCTTTTGCGCTGTTAATACGCAGGCCCGATGACAGACGTTCAATAGCGGTACCCAGAGAAGACTGAGACTTATCCAGGTTATTCTGAGTGATGAGCGACAGAACGTTAGTGTTAATCACTGACATGATAAATTCCTTCTAAGGAGAACGTATGATTTACGCATTATTATTATCGAAACGAAACCACAGAACTTTAATTAAAAATCGCCAGATAAGATTAATTCGTGAATAGCAGAAGTGCCGTTTTAAGCGAAAGGAAACGCCTGCGGTATCCTTGTAAAAAAGAATTATTGCCACACATCAAATACAACCAAATTACTTAATTCCTTAACCTTAAAAACTTTTTGTTACAGCATTTACTGTTAAATAGCACGGATAATTAAATATCAGAAAAAGTCCCTGATGCCAGGCGGTTGCCTTATTTTCTTCCTGTTTATGCATTGATAAGAAAACCTGTATTAAACCTGTCTAAAAAAGCCCGCCAAGATATATCATTACTTCCGTGTAACACTTTGAAATAATGAAAGTTATGCGAAAATCGTTTTACGTCCTGGCGCAACGTGGTCAGAGAGGATGAGTGGTATTGCATTGCAAAGCAAGTGGGCAGGGTAGCACGGCCCAATCACTGCCGCTGGTTTCACAGAAACGGGAGAAATTAATCTAAACCTGTATTACGTATGAATTAGATCTGAAAGAGAGTGGTAAAGCGTTACCGCTATTCAGAAACAGTAAAGCAGAACGATGAAGGGAAGATAATGACCAGACAGATATCTTTTACAAGATATCTGTCTGCAGAGTAATAAGATAAGGCGGCTATTACATTTTTGCGAATTGTGCAGCCAGATAGTTACCGGTCTGCGTCATAGAAGAAACCAGCGTACTCAGATTGGTAAATTCCGTTTTATACTGCGCCATAATCGTGGTGATTTGGTCGTTAACAGTATTGTATTGATCTGAGAGCTGCTTCAACGACGTATTAATCCCTGTTGTGGCGTTCGAAACGGTACCATTACTCGCCAGCATTTGGTTGAGATTATTCGTCACCTCTGTCGCAAAGCCGGTTGTCTTTCCATCGCCGGTCAGAAACGCTAAAACATCGGCGGGCTGATTCGTCAGCGCATTATTCAGTTTCGTACTGTCCACGGTCAGGTCACCTTTATCATCCTGTGTAATGCCCAGTTGAGACAGCTCCTGAATATTACCCGACTGAGGATCAGAAAACTGACTGCGCAGGCTGGTCTGAATATTCATTAACGTGTTATCACCGAGCAGATCGCCATTGTCAGCACTCTGCGCCTGTCCGGCTTGTACAGGCGTATAGTTTGTTTGATCGGCAATGGTTTTTTGCAGCGAATTATACGCATCCACATATGTCTGGATTGCTGTCGACATCGGCGATGTATCTGACGCGATGGATAACGTTTCCGGCGAGCCGGTATTCACTTTATTTAAATTCAGGGTTACACCTTCCGGTGCATCCGTCACAATGTTGCTGCTGCGGGTAATTGATAAACCATTCACTTTTATCTGCGCATCCTGAGCGGCAACCTGTTCTGTCATACCATTATTACTGCCACCACTGCTGTAATTGACATACTGTGCCAACGTTGAGTCGTTGGTACTGACGGTCATTTCATTCGCCGTCCCGCTGTCACGTGCGGTCAGGGACAAATAATAGGTATTGTCGTTCGCCATAATAACGCTGGCGTTTACGCTGCCCTGTTGCTGGTTAATCGCGTCACGAATAGCAGTCAGGCTTGTCTGGTTCTGGTTTAACGTCACGGTCAGCGGGGATTTCTGTCCAGGCTGGCTGATCGTGATCGTGCGGGAAGCCATGCTGCTGTCGCCAAGCTGCGCTGTTTCACTACTGGCTGATTTGGAGAGCAGTGACTGTGATGCGGCCAACTGATCCACTTCAACGGAATAGTTTCCGGCAGCGGCATTGCTGGCAAGCGTGGCGGTAAACGCCGTATTCGTACTGGTGACCTTCGTGGTCGCTATGCTTGATGCGTTTTGCAAAGCCGCAGCGGCTGTCTGCAATTTTGACATTGAACTTTGTACCACGCCCCAGGCTGTCAGTTGCGCATTGTATGACGCCTGCTGTGTGGTAATTGGAGTCAACTGCGCTTCTTCAGCTGACTGTAAATTATCATATAACGTGTTGAGGTCGAGGTTAGTACCAGCGCCAAGTGAGCTTATGCTTGCCATTTTCTTGTCCTGATGAAGTGACACCAGACATGAAGATACAACGCATTAATCAGGCATTTTTCTGATTTTGCGCGTTGTTGCAAATCGGTTTATGGTCATTTCATGACCATCAATTTTTCGTTAAGCTGGTAAAAAAATGTTAACAGCAAAACAGATTGTCATTTTTTTCAGGTCTTTTTATTGAGTGTATTCGTAAATGGACAAATTAACCCTTTGCTAATCATGAAATTAAATTGCAGTCGTGTTGGCGGTGTCGCTAAACCTGTGCACTTTGACGAGACAAGTACGGTCGTGCAGCTGAAACCTGCTGTGAATAAACCCCCCCCTGGCGTGACCAGAAGGAAATAGGGTGCTAACTCAAATTATTTCTTATTAAAAAATCATTAAATCCTAATCGATGCATTTGCCTTTTATCTTTCTTTTAGCCCTAAAGTTTTTATTTTTACGGCACTGCGCACTCAACAAAAAAGAATTTTAAAAATCGTTAACGCTTACGTTTGAAATATTTATTTACATCCCCCTGGTGAGGATAAATTGAGGGGACGGTTTCAGATAAGGTAGCACAACGATCTTGTCAGACGTTGTCAACGCCTGTCAGCCGTGGTTCTGGTTGGTGAAAAATCACTGCCACATTGCTCGTGTATATTAGCAGGACCAGCCTTTACTGAAGACGGGCTTGATCCGGTAAAAGCCATGTCAGCGCGCGGTGTCATCAATAACTGTTATTTGTCAGCGCATTGAAGGTTGCTCAACAATGGGGAAGTCTGTGATACATTGCCGCTCTGCCAGCGCGGCAATGATGCAGGCCTGGGCTTAACCGATACGGACTATCTTTCATGAAACGACACGATATTAACTCTTCTTTATTTCGCAGCGCAGGATTCGATCCCACTTCGGGTGTGCTCGAGCTTGAATATCGCAACGGAAGTTGCCGGCGCTGGCTGGCCGTTCCTGCCCGGGTTTACCAGGGATTTTGTGCCGCGGTGGATCCCGATAGCTTTTTCCGCGAAAGCATTGATAATCGCTACTTTTCTATGCATCACAAGCGGGATTCACAGTAACGGACACGCATAAAAGGCCGCGCTGAGTCTGGAGGGTTGTGCGAAATCCCGCGGCCATATTCAGGTGCGGGTTGAGTAGGGCCGGGCAGGGGTTTTCACGTCGGATAAATCAGGCGGCGCTACAGCGCTAAAAACATGCCTGAGCGGGCTGCATTCGATAACGGCCATGCGCTGTTCGCATGGCCTGTCTGTTATCAGCGCAGTTACATCATTTGCGGTTGGCGAATCGCATTACCTTTCTCGAAGCGTGAGAGCCGGTAGGGCGTCAGGTCCGTATAAACGGGCTTATTCGTTAACATCTGTGCACACATCAGTCCCGCACCGGGTCCGATGGCAAAACCGTGGCCACTAAAGCCTGAGGCAATAAACATGCCGGGGAGCTGGCTCACCTGATCAATCACCGGCACCAAATCCGGGGTGGTATCAATCCAGCCGGCCCAGGCATAATCGACTTTGATGCCCTCCAGTTCGGGGAAGACGCGAATCAACTCGGCTAGGCCATCGTGAATGATGCGCTTGTCCGGCGTGGGATCAAGCACCCGGATCTTTTCAAACGGCGAGGGCCTGTCGGGCGACCAGCTTCCAGACGCTTCAGGACCAGAAAAGAATGAACCGTTCAGGCGGATTTTCAGTTTTTTAGCGACCTTGCTGCGGAACATGGGATAAAACTTCGCAGCATAACGGATGTTCTGCGGTGCTAAATCAATCTGGCCAAGGCCCGGAACGGCAACGGTGTAACTGCCGTCCAGACGGCGGCGAAGGCAAAGATTAGGCGTGCTCAGACAGCCTTTGACGACCTCAGGAGCGGCGGTTGTTTTAAATACCGTACCCAGAATATTGGCGGCAGGGAGTTCTACGCCATATTGTCTGCAGAAACGCGAACTCCACGCACCGCCGCAGCAAATTACCCGGCTGGCTTTAACCAGTCCGCGTTCTGTCCAGACGCCAGAAACACGGCCCGCGCTGATATCCAGCGCGCGCACCGCGCAACGCTGAAAAATGCTGGCTCCCAGCTTTTGCGCGCCTTTCGCAATGGCCGGTACCGCCTGCGACGGTTCTGCACGACCATCTGTCGGTGACCATACACCGCCTCGCCATGGAGTTTTGTCCCCAATGCGCTCCTGTGCTTCACGCGCGGAGAGCAACTGGCTGGTAAAGCCAATCTGTTTTGCCTGCTGTCCCCATTTTTCCCAGCGCGCCAGGTCAGCTTCATTTAGCGTGCCATAGAGGATACCGCTGCGCTTGAAGCCCAAATCCATCCCGATTTCACCACTCAGCTCATCCCAGCGCTGCAGGCTTCGCATCGCCATTGGTAACTCATGCAAATCACGGTTCTGTTGACGAACCCAGCCCCAGTTTCGGCCTGACTGTTCACCGGCAATCACACCTTTCTCAAACAGCGCAACAGAAACCCCCTGTTTCGCCAGTTCATATGCCGTTGACGTCCCCACAATCCCACCGCCTATCACAACAACATCAACAGAGGTGGGGAAGACGGAACTGTCACTGACGCTATCGACCTTAATTCGCATGGGTTAACCTTGTTTCAAATATGATGTCGGGGCGGAATATGCATAATCCACAACACGCGGGCTTCAGTGTCGCTGTCGTTAAAAATGTTATGCTGAAGATGACTTTTAAACTGAAAACTGTCGCCCGCTTCGATGAAGGTCGCCTCACCGTTCACCTCCAGCGTGAGACGGCCTTCCATGACTACACCTGCTTTTTCACCAATGCCTGTCAGCATTTCTTCCGAACGCGTGCGGGGAGGGATGCTGATATACATAAACTGAATATCATGTTCGCCAGAAGGCGATAACATCGCCTTGGTTATGCCCTGCCTGCCAACTTCAAAATGCGGCCGCTCACGCCAGCGCCGGACATAATGTTCAGCACCGGGTCGCATCTCTTCATTTTGTTCAAGAAAAGCGGTCAGTGGGACATTCAGGACCACGCGAAGTTGCTCAAGCACCCGTACCGTGGGGTTAGCCAGATTGCGCTCAATCTGGCTGATGGCTCCCGCCGACACATTGGCCTGTTCCGCCAGTGCCTTGATGGTCATATTGCGCGACTTGCGTATCTGCTTTAGTCGTAAGCCAATCGTCATCTCGACGGCACTCAGATCCTCTGAGTGCATTAACGCTGTTTTCATCACCATGTTCCTTAAGGTTGCGTGCCTCCGTGCATCAACACGCGATTAAGGCATTCCCCACTTCGCTTTGATTTTTTGCAATGTGCCGTCGGCCTTCATTGCCGTCAGGGCAGTATTAATATCGGCAAGTAGCTTATCGTTCCCTTTTTTCACGCCAAAGGCCATAGGTGCGATATGCTCAGGCTTGTAACCGTCCACCACATGCATACCTTTGTACGCGCCAGATTTTTCCTGATATTTCATTATCGGGTAATCGTTCATCCCCGCAGCGATACGGCCCAGGGACAGATCGCGCATCATATCTGCCGGACTGTCATACACTTTCACCTCTTTCGCGATACCGCTCTTAATCAGCGCCTGCGTATAATCGGTGCCCGCCATGGTGCCGACGATGTCGCCTTTCAGATCCTGCTGCGAGCGATAGACTTTTTTATTGTCATCACGCACGACCAGCCCCGGTCCAAACGCAGTGACTGGCTGCGAGAACGCAATACGTTTTTCGCGCTCTGGCGTGGGTGTCATCCCGGCCACAATCATGTCGATTTTGCCCGCAATTACAGACTGAATCAGCGTCGAGAAAGGCACCGCGGTAAAGTTGATGTCAAGCTTCTGACGTTTGGCCACTTCCGCGGCCACGTCCGGCATGAAGCCTTCAATTTTACCGGTTTTGGTATCCAGAAACGTGGTAGGCGCGCTGGAAGGCGGAGAGCCTGCCGTCAGTGGCGCTGCCTGTGCACTGCAAGTGAGGCCAAGGGCAACAGAGAATAAAGCCATGGTAACGTGCGACCGAAGAGACATCACTTACTCCTGATTGACATGTGAACAATTAATTTCACTATAATGAAATTAAATTCCTGCCTGTCAATCTTTTCTTTTCTAAAAATGTTGCGCCTCACAAATTAACACAAAACCCTTTGATTTCCCCATTCAGTGGGCTTTCAATGCACTTTATTACACTAATAAGTTAATGCTATGACGTCATAAGATGAAAAGTTTGACAGTATTTACTGATAAATATATTCATTTAAATGAATTTGAAGCATGACACTCAACACCGGCGGGAGCGCATAATGGACTGGAGCAGCATTCATGTTTACCTTCCCTTTCTTTTGCAAGGGGCTGAAATGACGATTTATATCACGCTACTGTCCTTGTTCATCAGTACGCCGCTGGGGTTGATCTTCGCTGCCGCAAAAATGTGTCCTTTTAAAATCATTTCCTGGCCCGTCAGCGTCATCATTAATATCACTCGTGCACTGCCGATGATTGTGGTGCTGTTCTACATCTATTTCGTTTTTCCCGATATCGGTATTACCCTGACATCCTTTCAGGCCAGCGTCATCGGTATCGCGTTTTGCTTTTCAACCTTCCTGGCCGAGATTTTTCGTTCCGGTATTGAATCGGTGGATCGTGGTCAGCTTGAGGCGGCGCGCTCTATGGGCATGAGCTTCTTTAAAGCGATGCGACGCGTCATTCTGCCTCAGGCTTTTCATGTCGCGCTGCCGCCATACAGCAATACTCTGGTCATGATGCTGAAAGACTCAGCGCTGGCGTCAACGATCGCGGTTACCGAAATGACCCGCCAGGGCCAGCTTCTGGCGGCTTCAACCTTTGATAACACCACTGTGTATACGCTGGTGGCGTTGCTCTACCTGACGTTATGCATGCCGTTGCTGGCTTTTACCAGGCACCTTGAAAATCGCCAGAAAAAAGGAGCATGAGATGATTGAAATTCTTGATGTCCATAAGCGCTTTGGTGCAGTTGAAGTGCTGAAAGGGGTGAGTTTTCGCGTCGAAGAGGGCGAAGTGGTGTGCCTGGTCGGGCCTTCAGGCTCCGGGAAATCGACGGTGCTGCGCTGTATCAACGGGCTGGAAACCTATGAAAGCGGCACCATCCGCGTGCTTGATCAGCATGTTGACAGTAAAAGCAAACGTATCAACGCGCTGCGTCGCCAGATCGGTATGGTTTTTCAACGCTTTAATCTGTTTCCTCACCGTAGCGTGCTGGAAAACGTGATGGAGGGGCCGATTTACGTCAATGGCGAGACACGCAGTAAAGCCGAAAAGATGGCCAAAGAGCTGCTGGAAAGAGTAGGGCTGGGCGACAAAGTTTCCGCCTGGCCGTCGCAGCTTTCCGGTGGTCAGCAGCAGCGCGTAGCGATTGCCCGCACGCTGGCCCTGCAGCCGAAAGCCATTCTTTTTGATGAGCCGACATCCGCGCTGGACCCAGAACTGGTCGGCGAAGTGCTGCAGGTTATGCGCAACCTGGCCCAGCAGGGAATGACCATGATCGTGGTAACGCATGAGATGCAGTTTGCAAGAGAGGTCGCCGATCGCGTGTGTTTCCTGCACAGCGGACAGATTATAGAGCAGGGTCATGCGGATGAGGTGCTGCTGCGGCCTCAGGAAGCGCGCACGCAGGATTTCCTGCGCCGCGTACTGGGTAACACAGGCGTGCAGAGTTTGATGAATACCTAATTCAAACGAAACGTTTGATCGGGCTTCGCTAGCCATTCAGCAGAGATGAGCGGCCCTGCCTGTCACCCGACGCTGCGTCCAGCAAAATTTCTGGCAACCTTTCGCCTGAGGCGTCGGTACAAACGCCCCCGCCAGGCGGATTAAGCCCGCATCTGAATGCCTTCAGTAATGATGTGCTGAAGGTTTTTTACCGTCTGGTCGAAAAACGCCGGATCGCTGAGCGTTTTACCGGTGATTGCCTCAACCTGCACGCTAAAATCGGCGTAATGCTGCGTCGTTGCCCAGAGCATAAAAATCAACTGCATTGGATCGACGGGGGCAATGCGCTCATCTTTAATCCAGCCCCGAATGACATCGCATTTTTCTTCTACCAGGGTTTTCAGGCTGCCCCCCAGCTCCTGTTTCAGCAACGGCGCGCCCTGAACCATCTCCAGGCAAAAAAGTCGCGAAGCCTGCGGATGATCGCGGGACACACAGAGTTTCAGGCGAATATATTCTCTAATGGCTTCCAGTGGATGCTGATCGGGCTGTAAGGCCTTTAACGGCGCCAGCCAGATATCCAGCAGTCCTTTCAGCACATCAATATAGAGCGCTTCTTTTGTCGGGAAGTAATAAAAGAGGTTAGTTTTCGAGACGTCAGCCCGTTCTGCAACCTGCTCCAGCCGGGTGCCGTGAAAGCCATAGAGTGAAAAAAATTCCAGTGCGGCGGTCATGATAGCGCCACGTTTGGCAGCAACCGCCCGCGAGCGTCGCGTTGTGGTTTTGGAACCTGGGCTAACGGATTTTTGCTCTCCGGCGGCAGCGTGCGGGTGTTCGACCAATGGCTTCACAACATCTCCTGAGACAAACAGCAAGGCGTGAATCATAACAAATGGGGGCAGGGGCGACCATCGCAACGCTCATTATTCACGCGCTCTGAAATCAACAGTTGAGCGATTTGCACCCTTTTTGCTCAATCTTGCCTGTTATCTGTGCAGTTATTTTTGAACAATGGGTCCGAAACGGACCGTTTGCTCCAGTTATCTTCTATTCAAACTTTCAACCCTATGAAAAGGTTATTTATTTTAAAACTGGCACCCGCTTTGCAAAGACTCTTGCGTCTGGAGATTTCAGCACGGTGCAATTCGGAACCCGCAGGACGCACTCAAGCCGCGCAGAGATTTTCGTAAGCCCTTGTATTGGTACTTATTACTTTTAATCGAGGTGAGCGATGAAAATCGGTGTCTTTATTCCTATCGGCAACAACGGTTGGTTAATTTCAGAAACTGCACCGCAGTACAAACCGACCTTCGACCTGAACAAAACCATCGTGCAAAAAGCGGAGCACTACCATTTTGATTTTGCGCTTTCCATGATTAAACTGCGCGGCTTCGGTGGTAAAACCGAATTTTGGGAACACAATATGGAGTCGTTCACGCTGATGGCCGGACTGGCCGCCGTGACCTCTCGCATCCAACTTTACGCCACGGCCGCTACGCTGGTGATGCCGCCGGCGATCGTCGCGCGCATGGCCGCAACCATTGATTCCATCTCTAACGGCCGTTTCGGTGTCAACGTTGTCACCGGCTGGCAAAAACCCGAGTACGAGCAAATGGGCATGTGGCCGGGCGATGACTATTTTACCCGCCGCTATGATTACCTGACCGAATACGTCAGCGTGCTGCGCGATCTGTGGGGCACCGGCCACTGCACGCTCGACGGCGAATTCTTCAAAATGGACGACTGCCGCGTCAGTCCGCGACCGCAAAGCGAGATGAAAGTGATCTGCGCCGGGCAAAGTGATGCAGGCATGGCGTTTTCTGCCAGACATGCCGACTTTAATTTCTGCTTCGGCAAGGGCGTCAATACACCAACGGCCTTCGCGCCAACCGCCGCCCGCATGAAAAAAGCGGCAGAGGCTGAAAACCGCGACGTGTCTTCTTATGTGCTGTTCATGGTCATCGCCGATGAAACCGATGAGGCCGCGCGCGCCAAATGGGAGCTGTATAAAGCCGGGGCTGACGCCGAGGCGCTCGCGTGGCTGACCGATCAGAGCAGCAAGGACACCCAATCCGGCAGCGATACCAATGTCCGTCAGATGGCGGATCCCACCTCAGCGGTCAACATCAATATGGGCACACTGGTCGGCTCCTGGGCCAGCGTCGCCAGAATGCTCGATGAAATCAACACCGTGCCCGGCGCTGGCGGCGTCCTGCTGACCTTTGACGACTTCGTTGAGGGCATCGAAAACTTTGGCCGCTACATTCAGCCATTAATGAAAACCCGCCAGCACATCGGCATTGCGCAGAAAGAGGTCGCATAATGAACGTTGTTGAGAATCCGTCAGTGGTCCGCCGCGAACCCCACAATACCGGCGAGGAAACGGTCCTCGCAGCCCGGCCTGAAGCCATCGCTTTTACCCCACAGCAAACCGCGCTGATTGTCGTGGATATGCAAAATGCTTATGCGTCACAGGGCGGTTACCTGGATCTGGCGGGCTTTGATGTCTCTGCCACCGCGCCGGTGATCGCCAATATTAAAGTGGCGATTGCCGCCGCACGCGCGGCGGGCATCAAAGTGATTTTTTTTCAGAACGGCTGGGATAATCAGTATGTTGAAGCCGGCGGTGCGGGGTCGCCGAACTTCCATAAATCCAATGCGCTAAAAACCATGCGCAAACGCCCGGAGCTGATGGGCAAACTGCTGGCAAAAGGTGACTGGGATTACGATCTGGTCGATGAGCTTCAGCCGCAGCCGGGCGATATTGTGCTGCCCAAACCCCGTTACAGCGGCTTCTTTAATACCCAGCTCGACAGTCTGCTGCGCAGCTATGGCATTCATCATCTGGTGTTTACCGGCATCGCCACGAATGTCTGCGTGGAATCCACCCTGCGCGATGGCTTTTTCCTGGAATATTTTGGCGTCGTACTGGAAGACGCGACGCACCAGGCCGGCCCGGAATTCGCACAGAAAGCCGCGATTTATAACATTGAAACCTTTTTTGGCTGGGTCTCTAACGTGCGTCAGTTCTGTGACGCTGTTGGCTACAAAACTGAACAACACGCGGCCTGACCGCTTTTACAAAGGACAATCAACGATGCCTAAAAGCGCCATTATTCCCGCTGGCAGTGGAGTGCCACTGGCACCTTTTGTTCCGGGCACGCTCGCCGATGGCGTGGTGTACGTTTCCGGGACGCTGCCGTTTGATAAAGACAACAACGTGGTGCACGTTGGCGATGCCGCGGCACAAACCCGTCACGTTCTGGAGATCATCAAAAACGTGATTGAAACCGCAGGCGGCACAATGGAGGACGTCACCATGAATTCCATCTTTATCACCGACTGGGCCAATTACGGGGCAATCAATCAGGTCTACGCCGAGTATTTTCCCGGTGAAAAACCCGCGCGGTTCTGTATTCAGTGCGGGCTGGTGAAGCCGGATGCCCTGATTGAGATCGCAACGATTGCCCACATCGGCAAGTAATCTGTTTACCGGCATCTGTTCTGATAACCCTGAGGAAACAGCATGTATTACAAGGTATTAGGTAAAGATAATGCCGATGCAGACACGGTCGTGCTCTCTTCAGGGCTGGGCGGTTCCGGCAGTTTCTGGCAGCCTCAACTGCCTGTACTGACACAGTATTTTCGCGTGGTGATTTATGACCAGCACGGCACCGGCCTGAGTCAGGGCACCGTTCCGGCCGGTTACCGCATGGAGGATATGGCCGATGAGCTGGCGGGCATGCTCAACGGGCTGGATATCCGCCGCTGCCATCTGGTCGGTCACGCACTCGGCGGCATCGTTGGCCTGCATCTTGCACTGCGTTATCCGGCCTTACTGCAAAGTCTGGTGGTCATCAACGGATGGGCAACGCTCGACAGCCAGACGCGTCGCTGCTTTGAGGTCCGCCAGAACCTGCTGCTTAACAGCGGGGTGGATGCGTATGTTCAGGCGCAGCCCCTGTTTCTATATCCGGGCGACTGGCTTTCTGAGCATGAGGCGTTATTACAGGAAGAGCGCCAGCATCAGGTGGCGCATTTTCAGGGAATGGAAAACCTGCTGCATCGCTTACAGGCGCTGATGACGTCTGACCTGGCCGCCTCGCTCGACGAGGTGATCGCACCGACGCTGGCGCTGAGCTGTAAAGACGATTTGCTGGTGCCCTGGCAGCGTTCGGCCGATCTCGCTGCCCGTCTTCCTCTGGGGGAGCACCAGCAAATGCAGTATGGCGGTCACGCCATGAGTGTGACCGACCCCGATACGTTTAACCCGATTTTACTGGACTGGCTGCGGCGGCATGCCTTTCATGCAGCTGACATCATGTCCGAGCCCTTTTCAACGGAGATATCATGGCCGAAGCCTTAACCGCCAGCGCCCTGGCAACCCTGTTCACCGACGCCCGCACCCATAACGGCTGGCTGGATAAACCGGTGACCCATGAACAGCTGGAAACGATTTACGCGCTGGCGCGCATGGGGCCAACATCTGCAAACTGCAGCCCGGTGCGCATTGTGTTTATCCAGAGCCAGGCGGCCAAAGAGAAACTGGCACCGGCGCTGTCCAGCGGCAATCTGAAGAAAACCCTGACTGCACCGGTGACGGCGATCATTGCCTGGGATCCTGCATTTTATGAATTACTGCCTGAACTGTTTCCCTCCGGCGATGCGCGTTCGTGGTTCACCTCCAGCCCGCAGCTGGCGCACGATACGGCATTTCGCAACAGCAGTCTGCAGGCAGCCTATCTGATTATGGCCTGCCGCTCACTCGGACTGGACACTGGACCGATGTCTGGTTTCGACAATGCGAAAGTGGATGAAACCTTCCTGGCGCAGACGGGCTGGAAATCCAACTTTCTCATCAACATCGGTTACGGCGACAGCAGCAAACTGTATCCGCGCGCACCGCGTCTTGACTTTGACCGCGCCTGCCGCGTGCTGTAAGCACCCTGTTTCATTATGAGGACACGAGCATGCAATCCACTCTGAACGCCACACAGCCCGCAACCGCTGCTAAACAGGCTGCCGTTGAAAAGCAAGAGTTCCGCGATGCGATGGCGCACCTGGGTTCCGCCGTCAACATCATCACCACAGACGGGGCAGGTGGACGGGCCGGTTTTACCGCCTCTGCGGTATGCAGCGTGACCGATACGCCACCGACGTTGCTGGTATGTCTGAACCGCGCGGCCTCTGTCCATGCGGCGTTTACGCAAAACCAGGTGCTGTGCGTTAACACGCTCTCAGACGGTCATGCGTCGCTGTCCAATCTGTTCGGCGGAAAGACACCGATGGATGCGCGTTTCGCGGCCGCTGACTGGGCCAGCCTTGCCACCGGATCGCCGATCCTCACCGATGCGCTGGTGTCGTTTGACTGCAACATTACGCAGATCACCAGCGTCGGCACCCACGATATTTTGTTTTGTGAAGTCAATGCTATCCAGCGCAACGACAACGGCCACGGACTGGTGTATTTCGACCGGCGCTATCATCCACTGATGCGTCAGACAGCCTGTTAACTCACTCCTCTCAACTTAGTAAGGGTCGTGCATGGCAAATACCTGGTTTCCGCAATGGCGTAAAAGAGAAGGCAATCTGGATGGCGTCGTCATCGCGCCGGATGAACGGCTGCCGTCAGGCACGACGATCGTTATGGGATTGCAACATACGGTAGCGATGTTTGGCGCCACGGTCCTCATGCCCTTACTGATGGGCTTTGACGCTAATATGGCCATCCTGATGTCGGGGATCGGTACCTTACTGTTCTTCCTGGTGGTAGGCGGTCGCGTACCGAGTTACCTCGGGTCCAGTGCCGCCTTCGTCGGACTGGTTATCGCGATAACCGGCTACAGTGGTCAGGGTGCGAATCCCAATATCGGTGTGGCCCTTGGCGGGATTATTGCCTGCGGCCTGCTCTATATGGTGATCGGTTTTATCGTAATGGCGGTTGGCACGCGGTGGATTGAACGTCTGATGCCGCCCGTTGTGACCGGTGCCGTGGTCATGGCGATTGGGCTAAACCTCGCGCCGATTGCGATTCACAGCGTCTCCGCCTCCTCGTTTGACAGCTGGATGGCCGTAATGACCGTGCTTTGCATCGGTTCGGTAGCCGTATTCACCCGCGGTCTGGTGCAGCGCCTGTTGCTGTTACTGGGGCTGGTGGCCGCTTATCTGATTTATATGGTCATCACCAACGGCCTTGGAC
Organism: Pantoea sp. BR_17; assembly: GCF_041955125.1. NCBI lineage: Bacteria > Pseudomonadati > Pseudomonadota > Gammaproteobacteria > Enterobacterales > Erwiniaceae > Pantoea > Pantoea sp. BR_17. The sequence goes on along the minus strand of NZ_JAVAXT010000014.1, from coordinate 32,357 downwards.
TGGGCACGCCAGTGGATTTTAGCGCGGTCGCTCAGGCACCCTGGTTTGGCGCACCAACCGCTAAGACGCCGGTATTCAGCGCGCATGCCATGCTGATGATCGCGCCGGTCGCAGTAATCCTTGTCGCAGAAAATCTCGGCCATATTAAAGCGGTGGCTGGTATGACCGGTAAAAACCTTGATCCCTACATGGGCCGCGCGTTTGTCGGTGATGGCCTGGCGACGATGCTGTCCGCCTCCGCAGGCGGAACGGGCGTGACAACCTATGCAGAAAACATAGGTGTTATGGCTGTCACCAAAATTTACTCCACGCTGATTTTCGTCGCGGCGGCGGTTATTGCCATTGTGCTGGGCTTCTCACCTAAATTTGGCGCACTGATCCACACCATTCCCGGCCCGGTGCTCGGCGGCGCATCCATTGTGGTATTTGGGCTGATTGCCGTGGCAGGTGCCCGCATCTGGGTACAAAACCACGTCGACCTGGGGCTGAACGGCAACCTTATCATGGTCGCGGTCACGCTGGTTTTAGGCGCAGGCAACTTTACCCTGACGCTCGGCAGCTTCAGCATGGGCGGGATCGGCACTGCGACCTTCGGGGCGATTTTGCTGAATGCATTTTTGAGCCGAAGCAAAATGGCAAGCGCACAGCCAGGGGTGAAGACGGAGGCGGTGGTGAAGGAGTAAACCGGGATCTTTTCCTCAGCCGGAGAAGCAGGAAGGGCGGAGCGGGCCGGAACGACAACGGGGTGTTTTTTACGCACCCGTAAAGCATCATGCAGGAGATGCGCGGCTTACAGACAATGGAGTCGCCGCGGTAAGGCGCCTGCTTGCCATCGCGCAGGCAACAAAGAGGCTAAGCCAGTGAAACAGGGCTGTGCTCCGTACACGGTAGCATCAGCCCAACTCCATAAGAGGTTTTCGCAATAAACCGTGGGTTTTCAGGCAACTTACCTTAGTCTTCACGTTGAATGCTTTCCTCATGGACATTACTGTCCACCGTTTTCCCGTTTTGATTCTCAATGCGTTACCCGTGAATGATGAGTGGCGGTTCTCACTCGATCTCGCCGCGTGTGAGACAGCAACCAATATCATTCGTCATGCGCTAAACGAAGACAGTCACCGCAGTCACCGCAGTCACCGCCGCTTTACAGTGGAATTTATTGCGTCAGACATCAGCATTACGCTTCGCTTTATGGACGAGGGGAGTGTGTTTCCCGCTGAACGCCTCCAGGCGGCACGTTGTGATGCTTTTTCTGACCAGACAATAACCTAGGAAAGCGGCAGAGGGCTGAAATTGATTTTGTGGTATGTGGATAAATTCCGGATCGAATACTCGGCGGGCAAAAATATTACTTTGCTGGAAAAGTTGTTGGTATGTTAGTGCCGCATGCCGGGTTATGAGCAGATGTACTGGACTGATAAGCTGTTGCGCCGGGCGAACGCGGTGTTACCCTACGTATGTTCATGCTGATAACAACAGACCTAACGACACGTTCTGAGCGGCACACGCACTCAACCTATGGCATCGCCGTTCTGTGATATTTTTTTTGGACAGGCACTTATGCACCTGTCACACGGCGACCACTTAGTCGTCAGTATGCGGTGGAACCGGCAGACCCAGCGCGCTTACCAGTTCATCAATACTGAGAGGAACGTCAAACCATTTGTCGTTCGACAGAACGACGCGGCAACCTTTTGAAAATTCTTCTTCACGGACCCATGCAATAAGCTCTTTCTGGATCATCCATGTTTTATTATTTCTGTCCCTGAGGGTCACCAGGTTAGTGGGTGAGCAGGAAACGCCGGTGGTTGTTTCTGAGGTGTGATATATGCTGGTGTCTAACATGCGGTGCTCCAGTCAAATGGCTAGCTTGAAACTTTTTTATTGTGTATGAGTAACCACGGCAGACGGACCACCAGGACGAGCTTTTTGCCGTCCCTCCGCTCTTGCCGCACAACGAGAGTTAAACCTGCACTTACATTAATCCGCTTCCTGCATTCACCTTCCTTCCTGTCGCTGAAAGGTTTCAACAGAAAGCTATCCGCATCAGAAACGCGGACAAGTGGTCAGCTAGTATATCGTCACCGTTTCGTTTTTCTTCACGGCTATCTGCTTTGGCCCGTCCAAGACGGTAACAAAGTGGCCACTCATTCAGAAAGAGCCTGTTATCTGAGCAGACATTTTTCTCTGGGCCAGTGTGATCGTACATTCTGGGTTATAGGCAGTCTGACAAGTTGAACAACGCTTTTCGGGCGGGTCAAACCAGGCGCATCGTGAAAGCAAAGTACACCTAAAATCGTTCCTTGCTGGTGTGTATCAGTAGTGTATACTTGTAACACACACTTCGGAGGTGTACATGAAATACAGAACTAACGTCACCATTGATAAAGAAGCCTACGAGATATTTTCATCTGCGGGTTTAAACCTTTCTAAAATGGTTAACGAGCTTGTCACTAATGAGGCTCGCAGAATCCGGGCTGAACGCTGGAAAGAAGAAAACCGTGAAAGCATGAAAGCCTTCTCTGACTTTGTGGGAGAAGAGGGATCACTTTCTGATATGTACAGGAACTGGTAGGAATGCAATTTGACGTTTACTCACACAAGAATGGTAAAAAATATCCTTATCTTGTTGAAGTACAAAGCTATCTGATAGACACACCAGGCCGTTTAATGGTTGCCCCCCTTGCTCTTCCGGGCGAGTTCGTGGGTTCAGGTGAACTTTATCCTGAGGTACTGGTTGACGGCAGCAAGTACCGCGTTGTGACAACCGACATTGCATCTGTCCCGGTGAAAGCGTTAGGGGATAAAGTGGGTGATGTCAGTCAGTATGAAGCAGCATTAAAAAACGCCATTTTCAGGCTTTTTTGGGGTTTCTGACAGGTTTTCTTAACCCACCGATGCCGGTCACCGGCAATGACGGGTCGGGTCGGCCAGCCATGAATGTCGCATTCGCTGGCGGTTTTCGTTAGTCTGCCGCGAATAAACGTTCACGGCAGTAAACCTAAAACACAGCAACGCTATTCTGGCCTTCTTAAAAGGCAGGAATCACGTGATCAAGTTTGGGTCGTTCCAGAGACGAAATCCGCCTTCGAATGCCAGCGTGTTGTCGCCTTTCCGGCAGTTGGGCGGAAGTGAATCGAGTTCACCTACGTTTCCGCCGCCTAAGACGACGTACTCAGGCTGTAACGCGGCGGTCAGCATCTCCACTACATCAAAAACACGCTCTTGCCATTTTTTATTGCCCTTTTTTATCCGATAGGCTTCACCCACATAATGTTCATAGCTATTGCCCTTGCGATAAGGTAAGTGAGCAATCTCCATGGGCTGAGCGACATTCTCAACGATCATCGCAGCACCTAATCCCGTGCCAAGACCGAGAAAGAGCATGCGTCCGCCCTGATAGGAACCCAGCGCCTGCATCAGGGCGTCGTTGACGATACGAACAGGGCAACCGAATGCGCCCGCATAGTCAAATCCCACCCAGCCCTCACCGAGGTTGGCGGGTTCCCGAAGCGGTTTGTTGTGCGCGACCGGACCGGGATATCCCATTGCAATCACATCGTAGGACATGCCTTTAGCCAGGCTCTTAACCACAGCAACCATTTCAGCCGCAGACATTGTCTTTCCACTGTCTGCCTTCTTTTTCACCCCGCCAGCGCTGGAGAGGATTTTTACATGGCTTCCGCCGATGTCGATGGCCAGAACGATTTGATCTTTTTTCTTTTTAGGTTGCCGCGTCATTGATAGTGCTCCATAACTCAATCGGGATCGACCCAGCCGCCGGGGGGCGCAAAGTCTGCCATCGTAGCCGGCCCCCAGGTTCCGGGCTTGTAGGAAAGGGGGACGGTTTTCTTATCCAGTACTGGCTCAACGATCTTCCAGGCCAGTTCCGCTGCGTCTTGTCGGGTAAAAAGCTGACGATCGCCAGCCATCGCATCGCCTATCAGCCGCTCATAGGGCGCCATATCGCCGATGCCATCGTCAAGCGCCGTTAGCTCAACGGCTTCACCTCGCATCTTTTCGCCAGCCGCCTTGCGTCGAGCCCCAATGCCGATCGTAATATCCGGACCAAGGCGAAAGCGGATATAGTTAGCGGCCTCGTTGGCAATGTCATCGAAAAGTGTAACGGGTGGTCGCCGGAAGCGCACGATCACTTCCGTCGCATGCGCAGGCAGATTTTTGCCGGCACGGATAAAAAAGGGAACACCACTCCAGCGCCATGTCGCAATCCGGAAACGAACCGCAGCGAATGTCTCTGTCGAAGAGGAAGGGTTGACACCGGGTTCATCGCTATAGCCTGCAAACTGACCACGAACCACATCATCGTCCGACAGGGGAGGAATGGCCTTCAGCACCTGAACTTTTTCATCAACCAGATCGTCGGATGCGCCGGAGGCGGGAGGTTCCATAGTCAGCAACAGAAGCACATTCACCAGGTGATTTTGGATCACATCGCGGAGGCAGCCAACTTCATCATAAAATTTGCCGCGTCCTTTAATACCAAAGTCCTCGGCCATAGTAATCTGAACGCTTTCGATATGATCGCGATTCCATATTGGTTCGAGGAAGCTGTTGGCAAAGCGAAAGTAAAGGAGATTCTGGATGGCTTCCTTCCCCAAAAAGTGATCGATACGGAAAATCGCGTCCTCATCGAAAACGTTGTGAAGCACGTTGTTCAGCTGTTTTGCCGACGCGAGATCGCGGCCGAACGGTTTTTCCACCATCAGGCGGGCGTCTTTCGCGATACCTGCCTCTTGCAGACCTGTGACGACCGTTTCAAACAGCGAGGGGGGAATAGCCAGGTAATAGAGCGGGTGATGATGGTCCCCCAGCGCATCGCGCAATCCATCGAATGTTGACTGAATGCGATAATCGCCGGAAACATAGGACAGCCTGTCCGCCAGCGCAGCAAAGACTGCCTCATCGAACTCATCAACGTGTTTTTCAACCGACTCTTTTGCACGCACAATCAACTGGTCGCGCGTCCAGTCTTCAAACGCCACACCGATAATGGGCGTATTGAGCGTGTTACGCTTCACCATTGCATAGAGTGAAGGGAAGATCATTTTATAGGCAAGATCGCCCGTGACACCGAACACTACCAGTACGTCTGATCGTTGCTGCACCATCGCTGTATCCCTCCGCTTTAGCGGTTTTTTTCCAGATGGCCACCGAAGGCGTGCCGCATGGCTGAAAGAACTTTTTCAGCAAACAGTGCTTCACCACGAGAAGAGAAACGCCCGAAGAGAGCAGACGCGAGAACCGGCGCGGGAACGCCCGTTTCCACCGCTGTCTGCAGTGTCCAGCGGCCTTCACCGGAATCTGACACACGACCATCATAGTTTTTAAGGTGCGGGTCCTGCTTCAACGCCTCGGCGGTCAAATCCAGCAGCCAGGAACCGATAACCGAGCCATGTCGCCATACCTCCGCAACGGCGGGAAGATTAATGTCAAAACGGTAATATTCAGGATGGGACAGAGGCGCGGTTTCCGCATCTGCCTCCCGTTCGCCGTTTCCGGCATTCGCGGCTTTCAGTATATTCAGGCCTTCGGCATAGGCGGCCATCACACCATATTCAATGCCATTATGTACCATCTTGACGAAGTGTCCGGCGCCCGCCGGCCCACAATGAAGATAGCCTCTCGGCGCTGTGCCTACGGCCGCATCTTCCTCAATGTGCTGACCGGCACCGGGCGCGAGCGACGCAAAAATCGGATCCAGACGCTTCACAGCCGCCTGCGGGCCACCGATCATAAGGGAATAGCCACGTTCCAGGCCCCACACGCCACCCGATGTACCGACGTCGATATAGTCGATCCCAAGGGGGGAAAACTCTCCAGAGAGATCGATCGCTTCACGATAAAAGGAGTTGCCCCCGTCAATGATGGCGTCGCCTTTATTCAGCTTTGATGCGAAATCCCGCGCAATCTTCGGTGTGATCGCGGCAGGCAGCATGAGCCAGACCGCGCGAGGCGCCGCCAGTTTAGCAATAAGATCGGCTGGCGACGACGCGCCGGTTGCCCCCTCTTTAACCAGTGCGTCAACGTTATCGGCGTTCACGTCGAAGACCACGCAATCATGGCCCTGTTTAAGAAGACGACGAACCATGTTTGCGCCCATACGGCCGAGTCCTACCATTCCAATCTGCATATCATTCCTCTCTGTCAATGCGCATTTGATTTTCCGGTTCATTCACAACCTGAACGGTGAAGTCGGTGTGTTCCCAGTTTTCAACATCAGCCCAGTAGAAGGTGAAGACAACGCGGGTTCCTGCGTCCTCATGCTGTAAAGGCAGGTCCACATAGTATGTGCCAAGTCCGGAAGGGATCGCCGGGCTGTCAGAGACGGTCGTCCAGTTATCTGTGCTCCAGTGCACCAGTGCGTTTGCTTCCGTTTCCAACCTCAGTTGCTTCCCGACAGGAACAGAAGACAGGCGGTTGTTAAAGCGCCATATGCGCAAGTGCGATGCGGTTTTATTCCGGATATAGCGCTCGACGCCCTGCGGTGGCATATCGAAGACCGCGCCATCGCGGAGCGACCGCACGAGTTTAATATGCTCGGAATGCGCCCAGACAAGTGGCATGGCGCTCCCGGCTGGCTGGCCGAAGAACAACTCCCTTTCAGGAATATCGGGCCCGTCCCAGGTCTGTTCCGGTAACAAGCCGCCCGGACCTGCCGACTTCTCCAGCGTGGATAAGAGCGCCTCCGCGACCTCGCGCCTGCCCGCTGCCAGCTCGTAATGCGCGCGTTCGCCCGCCAGCAAGGGCCAGGGACGTCCTTGGCCGATACCATCGAACGGCGCGCCGTCTTCGTGCTCACCATAGCCATCGCCGGTATACCGATACCATAGTGGCCCCTGAGGGAGTTCGACGCGCAGACTGTGGTCGATTGCTTTTACCGTATCCACGATGTGCGGGTCGTCGGCGGCGCGCAGACCAAAACGCACCAATGCCAGGGCATCCGGACTCAGCACATCGGTGGTTGACAGAATCGCCCGATCCGGCGTCTGGTTGCGGATCTCGGTTTCGCCGGATGCGCTTGCTTCATCCGTTGCGCCGGGGGGAGCGATGCGGACGTAGTGACCGGCAATACCAACCGATGCGCAAAAATCGGGCTCTCCGGCAAAGGTCCATTTTTCAATCTGCTCATTCCAGCAGTCGGCGGTTTCGCGCAGATGGTATGCAGCCACCTCATCGCCGTCTAGCGAAAGCAGGTCCGCGGCGGCAAGGAGAGCGGAGACTTCGACCGCCAGAGTAAACGGGCTGTAGCCCGCGTCTTCTTCCCAGCGATCCTCGCCGGTCGCCGGGCCGTTGGTCAAAATATAGCGGGCCGCACCGCGCAGCATGGGCATAAAGTGTTTCAGCGCTTTTTTATCGAGATGACCAAGTCGGAGCAGCATATCGGCTAGCAGAACAGGGAAGGCACACTCATCCATCTGGATACCTGACCAGTATGGTTTTCCATCGAGCCACAGGTTCTGTGGCCAGCGCCCGGAGGGCTCCTGAACGCGTCGGAGATAGTCCAGTATGGCGAGTGCTTCGTTGGCATCGCCGGCTGCCAGGAATCCCCCAGCCGTTTCGACCAGGTCACGCGGCCAGACCAGATGATAGCCTCCCAGATCGTCATCGCCCCTCGAAAATCCCCACGGAATCGTCAGGCTCGCGACAACAGCACCGGGGCAATCGGCTGCTTTATGCGAGGCCAGAACTGCGGTTGACACCCGGTATGTATTCACACCGTTCCGCTCGAGTTGATCGAGTGGAATGAGCGTGTTCTGCCATGCTTGCCAGTTGCTGATGTAGTGCTTGCGGGCTTTGTCAAAGCCTGCTTTCAGACTGGCGGTTGCCGCCGCTGCGGCTTCGGATTCTGTCTGGCCGAACCCGATTGCCAGCGTGGCTTCACGGCAGGCACTAGTGAATGCCAGCTCACCGGCAAGGGCGACATTGCCATCGTTCGCGCGCTGATACGAATTCGCGATGCGCCCGTATTTTTTCAGCTGTTGCCAGCCGTCTGACGTGCCGACAAAGCCCACGCTCATTGCCGTCCAGGGTATATCGCAGACGAGCGCTAAGTAACGAGAGCGACCCGTGGCGAAAAGCACGGGCCTGTCTTCAAATTCACTGATCCATGCGGTGTTCATTTGCCCGGCGTTCACCAGATGGGGAGCGAGCAGGGCGGTGATCTTGTAATCCGCAACATCCCCCTTTAGCGCGGTGAAACGGATGCGTTGGAGGACACAGTCACGGGCAGGATCCGTGATGATATCTTTTTCGAGCCGGTAGCGACCATCCCGGGCCGTGTTAACGATCGAAAAGGCCGGAATGCCTGGCGAGACCGTATGGGTTACTGTTGAGCAATCGCGCTTTTCTTCTGAAAAATAACCTTCAGGGGCGGTGATGATGAACCCAAAATCGCGGGTGCAGGCGCTGTCAACGCGCGGATAATAAATTTCGTTGAGAATGCCGTGGCTTAAGGTGAACCAGACGCGGGAATCAGGTGAAAGGGCGTTACCAATTCCGCTCTTGGCACTCGATGTCCAGCGGGCTTCAATCCCTGGCTTTCCCGGCGCTACGTCAATGATGGCGCGCTGTTGTTGGGCGTCCTCGCTTGCGCACATTTGCAACGGTAGGGCGTCGTTGTCAGAATTTGACATATTCAGAATACCTTGGCTGTGTGCAGAAAAAATCTTAACTACGAAGATGCGGATAACATCCTGACTTATCGCGGGCAAGAGTGAAATATTTCTATACCAAAGCAACTTGGTTAAACTTAAAATCTTGTGATTTTAGTATCGAACCTAATAGGGTTATAGCCGCTGTAACATTTCCGGTCAACTCTCTGAAAAGTTTCAATACACATGAAAGTGTAAAAAATAAAATTTTTTTAGCGGTTAAGGATTACGGCTGAGTTAATTATTACCCGGGCCTGACGCTCTGGGGCCAACTGCATGGCAAACAATCAGTTTTTTATTTGACAGCTTTCACCAGGATATGGCTCCGGGAAAGCGTTATATAGACGTGACAGAATCTTTACGGGAGGATGGCTTGCTGTGTGCCTGTACACCCCCGACCTCAGTTTGCGTGGTGTTTATTTCGCTGAAGGTTGAGAATAAGTGCATAATCGCTTCCACATCAAATCCAGAGGCCGGAAGTTTATTTTCACGCTCAGCATTCAGAGCGATTAAGAATGCGCAGCTTCAACATTGCAGAGACAGAATTTCGTGCATGAGCTTTGATTCCAGGTGCTAAATGATGCATCCTGACGTCAATATCATTCAGATCCACTAAGCGGGAAAGCCTGAAGCAATAATCGGGGAGGCAATGCATTCGGAACAGGGAAGTAACGAATTACAAGAGCAGGGGAAATGCTGACTTGTGGCATCGTTAATCGTATACCTTACTATTAACCTATTTTGTACCAGAATCAGATGCTCCTTTAAAACATCAGCGTTATTCACCAAATTAAATATGTCCTGTATTTTGGAAGATTCAACAGTTTTAACCTTTCACAATTTGGCACTCAATAATTTCAATCCATACTACGAATAAATTTTCACACTTTTGACGTGCTCGAATTTGGTGGAACTCATGAGGCACTTGCCTGTAAATCATGCGTACACGGCGTGGGCAATTTTTATGACCTCCGCATATTTTAATCCCGTCCATACAGGTGCAGTTCTTAGTGTGACGCCTTACTCTTTATCTGACCGCTCCCGCTTTGGCTGCCCGCTCATAGCAGATCCAGATGGATTTTGCGATAACCATAGACACATCCCGATTCCAGCCAGAACTGTTTAATCCTTCATGTCAGTCTCAGGTCTGCCTGATGGCGTTGTGAATGCGGCTGCTGAAGTCAGGCGTAAAAGCCACTGGGATACACATCCAGAACCCGACAGAGCAGACGAACAGGCCAGCAACAGATGTTATCACGGATAAAGGCGTACTTCAGTCGGACAGCTTTGCGAAGTACGCCGCGGCTTTTTTTAATATGTCCCGTTCGTCGGTAACCCGCTTCAGCTCTTTATGGAGACGGCGGATCCCGGCCTGAGCATCTGACTGTTCTTTATGAAGGGAAGAATTCGGACCGTACTTCTTTACCTAGGCGTAAAGGCTGTGGGTAGTGATATCAAGACGTGTTGCAACGCTGGAAACAGAATAACCACGATCAACAACCTGTTTGACTGCTTCAATTTTAAACTCTTCGGGATAACGCTTACCGCTCATGTGCACCTCTCTTTTAAGTCATCTTAAATGACTCTGAGGTGTCTGATAAACTCGTGGCGATTCATTTTTACCATGATGCTTAACCTTAACGTAGCAGCAAAACATTAAAAAAGTCGGTTAAAGCTGGACGACTAACAGACTAAATGTGACAAATGACTTTCTTTTGACATTACTGACGCATTCATCGACTGTCTACTACAATCAGTTTAACTCTCGGAGGTGGAGAATGTTTAAGGATATTGGTCCCGGTCCAGTAGTCTTTTAACCCACACCCTGTTTAGCCAGGAGGAGTTTCAAAAGTCTGTAACCCTCCTTGTAGCTTTGCAATCTGCCTTAGCTTGAAATTTGTCTATTTTGTTAATGCGGGTGCTGACGTCGACGGTCAGAATTTTCACAAGGTTTTTCTTCATCCGGTTTGTTATACAAAAATCTCTGATTGTGGGTGCCAGAAAAGCCAGGAGTGCTGCAACCACCGCGTCTAAATCTTTGGGATCATTCATCAGTGAAGCCTGTTCTGGTAACATTTTATAAGTCTGTCCTCTTGGAAGAATATTGAGTTTTAAGTGCGTATAACATTCATTATGTTAAATATCAATTGGTTGCAGTGTTTTTTACTGTCCCGCTGCTTATCTGCGTTCCAACCTGTTCTGCAAATAGAACTGTGAGCTTGTCCGATGATTCTGCATGGACAGAATCAAGCCAAGTCATTCGCTTCTTTAATTCGATTTAAGATGCTCATCAGCAAATCACGGAAATTTGTGAAAGAATCATAAACCTCGTCAATTGCAATCCTGTCTCTGATCTCCCAGGAATTAGCTGGAATGTTATATACATACCAGTCAGTCCCTGACGTGCCGATCCATATAAACCCTCTGTTTCCTTCTTCAGCACTCTCTGTTCCTGATAACTCAGCGTTGTACTCAGACAGGCCATTATTTTCATCACCATGGCTCGTCAGCCCAAAGATCGAATGACCGTCAATGCTGAAGCCATCAACACCGGCGACAAATTCCAGGTATTGTGACCAGAAACTCTGCAGCTCAGCTTTCAAGTCTCCAGTGATCCCCTCAACAGGTTTGGGTGCCTTAAAAGGTGGATGCACGGGATAACCGAGTTTTTGAGCCAAATCCACAGTGTTATTAATTACACATGACATTTCAGTGTTGAGCATGACATTGTCTCCCTATGGGTAAATCACACCTTTTGGTACGGGCCATAAAACTTCAGTAGGACCACCTGACGCGATGGATCGCGAAATGCGCTGCTGAGTAGTTGTAAACATGGCATGTTCTGGTGATTTACTGATTAATACCAAATTACTGAAGTCATTCGTTCCACTGTCATCAAGAGGAAGCTTATGGTGCACATCCCAGTTAACGGGGTTATTTCCCTTCGCCATTCGGGTAAGGTCATCCGTGCTTAACCGGCTTTTCACGTCAGGGTTGTCAGAAATTTCCTTCAGAAAAGATTTTCGCACCTTGTCGAACTGGTTACGTAAAACCATTCGTTCAGCCGCTGGCCGTTTGATGTAATCCATTTTTACCACATCAATGTTACTCAGCAGATTTTTCTCGCCTTTATAAGTGCCCAGATAATTTTTGAGCTTCTCGAGCTCTGCGATCGACGTCGGATGAACAGCAGCGCGACCCATGGCCAGTATTGAACTCAGTGCTATAAGAGAGCCTGCAGTCTGCTGATTCAGCACTTCACTGAAACCTGCAGCAGCATCTCCTCCCAGCTTTCGGGCGGTGTCGGCATACATTTCAGGATTCTGATTATAAATCGCTCCCGCAGCCAGAAGACGACCAGCCGCTTTGCTGTTTATGGTACCAAACGTTTCGGGTTTTTTTGTCGTCTGTGCATACTGATTGGGTGATGTCACATACGATCTTGTCATAAACGTTGTTGGCCTTGGTTTTCCGTTCTTATACTGGTTCGCTCTGCGCTGCACTGACTTACAAAATTCCGTAATGATGCGTTCTGCACCATTAGAGTTATAAACCCAGGCTCTTTTGCAGATGAGATTGCCTTCGCCATTGATATAGAAAAGCTCCCCCGGTAAGGAAAACCGATCCAACATCACGATTTCGCCAGTCTGAAGTAAATGGAGAAACCTTTTCTCTTCATGTTGTCTCTGCGCAGGCGGCTGGTCTCTGTAATTTATTTCACCTCTCCTGCGAATGATCGCAGTGCGGTTGAGAACATCAGCCGCTGGCTGAGACTTCAGCACTGTGGACCGGAAGATGTTCATGTGGTGATGGAGGCCACCGGTGTCTATCACGAGCGGCTGGCCACTGCCCTGCACGATGCGGGTTTTTATTTGTCTCTGGCCAACCCTCACCGCAGCCGGGAGTTTGCCCGTGGCATGGGGATTATGACCAAAACGGACAAAGTGGATGCGTATATGCTCGCCTGTTACGCGCTGCTGAAAAAACCGCACCGCTGGGAGCCGCCCGCAGCGGATATCAGGCATCTCAGCGCACTTCTGCGTCGGCGGGATGTAATACTCGCTGACGCCGTGCGGGAGGAAAACAGGCTTGAAAACACGCCTGCAGACGTCATCAGTTCATGCATCAGGATGGCTCAACTGTTACGCGAAGAGGTAAAAAATATCGAACGGCAGATAAAGGCGCATATTAAGGCCAGTCCTGACCTTAAACGGGATTATGCGCTGCTTACGTCTATTAAATCTGTCGGGCCCCAACTGGGGATGCACATGCTGGTTGTGCTCCGCAGCCATCACTTTGAATCAGCAGACCAGGCGGCGGCTTTTCTGGGCGTGGTGCCAGTCGGGAAGCGTTCCGGTACCTCGGTCCCGGGACGTCCACGCATGTCTAAAATCGGCCCGCCTCAGCTGAGAGCCAAACTTTACATGTCAGCCCTGTGCGGAAAGATTCATAACAAACGTATGCGTAACATTTACGAGGAAATGTGCCTGCGGGGAAAACCCAAGATGGTGGCCATTGGTGCACTGATGCGAAAAATGGTTCACTGGTGTTATGGCGTCCTGAAGACGGGAACGGCTTTTTGTGACGGAGGCCCGCGTGCTGCGCTGAATTCCTGACTCAGGTTGAGTTGACACTTTACCGACTGAAGCGCTCATGAGGGCAACCGGGCGTAGTCCGCTATGAGCGAGGAACGGACTTTTGCAATGAAACGAAAACATCAGAATGGATAGGCCCGCTGAATGAATACCCACGTCCACGCGCAACTCAAAAGTAGTAGGCCTGTGTCTTCTCCGATGAATGCCGGATCGGTGCTGTCTATGTTCTTTTCACCGTCGTGGCTGTTCGCAGGGTAATTGAGCCGCTGTGCACACGGCCCGACTACTGGTTCTGGATGGGGATATTTAAGCGGCGGCCCCGGAAAGGATTTCCTGTCTTGCTCGGCCAGTTGTCGGCGGCTTTAACCATATAACCTTATTACTCACTATCTGATGAAAAAGTATGTTACTCCCTTATTCATAATGAGTGCTGGTAACCCGTATTCATGCTCTGCTGCCTGGTAAATAAATACCCATTCTGGCAGCTCTTTACTTAGCTTTTGCAAAACGCGCAGACGTTTTCGGGCAAGCTCTGGCGTATTAAAGACATCTCCGCGGGACAGCGCACTGACATCCAGCGAGCTAGCCCCCATTACACCACTGAACAGGTAACGTTTTCCGTCTGAATTGCGTGTCAGGAATGATGGCGTTTCATATATTCCCGAAATGCCACTCTGCCTCATGGTATAACCACAGTCTGGTCTGTTTACCATTGATCTGTATTCATCTACACAGCCCAGACCCTCATCAGTAAAACTCACCCCAATATAGACAGTTTTACCTGTATTTTTACCTTTGAAAAATGTGTCAATAATACTGTTGTAACCTCCTTCCATAATCTTATCAGTGCTTCCCATCTCCACGTTCCTGAACGCCGTTTCGGTAGCCTTTCTCATTGTATCAATGTACATGCGCATAGCCGACTCCTGGTCTGAGGCCAGCTCATGAGGAAGCCAGGCAATCAATCCCGAGCGCTCCCAATCTTCTGATGCGAAACCTGCATGTGGATATACAGTTATAAACTTCGGAGATCAAGATTACTCAGGTTATAGGGAGAACTATCATCTGGAGCTCCCCAGTAATAGAGTTTATTGCCGGAAAGCTTCAGATCTTCTGACGAAACATCCTTGTCTTTCCAGGGATCCTGCTTGGATGCTACAAAGACATTCCAGGCATAGCTGTGGGATGGTTCATATTTGAATCTTCCGTTAACGGCATCATTCGTCAGCAGGCATCCTGACAGTGTAATTGCTACAGATAATAGGGTAAAAAACCGGATAGATTTTTTCATTGTGACGCTCTATTCATCGAAAAATATTTTAATCACTACACCAAGAGGCAGTTTGTATATAGATAATTATTGTACGTCAACACCTGAGTTGTGATAGGGGTGTCAGCTCAGATTGGCGGTCAGTTATGAGTGAAGAGCGAACGTTAAGGTCTCTTCACAACAGTGGGGTTATACAGGATCAGGTTTTAGGCCACTCATACAGTATTTGCAGAACTTATGTAATGCAATGGGTTGAATTTAAAGATGAATTATCATTATAAGTAAACCTGGTATTTCGTATTACAAGAGGGGTTTCCATTAAATTTTATTGGGAATTTATGAAAATAAAGAGCATGATTTTAATCACTCTTTTGCGCCCTTTTCCAAACTTCCTTCACAGAAGCTCTCCATGCGAACCATCCCAAAGGAAGATCAGCTAAAGTATTTAGAGATAAATCCAGGTTAATAACGCTTTCGAGGCTTACCAGAACGGCATCCTCTTCATTTAGTGCTTTTGGATGATTAATATGGAATTGCCAACATCCATCCTCGCTATCGTGACAAACATAAGATATTCATCCCCCTGAAGAAAATATTTTTCTATTCGCTATAACTGCTGTATTGGGTTGGTCATCAAACTGCCACATTAAATCGGCCATTAATTGCTTCCTTCTTTGCAAAAGTTAAGCATTTTTTCTTATAAAACATGAGAATAAATCCTGCCCTACTCCCCTTTGATTAATACACCGACATCCTAGCAACGTACGCTCCTGGCACAAAGCAGACAAAGAAGTGAAAAAACAGATAAGCGTATCTCAGGGAGCGAGAGGAAAAATTGTAGTTAACAATTTACTGTTTCTACAATCACAGTTTACACATCTAGGTACACTTCAGACTCAAGTCGGCATGATTTCTTCCGAAACTGTCTACGAAGGTAAGCACTGACTTACTTAATATTCAAAAAACCGGAGCAAATCATGACTATTTCACAGCGCCTTTTTTTAACTTTCTCACTACTGGCGATATCACTGATTACCATCGTTACGGCCTCCGTATCCGTGGTTACAGGATTCCAGACCCGTTTTCAGTATGTGCAGGAAAATACCATTCCTTCCATAACTGACATTGATGATCTGATTAACAGCAGCAACATGCTTATTATCTGGCTTTATCGTCATCAGAGTTCAAAAAGCCTCACCCAGCAGGCACAGTTTGAAAAAGAAATAAACGAGCGCATTGACAAGTTGATTACAAATACCCGCCACTATCTAGAAGAGGACGTCTCTAACGAGGCTGATCGGCAGATGACGGAGGGGGAACTGGCCAAAATTCAGGAAATCAGGGCCAGGTTACCGGTTTTTCTTGCCGGCTCCAGAGCGCAGAATGATGACGTCGCCCTGCCCGCTATTCAGGGTAATGACGGTGTAGGCGCCACGACCCGCAGCCTGATTGCCGATTATCTGAAACAACGTCAGTTTAACGTTGACATCGGCAATGCTTATAACATCCAGAATAACCGCACCTATTACCAGACCCTGTGGGCACTCATTGCTGGCTCTGCTGCAGCCATTATGATACTGGGCTTCTTCACGGTCAGAACCATTCTGTCTATTCGCCGACATCTTAACGGAATGCGCTCGGTAATGGAGAGAGCCAGTGAACATCTGGATTTGACCCTCAGGGCAGACGACTCACGCCGGGATGAGATAGGGCTTACTGCAAAGGCGTTTAACCACCTGGTAAGTAACGTTGCCACCTCATTGAATGCGGTGGAGCAGGCAGCACATTCAGTCAGTTCCTCTTCAGGCGAGATAGCCGCAGGCAATGACGATTTGTCCTCCCGGACCGAAGAGCAGGCCGCTTCTCTGGAAGAAACCGCCGCCAGCATGTCCCAGCTCAGCGAAACGGTTCGCCAGACGGCAGAAAACACCCGACTGGCAAGCCAGCTTGCGAAAAATGCCCGTGAGATATCGAATGACAGCTCGGTTAAGGTTCGTACCATGATTGGAACCATGTCTGACATCCGCAGCAGCTCGGCTAAAATTACGGACATCATTTCCCTGATTGAGGGCGTGGCGTTTCAGACCAACATTCTTGCGCTCAATGCGGCGGTCGAAGCAGCGCGTGCTGGCGAGCAGGGGCGTGGTTTTGCGGTGGTGGCTGGCGAGGTCAGAAGCCTGGCGCAACGCTCTTCCGCCTCAGCGCGTGACATCAGGGAGCTGATTGAGTCCTCCATTGCTTTTGTCGAGGCTGGAGCGTCCCAGGCCAGCGATGTTGGTGAAAACATGACGCGCATGGATGATGCGGTACGTCAGGTCACCGACCTGATTGACGAAATTTCTGTTGCCGCGCAAGAGCAGTCTCTGGGAATAGGTCAGGTACATCAGGCGGTCAATCAGATGGATGATGTGACGCAGCAGAATGCCGCGCTGGTCGAAGAGGCCTCTGCCGCTGCTCGTTCACTGACTGAGCAGGCTGAGGCACTGAACGGTCTGGTGGCTGCATTTACGTTTAGTGAGGATGCATCAGTCCGGAAGATCGAAGTAAAACCATACAGCAGCAGTCCTTTAGCGAAGTCGGTGAGATTAACGCCACAGTCAGACATACACCACGGCAGCAACGATAACTGGACGAAGTTCTGATAAAACACACAGCCGCCGGTCACAACCGACGGCTCACCGGACTGCATCCGCGCGGCACTCAAAAAGGAAAGAGAAATGAACACTAATCCTGATTTTTCTGAAAAGCACAGGGAGCTAGTGGTACTTCATGAGCATATCTGCACGATCACGGAACAGATGAGTACTCATAGCTACCCTTCACTTTCGGTATATCTCAACAATCTTGAACATATGAGGCAATACTTTGAAGAGGTATCCCGCATTTATAGCATTGCAGGGTTTGAAAAGTGGTTGAAAGCTGCAGATACTGATTTATTTATCAACATCATGAGCCAGCAGCGTTCATTTGTCCTGCTCGGTAATATGCTGGGTAATCTGAAGCGTCTTTTCTTTACGAGTTAAAGAATATTATTGCTGAAATGGTTTTCGTTAACTAAGCAGTAATTAGATTAAGACGACTCAGTCCCGCAAGTGGGTCCGCCTGCCACTAATCCGGATGAAGTAGAGTGAAGCCAGCAAGGTGAGACAGTAATCACTGGTACTGATTAACTTCTAGATTATCTTTAAATCTGTGAGCCGGTAATGTCAGAGCAGAAGGTTACTCTGGTTTAAGTCCGCATTGAGTTGTGAGTTCAACCGATGGACGCAACACATCGGTCAAAACGCTCTGCGGGTGATTCACAGTCCAGCGTTTTTCTTGGCCTCTCGTTGAGCTGTCTGGCAACACTGTTTAGTCTTTGCTGTCTGTGAACCGATAAGTCAGTTTGACCTGCTCCCCATTATCAACACTAAGTGCTGTTTGCTACTTCCGCTTCTGGCACCAAGCGGACATTAAAGAATACCTGAGTCCGTTATGTGCGACACCGGTCAAAGTCGGGTCAGAAGTTAAAACGAACCCTACTGACATGCATACTTGAGGTCTGTGGTGCTCAATAGTTTTAAAAGCTATGGGCTGACACATCTTGCCTGTGCGCACTTCATATATGCATGTAGATATAGCTCACTGAGGGGTTATGAAAAGCGTTGATGGAACCAGTCATAAAGTTCAGGACGCGCTGCTACCACCGAACCTTCACGGGCTTCTTCGCCAGAAAATTGCCTGACCTGAATGCCGTTCTCCTGGGCAATCAATTTTCCTGCGGCGATATCGTAATAACTCAACCCGTCCTCAAAAAACGCGTCCAGTCTGCCTGACGCGACATAGGCAAGATCGAGCGCCGCCGAACCCAGTCGCCGGACGCCTGCGCTTTCAGCCATAAGCCGCGCCAGGCCGTTAAACAGCACCGCCCGGTCAATCACCTTTAACTGGCCTGGAACGGGCAGCGAGACTGAGCATAGTGCTTCAGCCGGTGTTTTCGCCGTCAAACCGGGAAGCGGCATACCATCCAGGCGGGCACCGTGACCTCTGATGGCGGTAAAGCACTCTTCCCGAAGCGGATCGTATACAACGCCCAGTATTTCCCCCTCGTCATCGCAGAGCGCAATGCTGACCGCAAAGTAAGGGATACCCCAGATAAAATTGCTGGTGCCATCCAGCGGGTCGACGACCCAGTATTGCGCATGGTGGCCGCGGGTAAACCCCGTTTCTTCTCCCAGGAAACCAAAACCCGGCGCGTCTTCGTTAAGACGCGAAAAGATGATGCTTTCTGCAGCCAGATCGGCGGCAGAAGCATAATCTGCGGTGCCTTTCTTACTGATGTCGGTGTCTTCCAGACTGCCAAAGCGCTTAACCAGCTCAGCACCGCCTGCCCGGGCTGCGCGTTTCGCCGCCAGAAGAAGGCGAGGTCTGTCGAGGTCATTTTTTGTCATGCCTCCTCCTTCATAAAACGTGGGTTGCCAAACGTAATGCCAACTCGCTTGCCGCGCGGCAGAGGGGCGCTGGCTTCAGCTGAGAGGCTGTGCAGGGGGCTGAATGACAAGGTGTGAACCCATGCGCGGCCAATATAACGTACATCCGTGACGGTCACGTCGCAGGCGCCAGTGCCCGGCTCACAAAAGTGAACGCTTTCGGGACGCACGAAAAAGGTTGCTCGTCCTCTGCGTGACGGATCGATGATGTTTAAAAAAGGACCGTCATCCGGTCTGAAGCCCTGGTCTTCCAGTACGCCGTCGATAAAGTTGGCCTGACCGACAAAGTCTGCCACAAAGCGCGTTTCGGGACGGGAATAGACCGCTTCCGGGCAGGCGAGCTGATCGACTTTTCCTCCCTTCATCACGGCAATGCGGTCAGACAGCGCCAACGCCTCTTCCTGATCGTGTGTGACATAAATAGCGGTCACACCGATGCGCTGCTGTAATTCACGCAGTTCCTGCCTTAACGAGACGCGGAGTTTTGCGTCAAGGTTGGACATCGGCTCATCCAGTAACAACAGTGGCGGATCGATAACAAGTGCGCGGGCCATTGCGATGCGCTGCTGCATGCCGCCGCTCATTTCAGCCGGATAGCGGTCTTCCACATGGCGAAGCTGCACCTGAGCCAGTGCAAGGCGAACCCGCTTTTGAATGTCTTCTCTACTGATTTTCCGTAACTTAAGTCCGTAAGCCACGTTATCGAAGATGGTTTTATTGGGCCACAGCGCGTAGTTCTGGAAGACAAAACCGATATTTCTGTCCCAGGGGGCGCGTGTTGACACGTCGACGCCGTCAAATAAGATGTGGCCGCTGTTAATCGCATGAAAGCCTGCCACTGAACGAAGTAATGTCGTTTTACCGCAGCCTGACGGGCCCAGCAACGTAAAGAACTCACCCGGTCGGATCGTCATTGAGACATCATCCAGAACAAGATGCGTGCTGTAGCGTTTTGATACAGACTGAATAGTCACCTCACAGCCTCGCCGCGATGCTGCGTCGTGATGAATGTCAGACATAATTGTTCCTCTCCGACTGCCCGTAGCGGACAACGGCATAAAGTGGCACATAGATAATCAGCATCAGCAAAATCGTCTGGGCTGCAGAAATGCCAAAATCGGCATCGACCAGCGTGTTTTCAAATATTACGGCCGTCATGGGCTTCCAGGGCGGACGATAGAGGACGATTGTCGAAGACAGTTCAGTGACGATATGTAAAAAAGTCAGCGTCGCACCGGTGAGTGCCCCGGCCAGCATTAGCGGGGCCGTGATGGTCAGAAAAACGCGAGCGGGTCTGGCACCTAAGCTGATGGCGGCTTCGTCGAGAGCAGGATGAACCTGGCGAAGTGCGGCTTCAGACGCTTTAACGGTAAAGGGCAGGTTTCGGACGACGTAAGCCAGTGCCAGAATAAACCACGTCCCGGTGAGCTGCAGAGGTGCCTGATTGAAAATCAGGATCAGCCCGATGCCCAGCACGGTTCCAGGAATAACATAAGGCAACATGACAAGACCGCTAAGCGAAGGCGCAAGGAATGTGTAGCGTTTACGCACCAGAACGTAAGCCACGCCCAGTCCACCGGCAAAGGCAAACAGCGTGCCCGAAAGACCCAGTGACAGCGTGACCCATGCGGGCATCAACCCGTTTTGCCACATGGTTATATAGTTAGCCAGCGTGGGCGTCAGCGTTGGCAGGCCCACACGCCATTTAACAAAGCTGGTAACCAGGACAGTGATGTGCGGGACAAAGGCCAGCAGCAGAACACAGCCGCTCAGAATAAGGGTCAGGCAGTGACCTGCACGTGAGAGTTCGCGTTGTTTGGGACGCCGTGATGAAACGGCAGCATACCCACGACGTGAAAGATAGAGCTGCTGCATCATGAGAAAAAGGCTGGAAATCGTAACCAGAACCACTGAACCCGTGGCCGCCAGTGCAGGGTTTCTTCCCGCTTCACTCAGAAACGCGTTATAGATCAGTACAGGTAAGACATTCAAATCAAGACCAATGATGCGCGGTGTGCCGAAGTCTGACAGGGCCGCCATCATCGCCAGATAGAGCCCTGTCACGATTCCCGGCATGGCTAACGGAATCTCCACTGTCAGACGGGCACGTAAGGGGGATGCGCCCAGAGACTCTGCTGCCTCAATATGGGACGCATCCAGTTGCCGAAAGGCGCTGTAACTGAGCAAAAATATAACCGGAAAAACCAGCCAGGTGATGACCCAAGTGACCCCATAAATGCCCACAATTGACGTCTGCAAGTCCAGCAACGTCGTCACAATCCCGTTGCGTCCCAGCAGAAGCCGCCAGGCATAGGCACCAAGGAAAGGGGGAGAAACCGATGCCATTGTCACCATGAAAACAAGCGCGTTGGCGCCTGCAATTCTGAAGCGCGCGATCATATAGGCCAGCGAAACGCCAATTAACGCGGCGAGCGTCGTGGCAAAAAAGGAAATCATCAGGCTGTTCAGGGTAGCGTGCAGCGTTTCACTGGTGGCAATAAAGGCAAAATAATGGCTGAGCGTATAGGTCAGCGTCGGATTTTCTGCTGTGATAAATGCATTCGTCGCGTGCCCGAGAATGACTGTTCCGTCTGGCTGCAAGGTAGCCGTTAGCGATTTTGCCGCTGTTCGACTGAAAAGGCTTCGCGGCGCTTGCTGAGTCAGGAGTAAAGTGTCGCTGCCCACGCCTAAATGCATTTCTCCGCGGCTTGCAGAGGTAACGCTGAGCGGCGATGTACTGTGAATCACTATTTTATTTGTGCCCGAGGCGACAAAACGCAGTGGTTCATCGCCACGTTTTGTCACCGTCACGCCATCCTTATCTGTTTTCAGCGTATAGTCGCGAGTCATTTCCGGAACGGCGTCAAGCCCTCCAGCCCGACTTACAAGGGTAAATTTGCCACTGTCGCTCAGCAATGATGCGCTGAGCAGGCGAGCCTGAGGCCAGAGGATGGTTATTCCACAGAACAGCAGCATAAGGACGGTGAACCAGCGCCATGAATCACGAAGCCCTTTCATTTTGGTAACGCCGCCTGAAAACGTGCGACGACAACCTGTTTAGGGTCCTGTGGCGAGATAATATTGAGCGTGCTCAGATCGGGAAGCGCAGCGGGAGGCGCGACATCTGAGCGGGCTGAACGACGTATCGTGAGATCCCTGACTTTTTCATGCGTGTCTTTCTGTCCGAGAAAGTCGATAAACAGTTTGGCCTGATTGGGATGAGGAGCGCCCTGAACGACAGCCTGTGCATCAATCTGACCGGTCACCGCATCAGTGGGATAAACAATGCTGACCGGCAGTCCGTTGGCTTTCCATTTAGCGCCCAAATCTTCGTTTATCCAGCCTGCCGCGGCTTCGCCATCACGGACGGCGTTGAAGGCATCATCGGAGCCTGCTGCGATCCGTGCACCTTTGACCAAATTGCTGATAAACGGCCAACCAAACTGTCCGGCAAGCGCCGATATCAGGGTATAACCGGTTCCCGAACGGGCCGGATCGGGGATGATCAATGTCCCCTGTTTTCGCCATTTTCCTGTCACCATATCAGCCTGCGAGGACGGCATTTCTGTTGAAGGGACACGCTTCGTACTCACGATGATGGGTTGCAGAAGAAGGGTAAAAGGATGCCAGATATGACGTGGATCTGCGGTGACCATTGCACTGTCTGTTTTGCTCTCATAAGGCTGGAACAGAGCCGCATTTTCATCATAAATCTGTGTGGGGCCGCCCCACAGGAGATCGGCTGAAGGGTTGCCTGCTTCGGCGCGCAGCCTTTCGACCACTTCGCCAGTACCGCCTCTTACCAGTGTGACGTTAATTTCCGGATGCACTTTTTTAAACATCTCAAGGACAGGTGATGTCGTCGTTTCACCGTGAGCCGTGTAAATCACCAACTCAGAAGAACTGGCGGTGCCCGTCATTAATAACGCGCTGACGGTCAACGCGACCAAGGAATAAAACACCTTACTCATTGTCGGCACACTCCTGCATTTAAATCCAGTTAATGGTTTAATTAAATTGTGAATGTGGGCAATTAAACGGGGCTTTTATGATTTTTTTATGACAAAAATCGATTTTTTTAAAAATTGAGCGCTGGACGTGATTAGGCTCTCCATTCTATTATCCATTTAATGGATTTAAAAAAGGCGAAAGCACTGTGGCATACCCGGGTAATAACCATGCCTTTTCAGGCCGCTATAATCGCAGGCTGGTTTTTGATCTGATCCGTACGGCTGGTGTGCTATCGCGATCGGACCTGGTCAACGCAACAGGACTCCAGCCTCAAACGATTACTAACATCACAAAGGATTTGCTTGAGCGTGGGCTGGTCAGTGAGGAAGGGCGCCTGCAACACCGACGCGGTGCCCCGCAAAAGTTGTTGCGGCTTAATCATCGCGCAGGTTGTGCTTTAGGAATACATCTTGATCGGAAAGGGATTACTGCTGTCGCCTGTGACCTTGCCGCAAATGCGTTAGCCAGCCTGCACGCGCCAATTGAGTGGAATAATCCTGAAGCGAGCCTCGACACCATCGCCCACGTCATTGCCGATCTGACGCTGAAGTGTGAGGGGATACCTGTGTGGGGAACCGGCATCGCGATGCCGACCCTGCAGGAGGCCGGATACGAGGAGTACGTCGGTGCACCGGGTTGGCAGTCGTGGAGCCAGATTCCCGTCGCCGACAGGCTTGAAGCGCGCTGTGGGGTACCGGTTATTGTTGAGAATGATGCGACTGCCGCTGCGATAGCAGAACGCCATGCGGGGGCAGCCAGTGGAATGACGCATTACGTCTATATCTTTGTCGGTCACGGACTGGGTGCCGGAATCATTGTCGACGGTCTGCCGTTTCAGGGGGCGTTTAACAATGCGGGTGAGATTGGGATGATCTGCTGGCCACCTGAGTTAACGAAGTGCCCCCGCGATATTCCCCCTTTCTCATTAGAGGAGCTGGCAACCACGTTGAACGTTGACCTGGATGCGGTTGAAAAGCCCGGCTATCTTGAAAAATTGTACGTTCAACGAGACAGTCAGCTGATGTCATGGCTGGAATGCAACAGTAAGCGGTTACGTATCCTTATTTCAGTCATTGAAAACATGTTCGATCCGCAGAAAATTTTGATTGGGGGCTATCTTCCTTCAGCGCTGTTTTCCTCGCTGGTTGATCGCACCTATCCATTACTTCCTTCTGTCTCTGCCCGAAAAACAAGAGACACGTCGCGGTTAGAAAGTGCGCGTCTTGGAGCTATGGCCCCTGCAATTGGCGCTGCGCTTTTGCCCGTAATAGCTCATGGCAGCCCGCATTTCAGACAACTGTCGCTGATGCGCACCAGAACTCAAACTATAGATCCTGAGGTTTTATTTGATCGGATTGCTGGTAAGGTTGATTAAAATCGTTGCCAGTTGGATGGCATGAAAGCATATCTAACCGTGCTTTCATTTTTTAATTTGTATATTCCTCAAATGATGTCTCCTTTTGGCACCGGGCTGCTGTTGCAGCCCTCCTAAATCAAACTTCAATAGACTCAGATATCTCCAGGGCATCATCCACTTCAATACCGAGATAACGGACGGTACTTTCGAGATTTTTGTGACCTAAAAGTAGCTGGATCACTCGAAGATTCTTCGTTTTTTTATATATCAGACATGGCTTGGTTCTTCGCATAGAATGCGTACTGTACAGAGTCTCGTCGAGACCCAGCTTATCAATCCATCCATGAAAAATACGGTTATATTGCCTGGTTGAGATATGTCGTGAAGAACCGACGCGGGACTGGAATAGATAGTCGCTACTATGTAGATGAGCCATTTTGATCCAGGCTGCTACAGCCTCTCTTGTTCCTTTAGTAAGTTCAAACTGTACAGGACTTCCAGTTTTTTGCTGCAGCACTGTCGCTCTGCCCGAAACAGAGTGGCCATAGGCTACATCAGAAACTTTTAGCTTTACCAGATCACAGCCCCGAAGTTTACTGTCCAGAGCCATGTTAAACAGAGCTAAATCGCGTACTTTTCCTTCCAGCTCAAGTCTGATACGGATACCCCAGATATGAGAGATCTGAAGAGGCCGTTTCTGGCCAATAATACGGCCCTTGTTCCAGGGGGATGTTGTCATGCTCAATCTCCTTTGGGTTAGGAGATGTGATTATGGTTGTCCCATATGAGCGAGGAGCGGACCTTGATCGATTACAACTTATTTATCGACGTACTCTATATCTGACCTGCAAGATAAAAAACCACCAAAAATATATATGTTTTAACGAATGTATAGTTGCTCGCTACCCCCTACTTAGCGATACTGCTCACTGTTTGTTAAACAGGAGTTTTAATGCTTCAGCTCAATCCTCTACAGCTTTTCAAAACGCTTTCTGACGAAACACGGCTCAGTCTGGTGCTGTTGCTGCGGGAAAAGGGAGAACTTTGCGTCTGCGAACTCACATCTACTCTCAGAGAATCTCAGCCCAAAATTTCTCGTCATCTTGCATTACTTCGGGACGCCGGTCTGCTTATCGACAGGCGTGATGGCAAGTGGATTCATTACCGGCTGTCACCTCATATGCCCGCTTGGGCGGCAGCTGTAATTGAACAGGCTTATCTGTGCCAGCGGGATGACATCCTGCAGCTCAGCCAGCAGGCTGAGCTGGACAATGTAACCACCAACGGCAAGCCAATCTGCATTTAAATTTTTTAATTATTCATATGCGTTTTAACGTATGTATATCTTTAAGTTCTCTGCGCCAGGTCTGACAGGTGCAGTATTAAAGGAGAGTATATGTTTCTGGCGGGTGCGATTTTTGTTCTGACGCTGGTACTGGTTATCTGGCAGCCGAAAGGACTGAGTATTGGCTGGAGTGCCGTTATCGGGGCCGCTCTGGCGCTACTGACCGGCGTGGTGCATATCGGTGATATTCCTGCGGTATGGCAGATTGTCTGGAATGCGACGGCCACGTTTATCGCGGTCATCATCATCAGCCTGCTGTTAGATGAGTCCGGCTTTTTTGAGTGGGCAGCACTCCATGTTTCCCGCTGGGGAGGCGGCAGAGGAAGGCTGCTGTTCACCTATATTATTTTGCTGGGCGCGGCAGTGGCATCGCTGTTCGCCAATGACGGCGCGGCGCTTATCCTGACGCCAATCGTTATTGCCATGCTCCTGGCGCTGGGCTTCAGTCCGGCTGCCACGCTGGCATTTGTAATGGCAGCGGGCTTTATCGCGGACACTTCCAGCCTGCCGCTGATCGTGTCGAACCTGGTCAACATCGTCACGGCGGACTTCTTTAAGCTGGGCTTCAGTGAGTATGCTTCCGTCATGGTGCCGGTGAATATTGCTTCCGTGGTGGCTACGCTGGTGATGCTGCATCTGTTTTTCCGCAAAGAGATCCCGGCAACCTATGACCTGGCGAAGCTGAAAGCGCCAGCGGAAGCTATACGCGACATGCGCACCTTTCGGGCTGGATGGTTTATTTTACTTCTGCTGCTGGTCGGATTTTTCGGCCTTGAGCCCCTTGGAGTACCGGTCAGCCTGGTAGCAGCGGTTGGGGCGTTTGTTCTCTGGCTGGTTGCCCAAAAAGGACAGGTTATCGACACCCGCAAGGTGCTGAAAGGTGCGCCCTGGCAGATAGTCATTTTCTCGCTGGGCATGTACCTCGTGGTATATGGCCTGCGTAACGCCGGCCTGACAGATTACCTCTCTGCTGCTTTGAACCGTTTTGCTGAGCACGGCGTCTGGGGCGCTACACTTGGCACCGGCTTCCTGACTGCGGCACTCTCTTCCGTAATGAACAACATGCCTACCGTGCTGATTGGCGCGCTTTCGATTGACGGCAGCACGGCTCTGGGCGTGGTGAAAGAGGCAATGGTATACGCCAACATCATCGGCTGCGATCTCGGCCCGAAAATCACACCCATCGGCAGCCTGGCGACACTGCTGTGGCTGCATGTGCTGGCTCAGAAAAACATCACCATCAGCTGGGGCTACTACTTCCGCGTGGGCATTGTGATGACCCTGCCGGTACTTTTTGTGACGCTGGCGGCGCTGGCCCTGCGCCTGTCTTTTCAACCTTAACCCCGGGGCTGCGTCTGTGCAGCTCCTTAACGGAGTACCGTTTATGACTGATATCACTATTTATCACAATCCGGCCTGCGGAACGTCCCGTAATACTCTGGCGCTTATCCGTAACAGTGGCGTGGAGCCAACAGTGATTTTGTATCTGGAGATGCCACCATCCCGCGACGAGCTTAAAAAGCTGATAGCTGATATGGGTATTAGCGCACGCGCCCTGCTGCGCAAAAATACAGAGCCGTATGAGCAGCTGGAGCTGGCAGAAGACCGGTTCAACGATGATGAACTGCTGAATGCGATGCTGGCTCACCCTATCCTCATCAACCGCCCCGTGGTTGTGACGCCGCTCGGCACAAGACTCTGTCGTCCGTCTGAAGCGGTTCTGGACATTCTGCCTGACCCGCAGCAGGGAGCATTTACGAAAGAGGACGGCGAAAAAGTCATTGATGAACACGGAAACCGGATCAGCCACTGATTTTTTCAGTGTGCTGCCGGCAGGAAGGGAGACGCAAAAACAGAAGCCGGCAGATGCCGGCTTTTTTCATATACTGCGCTGATTAACCCGCTCAGAGAGCTGCGCGGCACTTTCTTTCCTTTCGCTGTAGCGATCGGTCAGGTACTCACTGCGCCCGCGCGTCAACAGAGTGAACTTCATCAGCTCCTCCATTACGTCCACGATGCGATCGTAGTAAGGCGAAGGCTTCATGCAACCATCTTCATCAAATTCAGCCCAGGCTTTTGCCACGGATGACTGATTCGGGATAGTAATCATACGCATCCAGCGCCCCAGAATGCGCATCTGATTAACTGCGTTGAAAGACTGCGAGCCGCCGCTGACCTGCATGACGGCCAGGGTTTTTCCCTGCGACGGGCGAAACGCACCTGACGTCAGCGGTATCCAGTCAATCTGCGCCTTCATGATGCCGGTCATAGCGCCGTGACGCTCCGGGGAGCACCAGATCATGCCTTCCGACCAGAGAACCAGTTCACGCAGTTCCACAACTTTGGGATGCGTTTCAGGGGCATCATCAGGCAGCGGCAGACCGGACAGATTAAAAATTTTGACCTCTGCACCCATTGCCGTCAGCAGCCGGGCGGCTTCTTCCGTCGTCAGCCGGCTATAAGATCGTTCCCGCAGCGAGCCGTAGAGCATCAGAATGCGGGGCGGGTGCGCCACTTCTGCAGCCCTCAGCTTATCTTCCGTCAGCGGCACGTCCAGGAGTGAAGTATCAACATTTTTCAGGGTATCGTTCATGTCATTCACAATGAGGTCTCTTCGTGAGTCGTCGCGGGTGACAGGCTGCAGCTACTGCCTGCGCAGCATTCTTCTGTAAGAAAGGCCATCAGTTGTTCAAGCTGCGTATAGCAAGGTCTGCAAAACAAGGTACGGCTCTGCCGTTCCTGGCTGATCAGGCCCGCGGACATCAGCGCCGAAATATGATGACTGAGCGTGGAGGGCGGAATACCGAGGCGCTTCTGCAGAACACCGACTGGCAGGCCGTCATGACCCGCTCTCACCAGCTCCCGGTATACGCTAAGACGGGTCGGGTGCCCCAGCTCCCGAAGCGCATTTGCTGCTGTTTTTAAATCCATACGCCCTCCTTTAACTATATTTCCAGAATAATAGAAATATAATCAGCGTCAAATATTTTTCCCCGGAATGGATGGCTCGCCCTTATCCCGGTTCGGTCCAGCAGAGGAAGGATGACGACGCCAGATCACTATGGAAATCGCCGTGATGAACAGGGTAAGGATGGCAGATAAAAGCAGCGTGCCGGGTGTGCCGTATTGCTCCAGCAGTATGGCGTAAACTGACGGCGCGAGCGCCGCGAGCAAAAAAGCGGGTGACAGCAGTAAGCCTGTTTTACGGGCATACTGCTGCGGATCAAACAGCACAAGAGGCAGGACGGCCTTAATGACCGTACTCAGTCCGTTTACAGCCCCGTAACTCAGAATAAAGATGGCTGTAGCCACCGGGGTAACATTCCCTGCAAGGCCAACCAGAAAGCATAATGGCAGAATAATGCCGGTAAACAGGCTCAGACGGATCGCTGAAGTACGTGCACCGGAAGCCACGTCCAGCAGTCTGGCGCTCACCTGTCCCACCCCCCACAACATACCCGCTACGGCGGGCATACCATAAGCGGCCAGTATCTGAGGAAAATGAGCGGACACGCCGGTGGAAACAAAGCTTATCAGCGCTATCAGCGTGGCGTACCACAGGCCGCTGATGAAGGCTTTCCGGTCTTCTGCTGGTCCGATCGCCTGAAGAGCGGGCTGCCCGGCAACGGGAGGTTGACGCCGATAACCTGCCGGAACGGTGGTCAAAAAAAGCAGGCTGACAATGCCTGCACAGCCGTAAACGATAATGGCATGCCGCCAGTCGGTAAAGTGCAGTAGCGCAGCGCCAGCAGGCCAGAACGCGACTGACGCGAGACCACCCAGCAGTGTGACCAGGGTGATTGCCCGACGGGCCTCTGCGCCTGCAATTTCTACAAGCAGCGCAAATGCGGCATCATACAGGGCAAGTCGCATGCCAGCTCCCATCAGGAGCCAGACGGCAACCCACGATGTTGTTGAATGGGTAAAAGCCATCAGAAAACAACCGAGGACTATGACGAAGGTTCCCACCATCATCACCGTACGCCCGCCGGTACGTGCTATAAGGGGGCCGGTAAGTGGCGAGACAAGCCCCATAACAAGCATGGCAATAGTCAGCCCGGAGAATGTCACAACTGGTGACCGGCCTGTCTCCGACATGATGGCGGTCCCGAAGACCCCCGGCATATAGAATGTGATACCCCAGTTGATTAGCTGCGTCATGCCAATGCAGAAAATGGTGCGGCCTGTCAGATGCCCGTCAGTCAACCCGTGCTCTCCGGAAATGTGGCGTCGCCCTGCCCGAGCGTACGCTGCATGATGACCGTATCAAGCCAGCGTCCGTGCTTGAAGCCCACAGATCTGAGCGTTCCTGTAATGCTGAAGCCTGCCGCGCGATGCAGGGCAAGAGAGGCGCTATTTTCGCTATTTCCAACTACGGCCACGAGCTGGCGAAAGCTACGGTCCTCTGCCCATGTGACCGCACTCAATAACAACTTTTTTCCGATCCCCTGGCCCTGAAAGTTGGGGGCAATATATACAGAATTCTCCAGGGTGAATCTGTAGGCACACCGTTCCCGGTAGAGTGACAGGTAGCAGTATCCGCGGACATTGCCGTCCTCAACAGCCACAAACCAGGGCAGTCCTGCTGCACGCACCTTTTTCAGGCGGGCTGTCATTTCAGCCGGATCCGGCGGTTCAGTTTCAAAAGTGGCGGTGCCATGCAATACGTGATAAGCATAAATCTGCTGGATGGCAGGAATATGTCGTTCATCTGCTTCGGTTATTTCCATCGGTACGGCTCCTTCTGCGGTCATAAGCAGAGACTAACCGGAATGAATAATTTCAGACAGGCAGCAGGACTTATCAGCGGTATAAGGAAAATTTTGGCATGGCAAACCTGAACCTCGATCACCTGGCTACTTTCAGACTGGTCGTCAGCCGGGGCAGTTTCTCCGGAGCGGCTGAAGCACTTGGTCTGTCGCAGCCGGCAGTGAGCCTGCATATAAGACAACTGGAGCAGGCGCTTCAGGTCCGGCTTATTGAGCGAACCAGCCGGGGAGTAAGGCCCACGCCAGCCGGGCTGACTCTCGTTGAGCACAGCATGAAAATTGATGCAGTGGTAAGTACAGCAGTTGAATCGGTGTGCCAGCATTCTGATGAGATAACCGGCACTGTTACTGTTGGCACAGGCGCAACGGCCTGTATTCATTTACTTCCCCCCTTACTACAGCAACTGCGGCAGGCCCATCCCCTGCTGAAGGTGGACGTACGCACAGGTAACACTTCCGATATAGTGCGGGGCGTGGAGGAAAATCGTATAGATATTGGCCTGGTGACTCTGCCAGCTGCAGGTAAAAACCTGAGCATCATCCCGCTGGGTACGGATGAGTTTGTTGTCATCATGGAAAAGGATGCATCAGAGCCGAGTGCGAAAATATGGAATCCGGGCGCTTTGTTGCCGCTGCCGCTGATTATCTTTGAACCGGGAAGCGGGACACGCGCCCTGATTGACCAGTGGTTCCGGGAGACGGGACATATTGCCTGCCCGGTCATGGAGCTTGGCAGTATCGAAGCTATTAAAAGAATGGTCCGTGCCGGTCTTGGCTACAGCATTGTTCCCAGAATGTCCGTTGCATGCATTGAGGAAAGATCGGGGCTCGATCTTTACTCTGTGACGCCCCCTCTTCACCGGACTCTCGGGACAGTCATGCGGGAAGACCGGATTGTAAGCAGAGGTATCAATGAAGTGCTGAAAAACCTAAACAGCAGTTTTGCAAAAAACGAAATCAGATAAATATTCTTCGATATCTAAACCGGACAGGTCTACTCTCTCCGGCGAAGTATCACTACAGCTTTTACCAGCTACCAACGTCCGCTTCTGGCACAAAGCGGACATGTTCATCAGGAAAAATCTGCAAAAACTGAAATGCGGGCATTCCAGTCTTCTTCCTGCCTTTAAGACTGAAAAGTAGTGCTTACCGCCTTTCCTTTCGCTGCTCAGCCCGGTTTAACGCTGGCTCAGAAACAGCCATGCGCTCTCCCCGGCTTTTAGGCCTGATACAGTCAGAATGAACATTCTTTAATCGCTGCCGATAGTAATAATTCCGTCATAAAACTAAACGGAAATGTACTACATCGTCCTTCTGCTGCGCAGGAGAGCTTCTGTATCAGCACTGACGTCTCCATACATCAGTGCTGATACCCGACACCAGGGAACCTGTATGAACAACATTAAAATAGGTATAAGACTCAGTGTGGCTTTCGGCTTTATGGCATTGCTTGTGATTATCATGGTGCTGATTGGCGTCCTTAAAATTAACTCGCTCGGCAGTGCGAACGATGACATTTCAGGCAGCCTTTACAGCAAATCTTCCGCCTCCCAGTCTCTGCGCTATCTCACATCAGACATGAGCCGCCTCGCCCGCAATGCAATTCTCCTCAAAGACGAGTCTCAGAGAGAGAAAGCCATCAGTGACTACCGCAGCGAAAGGCATGAGCTTGACGGCCTGCTCGGACTGCTCCGGAAACAGGTGAGCTCACCCACAGGGCTGGAAATCTTTAAGCGTCTCACGGACCGGGCAGACCTCTTCCTGCCTTTCCTTGATGAAGTTGTGGCCCTCGCGAAAAACGGCAGGAGCGACGAAGCCACGCAGCTGCTTTTCGGTCCGCGCTATCAGAGCCAGGGGGAATTCATGGCT
>NZ_JAVAXT010000013.1:0-154418 GCF_041955125.1 Pantoea sp. BR_17 | reverse complement strand
TGACGGTCTGGCCTGCCTCCACATTGGTTGTGGTGCCCGAAAGCGTTTGATCTGACGCCTTCTCGGTGTTGTCCAGCACGTTATCCCCGGCGAAAGGGTTGACGGTGAGCGTTGGCGCACCGGGCGTTCCCGGTGCGGCCGGGTTGTCACCACCACCTCCTCCTCCTCCGCCCCGACTGGTACCCAGTGCAACGCCCGCCAGACCAAGCAGGCCCACACCGCTGGCGGTCATTAGTCCGGTAGAAATATTGCTGTTATCAGCCAGGAGAAGGGGATCGACACTGTCGAGAGATTCATAGGTGGGCGTCATGGTTGTGGCGGCGTAATCTGTTGCGTCAACCGCCGTGGGGAAAAGCGCATGCTCTGGGGGATTCACACCATCGTCAAACACCAGTTCACTGTGATCGCCGGCAGCATCATCCAGAAAGAAGTTTTTATAGCGAACCGTGCTGCCGTCACGCATCTGAACGATAAGGTCATCACCCTGCCGTTGAAATTGCGTCACCACTTCACGTGTGCCGTTAATACGGACAACGCTGGGTTCACTGAGGGTAATCGTTTGTGCTGAGACGCCATCGACCTGTGAAATGAGCGTACCATTTGCACGGGAAATGATATCCACCCGAGTTTGAGTGATTTCTGCCATCTTGACCTTACTCCACCAGAGAAGCTAATTAACTGAAATGAAAACCATAAAAATAATTTATGGGTAACCTTTCCACGTTTTACTTGCTGCGAATCTGAAAACGTTTCAACCTGGCACAACAATAGGTAAAAAAATCAAGAACGATGGCAAAAAATCTAAGCGAAGCGTAATAATTGTTTAAATTTTAATTAATCCGAACTTACTTTTGGCAACATCATGAAAATAATATTCATCACAGCCAGGGCAAAAATCAATCGCAATATGCAGTTTTATTTATGATTTAACCAAGATAACATTAGCCAAATTTTGGTTTTGTCAGTAAAAAAGTGGCAAAAATGTGCCGCGCATCGCTTTCAGATGTTGCTAAATGTTTCTAAAAAATGCGCAAAGTTACGGATTAACCTGTTTTTTTTAGGCCTTGACAGGCTGAAGGCATACTCAAATTTAACTAAGCAATACACGTAGCGAAAATGTGACCACGGTCATACAACGTCGCGGCAGGAGGGAAAGTAAGCCAGGAAAGTTCTGGAAAAATCATTGGCACCGCTAAAAGTCGGTACACTGGCGCTGCGCGAAAATCATCTACGTAAAATGATGAACTGTTAAGCCTGTGTTCTCACAGCGTTTTGCAGCAATTTGATGCTACACTTTTTTGCTTCGATACAGATGAAATAAGAGCCATGACAGCACTGGATGCCGCAAAATCAACCTGTTCTGAACGCCGCCTTAGCGCCGGTACGCGTACCATTTTTTTAATTAATGGACTGGGCATGTCAGCCTGGGCACCACTGGTACCTTATGCGCGCGATCGCTTGCAGTTAGAAGGAGCATCCCTCGGTGCCCTGCTGCTCTGCCTGGGGATTGGTTCACTGCTTGCGATGCCCGTCACAGGCACGCTGGTCGCCCGCTTTGGCTGCCGGCGGGTGATGATGAGTTCGACGCTGCTGGTCCTGTTGATGCTACCCGTGCTGGCAACCGCGCCTTCCCATCTGGTGATGGCCGCAGCACTCATGCTGTTTGGTGCCGGGTTGGGGATGCTGGACGTTGCAATGAATTATCAGGCGGTGGAAGTAGAAAAAGCCGCAGGACGCCCCATGATGTCAGGCTTTCACGCGTTTTTCAGCCTGGGAGGCATTTTAGGTGCTGGTGCGGTAAGTCTGCTGTTAGGTCTGACATTGACCCCTCTCTTATCGGTTCTGATCGTTATGGCGGTGATGGTCGCATTGCTGCTGTGGCGGCTGTCCGGCTATATGAACCAGCGCTTACATCAGCCTGATCAGCCCTGGCTGGTGATTCCGCGCGGGCGTGTCGCCTTTCTGGGCGTACTGTGCTTTATCCTGTTTCTGGCAGAAGGCGCAGTACTGGACTGGGGTGCCCTGTTGCTGCTGCAAAATCCGTCAATGTCGACGGCACATGCGGGCCTGGGCTATGCCGTATTCTCTGTAGCGATGACGGCAGGACGCTTTACTGGCGATAAGATTATTCAACGTTTTGGCCGCTATCCGGTGATGGTCATGGGCGCGCTGGCCGCGGCGTCGGGCCTGGCGCTCGCCGTCCTGCTGCCCTGGCCGGAAGCGTCATTACTGGCTTTCTTACTGGTGGGATTTGGTTTATCCAATACCGTGCCTATGTTATTTAACGCGGCGGGTAATCAGCATGCAATGCCCGCTAACCTGGCGATTTCAGCCATGACAACGTTGGGATATGCAGGTATTCTTTCTGGTCCGGCGTTGATCGGGTTCATCTCTCAATGGATTAGCCTTAGCGGTGCATTTTTACTGATTGCACTGCTCTTGTTGGCTGTGGCTGTCAGTGCGCGCAACGTTGCGCGATAAATCAGGTATCTGAGACGCTATGTTGTATAAGTTTCCTCTGACATCCAGCAATGTCACCCGCTTTTTTATCGTATTTAACCTGGTACTGTTACTGGCGCTGGGTTGTATGGTGCAAAATTCAATTAATGCCTGGCTAACCGATAAACGCTATGCCATGGCCGATATGGCGCACGACGTACAAAAACGTATTGATACCTATCGTTTTGTGACCTGGCAAATTTATGAAAACCTCTCGGCCAGTGCGGCAGGTTCCGTCCCTGCCAGCAATTTACAAGAGACGCGTCTGCGTCCTGATGTCTATTACCTCGAAAAAACCCGACGTAAAACCGAAGCGCTGATCTTTGGTTCGCATGACAGCAGCACGCTGGATATGACGATGCGGATGTCCAGTTATCTTGATACGCTGTGGGGTGCCGAATCGCCGACCTGGTCGATGTATTTCTTAAATGGTCAGGACAACAGCCTGATTATGATATCGACCCTGCCGCTGAAAGATTTGGCCACTCGCTATAAAGAGAATGCGTTAAGTTCATTAGTGGATGCGCGCCGTGCTGAAATGCTGCAGCAGGCGAATGCGCTGGATGAGCGCGAAAGCTTTTCGCCTCTGCGTCACCTTGCTTTCCAGAACGATCACTACTTTACCCTGCGTACGACGTTTAATCAGCCCGGCCATCTGGCTACTGTCGTCGCGTTTGATTTGCCTGTGAATGACTTAATCCCGCTTAATATGCCGGTAGAGAACTTCCAGTTGCGTCAGGATGCCAGCTTTACCAATAACACCAGTACAAACCAGGAAGGCCTTGAGACAACCCAGGTTTCGCTGGTCAGCCACGACATTGAGATAGCCGCAGCCCTGCCCAGCACCTCGCTGCAGCTGGTTTACCGGGTCCCCCTTGTTCGCCTGCTGCTCGACAGTGCGCATAACCTGATGTGGCCACTACTGATTAACCTGGTGCTGTTTTTACTTTCACTGAGTGGCGTATTGTTACTACGCAAACAATCGCTTCGTCCCAGTGAAAACCAGAGTGCTGAACTGGACTCCCTTCGCGTACTCAATCAGGAGATTGTGGCCAGCTTACCTGTGGGCCTGTTGGTGTACGACTTTGCGAGTAACCGTACCTTGTTAAGTAATAAGATCGCCGAGCATCTTTTGCCTCACCTGAACCTGCAAAAGATCATCAATATGTCCGATCAGCATCAGGGTGTATTACAGGCTACGATCAACAACGAAGTGTACGAAATACGCCATGCGCGTAGCGTTTTATCGCCGCATACACAGCTGTTTATGATGCGCGATCAGGATCGGGAATTACTGGTCAACAAGAAACTGCAAAAAGCACAGCAGGTGCTGGATCGCAACCACCAGATGCGTCAGCAGTTGCTGCATCACCTTGGCCATGCGTTAAACCAGCCGCTGGAAAAAATCGTCTCGCAGTTGGTGCAGTTGAGTCAGCGTGATAATGACGAAAGCGTGCTGGATATTCTGGATGAGAGCCAGTCACTGGCTCGTCTGGTGGACGATATCGTGCTGCTCAATCGTCTTGAAGCGCATGACTGGTCACCTGATGCGTCGGTATTTAACCTGCAAGAGTTACTGGACGAAATTACGCTGGAGAGCCTGCCGCTGCTGCGTCGCAAAGGCCTGTCCCTGGTGGTGAATAATCATCTGGCAAATGACGAGATGCGCTTTGGCGATCGACGTGCATTGCGCAAAATCCTCACCACGCTGATGCATTATGCGCTGATTACCACCCGCTGGGGCAAGATTACCCTGGCGGTGAAGACGGCAGAGAACCAGCCTGACCGGGTCTATATTGAACTGGTGGATACCGGTGCCGGACTGACCGTGGATGAACTGGCCAACGTGGACTTCCCGTTCCTGGGCGATACCAGTCAGGATCGTTATGGTCAGGCGTCCGGCATGGCGTTTTTCCTGTGCAAGCAGTTGTGTAAACAAATGGGCGGTAGCCTGGAGATTGTGGCGAAAGCCGATATCGGCACACGCTATAACATTCAACTGCCCCTCACGCTTGAGGAACAGCGTGATGAGGAGGAAGAGAAAATCCTGGAAGGCGTAACCGCGCTGGTGGAGATCGCCGTTGAAGATGTCCACAAAATTGTTTGTCGCCATCTGGAAAACTGGGGCGCGCGCTGCCTGACGCCTGATGAACGTATTTCGGGTCAGGATCACGACGTACAGATCACCGACGATCCGGGCAAACTGAGTGGCTGGGCATTGTTACTGGCAGAAGACGAACCGGGCCATCATGCGCTGAACGATCAACAGTATCGCGTCAATTTCAATCTCAGTAATGCACTACTGGATGCATTACTGGCACTGATTGAGAAGCAATTGTCCCACGATGTAATGGAGGATAACACTGAAGAAGATGACGCCAGCACGCCACTGCTAAGTGGAGGCTATTTCCAGCTGTTTACTGAGACAGTACCGGATGATGTAAAGAGATTGTATACTGAGTCAGCGATAAACGATTATGCCTCGCTTGCTCAGACTGCCCATCGCCTTAAAGGCGTGTTTGCTATGCTTAATTTGACACCGGGCAAACAGCTTTGTGAAGAATTAGAACACCACATCAAAGTGTGTGACGATTCAAACATTAAAAATACCACCAGTAATATTGACGCTTATGTCAATCAACTGCTGCAGCAAGGTAACCAATAAGATGAATAACCTGAATGTAATTATTGCCGATGATCACCCAATTGTTCTTTTCGGTATCCGAAAATCTCTGGAACAAATTGAGTGGGTTAACGTTGTGGGTGAGTTTGAAGACTCAACAGCACTGATTAACAACCTGTCTAAGCTTGATGCCAATGTGCTGATCACCGACCTCTCTATGCCGGGTGAAAAGTATGGTGACGGTATTACGCTGATCAAATATATCAAACGCCATTATCCTGATCTGTCGATCATTGTT
This sequence comes from Pantoea sp. BR_17, assembly GCF_041955125.1. NCBI lineage: Bacteria > Pseudomonadati > Pseudomonadota > Gammaproteobacteria > Enterobacterales > Erwiniaceae > Pantoea > Pantoea sp. BR_17. Next base: position 148,998 of record NZ_JAVAXT010000013.1, on the reverse strand, counting down.
CTGACCATGAACAACAACCCGGCCATCCTCAGCTCCGTGCTGGATCTGGATATCGAAGGTATCGTTCTGAAGCAAGGTGCGCCAACCGATCTGCCTAAAGCGCTGGCTGCGCTGCAGAAAGGCAAGAAATATACGCCGGAAAGCGTGGCGAAACTGCTGGAGAAAATCAGTGCCGGCGGTTATGGCGATAAGCGTCTGTCGCCTAAAGAGAGCGAAGTATTACGTCTCTTCGCTGAAGGCTTCCTGGTAACGGAAATTGCGAAGAAGCTGAACCGCAGTATTAAGACCATCAGTAGCCAGAAAAAATCGGCCATGATGAAGTTGGGTGTGGATAACGATATTGCCCTGCTCAACTATCTGTCATCGGTCAGCGCGACTCAGATCGACAAAGAGTAAGTTTTCAGGCGGTGCACTCGCACCGCCTCCTTCCGCTTCTCTTTTATCCCTGCCGGGCTTTACGTACCCGCTCCGCATAGAGACCCAGCGTTGATTTCAGCACATCCAGCGTCACGGGCTTCGACAAGCAGTTGTCCATCCCTGCGTCCATACAACGCTGCTTTTCTTCGGCCAGCGCGTTCGCCGTGACGCCTATCACCGGGAACACATGCCCTAACTGACGCAGGCGCTGAGTCAGACGATAACCGTCCATATTGGGCATGTTCACGTCGGTCAGCACAATATCAATTGTATTACGGCTTAAGACATTTAAGGCGTCAACACCATCCTGGGCGGTTTTTACCTGATAGCCCAGCGTGCCAAGCTGCTCTGACAGCAGCATGCGGTTGATAGGATGATCGTCAACGATCAGCACCATAATGTCGTCATTATGGATTTTCTCTTCGACCGGCCCGCTCAGAGAAAGCGCGTCCGTGCTCTCGGTTTCCACGGCAATGCGGTAAATACGCGCCAGTAAAGTCGGCAGTTCATGCAGGGTTGCCGTGCTGTGGATCCAGCGCCCTGCCTGCGGCTCACGCGGCATATCCACATGCGCGCCGTCAAACGTGATAACCGCACGCACCTGGGGGAATGTCTCCATTGCATAGTCGGTTAACACCACATCATCACTGCCAGGGTTTGCCAGCATATCGGCGACCTGGAAGCCATGTTGCTTCAACAGCCTGTCCAGATACTGGGCCAGGTACTCATTGCGCATTGCCAACCAGATTTTCTTATCCTGAAGCCCGTCAAGCAGTGGAATGGACGGCTGCTTACCATTGTAGATGGGAATACGCACGATAAACTGGCTTCCCATTCCCGGCTCTGACTCCACCTCAATATCCCCGTCCATCATGTTGATCAGCTTTTCACAAATCGCCAGGCCCAGCCCGGTGCCCTGGAAATTGCGCTGGACGCCATTTCCGACCTGGAAGAACGGATCGAATAACCGGGTGAGCTCTTTTGCCGGAATCCCGACGCCGGTATCACGCATACGAAAGGCCAGATAGCCCTGGGTGACGTATGCATGCAGGATGATGCAGCCGGTATGCGTAAATTTGATCGCATTATTGAGCAGGTTAGAAATCACCTGTTGCAGACGCAGGGGATCGCCATCGAGGAACTGCGGAACATCGTGTTCAATATAGCAGTACAGTGTCAGGCGTTTTTTCACCACCAGCGACAGATAGTTACCGACAATATGGGTAATCACTTCACGCGGGGAGAAAGGACGCGGTTCAATCTTTAACTGTTCCGACTCGATTTTCGAGAAATCGAGAATATCGCTGATGATTTTTAACAGCAGACTGGAGGAGTTGTTCATGGCGGTGACCAGCGAGTCGATACCGCTGGGCAACTGTCGTGTCTGTAATAAATCCAGATTACCAATAATGCCGTATAACGGCGTGCGCAGTTCATGGCTGACCGTGGCCAGAAACATCGATTTCGACTGGCTGGCCTGTTCAGCGGCATGCGCCATCTCCTGCAATGACTGCTCCATACGAACGCGCGCGGACACGTCAACCAGCACGCAGATGGCGACGTTTTCATTGCGATATCGGGAATGCACAAAGCTGATTTGCAGATTGGTGTTGCTGCCCGTCAGGACATCCACAAAGTTGACCTGTTGGCCGCCGATAATTTCATTTAACCGCTTGCGGTCTTCCTGCGTCAGCAACGTAAGATAGTTATGCGCCAGCTCATTGCTCAGAATGTTGGTGCCATCGCTGGTGCGCAGAATACAGATCCCGACCGGTGCTGACGCCACGATCTTACGGTTAAACTGCTCATGCTCTTCCAGCCTGTGTGCATTCTCTTCCGCAGGCAAAAACATGCGCCGCTCAAATAACCAGGCCAGCGTAAACAGCAGTACCGCACTCATGATATTGAGCAGCACCGCGTTAATCATCATGAGCCTGAGCTGATCGACCAGGACATCCGTTGACACCGACCAGATCACATTGAGTTCTGATGGCGGTAAGGGTTTCTTGAGCACCAGCTGGCGATAACCGTCCAGATAACCAAACCAGGTTTTATCGTCGGGTAATTCGTTTAGCGAGAAACCTACGCCTCCCCGGCGTGACGTCAGCAACGGCGTATAATTTTCGTCGGTTATGGTCGCGGTCACCGGCAGGCTGCCGGGCTGGATAAATTCATCAAGGCGGATATTTTGCTCTACGCCCAGCAAAGCCTGCAGTTTATCGGCCACATAGACCGGCATCACCACAGAGAAGCTGCCTACACCAGGCTGAGCGGAGCTGCTCACCCAGTAAGCCGGATTACGCTGGTCCTCTTCCGGGCTGTTACGGTAACGCTGCAGGTTTTCCCGCAGAAGCTTCAGACTGCGATCGCGACTGACATTATTATTGTTATTGCTGACGGTAAAGTCAGCCAGGCACCTGTTATCGCCGCCAATCAGGAAGACCCGGTTCAGCTCGTAGGAGGAGGCGAAATTGCTTTTCCAGTAGTTAATGTAGTTGCCTAAGGAATCAAGCGAGTTGCGCCAGGTGGTGCTCATGGAGGCACAGTCGTCACCGGAATATAACGGCATAAACTGCGGCTGAATCAGATTGTCCGCCTGGGACTGACCGGTGGGTGCAGGTCTGGCGAGCCGGTTTTCAGCAATATATTTGAGTTCACGCATCATGCCCGCAGAATGACGGACGTACCAGTCAATGGTGCCGTAGTTACTGGCAAACTCCTGACGTACCTTGTTCTCTTTGTCATGCAGGACGCTGATAATATAGAACGTCGTCAGAACAGCGCCCAGCAACCAGATGAGCAGTGCCAGCGCGCGAAACAGATAGCGCGAAATGCGCAGCGTCGTGCGGAAAGAAACTAGATATTTCAAAGGTGACTCGCAGGTGGCAAGGTTAGTCGCATTGTTGGATTTTTGATGTTCATACACTAGCTTTATCGCAGCGAAAAAGCCAGTCGACTCCGGGCTCAGGGCGCAGTTTGAGAATGTTTGACCTGCCGCCCACCTCTCCTCTCGCTGCCTTCACAGCAAAAAAAACGGCAGGCCGGGTTACCCCTGACCTGCCGTTGCGGTTTAACGTACGACGGGTAACTTACTCGTCGTCGTCCACTGCCGGTTCATCATCGTCGTCATTGTCGACTTCAGGTACGATATCATCGTCCCCTTCCGCCACGCTGCCATCGATAGCATCCAGTTCTTCTTCTTCCACCGGTTCCGCTACGCGCTGCAGACCGACAACATTCTCGTCTTCGGCTGTACGAATCAGGATCACACCCTGGGTATTACGGCCCACGATGCTGACTTCGGAGACACGGGTTCTTACCAGTGTGCCGGCATCGGTGATCATCATGATCTGATCGCTGTCGACAACCTGTACCGCACCAATAACCGGGCCATTACGCTCAGTTACTTTGATGGAAATTACGCCCTGCGTTGCACGGGATTTGGTCGGGTACTCACTGTTCGCGGTACGCTTACCGTAGCCATTCTGCGTAACAGTAAGAATAGCGCCCTCTTCACGCGGCACGATCAGCGAAACTACGCGATCGTTTTGCGCCAGCTTAATGCCCCGTACGCCCGAAGCCGTTCGGCCCATGGCACGTACCGCGGATTCTGCAAAGCGCACCACCTTACCGGCCGCAGAGAACAACATCGCCTCATCGTTGCCGTTCGTCAGCGCCACACCGATCAGCTCATCGTCATCACGCAGGTTAATCGCGATAATGCCTGCGCTACGTGGGCGGCTAAACTCCTGCAGACCCGTTTTCTTCACGGTCCCGCTGGCGGTAGCCATGAAGATGTTAAAGCCTTCGGTGTATTCACGTACCGGCAGAATCGCCGTAATACGTTCGTTGGCTTCCAGCGGCAACAGGTTAACGATAGGACGCCCACGTGCACCACGGCTGGCTTCAGGCAACTGGTAGACTTTCATCCAGTAGAGTCGGCCACGGCTGGAGAAGCACAGGATCGTGTCGTGGGTATTCGCCACCAGCAGACGATCGATAAAGTCTTCTTCTTTGATTCGGGCGGCAGACTTGCCTTTACCGCCACGGCGCTGGGCTTCATAGTCGCTCAGCGGCTGATATTTCACATAGCCCTGATGCGACAATGTCACCACAACATCTTCCTGATTGATCAGGTCTTCGATGTTGATGTCGGCGCTGTTAGCCGTAATTTCAGTGCGGCGGTCGTCGCCGAACTGATCGCGCATCAGCTCAAGCTCTTCGCGAATGACTTCCATCAGACGTTCTGAGCTGGACAGGATGTGCAGTAATTCTGCAATCTGATCCAGCAGCTGTTTGTACTCGTCCAGCAGCTTCTCATGCTCAAGGCCGGTCAGCTTCTGCAGACGTAAGTCCAGAATGGCCTGCGCCTGTTGTTCTGTCAGGTAATACTGACCATCACGGATACCGAACTGCGCTTCCAGCCACTCTGGACGGGCCGCATCGTCGCCTGCACGTTCCAGCATCGCGGCCACATTGCCCAGCGCCCACGATTGCGAGATCAGACCCGCTTTTGCTTCCGCTGGCGTTGGTGCGCGGCGAATCAGTTCGATAATCGGATCGATGTTAGCCAGCGCAATCGCCAGACCTTCAAGGATATGTGCCCGATCGCGCGCCTTGCGCAGTTCGAAAATAGTACGGCGTGTCACCACTTCACGGCGATGGCGAACGAAGGCTTCGAGAATCTCCTTCAGCGCCATAATCTTCGGCTGGCCCTGATGGAGAGCGACCATGTTGATACCGAAAGAGGTCTGCAACTGAGTCAGGGAATAGAGGTTATTGAGAACCACTTCACCAACGGCGTCACGCTTGATTTCAATGACGATACGCATGCCGTCTTTATCAGACTCATCGCGCAGCGCACTGATTCCTTCGACGCGCTTTTCTTTCACCAGCTCGGCAATCTTCTCTATCAGGCGCGCTTTGTTCACCTGATAGGGCAGCTCGTGAATGACGATGGTTTCACGTCCGGTTTTGGCATCCACTTCCACTTCACCACGGGCACGGATGTAAACTTTACCGCGACCGGTGCGATAGGCTTCTTCAATGCCGCGACGCCCGTTGATAATGGCCGCCGTCGGGAAATCAGGCCCCGGAATGTGTTCCATCAGCCCTTCAACGCTGATGTTTTCATCTTCAATATAAGCCAGGCAGCCGTTAATCACTTCGCGCAGGTTATGCGGCGGAATGTTGGTGGCCATACCGACGGCAATACCGGACGATCCGTTGACCAGCAGGTTAGGGATTTTGGTGGGCAGAACTTCAGGGATCTGCTCGGTACCGTCGTAGTTCGGTACGAAGTCAACGGTCTCTTTTTCCAGATCAGCTAACAGGTCGTGGGCGATTTTAGACATGCGCACTTCGGTATAACGCATCGCCGCAGCGGAGTCGCCGTCGATGGATCCGAAGTTGCCTTGACCGTCCACCAGCATGTAACGCAGGGAGAAAGGCTGGGCCATACGTACGATGGTGTCGTAAACGGCAGAATCACCATGCGGGTGATATTTACCGATAACGTCACCGACGACGCGGGCAGATTTTTTATAGGGTTTGTTCCAGTCATTACCCAGTTCGCTCATCGCGTAGAGTACGCGGCGATGTACTGGCTTCAGGCCATCACGCACATCGGGTAAAGCTCGGCCAACAATGACCGACATGGCGTAATCGAGGTAAGAATTTTTTAACTCTTCTTCGATATTAACCGGTGTAATTTCTCTCGCAAGGTCGCTCATGGAGCCGCTATCCCTCTACTAATCCCGGATTTTAAAGGTGCGAAAGTATATCACACCGCAATTCACTGGTGAACGTTAACCACCTTATTAAGGTGCTTTTACTCATGTTGATAAGATGCGCCATGATAAGTTAAGCGTTTATACTGATGTCACATTTTGTCAGGAGTCACGATTCAATGAATGCACAACCACAGAACCCTCAGCACAATGTCGATGCACAGGAAATTGCCAAGTTCGAGGCCGTTGCCTCGCGCTGGTGGGATCTGGAGGGCGAATTTAAACCGCTGCACCGTATTAATCCCCTGCGGCTGGGCTACATTGCGCAACACAGTCACGGGCTGTTCGGTAAAAAAGTGCTCGATGTCGGCTGTGGTGGCGGTATCCTGGCGGAAAGCATGGCCCGGGAAGGTGCAATCGTCACCGGGCTGGATATGGGCGCGGAGCCACTTGAGGTGGCACGACTGCATGCGCTGGAGAGCGGCGTGACGCTCGACTATGTGCAACAAACGGTCGAGGAGCATGCCAGCCAGCATGCAGGCCAGTACGATGTGGTGACCTGCATGGAGATGCTTGAGCACGTGCCGGATCCACGTTCGGTGGTGCACGCCTGCGCGCAGCTGGTTAAACCCGGTGGCGAGGTGTTCTTCTCGACCATTAACCGTAATCCCAAAGCCTGGCTGATGGCGATTTTCGGTGCGGAATATGTCCTGCGCATGGTGCCGCGTGGGACGCATGATGTGAAGAAATTTATCCGTCCCTCTGAGCTGCTGGGTTGGGTGGATGAAACCCCGCTGCGTGAACGCAACATGACGGGCCTGCACTACAACCCGCTTACCGATCGGTTCCGTCTGGGCAAAGGTGTGGACGTGAACTACATGATCCACACGCATCACGGCGAGGCGTAATTCCTGTGCAGCGTGCGGCTTTGCCCACGCTGCTGTCATCCCACTGTCATCACAAAACGCTATCCTCCCTGCCGCTACGCGTTAAGCCCTGTGGCACGACGGCTATGGCTCAAAACAGGCTTTCGCATAGACCAATGCTGGAAAAAGTCGCGCAATGTTTGAAAAATCAGCGGTCGATCATAAATCGCAATATTTTCTCAGACTGGTTGACAAGACCTGCGGCCTTACGAGACGCGGCCTAAGAAAACCCGCAGAAAATACAACCCCCGCAGACATCATTTTTTCCTCTTGTTAAGCGCCAGCAAAATACTAGAATAAGCCTCCATATTGTTATACTTATCTTCGACAACCCCAAGATGTAGTGTTTATCCACAACATTATTCACAATGAATATGCTGTGTATAAATCGGGATTTCTTTTAATTATTGGATACTCACGCAAAGGTAAAAACGCGACATGAACCAAAGTCTGCTCGTTACTAAACGCGATGGCCGCCAGGAGCGCATTGATCTCGACAAAATTCACCGTGTCCTCGACTGGGCAGCTGAAGGGCTGAACAATGTGTCGGTTTCACAGGTAGAGCTGCGTTCCCACATTCAGTTTTATGATGGCATCAAAACCTCTGACATCCATGAAACGATCATCAAGGCCGCTGCAGACCTTATTTCTCGCGATGCCCCTGACTATCAGTACCTTGCCGCCCGTCTGGCGATCTTCCACCTGCGTAAAAAAGCGTACGGCCAGTTTGAGCCGCCCGCGCTGTACGATCAGGTCGTTAAGATGGTTGACCTGGGCAAATACGATCGCCATCTGCTGGAAGACTACAGCCGTGAAGAGTTCGAGCAGATGGACGGCTTCATCGACCACTGGCGCGACATGAATTTCTCCTATGCGGCCGTGAAACAGCTGGAAGGCAAATATCTGGTTCAGAACCGCGTCTCCGGTGAGATCTACGAAAGCGCCCAGTTCCTGTACATTCTGGTGGCGGCCTGCCTGTTCTCAGGCTATCCGCGTGCGACCCGGATGGATTACATCAAGCGTTTCTACGATGCGATTTCCACGTTTAAAATCTCCCTGCCGACGCCAATCATGTCGGGAGTGCGTACGCCAACACGTCAGTTCAGCTCCTGTGTCCTGATTGAATGTGGCGACAGCCTGGATTCCATCAACGCGACCTCCAGCGCTATTGTGAAATACGTTTCACAACGCGCAGGTATTGGTATTAACGCGGGTCGTATCCGCGCGCTGGGCAGCCCGATTCGCGGCGGTGAAGCTTTCCATACCGGTTGTATCCCGTTCTACAAGCACTTCCAGACGGCGGTGAAATCCTGTTCGCAGGGCGGCGTCCGTGGCGGCGCAGCGACCCTGTTCTATCCGATGTGGCATCTGGAAGTGGAAAGCCTGTTAGTCCTGAAAAACAACCGTGGTGTGGAAGGTAACCGCGTGCGTCACATGGACTACGGTGTGCAGCTCAACAAAATGATGTACCAGCGCCTGCTGAAGGGCGAGGACATCACGCTGTTTAGCCCGTCAGACGTACCTGGCCTGTACGATGCGTTCTTTGCCGATCAGGACGAATTTGAACGTCTTTACACCAAATACGAACAAGACAGTAGCATTCGTAAGCAGCGTGTGAAAGCGGTGGATCTGTTCTCGCTGATGATGCAGGAACGCGCCTCTACCGGCCGTATCTACATCCAGAACGTTGACCACTGCAACACACACAGCCCGTTTGACGCCAGTATTGCGCCAGTACGCCAGTCGAACCTGTGTCTGGAAATTGCGCTGCCAACTAAACCGCTCAATGACGTCAACGACGAAAACGGTGAGATTGCGCTCTGTACGCTGTCAGCGTTTAACCTTGGTGCGATTGACAGCCTGGACGATCTGGAAGAGCTGGCCACGCTGGCCGTACGCGCGCTGGATGCACTGCTGGATTATCAGGATTACCCGATTCCGGCCGCGCAGCGGGGTGCGATGGGTCGTCGTACGCTGGGCATTGGCGTCATTAACTTTGCTTACTACCTGGCGAAGCACGGCGTGCGCTACTCCGACGGCAGCGCGAATGGCCTGACGCACAAAACCTTTGAAGCCATTCAGTACTACCTGCTGAAAGCCTCAAATGAGCTGGCTAAAGAGCAAGGCGCCTGCCCGTGGTTCAATGAAACCACCTATGCACAGGGCGTGCTGCCAATTGATACCTACAAGAAAGATCTGGATGCGATTTGCAACGAGCCGCTGCACCTGGACTGGGAAACCCTGCGCGAGCAGATTAAAACCCACGGCCTGCGCAACTCGACGCTTTCTGCCCTGATGCCGTCTGAAACCTCGTCGCAGATTTCAAACGCCACCAACGGTATCGAACCGCCGCGCGGCCATATCAGTATTAAAGCATCTAAAGACGGTATCCTGCGTCAGGTGGTGCCGGAGTATGAGCGTCTTAAAGATCAGTACGAACTGCTGTGGGATATGCCGTCCAACGATGGCTACCTGCAACTGGTTGGCGTAATGCAGAAATTCATCGATCAGGCGATTTCGTCAAATACCAACTACGATCCGTCGCGCTTCCCGAATGGCAAAGTGCCGATGAAGCAACTGCTGAAAGATCTGCTGACCGCCTACAAGTTTGGCGTGAAAACGCTCTACTACCAAAACACCCGTGATGGTGCGGAAGATGCGCAGGACGATCTGGCACCTTCTATTCAGGATGATGGCTGCGAAAGCGGCGCCTGTAAGATCTGACGGTCGGGCGGGAGCCTTTCCCGCCCACATTTTTCCGCGAGGCCGGTGCTGAGCCTCGTCTACCATGGACAGTTTTTTATGGCTTACTCCACTTTTTCACAAAACAAAAATGACCAGCTGAAAGAGCCTATGTTTTTCGGTCAGTCCGTTAACGTGGCGCGCTTTGACCAGCAGAAATACGATATCTTTGAAAAACTGATCGAAAAGCAGCTTTCGTTCTTCTGGCGTCCTGAAGAAGTCGATGTCTCGCGCGATCGCATCGACTACCAGGCCCTGCCCGATCATGAAAAGCATATCTTCATCAGCAACCTGAAATACCAGACGTTACTGGACTCGATTCAGGGACGCAGCCCGAACGTGGCACTGCTGCCGCTGATCTCGATTCCGGAACTGGAAACCTGGATCGAAACCTGGGCGTTCTCCGAAACGATCCACTCTCGCTCGTACACCCACATCATTCGCAACATCGTGAACGATCCGTCTGTAGTGTTTGACGATATCGTCACCAACCAGCAGATTCTGGCGCGTGCGCAGGACATCTCTAAGTACTACGATGACCTGATTGAGATGACTAACTATTGGCATTTGCTGGGCGAAGGTACGCATCAGGTCAATGGTAAGTCCATTACGGTTAACGTGCGCGCGCTGAAAAAGCAGCTGTATATTTGCCTGATGAGCGTCAATGCGCTGGAAGCGATCCGCTTCTACGTCAGCTTTGCCTGCTCTTTTGCGTTTGCTGAGCGAGAACTGATGGAAGGCAACGCCAAAATCATCAAGCTGATTGCACGCGACGAAGCTCTGCATCTGACCGGCACCCAGCACATGCTGAATCTGCTGCGCACCGGTGAAGACGATCCTGAAATGAAAGAAATTGCCGCCGAATGCCGTGAAGAGTGCTTCGAGCTGTTTAAGAAAGCGGCCTTACAGGAGAAAGAGTGGGCAGATTACCTGTTCAGCGGCGGCTCCATGATCGGTCTGAACAAAGATATCCTGTGCCAGTATATCGAATACATCACCAACATTCGTATGCAGGCGGTTGGCCTCGATCTGCCGTTCGAAACGCGCTCGAACCCGATTCCCTGGATCAACGCCTGGCTGGTGTCCGATAACGTTCAGGTTGCCCCGCAGGAAGTGGAAGTCAGTTCTTACCTGGTGGGTCAGATTGATTCAGAAGTGGGCGAAAACGACTTCGACGACTTCCAGTTATAACGATGAGCCGTTCTGTTGTTATTCTGCGCAGTTCCGGCACCCGACTGGAGTGCGCAGACGATCATCCTAATCTGTTGACCATGCTGGAAGCCAACAACCTGTGCGTGGAGTTTCAGTGCCGGGAAGGTTACTGCGGCTCCTGCCGTATGCGGTTACTGCGCGGCGAGGTCGACTACGCGGAAACCCCGCTGGCCTTTATTGAACAGGGGGAGATCCTGCCCTGCTGCTGTAAGGCGAAAGGTGAAATCGAGCTTGAACTCTAGTGGTTGAGCCAAAGCGTTTAAAAAAACCGTCATCCCAACCGGATGACGGTTTTTTTTCGCCGGGTGCTGACTCAGGGGATACGGGCAATGACTTTGATTTCAAAATCGAATCCTGCCAGCCAGTTAACGCCGACCGCCGTCCAGTTAGGATAAGGTGGCTGCGGAAATATCGCTTTTTTCACTTCCATAATGGTAGCGAACTGCGTTTCAGGGTCGGTATGAAACGTGGTGACATCAATAAGATCATCGAACGAACAGCCTGCCGCCGCCAGTGTCTGGCGCAGATTCTCAAAGGCCAGTTGCACCTGAGCAGCAAAATCCGGTTCAGGCGATCCGTCCGTGCGACTGCCAACCTGACCCGAGACGAACAGCAGGTCGCCCGAGCGGATCGCAGCGGAATAGCCATGCCTTTCATACAGCGCATGACGACCCGCCGGGAAAATTGCTTCACGATTGCTCATTGTTTTACCCTCTGGTGAGTTGTTATCAGGAAATCATGCGCCTCATGACGACATGATTTAATATACTTCCCGTATGTGAAATAAAACACACATACGCCCCGTATGTCAATTTCAGATACGCAATGTATACGAAAAGGAGAGAACCATGGCAGGACGACCTCGTGCGGTCACAATGGAAGAAAATCGCCTTAAGCTGATTGCCGCCGCACGTAAAGCCTTTGCCGAAAAGGGGTTTGCTGCCGCGTCCATGGATGAGCTGACGGCGAGCGTTGGTTTAACGCGCGGTGCGCTTTATCACAATTTTGGCGATAAACGTGGCCTTCTCGCCGCTGTGGTCGCGGAAGTCGACAGTGAAATCGCCCAGCGTGCAAAAGCGCGCGCGGCCAGTGCGGGCGACAGCTGGAACCAGTTGCTGGCGGAAGGTATCGCCTATATCGAGATGGCGCTGGACCCCGAAGTGCAGCGTATTGTATTACTGGATGGCCCGGCCTTTCTTGGCGATCCCTCGCTGTGGCCCAGCCAGAACGCCTGCCTGACCGCAACCCAACATGCACTGGAGGAGATGGTCACGAGCGGCGTGCTGAAGCCCGTGGATGTTGAAGCCGCTGCCCGCTTGCTGAATGGTGCGGCGTTTACTGCCGCCTTGTGGGTGGCCGCCAGCGCTGAGCCCCAGGTCACGCTGGCTAAAGTCACGGCGACCTTTACCGTCTTGGCGACGGGGCTACGGCGTTAAACAGCGTGTTAGTTGAGGAAACGCGGGGAACAGAAAAGAAGGCGGTCGGTGCCGTTTGGCACCGGTCCGTATTTTTAATGCTTGATAGTTTCAAGCACATCAATCCAGCCGTGCCCTGTGCTGACCTCGCTGCCGTGTAACCAGCGCCGCAGCATGTTCATTGCCATCATCGCCACCACTTTCTGACGGGTTTCCAGGTTGTGACGACCACTATTGAATTTAACACGTTGTCCCCAGGTCGCTTCCGGTGTATGGAGCGCCACAGAGATCGCGTCTTCGCTCAGACTGCCGACGGACAGGGCAAGCTGAGTCTGCAAGCGCGTCGCCAGTGCTTGGGTGCGCATGACCTGAACATCCAGACTCTCGTCCTGCTGCGGCAGAATTTCGCTGGCGCTCAGGGGCACGTCAGCCGAAGCCAGTTGCCAGTAAAGTAACCCTGCGGTGTACTGTTCGCTGATCGCCAGCCGCCAGTGACGTTGATGCAGTTCCCGCGCCAGCAGTGCAGGCAGCCCCTCAGTGCCTTCAAATATCGTACACTCGGCCAGCAACAAACGTACCTGCTGCCAGACCTGCTCCATCGCGACGCGCTGTTCGGCTGGCCCCGTAAGTTTGATTTCGATAATCGGCATGGAAGAACGGTAGCCCATCAGCACGTTCTCCGGCAGCGGCAAGGGTTCAAGTTCATTCGCAATGTCGCTTTCTCCCCGGCCAAAGGTGGTCAGCCGCAGGCAAACGGGCGGTTCAGGCAGGTCGAACTTCGCTTTCAGACGCGGAATGATTTGTTGTTCGACCATCACCTTGAATTCAGAGGGAACGCCTGGCGTAAAGAACATCCAGCAGCGATTGAGTTGCAGTGCAAAGCCACAGGCGGTGCCGACCGGGTTATCCAGCATTTCGGCGTTAGCGGGAATTTCTGCCTGTTTACGGTTGCTCTCAGCCATAACCCGTCCTCGGCTGGCGAACCAGGCTTCCATCGTTTCCAGCCAGGCTTCCTGCATCACCAGCCCTACCCCGCTCGCTTTGGCCGCGGCCTGGGCGCTAAGGTCGTCAGTGGTAGGCCCCAGTCCACCATTCACGATGAGCACGTCCGCCTCAAGACTGCGGGCCTTTAGCGTTTCCACCAGCGACGACATTGCGTCACCCACCGTAGTCCGGCTGGTCATCGGCAGCCCGTGTTGAAATAACACATCAGCCAGCCAGGCGGCGTTGGTATCGACAATTTGTCCATGTAACACTTCATCGCCCGTGGACAGCATTTCAACTCTTATCACATTCATTCTCCTTGTGCCTGTCGCTTTACTTTAGAAAGCCCCTGAACAAAACACAATCTGCGGGCAGGAATTAACCGGGTAACGGCATTTTCAGGCAGGTGACAGAAGTGCGGAAGAACCAGAAAGGGAGAACGGACAGGACAGCGCCTGCCCGTTTTAGGCGATTGAGATTAGCGACGCGCCAGCAGCAGGCCTAATACCAGCCCTGCAGTAGCACCGATGCCAATGCCCTGCCACGGTTTTTCATGGACGTAATCATCAGCACGGTACGCGGCCTGTTTGGCACGGTAGTAATAGCTATCTGAGGCCTGGCTGACACGTGATTTAACATCTTCCAGCGCGCGTTCAGCTTTGGTTTTCAGTTCGATATATTTCTGATCGGCCGGATCACCTGATGACTTCAGCACTTCTTCCAGCGTTTCAGTCAGCAGTGCGATATCGTCGTCATAGCCCGTGTCGAAAGATTCAGTCTGTTTTACCATCATTTCCTCCATGTGAATTGCAATGCACCTGGTTAACTATAGCCATAAATGAGGGCTTTGCGCGGCCCCTTACCAGGAATCACCTGAAAATCGGCGCAAGGAAAGCGCACGCGCGTCAACTTATGGCAGGCTGTGATTACGCAAAGAAGTGTAAGAGATGACTTGCTTAAAGCAATTTCGCTTCGTTTATTTGATTTATCTGATAAATTTTCAGCGAACTGAATTTTTCTCTAAGCCGACTGTCGTACCCTGCTGTTGCCTGTAATAATCAGGCTCTGTGCTTCGACACGACAGTCACAACAAACTCGAAAAGCTAAGGAATGATCTCCGGCATGAATCGAAGAATGTTTATGAAAGCGTCAATGGCCTTCTCCGCGGTGAGCGGTATGACAGGCTTATCAACGCTATTCGCGCAATCCGCCTGGGCAGATGATGGCATTGCTGACGGAATCGCAGTGCGCTTCGATTTCGACGAGTTAAAAAAGAACGCGGCCGCACTGGCCAAAAAGCCGTGGGGTGGTCCACCGGGCCCGCTGCCGCAAACGCTGGCTAACCTGACGCCGCAGGCTTACAACGATATTCAGTACGATGCTAATCACTCGCTGTGGAACAACATTCCGAATCGCGAGCTTGATGTGCAGTTTTTCCACGTCGGCATGGGCTTTAAACGCCGCATCCGCATGTTTTCCGTCGACAGTGCCAGCCGTGAGGCACGCGAAATCCACTTCCGCACCGAGCTGTTTAACTACAACGATGCGAAAGTCGACACTAAGCAGCTGGAAGGCAAAACCGATCTGGGGTTTGCGGGCTTCCGTGCCTTTAAAAAACCTGAACTGGCCCGCCGCGATATCGTCTCCTTTCTCGGTGCCAGCTACTTCCGTGCTGTCGATGATACTTACCAGTACGGGCTGTCCGCGCGTGGCGTCGCCATTAACACCTTCAGCAATGGCCAGGAAGAGTTTCCGGACTTTACGGCGTTCTGGTTTGAAACGCCGAAAGCCGAAGACACAACCTTCACCTGCTATGCCTTACTGGATGGGGCCAGCATCACCGGCGCATACAAGTTTGTGATTCACTGCGAAGCCGAACGCGTGGTGATGGACATTGAGAATCATCTCTTTGCCCGCAAGGATATTCGTCAGTTAGGCATTTCGCCGATGACCAGTATGTTCAGCTGCGGCACCAACGAGCGTCGGATGTGTAACACCTACCATCCCCAGATTCACGACTCCGATCGTCTGGCAATGTGGAGCGGGAAAGGGGAATGGATTGCCCGTCCGCTGAATAACCCTCAGCGCCTGCAGTTCAACGCCTACGAAGATGAAAACCCGCGTGGTTTTGGTCTGCTTCAGCTTGATCATGACTTTGAGAATTATCAGGACGTGATTGGCTGGTATAACAAGCGGCCAAGCCTGTGGGTGGAACCGGTTGGTAAGTGGGGTAAAGGTGCCATCAACCTGATGGAAATCCCCACGACCGGTGAAACGCTCGATAACATCGTCTGCTTCTGGCAGCCCGCCGAACCGATCAAAGCGGGCAACGCGTTCAGTTTTTCGTACAAACTCTACTGGAGCGCACTGCCGCCCGTACAGAGCCAACTGGCGCGCGTGGATGCAACCCGCACCGGCATCGGCGGCTTCCCCGAAGGCTGGGCGCCAGGCGAGCACTTCCCGGATGTGTGGTGCCGCCGTTTTGCTGTTGACTTTATCGGCGGCGATTTGCAGGCCGCCGCACCAAAGGGCATTGAACCGGTGATTACCGTGTCCTCCGGCACCTTTAAGCAGGTTGAGATTCTGTATGTTGAGCCGATCAAAGGGTACCGTATACTCTTTGACTGGTATCCTGACAGCGACAGCGTACAACCCGTTGAGATGCGTCTGTTCCTGCGCACCAAAGACGAAACGCTGAGCGAAACGTGGCTCTATCAGTATGTGCCGCCCCCGCCAGACCAGCGTAAATACGTTGACGATCGCCAGATGACCGTCAGCTAACATGGCCATCTCACGGCATAATGCATCTCAGGCCTGGCGCCGGGATGCATTTTTTTTGCGTACGTGAAAAGAACACGCGACAGGCTGAGGGAGGAATAAAACCTTCAGGCCGTTAGCGCGGTTTATTTCCCCCCTGCTCTGCGCATATCAATATGGGGAATACCGTCCTCAAGGTAGCTGTCGCTGACCGCGACAAAACCGTGACGCTGATAAAACCCCGCAAGATGCGCCTGGGCAGAAAGAAACTGTGCATGCCCTGGCCAGTGCTGTTCACAGCTGGCTATCGCCTGCATCATCAACTGGTTACCTAAATTCAGGCCACGGGCTTTGCTGGAGATGATGACGCGCCCAATTTTTACCTCTGTCTCGGCGCGCCGGGGCGACAGGATGCGCGCATAGGCCAGCAGGTCATCCTGCGCCATGCCGAGGAGGTGACGATTCTCGCCCTGCAAATCCTGACCATCCACATCCAGATAGGCGCACTGCTGCTCCACTACGAAGACTTCACAGCGCAACGCCAGTACTGCATAAAGCTGCGGGACGCTTAATGCCTGCTGGTGCAGATCCAGCCAACTGATATGCATGTCTCATCCTCATTCAATAACCGACCCCTCACTGTAGCCTGCTAGCGGCTTTGCAGCCAGTGTTGATAACGCGCAGGCCAGGCCATGGTGGGTGTGCCGGGTTTCCCCATACCAAAACCGTGCCCGCCGGTTGGGTAGCGGATCATCTCCACATTTACGTGATGTTGCTGACAGGCTCGCGCCATGATCAGCGTGTTGTGGGGATCGGATATCGGGTCATCTTCGGCCTGCACCAGAAAAAAAGGCGGTGATGCTGCTGTCACCGTATTCTGCACCGACCAGGCGGCGTCTTCTGCCGCCGTAGGATGCGCCCCCAGCAAAACGCGGTGAGTGGATGTGTGCGTATAAGGCGCTTCCAGCGTAATGACGGGATAAATCAGCGCGGCACCGTCAACCTGAACAGGTGCGCTGTCCTGTGCCTCTGTCACCGCCCCCATGCGCGCACCCATCGGGCTGATGGCCATCCCGAGCAAATGCGCACCGGCCGAAAACCCCAGCACCGTTAACCCTGTTGCCTGTGCTTTGACCAGTTGCAGGGCACGCAGCGCATCCTGCAGGGCAACCCGGTTACCATCGCCCCAGTGTTCGGACGGCAGACGATAACGTAATATCGCCGCAGTGTAGCCGCGCGCCGTTAACCAGCGAGCCGCGGGCCAGGCTTCTTTTGCCATTTCTATCCGTTTATAGCCGCCACCGCCGGCGATTAGGACAACATGACCGTTCCCCATGCCCGGTCGTAAGACGGTTAAGGTGGGTACGGCGATATGACGCTCTGCGCCTGAAGGCGATGTCTCAACCGGCCCTTCTGGCCCGCCACCGCCGGGTGGCGTGCCGGGCCAGAGGGGAATAACGGTTTGGGCGACAGCGGCCTGCGCGGCGAATGACAGTGTGCTTTTTGCCGTCAGCAGCGTTGCGGTACACCCCAGCAGAAAATGTCGGCGATCCATAAGCAATGCTCCCCCTTATCTGTTCGCCCCATTTCAGCACGAAACTGTGGAAACAGAATGAAGATGCAGAATGAAAACGAAGAGAAAAGCGGACGCGACGTGATATTGCGAAGGCTATGCAAAAATCACCTGTGTCGATTTTCAGACAAAAAAATCAGGCCCGAAGGCCTGATTGATCGCAACAGCGTGACATTACATCAGCGGCTGGGCCATCTGCACCAGTCTGATTAATGGCTGCGGATAAACGCCCAGCACCAACACCAGAATCGCGGAGATCAAGACAACCACGCCACCGGCGGTGAAGGCCCAGTTGGCTGGCGTATCGCGGCTCAGCAATTCAGGCGGGCTGAGATAAAGACTGACGGTAACGCGTAGATAATAGTAAAGACCAATCGCACTGCCGACCACCACCGCACCGGTCAACCACCACAGGTTGGCGCTCACGCCAGAGGCAATCACGTAGAATTTACCGATAAAGCCCAGCGTCATGGGGATACCCGCCAGCGACAGCATCATCACGGTCATCACGGCCGACAGAATCGGACGGTGCCAGAACAGCCCGCGATAGGAGTAAAGTGAATCGGCATCCGGGCCACGATAAGGACTGGACATCAGGCTTACCACACCAAACGCGCCGAGGCTGCTGAACAGGTAACCGGCCAGGTAAACCCCTGCGGTTTCCAGCGACAGCTGATGATCTTTCACCGCAATCAGCGCGACCAGCAGATATCCCAGATGCGCAATAGAAGAGTAACCCAGCAGGCGCTTGATATTGCTTTGCGAAATCGCCATCAGGTTACCGAACAGGATGGAGACAAAGGCAATCACGGCCAGTACTGTCCGTACGGCTTCGCTGTCGGTCACCGGCGCGTACATAAACAGGCGCATGATAACACCGAAGATCGCAATTTTGCTGGCGGTAGCAAGGAAAGTAGAAACCGGTGCGGGTGCGCCCTGATAAACGTCCGGCGTCCACAGATGGAATGGCACCAGTGACAGTTTAAAGCCCAGACCGATAATCAACATGCCCAGACCGACCAGCAGCAGCGGCTCCTGAATCATGCTGTCCGTCAGACTTTTACCCAGGCTGACGAAGCCCAGGTTGCCCGAGTCAGCGTAAATCAGCGCGATACCAAACAGCAGGAAAGACGATGCCGCCGCCGACAGGATGGTGTATTTCAGGGCCGCTTCCAGCAAACGTTTCTGACGGAAGGCGTAACCAATCAAACCAAACAACGGCAGTGACAGCAGTTCAATCCCGATAAACAGTGATGCAAGGTGGTTAGACGCTGACAACACGATACCGCCCAGTGCAGCAATCAGAACCAGCAGATAAAACTCGTCCTTGTTGTCCGGGAACGTGGCCAGCCACGGATAGGCAAAAGTACAGGTTGCCAGGCTGGCGAGCATCACCAGGGCGGTATAGAACATCGAATACGCGTCTACACGCAGCAGCGGCGTGACATCCATCGCGCCAACCTGACCGACAAAATACAGTGACAGCAGCGCCAGGTTCAGGCCAACCACTGTTAGCGTGGCGTTAACAAAGTGGTTGCGTCGCCAGGCAATGGACAGCATCACAACCACCACCGTCAATCCGACGATTAACAGCGGCAGCAACGCGATCAATTGTTGAGGAGTTATTGTCATGGCGAATTACGGCCTTGTAGTTGAAATTGAAGCGGTAAACCACTGCTGAATATTGCTCATTGCAGCATGTGAGGTATCCAGAATCGGCTGAGGATAAACACCCAGCAGCACCAGCAGGACCACGAGCACCCCAATGGTCAGGAATTCACGCGCCGACATGCCCGGCAGCGGATCTTTCGATTTCGCTTCACCGTAGTAGGCACGTTGCATCATCACCAGCGAATAGACCGAGGCGAAAACCAGGCCAAAGGTCGCAATCACGATAATGACCGGAACGATCTGGAAACTGCCGGTCAGGATCATGAATTCCCCGACGAAGTTACCCGTACCTGGCATACCCAGATTGGCGACAGCAAAGAACAGGGATAACCCTGGAATCCATTTAATGCGCGACCACAAACCGCCCATCTGACGCATATCACGGGTATGCAGACGTTCGTAAAGCTGTCCGCACAGGATAAACAGCGCCGCTGCTGACAGGCCGTGCGCGATCATCTGTACAACCGCGCCCTGGAAGGCCAACTGGCTACCGGTGTAAATCGCAATCAGGACAAAGCCCATGTGCGAAATCGAGGTGTAAGCGATCAGGCGTTTGATATCCGTCTGCGAGAACGCCATCCAGGCACCGTAGAAAATCCCGATGATCCCTAACCACATCGCGATCGGTGCAAACTCTGCCGAGGCGTTTGGAAACAGCGGCAGGCTGAAGCGCAGTAAGCCGTAGGCGGCGGTTTTCAGCAGGATACCCGCCAGGTCAACTGAACCTGCGGTCGGAGCCTGACTGTGCGCATCAGGCAGCCAGCCATGAAGCGGGACAACCGGCATTTTCACCGCAAACGCGATGAAGAAGCCCAGCATCAGCAGGTACTCCACGGTGTGCGACATTGGCGTCTTCAGCAACTGCTCGTAGTTGAACGTCCAGACGCCCGTGGCGTTGTAGTGAACAAACACCAGCGCCAGAATCGCAATCAACATCACCAGACCGGATGCCTGAGTATAAATAAAGAATTTGGTCGCGGCGGTAATACGGGTTTTACCGTCCGATGCTTTATGTCCCCACAGCGCGATGAGGAAGTACATCGGCACCAGCATCATTTCCCAGAAGAAGAAGAACAGGAACATGTCAATGGCGAGGAACACGCCGATAACGCCGCCCAGGATCCACATCAGGTTCAGATGAAAGAAGCCCTGATACTTTTCAATTTCGTTCCAGGAACACAGCACTGCCATCAGGCCGAGCAGTCCGGTCAGCACCACCATTAACAGCGAAAGGCCATCAAGCGCTAACTGGAAATTAATGCCGAAACGGGGAATCCAGGGTACTGAGAAGCTCGATTGCCACTGCGGAATACCCGCTGCCTGCGTCAGTGAATAGCCCCCCTGCAACCAGAGTTGCAGCGAGAGCGCCAACGTCAGCCCCATGGTGATCAGTGCGATCCAGCGAGGCACCTTCGCGCCGAAGCGCTCGGTGAGCCAGCAGACGAAACCACCGAAGAAGGGTATGAAAATTAGCCAAGGTAATAACACGGCATACTTCCCTTTTTTTTGTCCTGGCTCGGGCTATCTCACTTGCCCGTTTCGCCCCCGGCAGTGCTCGCAATCCTCACGTACTTCAGTACGCTCCGGTTGCTGTGCGCTGGCGGTGGCAAAACGGACTGCGCCGATTACGCCCTTACATCAGACAATCTTTGACATTCTTAATGGGTAAGTTTTCACACCTACCCGCTCATCAATCTTTAAATTACCAGCAGCAGCGCCAGCACAACGACGGCACCAACGCTCATCGACGCGACATACCAGCGCAAATACCCGTTTTCACTGACCACCAGACCTTTATTGGCGATACGTGAAAGCAATGCAGGCAGGTTCATCAGGCCGTTAAGAGGATCGCGTTTTAACAACCACGCAATGCCCAGATACGGTTTGACGAAGACTTTGTCGTAGAGCCAGTCAAAGCCCCAGGCGGCGAACCACCAGGTGCCGAAGAAACGGCCCGGCGCACTGTTGGCCACGCTGCTGACCAGCTGACGCTTGCCCAGCCAGAGGGCAGCGGCGATAACGATGCCCGCAACCGCGACCAGGCCGGACGCGATCTCCAGCGTGACTTTACCGTTCTCACCAAACTCATTGGCCGGTAAAACGCCCGCCAGCGGTGGGGTAATTAATGCACCCACAAACGTTGAGAGCACCAGCAACACAATCAGTGGCAGATGATGGGTAATGCCTTTGCCCGCGTGTGCATGGATTTTCTCTTCGCCGTGGAAGACGATAAAGATCATGCGGAAGGTGTAGATTGAGGTCAGGAACGCCCCTACCAGACCCGCGACCATCAGGTTCAAATGGCCGTTCGCCAGTGCACCAAACAGGATTTCATCTTTACTGTAGAAACCGGCGGTAATCAGCGGCAATGCGGCCAGGGCAGCACCGCCGACCAGGAAGCAGGTGTACACCAGTGGGATGCTTTTACGCAGTCCGCCCATCTTAAAGATGTTCTGCTCGTGGTGGCAGGCCAGGATAACCGAACCTGAGGACAGGAACAGCAAGGCTTTAAAGAAGGCATGGGTCATCAGGTGGAAAATGGCGGCATCCCACGCCTGCACACCCAGCGCCAGGAACATGTAGCCGATCTGACTCATGGTGGAGTAAGCCAGTACACGTTTGATATCCGTCTGGACCAGAGCAGCAAAACCCGCCAGTACCAGCGTAATCGCACCGATAATGCCGACCAGATGCAGCACTTCAGGCGTCAACAGGAACAGGCCGTGGGTGCGGGCAATCAGGTAAACCCCTGCCGTCACCATGGTGGCGGCGTGAATCAGCGCGGAAACCGGCGTTGGACCTGCCATCGCATCGGCCAGCCAGGTCTGAAGCGGCAGCTGCGCAGACTTACCTACTGCGCCACCCAACAGCATCAGCGTGGCCCATTGCAGCATATGGTTGTCCGCCGCAAAGTGTGCCGGAGCCAGTTCCGCCATTTCGCGGAAGTTGAGCGTACCCAGTTCGTTGTAAAGGATGAACAACGCAAATGCCAGGAAGACATCACCGACGCGCGTGATGATGAATGCCTTCATCGCCGCCTTGCCGTTTTCCGGATTGCTGTAATAGAAGCCGATCAGAAGATAGGAGCACAGCCCTACCCCTTCCCAACCCAGATACATCAGCATCAGGTTATCCGCCAGAACCAGAACAACCATGCTGGCGATAAACAGGTTGGTATAAGCGAAGAAGCGTGAATATCCCTCTTCTCCACGCATATACCACGAGGCGAACATATGGATCAGGAAGCCGACACCGGTCACCACCGACAGCATGGTGAGCGACAGGCCATCCAGCGTCAGATTGACCTGAATATTAAAATTGCCGACATGAATCCAGGTCCACAGCGCCTGAGTGAAGACCTGCTGCCCGTGGGCAAAGAAGTCGAAACCCACAAACACCGTGGTGAGCGCAGCCAGCCCGACCGATCCCATGCCCACGGTCGCGGACAGGTTTTCTGACCAGCGGCCACGGGAGAACGCTAACAGCAGAAAGCCGATTAGCGGAAATAAGACAGTTAAATAGAGAAGGTTCATCCGCGCATCTCGCTCACAGTATCAATGTTCAGCGTCTGACGACGACGATAGAGCTGAAGCAGCAGGGCCAGCCCAATACTGGCTTCCGCTGCGGCGAGACTGATAGCCAGAATATACATCACCTGACCGTCAGCCTGTCCCCAGTAGCTGCCTGCAACAACCAGCGCCAGCGCCGCGGCATTGATCATGATTTCCAGGCTTATCAGCATAAACAGCAGATTACGGCGCAACACCAGCGAGGTCAGCCCCAGCACAAACAGCACCGCCGCCAGAATCAATCCATGTTGTAAGGGAATCATGCTTGCTCCTTATTCGCCTGCGCGGCATCGTTTGAACGGTTGCTCAGGACTTCGCCCTGGCGCTCTTCGCGGCCGAGGTGGAAAGCCACAACCAGGCCGGCCAGCAGCAGCATTGATGCCAGTTCAACCGCCAGCACATACGGGCCAAACAAACTGATGCCCACCGCTTTCGCATCGATAATTTTGCCGTCAATGCCCTGGTCATGTGCCGTCATGATGGCGTAGATCATCACTGCCAGCAGCAGCAACGAAACCAGGCCCGGACCAATCCACAACGACGGACTTAACCATTCACGCTCCTGTTTCTGTGTGGCTTTGCCCAGGTTAAGCATCATCACAACGAACACGAACAGCACCATGATGGCGCCGGCATACACAATAATTTCCAGCGCACCTGCAAAGTAGGCACCCAGAGAGAAGAAGACGCCAGCCACCGATAACAGCGAAACGATCAGGTACAGCAACGCATGTACCGGATTAGTGTGGGTGATCACGCGCAACGTCGTCACCACCGCCACCAGTCCGCAAAGATAAAACGCAAATTCCATGCCCTGCTCCTTAAGGTAGTAAGCCTTTGACGTCGATAGGTTTCGCTTCGTTCTCTGCGTCACCCTTATCTTTACCGTCAATTGCCATACCTGCCATACGGTAGAAGTTGTACTCCGGATATTTACCCGGCCCCGAGATCAACAGGTCTTCTTTTTCGTATACCAGATCCTGACGCTTGAACTCGCCCAGTTCGAAATCCGGCGTCAGCTGGATAGCGGTGGTTGGGCAGGCCTCTTCGCACAGGCCGCAGAAAATGCAGCGTGAGAAGTTGATACGGAAGAACTCTGGATACCAGCGGCCGTCTTTGGTTTCCGCTTTTTGCAGCGAAATACAGCCTACCGGACAGGCTACCGCACACAGGTTACAGGCAACACAACGCTCTGCACCATCAGGATCGCGGGTCAACACAATACGGCCACGGTAACGCGGTGGCAGGTAGACCGGCTCTTCTGGATACATCTGGGTTTCGCGTTTCGCGAAGGCGTGCATGCCAATCATCCAGATACTGCGCACTGTCGTGCCGAAGCCTACGACAATATCTTTTAACGTCATTTGTTACCCCTTACTGCGCTGTATAAAGAATCACTGCGGCGGTCGCCAGCAGGTTCAACAGCGTCAACGGCAGACACACTTTCCAGCCGAACGACAGCACCTGGTCATAGCGTGGACGCGGAAGCGCAGCACGAATCAGGATGAACATCATCATAAAGAACGCCGTTTTCAGGGCGAACCAGATGAACGGCGGCAGGAAAGGCCCGTGCCAGCCACCAAAGAACAGCGTCACAATCAGCGCTGAAACGGTGGTAATCGCGACATATTCGCCGACAAAGAACAGACCAAATTTCATACCGGCATATTCAATGTGGTAACCGTCAGCCAGTTCCTGCTCGGCTTCGGGCTGGTCAAACGGATGGCGGTGACAAACGGCCACACCCGCGATACAGAAGGTCACAAACCCAAAGAACTGCGGGATGATGTTCCACAGATGCGTCTGACTGTTGACGATATCGGTCATGTTGAACGAGCCCGCCTGCGCTACCACGCCCATCAGTGACAGACCCAGGAACACTTCGTAACTCAAGGTCTGCGCAGAGGCACGCATCGCACCTAACAGCGAGTATTTGTTATTACTCGACCAGCCCGCAAACAGCACGGCATATACAGCCAGGCCCGCCATCATCAGGAAGAACAGCAACCCGATATTGAGATCGGTCACCACCCAGGTCGGTGAAACCGGGACGATAGCAAAGGCCAGCAGCAGGGAAACAAACGCGATGACCGGCGCCAGCGTAAAGATAAAGCGATCGGTGAACGGGGGAACCCAGTCCTCTTTAAAGAACATCTTGATCATGTCAGCAACCAGCTGCAACGATCCGCCCCAGCCCACACGGTTTGGCCCATAGCGGTTCTGAAACAGGCCGAGCAAACGACGCTCGGCGAAGCTCATAAACGCACCGCAGGCCACCACGACCAGCAAAATCACCAGCGCTTTACCAATGGCGATCAGAATGTCGATAACATCCGGTGTTAACCAGCTCATTGCGCCGCCTCCTGCAGAGAATCAATTTTTGCATTCGCCAGGAAGGGCGGGACACCCGGCATACCGAGTGGAAGCCCAACCTGCCCTGCCTGCAAAGAAGCCGAGAAACGCACTGGCAAACGTACGGTTTCACCTGCACAGGTTAATTCCACTGCTGCACCGTTATTCACGCCCAGCTTCGCGGCATCTTCCGGGTTCAGAACCAGGGTTGGTGCCGACATGCGCTGCTGGATAACCGGCGCACGCTGCGTCATTTCTTCACTTCCGAATAACTGGTAGTAAGGCGCGACGCGGAACTGACCTTGCGTGGCATAGGCTTCTGGTACGCTACTGAACCAGGCAAGCTGCGCATCGCTGGCTTCGAACAAACGCACACCGGGATCGCCATGACGCAGTTTCCCGCCCACTTCATCCTGGAATTTGTTCCACGCCTGCGGTGAGTTCCAGCCTGGTGCCCACGCAAACGGAATTTGCGAACGCGGGGCGCTCGGCTGGTTGTTTCCTTCCATCGAGAAGGCAAACATGGTGTCCTGATCCTGCGGCTGACGCGGCTCGTGCACGCTGATATTCGCGCGCGCAGCAGTACGCCCACTGGCACGATGCGGAGAACGCGCCAGCTTCTGACCACGAATACGGAAGCTGGCATCCGGCGCCGCATCCTTGATCCCTTTCAGTTGTGGCAGACTTGCCACAACGGCATCAATGACATGGTCCAGTTGCGTCCAGTCAACGTGACGGCTTTCCAGCGCGCTGTGCAGCGAGTGCAACCAGCGCCAGCTTTCCAGCATCACAATGCTGTTATCGTAGTAGGCAGGATCGTACACCTGGAAGAAGCGCTGTGCGCGGCCCTCATGGTTAATTGACGTACCGTCGCTTTCGGCAAAACTGGCAGCGGAAAGCACCAGTCCGGCTTTTTCCACCGTGGCGGTGCGCTGATGATCGACCACAATCACGTTAGCCGCATGGTTCAGCGCCGCATCGACCTGCGCTTTTGGCGCATGGCGATACAAATCGTTTTCCAGCACCACGACCGCATCGGCTTCGCCGTTCTGCAGTTGTTCCAGTGCCTGATCCAGCGTATTACCCCCCATCAGGCCCAGGCCCATGCTGTTAGCATGACCAGCCAGCAGGGTGATACCGACGTCTGCACCGCGCGCTTTCAGGGCTTTGGCCACGTTCGCGGCCGCTTCGATCATGGCACTGCTGCCTGAATGCACGCCGGAAATGATTAGCGGTTTTTTGGCACCGGCCAGCGCCTGTACCACCACATCCAGCTTACCGTTCAGCGCACTGTCGAAATCGCTGACGGCTGGCGCACTGTCGTCCAGCGCGTGGGCAATCGCAAAGCCAAGACGCGCCTGTTCTTCAACCGGGGCACGGTAGCTCCACGCCGCGATGTCGTCCAGACGGGTTTCATCGACGTTGGTGACAAATAACGGATGCTTAGCGTGCTGACCGATATTGAGGATCGCGGCGATCTGCCAGTCTGCGACTTTCTGCGCAGCGGCCATTTCGCGGGCTTTGCCTTTTACTGCCTGACGCACTGACAGGGCCACGCGTGCGCCAACCTGTGTCAGGTCTTCGCCTAACACCAGCACCGCGTCGTAGCTCTCGATCTCGCGCAGTGAAGGCGTATAAATGCCGCCTTCACGCAGCACTTTCAGCAGCAGTTCAAGACGCGCCTGTTCACCCGCGGGCATACCGGTAGAGAAGTTTTCCGCACCGACCAGTTCGCGCAGAGCAAAGTTACTTTCGATGCTGGCACGCGGCGAACCAATACCAATGACGCGCTTCGCCTGACGCAGGACATCGGCTCCGGCGTTAACGGCCTGCTCGGCATTCAGCTTCACGCTGTCGTTGCCACGCAACTGGACCGGATGGCGAGGACGATCTTTCAGATTGACATAACCGTAGCCAAAGCGACCACGATCGCACAGGAAGTAGTGGTTAACGCTGCCGTTGTAGCGGTTTTCGATACGACGCAGTTCGCCGTAGCGCTCACCGGGGCTGGTGTTACAGCCTACGCTGCACTGCTGACAGATGCTTGGCGCGAACTGCATATCCCATTTACGGTTATAGCGTTCGGAGTGGGTTTTATCGGTGAACACGCCGGTCGGGCAGATTTCGACCAGGTTACCGGAGAACTCGCTTTCCAGCGTGCCGTCTTCCGGACGACCAAAATACACGTTGTCGTGCGCACCATACACGCCCAGATCTTTACCGTCGGCATAATCTTTGTAGTAACGCACGCAGCGGTAGCAGGCGATACAGCGGTTCATTTCGTGCGAGATGAACGGACCGAGATCCTGATTGCGGTGAGTACGTTTGGTGAAGCGATAGCGGCGGAAGCTGTGGCCTGTCATGACCGTCATATCCTGAAGATGACAGTTACCGCCCTCTTCACATACCGGACAGTCATGTGGGTGGTTAGTCATTAACCACTCCACCACGCTTTCACGGAACTCTTTCGCTTCGCCATCATCAATTGAGATGAAGGTGCCATCGGACGCCGGTGTCATACAGGACATGACAAGGCGGCCGCGGGTGTCTTCAGCGTTCTGGAATTGCTTCACCGCACACTGGCGGCAGGCACCCACGCTTCCCAGCGCCGGATGCCAGCAAAAATAAGGAATATCAAGGCCCAGAGACAGACATGCCTGTAGCAGGTTGTCCGCTCCGTTCACATCATATTCTTTACCGTCTACATGGATAGTAGCCATAGTGACATGCTTCCGTCAGGCTCGTCAGAAACGAGCGTTAATCAAATTCTTGCCCCTGCACACTGCAACAGGGACGGCGGCACAGGGCCAGCTCCCGTGGATAACGGCGAATTACCAGCGCGCTTTCAGCAGGTTTGGCTGAATACCGCCGATAGATCGGGTATTGCCAAACACCTGCGGCGCAATGCCGGCTTCAAACTCTTCACGGAAATATTTAATGGCGCTCTGCAGCGGCTCGACCGCACCCGGCGCGTGGGCACAGAAGGTTTTGCCCGGGCCAAGCTGGCGGCAAAGCTGCTCCAGGGTCTCAATGTCCCCCGGCTGGCCTTTTTTCTGCTCCAGCGCGCGCAGAATCTTCACGCTCCACGGCAGGCCATCACGGCATGGCGTACACCAACCGCAGGATTCGCGGGCAAAGAACTCTTCCAGGTTACGCACCAGTGAAACCATGTTGATTTCATGGTCCACGGCCATTGCCAGAGCGGTACCCAGACGGCTGCCGGCTTTACCAATGCTGGCAAATTCCATGGGCAGATCGAGGTGCTGCTCCGTTAAAAAGTCGGTCCCCGCGCCACCCGGCTGCCAGGCTTTAAAACGCAGGCCGTCGCGCATACCGCCGGCATAATCCTCAAGGATTTCGCGTGCGGTGATGCCAAATGGCAGTTCCCACACGCCAGGGTTTTTCACCCGGCCGGAGAAGCCCATCAGTTTCGTACCGGCGTCGTCGCTTTTTGACAGACCTTTGTACCACTCGACGCCGTTGGCCAGAATAGCCGGCACGTTCGACAGCGTTTCAACGTTGTTCACGCAGGTCGGCTTGCCCCACACGCCCGCGCTTGCCGGGAAAGGCGGCTTGGAACGTGGGTTGGCACGGCGACCTTCCAGGGAGTTAATCAGTGCCGTTTCTTCACCGCAGATATAACGTCCCGCACCGGTGTGGACGAACAGTTCAAAATCAAAACCGGTACCCAGAATGTTTTTGCCCAACAGGCCTGCTTCAGTGGCTTCCGCAATCGCACGACGCAGATGCACTGCGGCTTCAATGTATTCGCCGCGCAGAAAGATGTAGCCCCGGTAAGCTTTCAGGGCAAACGCACTGATTAGCATGCCTTCCACCAACTGATGCGGCATCTGTTCCATCAACAGGCGGTCTTTATACGTGCCAGGCTCCATTTCATCGGCGTTACACAGCAGGTAACGGATGTTCATGGATTCATCTTTCGGCATCAGGCTCCACTTCAGGCCCGTCGAGAACCCGGCACCGCCGCGCCCTTTCAGACCGGAATCTTTTACCAGTGAGACGATTTCGTCAGGTGCCATCCCTTTCAGGGCTTTTTCCGCACCGGCATAGCCGTTTTTGCTGCGATACTCATCAAGCCATACCGGCTGCTGATCCTCGCGCATGCGCCAGGTCAGGGGATGGGTTTCAGCAGTACGAATGATCTGTTTGATTGTCATTGATACTGCTCCAGCAAAGAGGCGATGCCTTCCGGCGTCAGATGAACGTGGGTATCTTCATCCACCATCATGGTTGGACCTTTATCACAGTTACCCAGGCAACAGGTCGGCAGTAAGGTAAAGCGACCGTCGGTTGTCGTCTGGCCAGGCTTAATATTCAGGTTTTCTTCCAGTGCCGCCTGAATCCCCTGAAAACCGGTGATGTGGCACACCACGCTGTCGCAGTAGCGAATCACGTGACGGCCAACAGGCTGACGGAAAATCTGACTATAGAACGTTGCCACGCCTTCTACGTCGCTGGCAGGAATTCCTAACACTTCTGCAATCGCATGGATCGCACCGTCAGGCACCCAGCCGCGCTGCTTCTGCACAATTTTCAGTGCTTCAATGGAGGCAGCGCGCGCATCTTCGTAATGGTGTTTTTCGTGCTCAATCGCATGGTGCTCTTCCGCACTCAGCACGAAGACCTCGTTAGGGTCGATCGTTTTAATAGCAATGTGTTGATCGTGCATAATTAGCGGTCCACGTCTGACATAACAAAGTCGATACTACCGAGGTATACGATCAGGTCGGATACCAGGCTGCCACGGATTACCGATGGAATCTGCTGCAGGTGCGGGAAGCTCGGTGTACGCACACGCGTGCGGTAACTCATCGTGCTGCCGTCGCTGGTCAGGTAGTAACTGTTGATCCCTTTGGTCGCCTCAATCATCTGGAAAGATTCGTTGGCCGGCATGACCGGGCCCCAGGAAACCTGCAGGAAGTGGGTGATCAGGGTTTCAATGTGCTGCAGCGTACGCTCTTTCGGTGGCGGCGTGGTTAACGGATGATCCGCCTTAAACGGCCCTTCCGGCATGTTGTTCAGGCACTGCTCCAGGATACGCAGCGACTGCCACATCTCTTCCATTTTCAGTTGTACGCGCGTATAGGCATCACTGATGCCGGCGCCCACAGGAACCTCAAAATCGAAGTTTTCATAGCCTGAGTAGGGGCGCCATTTACGCACGTCAAAATCGAGACCCGTTGCACGTAGTGCGGCACCGGTTGTGCCCCAGGCCAGCGCTTCTTCCATGTTATAGGCGGCTACGCCCTGCGAACGGCCCATCAGTACGGTGTTGCGCAGCGCCGCTTTGTCATACTCTTTCAGACGTTTTGGCATCCAGTCCAGGAAGTCACGCAGCAGGCGTTCCCAGCCTTTCGGCAGGTCATGTGCGACGCCGCCAATACGGAACCAGGCCGGATGCATACGGAAACCAGTAATCGCCTCCACCACGTCATAAATTTTCTGACGGTCGGTAAAGGCAAAGAACACCGGCGTCATGGCCCCGACGTCCTGAATAAAGGTGGAGATGTACAGCAGGTGACTGTTGATGCGGAACAGCTCTGAAAGCATCACGCGGATTACGTTAACGCGATCGGGCACCACGATGCCGGCCAGTTTCTCTACCGCCAGCACATAAGGCATTTCGTTGACGCAGCCACCGAGGTATTCGATGCGGTCAGTGTAGGGAATATAGCTGTGCCAGGACTGACGCTCACCCATCTTCTCGGCACCACGGTGGTGATAACCAATATCCGGAACGCAGTCGACAATCTCTTCACCATCCAGTTGCAAAATGATGCGGAACGCACCGTGCGCGGAGGGATGGTTAGGACCCAGGTTGAGGAACATGAAGTCTTCACTGGCAGTACTGCGTTTCATGCCCCAGTCTTCTGGCTTGAACGTCAGCGCTTCCATTTCCAGATCTTCTTTCTGTTTGGTCAGCGTGAAAGGATCGAATTCGGTGGCGCGCGCAGGGTAATCCTTACGCAGCGGGTGCCCTTCCCACGTCTGCGGCATCATGATGCGGGTCAGGTGCGGGTGACCGTCAAAAGTGATGCCGAACATCTCCCAGGTTTCGCGCTCATACCAGTTCGCATTGGCGAAAATTTTCGTGATGGTCGGCACGTGCATATCGTTTTCAGACAATGCCACCTTGAGCATGATGTCGCGATTGCGTTCAATCGAAAGCAGGTGGTAGAAAACGGAAAAATCCGCGGCAGGTAACCCGGCGCGGTGGGTGCGTAAACGTTCGTCCATACCATGCAGGTCATAGAGCATGACGTAAGGCTTGGGTAATTTACGCAGGAAAGTGATGATTTCCAGTAGCTGTTCACGCTTAACCCATACCACCGGAATCCCGGTACGTGTTGCCTGAACAGTAAAGGCATCCGGCCCAAAACGATTACGCAATTCGCCAATTACCGGGTCATCCAGATGATCCCGGGTTTGCCATAGCGGCTGAGCGAGATCTTGCGTGGTCAAATCTGTCATACGTTACTCACCATTCCGGCCTGCTAACAGGCGCTCAAATGAAGGCGTCAGGATGGTGCCATGCATTAATTTGTGTATTGTCGCTGCAGGCACTGATTCCATCCATACGGTTAACTTAAACTTCGTCTGGTGTACGCAGGTTGGTTACTGCAATACGCTCGCCACGCTTACGTTCACGCTCAGACTGCATATTGGCACGGTAAACGCCCTGATCGCCGACCACCCAGGACAGAGGACGACGCTCTTTACCAATCGACTCCTGCAGTAACAGCAGAGCCTGCATGTAGGCTTCAGGGCGCGGTGGGCAACCTGGAATGTAAACGTCAACCGGCAGGAATTTATCCACGCCCTGCACGACAGAATAGATATCGTACATGCCGCCTGAGTTAGCACAGGCCCCCATGGAAATGACCCATTTCGGCTCCAGCATCTGATCGTACAAACGCTGAATCACCGGGGCCATTTTAGTGAACGGCGTACCGGCAATAACCATAAAGTCGGCCTGACGCGGTGAGGCACGCATAACCTCAGCACCAAAACGCGCCACATCGTGCACGGCGGTGAAGGAGGTGGTCATCTCAACGTAGCAGCAGGAAAGACCAAAGTTGTAGGGCCACAGGGAATTCTTACGTCCCCAGTTCACCATGTCGTGCAGGGCATGTTCGAGCTTGCCCATGTAAACGCTGCGATGAACGTGCTGCTCCAGCGGATCGCTGACGATTTCCTGCTTTTGCAGAGGGTAACGGTCGTTCTCACCACCGTTCGGGTCTATGCGGGTGAGCGTATAGTCCATCTTATTGCCTCTCTTTTACTGCTTGTGAGGATTGGTGTGACTTACCGTGGGAGTTTTAACCACGATTCGGCGGCGTGCAGGAGTCCAGTCCAACGCGCCAATGCGCACCAGATAAACCAGGCCCGCCAGGAGCACCAAAATGAAAATTGCGGCTTCCACAAAGCCGACCCATCCACTTTCACGGATTGAAGTCGCCCATGCGTATAAAAAGAGAGCTTCGACGTCGAAGATAACGAAGAACATCGCCACCAGGTAGAATTTGGCGGATAAGCGGATGTGAGTATCACCCACGGATTCAATACCGGATTCGAAAGGCGTGTCTTTATGACGGGCACGAGCTCTGCCGCCTAACAGCCATCCTCCGGTCAACATAAACGCACAGAGGCCAAATGCGATGACGATAAAAACGATGAATGCCCAATGCTGAGCGATGATTTCGGTGGTAGTTGACATACTCATTGCTTACTCATCAAAAGTGGCGCTGGCATCCTGCTCTGGTTCTGGCAGCAAACTCACCACATCGATTCAAAGGGAAGGATAAAAACCTTACAAATTTTGCTGTTACTGTGCAATAAGCAGCAATTTTATGTGGTTTTTTACTCCTTTCTATAACCTTTTGTCAACTTTGACAAAAGTATCCAAACATTATTTTACACCTGCATCATATTATTAACATATGACGCGCGTGTTTCCAGCTAAATCGCTTCAGTCTGTAGGGGTAATTTCAGTGTAGCGGGTATTTCAACGTGTGGATCGCGTTATCAACGCGCATAGTTTGACAGGATTCGGCGGGATTGCCTTGCTTTTAGAAGGGCTATTTTGTTGATCCAGAACACAGAATTATCATTTTTGTGTTAAATTTAATCAGTTATCAGCCTGATTCGCATCAACAAATCTCCACTTCGTGCTTTCCCTTCCCCACTCGCCCTGTTGACCAGAGTATGAACAGGTAATTGACAGAACAGGACTGAAAAAGAAAACCACGGGTCAGAAAAGCAGCAAAAAAAAGCCTCTTGTTCCGGTTACAGAACAAAAGGCGCATTTACTCAGATTAACGTGCCGGCAGATTTCGCATTTTTTGCGAAAGAAGACGGGATTTACTCTTCGTCGTCCAGCAGTAAGGCACCATCGGCATTGCCGATCATGTTGTAGGGATCGTGGGTAGACTGCATGGCGTTGAAAATGGCCAGCGCCAGTTCGTTGTCGTTGTCCGCGTTGCGGCACAGCAGATACTGAGTATCTGGCAGCACCGGTAATCCTTCTGCTGCACCCATTACGCGCAGTTCAGGGCTCATCATCTCCACCGGACGCGCGGTCACGCCTAAACCAGCTTTAACGGCAGCACGCACCGCTGCCAGCGTTGAAGCGACGTAAGAGATGCGCCAGGGAATGCCTGCTTCGTTCAGATGGTCAATCGCCATATCACGGTAAGGGCTGGGTTCATCCAGCAATACCAGAGGGATCGCTTCCCCACGCTGGAACACATAGTCCGCTGCGCAATACCACAGGGTTGGCGATGTCCGCAGTACCTGGTGTGTAAAGTTACCCGGACTGGAGGTGGTAACAACCAGATCGACTTCGCCCTGATTCAGCATTTCCATCATAAATGGATTGCGTTTCACACGAACGTCAATGGCCAGTTTGGGATAAACAGAGGTAACGCGGTTTAACAGGAACGGCAGAATGGTATCGGACGTATCGTCTGACGCCCCGATTGTCAGAACGCCCTGAATATTGCTGTACATCAGCGATGTGCAGGCTTCATCGTTAAAACGCAGAATTTTTCTGGCATAACCCAGAAGCTGAATGCCATGTTCTGTTAATAATTTGTTGCGGCCATGCCTGGCAAACAACTCTTTACCGACCAGTTGTTCCAGACGCTGCATCTGCTGACTTACTGCCGATTGCGTTCTGCATACCGCAGCAGCCGCGGCTGCAAAGGTGTTTAAATCCGCAACAGCAACAAAAGTTCGAAGCAGATCGAGATCGAGATTAAGTATCGGACGATTTGCATTAGTCATGTTTTTCTTCACTTATTAGAGTTTTAAGAACTACTATCCTGGTGTTATTACAAGCTTATCAAAGCGATAAGCGGTAATGATGCTTCATGCCGTCCCATCACAGGGCCGACATAAAATTTACTTACGAAGGCGCACGGCACGTTCCTGTAAAACACGGAAGCCGTGACCTGAAGACAGAGACAACTTCTGTACCGAAGGCACTGGATGCAAAATTGCGGGAAGCTGTGTAGTTGTCTTTTTCAACCCCAAAAAAGTCATTACGCCGGGGTAAATGGGTCTGTCATACACACACGCTGTATCGCGTTTAATCACATCAAATAGTAAATTATACTTAATCATTTTTGACCGCAAAATGGAAATGTTTTTATGAAAAGCATTGCAAATTTTGATCGGATCGCATTTTCCAACACATCCCGCACGTCCTGTGCGCATTCAACCCGCCCAAAAACAGTGAATAAGACTTTTAGACAGGTAAACCTGTACTAAAGATGCTCTCTGTTTTTTAGCCTGGCTTCAAAAAACGGAAAAAAGTCCTTAGAGATAAAATAGTTAACCGTATTAACGATTAATGCACGGCTGTCACACCCTACTTACGCTATGCACTATCGTGCAAAATTTATGCATCAATAAAGCATAATTAAACTATTTCATTTATGACGCATTAGGCCTGTTCTGATTTCACTATGTGGATTACGTTCCCTGTCGGCATAAAAAAAACAGCAACGCGCCAAACAAAGCCTTTTTATCATGCAGCATAAAAAACCATTAATGATGACTAAAGCAGACTTTTAAACCATGCAGGGTCATAAGCAATATGCATTACGTCGTCTGGACGGAGACAAAGATGCTGAAGACGCCAAAACCACCTCGCGCCCTTCTTTTGTGTTCGTGAGGAGAGTACATTGTGCAGGTTTGTTTTCAGCGGCAGGCAAAAGGATTCTGCATATTAAGGCGGCCAAAAATGACTTTTCAAATTGATAAATCCGGCAAACTGGACAATGTGTGTTATGACATTCGTGGGCCGGTTTTAAAAGAGGCCAAGCGCCTGGAAGAAGAAGGTAATAAAGTTCTCAAGTTGAACATCGGTAACCCCGCGCCGTTTGGCTTTGAAGCGCCCGATGAAATTCTGGTGGATGTGATCCGTAACCTGCCCAGTGCACAAGGTTATTGCGATTCCAAAGGGCTCTATTCCGCCCGAAAGGCCATCATGCAGCATTATCAGGCGCGGGATATGCGCGATGTCACAGTAGAAGATATCTACATTGGAAACGGTGTCTCAGAACTGATCGTTCAGGCGATGCAGGCGCTGCTGAACAGCGGAGATGAAATGCTGGTTCCGGCACCGGACTATCCGCTCTGGACGGCAGCCGTGTCGCTGTCGAGCGGAAAAGCCGTGCACTATTTGTGTGATGAGTCCGCCGGCTGGTTCCCGGACCTGGACGATATTCGTAGCAAAATTACGCCACGCACTCGCGGCATTGTTATCATCAACCCCAACAACCCCACCGGTGCGGTTTACAGCAAAGAGCTGCTGATGGACGTGGTTGAGATAGCCCGTCAGCATAACCTGATTATATTTGCTGACGAGATCTACGATAAGATCCTCTACGATGCCGCACAGCACCACTCTATTGCCGCACTGGCACCGGACTTGTTAACGGTCACGTTTAACGGCCTGTCAAAAACCTACCGCGTGGCGGGCTTCCGTCAGGGCTGGATGGTGCTGAATGGCCCGAAAAAGCACGCAAAAGGCTATATAGAAGGGCTGGAAATGCTGGCTTCCATGCGCCTGTGCGCCAACGTTCCGGCGCAGCACGCAATTCAGACCGCCCTGGGGGGATATCAGAGCATCAGCGAGTTCATCGCACCGGGTGGTCGTCTCTACGAACAGCGTCAGCGAGCCTGGGAACTGATCAACGATATTCCCGGCGTCAGCTGTGTGAAGCCGGAGGGAGCGCTGTACATGTTCCCGAAAATTGATGCCAAAAAATTCAATATTCAGGACGACCAGAAGATGGTGCTGGACTTCCTGTTACAGGAAAAAGTGCTGCTGGTGCAGGGCACCGCGTTTAACTGGCCGTGGCCCGATCATCTGCGTATCGTAACCCTGCCGCGCGTCGATGACCTGGAAATGGCCATCAATAAGTTTGGCCGTTTCCTGCAAGGCTACCGCCAGTAGTCCTGTTGCATCTATACTGATGTCATTTTGGGGAGAGTTAACCTCTCCCCTGTCGTAAACAGGAATGACCATGACTCAAAGCCATTTCTTCGCCCACCTCTCACGCCTCAAACTGATTAACCGCTGGCCACTGATGCGTAACGTGCGGACCGAAAACGTCTCTGAACACAGTTTACAGGTGGCGATGGTCGCCCATGCGCTGGCCATCATCAAGAACAAAAAGTTTAACGGTAACCTGAATGCCGAGCGCATCGCGATGATGGCGCTGTACCATGATGCCAGTGAAGTGCTCACGGGCGATTTGCCTACCCCGGTGAAGTATTACAACGCGCAGATTGCCCATGAATACAAAAAGATTGAGAAAATCGCGCAGCAGAAGTTGATTGAGATGCTGCCCGACGAGTTGCAGGACGTTTATCGCCCGCTGATTGATGAACATCTGCACAGTGAAGATGAGAAAGCGGTAGTGAAGCAGGCCGACGCACTCTGCGCCTACGTTAAATGCCTGGAAGAGTTGTCGGCAGGCAACAATGAATTCTTACTCGCCAAGGCGCGGCTGGAAAAAACCCTGACTCAGCGTCGCTCGCCTGAGATGAGCTATTTTGTTGAGGTGTTTATCCCAAGCTTTAGCCTGTCTCTGGACGAAATCTCGCAAGATACACCGCTCTGATTCGGGCGGCCCGATGCCGCCACTCTGCACTTAAGGCTGGCTGTGAAAGGCAAACTTACCCGCTGGCTGTCTGGTAATGATTAGTGACGCCAGTGAAGTCAGGCGCAGCGCCACGTCATCCAGTCGCGGTGTCTCGTCTGGCGCATTGACAGCAATGACGGCACAGCCCGCCGACAGCCCGGCGATCACGCCAGCAGGCGCATCTTCAACCACAACACAGTCGGCTGGAGACAGTTTCAGCCTTTCGGCACCCAGCAGGTAGGGATCGGGTTCAGGCTTACCCTTTGCTACCTGCTCAGCCGTAATGAAGACCGCAGGCAGAGGCAGGCCCGCCGCTTTGTGGCGGGCATGAGCCACTGGCACAGAACCTGAAGTAACAATCGCCCAGGGGATCTGCAGTTCATTAAGCTGAGTGAGCAGCGCCAGGGCACCTGGTAACGCCTTCACACCGTCCGTATCTTCCGCTTCCGTTTTTTCCAGTGCCAGGAACTCGGCCTGAATCGCGGCCTCTGACTGACCGGCCATAAAATGACGCAGGGAGGTGATTGCCTGTTTACCGTGAATGAAGTCCAGAATTTCATCAGCCGCAATGCCATGACGTGCGCCCCAGTTAGACCAGGCACGTTCAACCGCCGGTAATGAATCCACTAAGGTGCCGTCTAAATCAAACAAAAAACCACTGTACTCCACACGTCACTCCTCATCAGGCGTTAATGATTTGCGCAATCTCGTTTACGCTTAAATGGTACTGGCGGGGACAAGTCTGCCATAAAGCCAGCATGCGTTGATACTTTTCCCACATCGGTGTTTGTGCATTGAAGCCGTGCGTGCCGGAATCAAAATGCGTGTAGCGCCCTTCCGTATTCACCATAAAACGTACATAGCCAAGGTAGCGGGATTCCGTAGCCGCATCAAATCCCAGAAACGCCAGGCGCCGGGTATCGATCTCTCCTTCGGTTTTCAGATTAGACCAGGAAATCTGTAGCGCATGGTGCATTTCCATGATGTCGATGAGCGTACGGCAGGTGGCTTCAGAGAGTTCGCCGAACTCTTTATCCAGTTCACGCATCTGCAGGCTGTAGCCGCGCTCAATAATGGTCTGATAACGCCGAAAGCGCTCCGCATTCTCAGGCTCCAGCATCGCCATCATTTTGTACTGGTTCGCCAGAATTAAGCGTTGTGCGTGGGTCATTTCCATCTTTCTCTCCCTCAGCCCAGAGGCTGTTCAGGTTTTATACGATGGAAGGATGATGACACAGGGGGAGCGATGCGGAGGTTGCCACATCGCTTTTCATTGATTTAACCACAGATTCACATGCAATATTTCGGCACGCTGCAGGTTAGAGATCGTCCAGAAAAGTCCGGTCCAGTTGCTTAAAGGCGCGCTTCAGCAGATCGGCAAGCGCCTGATAGGTTGGCGTGCCTTCAACCGGCGCAATCGCCTGCCCTGCGGCTTCCAGTTTGGTGCGCACGTCATGAAACCAGCGCAGAAGCGTCGGCGGCAGTGGCGTGACCGAACGTTTGCCCAGCCACCACAATCCCTGCATCGGTAAACTGCAGGCGAAAAGCGCTGTCGCGACGGCAGGGCCCAGTTGCCCACCCATCGCGATCTGCCAGGTCAGTGTAAACACCGCCAGCGGGGGCATAAAGCGAATGGCAAAACGCGTGGCCGTTGATACCCGGTTTTCGGGAAAGACTGGTGCCAGACGTTTATCATTGGGCCACGTCTTCATATAATGCTGTCCGCGCTGAAACATCCGGAACCAGCCCGTGTTAGATTGATTCGCCATGGCTCGCCTCAACTAATGCTGTATTTTTTGAAAAATAACTATAACGACACAACTTTACGTAACATCCTTCAAATCTTTTTGTCTTTAAAGGTGACTCCGGCTATTCTGACGCCGTTTTAGTCGCGTCAGTGTCGCAACCTTCTTTGTCACAGAGGCGATAAGACCCGTTTTAAGCGTGATTTAAAATTTATGCGTAAAAACTCAACTTTTTTTGCGTATAACGCATTATTTTGACCCGGGTATGACTTTTGTCATTAATCTGGCAGCTTCAATAGGCTACGCTGTATGTCTGATTGCGTTTTTTTTAGCCACTTTTAACAAATAGGTACTTCCATGTCGAGTAAGTTAGTACTGGTCCTGAACTGCGGCAGCTCATCCCTTAAGTTTGCCATTCTGAATCCCACCACCGGAGACGAATTTCTGTCAGGTCTGGCTGAATGTTTTCACCTGCCCGAAGCGCGGATCAAGTGGAAGCTTGACGGCCAAAAACAGGAAGCACCTTTAGGTGCTGGCGCTGCCCACAGCGAAGCACTGAATTTCATTGTTAAAACAATTCTGGCACAAAAACCAGAGCTTTCGGCACAAATCGCTGCAATAGGTCATCGCATCGTCCACGGCGGTGAAAAATTGACGCAATCGGTCGTGATCTCTGACGCTGTCGTTCAGGGTATCAAAGATGCCGCTTCTTTTGCACCGCTGCATAATCCTGCGGGCCTGATCGGCATTGATGAAGCGATGAAAAACTTCCCCCATTTGTCTGACAAGAATGTGGCGGTTTTTGACACCGCTTTCCATCAGACAATGCCGGAAGAATCCTATCTCTATGCGCTGCCCTATGCGCTCTACAAAGATCACGGCGTGCGTCGCTACGGTGCGCACGGTACCAGCCACTACTATGTGACCCACGAAGCGGCAAAAATGCTGAATAAGCCGCTGGAAACCCTGAATATCATCACCTGTCACCTCGGTAACGGTGGATCGGTTTCTGCCATCCGTAACGGCGAATGTGTGGATACCTCCATGGGGCTGACGCCGCTGGAAGGCCTGGTGATGGGCACCCGCAGCGGGGATATTGATCCGGCCATCATCTTCTTCCTGCACGATACATTGGGCATGAACGTGGATGCAATCAACAAGATGCTGACCAAAGAGTCCGGTCTGTTAGGGCTGACCGAAGTCACCAGCGACTGCCGCTACGTTGAAGATAATTACGCCACGAAAGACGATGCCAAACGCGCAATGGACGTATTCTGCCATCGCCTCGCCAAATACATCGGCAGCTATACTGCGCTGATGGACGGCCGTCTTGATGGCGTGATCTTCACCGGTGGTATCGGTGAAAATGCGGCGATGGTCCGCGAGTTAACGCTGAAGAAACTGGCTCTGCTGGGCTTTGAACTCGATCATGACCGCAACCTGGCCGCGCGTTTTGGTAAAGCGGGCTTCATCAACAAAGAGGGCACGCGTCCGGCACTGGTTATCCCAACGAATGAAGAGTTAGTCATCGCCAGGGACGCCGCGCGTCTTACCGCCTGATATCCTTTCTCCGTCAGCTCAGGCTGACGGTGTTATTTTGACACCCAGTGAACTCTGAGAGGTGCAATCGTGTCACGTACAATTATGCTCA
This sequence comes from Pantoea sp. BR_17, assembly GCF_041955125.1. NCBI lineage: Bacteria > Pseudomonadati > Pseudomonadota > Gammaproteobacteria > Enterobacterales > Erwiniaceae > Pantoea > Pantoea sp. BR_17. The sequence continues at coordinate 108,079 of NZ_JAVAXT010000013.1, read as the reverse complement.
TTCCGACCGGCACCAGCGTCGGCTTGACCAGCGTTAGCCTTGGCGTTATTCGCGCCATGGAACGTAAAGGCGTTCGACTGAGCGTTTTCAAACCCATTGCTCAACCACGCGCCGGTGGCAATGCGCCCGACCAAACCACCAGCATCGTACGCAAAAATTCCGGTATTCCTGCGGCAGAACCGCTGCCCATGTCACGCGTTGAATCCTTGCTGGGATCCAATCAGCAGGACGTGCTGATGGAAGAAATCATTGCCCGCTATCATGCAAATACGCAGGATGCAGAAGTGGTGCTGGTGGAGGGCCTGGTGCCCACGCGCAAACATCAGTTTGCCAGCGCCCTTAACTACGAAATTGCCAAAACACTGAACGCTGAAATTGTGTTTGTGACCGCGCTGGGTAATGACTCGCCGGCCCAGCTTAAAGAACGTATCGAACTGACGCAAAGCAGCTTTGGCGGTGCGAAGAATAAAAACATCACCGGCGTCATTATTAACAAGCTGAACGCGCCGGTCGACGAACAGGGCCGGACGCGTCCCGACCTGTCTGAAATCTTCGATGATTCCACGAAGGCCAGCATTGCCAATATCAATCCCGACCAATTGTTTGCCAACAGCCCGTTGCCCATCCTGGGTTGCGTGCCGTGGAGCTTTGATCTGATCGCGACCCGCGCGATTGATATGTGCCGCCACCTGAACGCGCGCATCATTAATGAAGGTGAAATTCAGACGCGCCGCGTGAAGTCGGTAACCTTCTGTGCCCGCAGCATTCCTCATATGCTTGAGCACTTCCGTCCAGGCTCGCTGCTGGTCACCTCCGCAGACCGTCCGGATGTACTGGTTGCCGCCTGTCTGGCCGCCATGAACGGCGTAGAGATTGGGGCTATTCTGTTAACCGGTAACTACGAGATCGACGAGCGGATCGCCAAACTGTGCGAACGCGCGTTCCAGACCGGTCTGCCGGTCTTTATGGTCAAAACCAATACCTGGCAGACATCACTGAGTCTGCAAAGCTTCAATCTGGAAGTGCCGGTAGACGACACACAGCGCATTGAGAAAGTGCAGGAATATGTCGCAGGCTACATCAATGCAGACTGGATTGAGTCGCTGACCGCCACCTCTGAACGCAGCCGTCGTCTGTCCCCGCCGGCATTCCGTTATCAGTTGACCGAGCTGGCACGTAAAGCCGGTAAACGCATCGTCCTGCCAGAAGGCGATGAGCCTCGCACCGTGAAAGCGGCCGCGATCTGTGCCGATCGCGGCATTGCGACCTGCGTGCTGTTAGGTAACCCGGATGAAATTCAGCGCGTGGCCGCAGTACAGGGCGTTGAGCTGGGTAAAGGCATTGAGATTGTTGACCCTGAAGTGGTTCGCCAGAACTACGTTCCGCGTCTGGTTGAACTGCGTAAAAACAAAGGCATGACCGAAGTGGTGGCGCAGGAACAGCTGGAAGACAACGTGGTGCTCGGTACCATGATGCTGGAGCGTGGCGAGGTAGACGGCCTGGTTTCAGGTGCGGTGCATACCACGGCCAATACCATTCGTCCGCCGTTACAGCTGATTAAAACCGCCCCGAACAGTTCTCTGGTCTCGTCGGTATTCTTTATGCTGCTGCCGGAGCAGGTGCTGGTCTATGGCGACTGCGCGATTAACCCGGATCCTACCGCTGAACAGCTGGCTGAAATTGCTATCCAGTCTGCCGATTCCGCCAAAGCCTTCGGTATTGATCCGCGCGTGGCGATGATCTCCTACTCGACCGGTAACTCCGGGGCAGGAAGCGACGTCGAAAAAGTGCGCGAAGCTACCCGTCTGGCACAGGAAAAACGCCCGGATCTGGTCATTGACGGTCCGCTGCAGTATGACGCGGCGATTATGGAAGACGTCGCGAAATCGAAAGCGCCAAACTCGCAGGTCGCGGGTCGCGCAACGGTATTTATCTTCCCGGATCTGAATACCGGTAACACCACCTATAAAGCGGTGCAGCGCTCAGCCGATCTGATTTCTATCGGACCGATGTTGCAAGGGATGCGTAAACCCGTTAACGACCTGTCGCGCGGTGCGCTGGTGGACGACATCGTCTATACCATTGCCCTGACAGCGATTCAGTCACTCCAGGCGGAAGGCCAGTAACAAACCGCCTGACCGGTAGTGAGAACAAAGAGCATGCAGCCCGCATGCTCTTTTTTTATTGCAATGTCACATCCAGCGCACGTAAATGCTGTGGCTGCCAGGAAAGCATAACCTCGCTCCCCGGTTTCCACTCAGGCGCGACATCGGATGAGGCCAGTTTCACCATAAAATTCCCCTGCCCGGCCACGTCGGTCAGCATGCGGACATGATCACCCAGATAGATAAACTGTTGAATGGTAGCCTGCACAGACTGGTCGCCCGGTTTTGGTGCGTTCACGTTGATGCGTTCGGGCCGGATGCTGAGCTGGATACGTTTGCCAGGCGAACTGGGTCGGACTTTCAGCGCGTCCAGATGAACGCCATTATCCAGTGCCACCTGATAATACTCGCCCTTTTGACCCGATTGTGTGGCTAACAGGCAGTTATTTTCGCCGATAAACTGTGCAACAAAGGCATTATCTGGCTGCTCATAAAGCTTACTCGGGCTGTCCATCTGCTGAATCATGCCATCATTAAACACCGCGACCCGGTCTGACATGGTCATTGCTTCGCTCTGGTCATGCGTGACGTAAACGATGGTCAGCCCAAGCAGGTTGTGCAGCTGTTTGATTTCCATCTGCATATGCTCACGCAGTTGTTTATCCAGTGCCCCTAACGGTTCATCCATCAGGATCAGCCTGGGTTCAAAAACCAGTGCCCGCGCCAGCGCTACACGTTGCTGCTGGCCACCCGACATCTGGGCAGGATAGCGATCGGCCAGCGAGGTCAGTTTAATCATATCCAGCACGCGCTTAACCCGCACTTTGATATCCGCTTTGCTCAGGCGACGTATGGATAGGGGAAATGCCAGATTCTCCGCCACGGTCATATGGGGAAACAGCGCATAATTCTGAAACACCATGCCGATATCACGCTGATGGGGCGGCAGCGTGTGCAGGGGTTTATCACGCAGCAGAATCTCGCCATCGGTGGGCGTTTCAAAGCCCGCCAGCATCATCAGGCTGGTGGTTTTCCCCGATCCTGAGGGCCCTAACAGCGTCAAAAACTCCCCTTCTGCCACGTCCAGATTAAGGTTGCGCACCACCAGCTTGTCGCCGTCGTAGCTCTTTTTGATATTCCTGAAACTGACAAAATTTCTCATGGCGTACTCTCGAAAACAGGATGGAAAGGGTTTCGGCACGATTCATGCATCATCCGTTTGACATGCGAATCCTGGCGGGCCTTTTTTTAGCACTACCATAACGCCGCTGATTCGCACAAGCAGAATTTGACAAAATAAAACGAACAGGCTTGCAAAACCTTCTTGCAGACCATTGTATTTTATTGCCTTTTTAAATTTAACATTACATTAACGTGAATAAGATCACAGAATCAGGCAAGGTAAGAGGGTGCACACTTGTGGTGCCTCAGGGGGAAACTGAGGCGATTTGCAGGTGGTGTTCCAGACGGGCAAGGACAGGCGCGAACGCATTGGGGATATCCGCTTCGTCAACGCAGGCATAGCCCAAAAGTAACCCACGCTGCGGCGTGCCTTGCAGGTAGTAGGAAGACAGCGGGCGCGTCAGCACACCGCACTGTTCAAGCTCAGCGCTGAACGCCACATCGTCGATGCTGTCGGGCAGTCTGAGCACCAGATGCAGCCCCGCATTGCTGTGATGCACAATCCAGTCGGCCCCCAGCGACTGGCTGATCACGGCGACCAGCGCCGCGCGGCGACGACTGTAGATCTGCCGCATCCGCCGTACATGAGCCGCATAGTGCCCTTCGCGGATAAACGCGGCCAGCGTGAGCTGCACCAGCCCATAACCGCCGCGATAGAGCTCGGAGTGCGCCATTTTCATACGCGTAGCCATGGATTTAGGCACCACCATGTAACTGAGTCGAATGCCGGGATACAACGTTTTGCTGAACGTCCCCAGGTATATGACAGGCGCATCCGCCGCCAGCCCTTGCAGCGCGGGCATCGGGCTGCCGGAAAAACGGAACTCGCCATCGTAGTCATCTTCCACCACCCAACTGCCGCTGCGCTTCGCACGCTCCAGTAACTCATGCCGCCGTTGCAGGCTCATCACCGCACCCAGTGGATACTGATGGGAAGGCGTCACGCAGATTAAACGCGGCGCAGGGCTGTCAGGCTGCTCCGGGGGCAGCACCAGCCCCTGCTCGTCAACCGGCGTAGGGATCAGCGTAACGCCGTTCACCGCCAGCACGTTACGAATGCCCCAGTAGCCAGGTTCCTCTACCAGCGCCCGGTCACCCGGATCGCACAGCATCTTTGCCAGCAGATCCAGCGACTGATGCGTGCCTGCGGTCACCAGTACCTGCTCGGGGCTGCAGTTGACGGAACGAATCACCCGCAGGTAATCGGCCAGCGCCTGTTGCAGCTCGGTGCAGCCGCCGTGGCTGGCATAGCTCAGGTTCTCAACGGGCAGGCGTCGGCTCAGACGAAGCTGGATTTTGCGCCAGATGTCGTGCGGCATGTGACTGACATCCGGTACGCCGGGCATAAACGCCCCCCACTGATGACTTCCGGCACCGCTGTTTGCCAGTAATCGCGATCCCCGACGGGACAGCCTGACGGGCTTCATTGGCGGCGAAACCGGCCTGACCAGCGGCCCGCCTGGCACCTCTTCAGGCAGCACCGCACTGACAAACGTGCCGCTACCTGTGCGGGTTTGTAAGTACCCCTCTGACTGCAACTGTTCATACACGGCCAGTACGGTATTGCGTGAGACCGCGAGTTCGCGAGCAAGGTCGCGGCTGGCGGGCAGCCGTGTTGCGGTGGCAATGGATCCATCCTGAATCGCCGCCTGCAGCGCGTCATACAGTCGCTTATTCAGCGTACCGCCGGACAGCGCGGCCAGCCGTTGTGCAAGCAGGTCACCGAGTAAGCTTCGCAAAATTGGTACCTCAAAATAAAAAAAACTGGCTCTGGATTATAAAACCCTGAAAACGCTAAAACCAAGAAGGCAAATTCCACTGTAACAATATGGAAACAAACACCACGAGGTCGCGTTATGAGTAACAGTGAAGTGCAGGTCCGTCGTCTCAATGCCACGCCACGCGGCGTGGGCGTCATGTGCGATTTCTATGCGGTGAAAGCTGAAAACGCCACGCTGTGGGATCACCAGGGCCGCGAAATCATCGATTTCAGTGCCGGCATTGCCGTACTGAACACCGGACACCGTCATCCTAAGGTCATCGCCGCCATCAAGGAACAGCTCGACTGTTTTACCCATACTGCATTTCAGATCGTGCCCTATGAAAATTACATCGCCCTTGCGGAAAAACTGAATGCGCGGGTGCCCGTCAACGGCCCTGCTAAAACCACCTTTTTCTCCACCGGCGCGGAAGCGGTTGAGAACGCGGTAAAAATTGCCCGCGCGGCGACCGGCCGTCCCGGCATCATCGCGTTTAGCGGCGCGTTTCACGGGCGCACCAACATGACGATGTCGCTGACCGGCAAAGTGACCCCGTACAAAACCGGTTTCGGCCCTTTTGCTGGCTCAGTATTTCATGCCCGCTACCCGAATGCACTGCATGGCTGTAGCGTCGAGGACGCGCTGGAGAGTGTACAAACGATTTTTCGCTGCGATATCAGCCCGCAGCAGGTCGCAGCGATCATTTATGAGCCGATCCAGGGTGAAGGCGGTTTCAATGTCGCACCGGCGGCCTTCGTCACCGCGCTACGTAAGCTGTGCGATGAACACGGCATCCTGCTGATTGCCGATGAGATTCAAAGTGGTTTTGCCCGCACCGGGAAACTGTTTGCCAGTGAGTACTATTCCGATGTGCAGCCTGACCTGATTACCATGGCGAAAAGCCTGGCCGGCGGGATGCCGTTGTCGGCCGTGTCCGGACGGGCTGAGATTATGGATGCCCCGTTACCCGGCGGGCTGGGTGGCACCTATGCGGGAAGTCCTCCTGCCATTGCAGCCGCACTGGCCGTACTGGAGGTGATTCGTGAGGAGAACCTGTGCGAGCGCGCCCTGCAACTGGGCGGGCAGCTGGCCGAAACGCTGAAAGGCGCGGGTTGTAACGCGCTGGCGGACGTGCGTGGGCGGGGTTCGATGATTGCGGCTGAGTTCTGCGACAGCACAGGAAAACCGCGCGCGGACATCGCCAAAGCCATCCAGCAGGCGGCACTGGACGAAGGCTTACTTCTGCTCACCTGCGGTGTCCACGGTAACGTGATTCGCTTCCTTTATCCGCTGACCATCCCGGATGCACAGTTCCGGACGGCATTAAATCTGCTGAATCGCATTCTCGGTCAACACTAAGTTGAGCTGGCTGGCTGCCCGTTCCGCAGTCAGCTGAGCTGATGGCATCAGGATTGCAACGCAAACACCAGGCAGTGAGTTCTGCCTGACAAGAATAATTCAGGAGTTCGGGGATGATGAAAAAAATAGCGGCAATGGTGCTGGCAGCCGTGGCGCTGCAGGCACAGGCGGAAACCCTCACGGTAGTGTCCTTCGGCGGGACGAATAAAGACGCACAGGATAAAGCGTTCTATAAGCCGTTCATGGCCGCGGGAAAAGACAGCATCGAAGCAGGCGAATATAACGGTGAGATGGCCCGCATCCGCGCCATGGTCGAAACCAAACAGATCGGCTGGGACGTCGTCGAACTGGAAACTCCGGAACTGGAGCGCGGTTGTGAAGAAGGTCTGTTTGAAACCCTGGACTGGAGCAAAATTGGCAATAAAGCGGACTTTGCCAAAGGCAGCGTCAGCGAATGTGGGGCCGGTTTCTTCGTCTGGTCAACGGTACTGACCTACGATGGCAACAAACTGAAAACCGCCCCCACGAGTTGGGCCGATTTTTGGGATGTAGAAAAATTCCCGGGCAAACGTGCGCTGCGTAAGAGCGCAAAATATACCCTGGAAATCGCGCTGATGGCGGATGGCGTGAAGCGTGAAGATGTTTATAAGGTGCTGGCCACACCTGCGGGCGTGGATCGCGCCTTTAAGAAGCTTGATGTACTCAAGCCCCATATTCAGTGGTGGGAATCCGGGGCACAGCCGCTGCAGTGGCTGGTATCAGGCGACGTTACGCTGGCCTCGGCCTATAACGGCCGTATCGGCACCGCCCAGGCAGAAGGCCATAACTTTAAAATCGTCTGGGATGGCAACCTGTATGACTTCGATAACTGGGCGATTGTGAAAGGCTCAAAACATAAAGCGCTGGCAGAGAAATTCATCGCCTTCTCGCTGCAGCCTGAGAACCAAAAGGTCTATGCCGAAAATATTCCTTATGGCCCCGCCAATATCAAAGCAGGCAAACTGCTGGCGGCGGATCGTCTGGCTCAACTGCCAACAGCGCCCGAAAACATGGCCAAAGCCGTACAGGTTAACGCCACGTTCTGGCTGGAGCATGGTGAAGAACTGGAACAGCGTTTTAACGCCTGGGCCGCGAAATAACCTGCTGCCGGACGCGATCCGGCAGCCCCTTTTCAGGAGGTCGGCATGAGTCAAAATCCCTTGATGGATTCAGCGCCCGTCAGCCGTACGGAACGCGCGTTCAGTCTGCGCCACTCGTTCAACCGGGCAGGTTGGTTAAAAACACAACGCTCTCTGTTTTTAGTGGCCCCGTTACTGATTTTCGTCGTGGTGTGCTTTTTATTCCCTATCGGCTCTATCCTCAGCATGAGCGTGAGCAATCCTGAGCTTAATGACGCCCTACCCCAAACCAGCCAGGCCCTGGCGAAATGGGACGGTAAAGCGCTACCGGATGAGAGCCTGTATGCACTGCTTGCAAAAGAAGTCAGCGCGGCACGCGAACAGGGCCAGATTTCGGGGATTGCGAAGCGGTTAAGTTATGAAGATAACGCGTTTCGCCGCCTGATCCTGGCCGTACCGCGCCAGGCGCCCGAGGATGGCCTTAACGTCAAAGCCACCCTTATCGACAAACAGCCCCTGTGGGGCGAGTTATCCACCTGGCAAACCCTGAAGCGCGTAGCAAAGCCTTATACCAGCTATTACCTGCTGTCGGTGTTTGACCATAAAGTCGATGCCAGAACGGGTGAAATCACCGCGCAGTCGCCGGATCAGGCGCTGTATGTCAACGTCCTGCTGCGCACCTTATGGATGGCCACCGTCGTGACGTTATTGTGCGTGGGGCTGGGTTATCCGCTGGCCTACTGGCTGGCGAAACAGCCTTCTAACCGGGCCAATCTGTTGATGATTATGGTGCTGCTGCCCTTCTGGACCTCACTGATTGTGCGGACGGCCAGTTGGATTGTGCTGTTACAGTCCGGCGGATTAATCAACCGCACGCTGATGGGCACCGGGCTTATCGACAGCCCGCTCACCCTGGTGTTTAACCGGGTGGGGGTTTACATCTCCATGACACATATATTGCTGCCTTTTATCGTGCTGCCGCTGTATGCCGTAATGAAAGGCATATCCGCCAGCTACGTCCGCGCAGCGGTGTCGCTGGGCGCGCATCCGTTTGTCGCCTTCTGGCGCGTCTATGTGCCGCAGACCTTTGCCGGGATCACCGCAGGTGCGTTGCTGGTGTTTATGATGGCGATTGGCTACTACGTGACGCCAGCCCTGCTGGGCGGCCCGGACGACCAGATGGTCAGCTACTTTGTCGCCTTCTTTACTAACAGCACGATGAACTGGGGCATGGCCGCCGCCCTGGGCAGCCAGTTACTGATCATTGTCACGTTACTGTATGTGGTCTATTCGCGCGTTACCCGCACTTCTTCTGAAGCCGCGGTGCGTTAAGGAGCAAATGATGAGACAACAAGGTTCCACGCTGCTGCGGGTCTGGCGTTACCTGTTTAATTTTTACGGTGCCGCCGCCCTGCTGTTTTTAATAGTGCCGGTGCTGGTGATCGTGCCGTTGTCGTTTAACGCCAGTTCGTTTTTAAGCTATCCCCTCAGTGGCTTTTCATTGCGCTGGTACGACGCGTTTTTCCATTCTAACGAATGGCTGGGCGCGCTGATGAACAGCCTGCTGGTGGCTCCGCTGGCCACCCTGCTGGCCACCGTGCTGGGCGTACTGGCCGCGATGGGCCTGGTACGGGGCGACTTTCGCGGTAAAGCGCTGGTGATGGCAGTCATCATTTCACCGATGGTTGCACCGGTGGTGATCATCGCGGTGGGCATGTTTTTCTTCTTTGCCAAACTGTCCCTGCTAAACAGCTATCTCGGGCTGGTTCTGGCTCATGCGCTGCTGGGCGTCCCGTTTGTGGTGATCACGGTCGTGGCCGTCCTGAAAAGTTACGACACCAACCTGACACGCGCCGCCGTCAGTCTCGGCGCCTCACCACTGCTGGCGTTTTGTAAAGTCACCCTGCCGCTGATTGCACCGGGCGTGTTTTCCGGGGCGTTATTTGCCTTCGCGACCTCCTTTGATGAAGTGGTCGTCACGCTGTTTCTTGCCAGCCCTACGCAGCGGACGCTACCGATTCAGATGTTTGCCGGTATCCGCGAGAACCTCGATCCCACCATTGCAGCGGCAGCCACCATTATGATTGCGGCCTCTCTGTTGCTCCTGATCGTGATGGAAGTGCTGCGCCGCCGTGGCGAAAAAATGCGTCAGCCGCAGCCGGTCTGATCCTCTTTACTTGCTTTGCGCACGCACCACACCGCCCTTTACACTGAGAGGGCGATTTTTTATTGATCCCGGGCACAGGCGCGTGATGTCAGCCACGATCCCCACAATGGGTTAACGATCAAACGTCTTAATGCAATACCCGACTGAGACATCGTCAAGACAGACTGGCGCGGTGGCGGAAAAGCGAAAGCCGACGCCCGAGGAAGAATGACGCTGCCCGCCAGGAAAAGGCTGCCGTCAATCGTATTGTGGAGCGCGTTGCCGCAAAAGAAGGAAGGATGCTTTGCGAACGGCAAGGCGTTCGCAAAGCAGAAAACTCAGTTGCTGTTTTCGTTATTGCGGCTCAGCCACAACGACAGCGCTTTGAGTGAATCATCGGTAAACTCGTCGCAACGGGCGGTGATTTCATCCGGCGTCATCCAGAAGATTTCATCAACCTCTTCTTCCTGCATCGCAAACGGGCCGTGAGAGACGCAACTGAACAATCCGCCCCAGACGCGGCAGTGCTCATCTTCGAAATAGAACTTGCCATGCTCCGCAAAGGGCACGTCGGCAATACCCAGCTCTTCTTCCGCTTCACGTCGGGCAGATTCCAGCATATCCTCACCGCTCTGCACCACGCCGCCTGCCGTCGCATCCAGTTTACCCGGCATAAAATCTTTGATTTCAGTACGGCGCTGAACCAGTATTTTCCCCATACCATCGTGAACCACGATATAGGTCGCGCGGTGACGTAAGCATTGTGCACGCATCTGCGCGCGCGTAGCCTGCGCAACGACTTCATTCTCTTCGCTTACGATATCGACCCACTCGATCTCGCCACCAGCAGTTTGATCCACCATCCGTAACCCTTTCCTGTTTAGCGTGTCTTCATGCACGCGCTGTTTGCCACATCTATATCATAGTGTGTCGTAAGGTAATCACTTATGACAACTTGAGCAAGCGCCGATCGCTAGCGATGTTTACCGCTCTCCGTCAACCACAACTGCACCGATGCACGCTGCCACTGAAACTCAGCATAATGCTGTAAACGGGCTGGCAAGGGATCACCGTGAAGCGCCAGTCGATTAAGCATGACAGCCAAATCGGTATCTGCAATCGACCACTCACCAAAAAGGTTTTGCTGCCCTTCCGGTAACAGCCGCTGTACGGCACTTATCAGCTTATCGGCCGCCTGAAGCGCAGCGGGCGTAAGCGGCGCAAAGCGCTCTGCGGCGAACAGCACTTCTGTGGGACGCTCCTGTCTGATCGGCAGCAAATCACTGCGTAGCCAGGCCTGAATCTCCCGGGCGCGCGCGCGTTTCTCGCGATCTTTAGGATAGAGCCGTTCAAATTCTGGCGCGGCAAAGCGCTCTTCAAGGTATTCACAAATGGCTGAGGACTCACTCAGCATAAACTCATCAACCTGTAACGTTGGCACACGGCAGGTCAGTGACAGGCTACGGTAGGTGTCGTCAAGCTGCTGGTTTTGGGATAAATCAATGCGCCTGACGCTAAAAGGGATCCCCTTTTCCGTCAGCGCAACGTAAACCGACATCACATAAGGACTGAAAAACGATGAATCTGACCACAGGGTAATGGAGGGGTAATTCATCTGCTACCTCGATATCGCTGACAGGGGTGCATCATGTTTACCGATTTTTATTTCTGAAAACAACCCGGTGCTGGTCCGATGTTTGCCGCCACCGCACGAAATTACGAAGCGGCTCACGCCAGCCGGGAACGACTCTTCTATGATGAAGTAAGCAAAAAATAAAAAATCAGACGGAGCCGCACTATGCATATCTTAATGACCGGTGGAACCGGGCTTATTGGCCGCCATCTTATTCCGCAGTTACAGGCGCGTGGTCACACGATCAGCGTGGTGACCCGCGATGTCGTAGCCGCACGGGAAACGCTGGGCGAAAATATCGCCTTCTGGTCTGGCCTCGCACAGCAGCATTCGCTGGATGGGGTGGATGCCGTGATCAACCTGGCCGGTGAACCGATTGCCGATAAACGCTGGACCGAGCCGCATAAGCAGCAACTGTGCGAGAGCCGCTGGCAAATCACAGAACGTATTGCCTCACTCATCAATGCCAGCACCACGCCGCCGCGCGTGTTGATTTCGGGGTCGGCGACCGGCTTTTACGGCAACAGTGGTGAAGTAGTCCTGACCGAAGAGGATCCCGGCCAGAATGAATTTACGCATACGCTCTGTGCCCGTTGGGAACAGCTGGCACTGACGGCACAAAGTGACCGGACGCGCGTCTGCCTGCTGCGCACCGGCGTGGTGCTGGCGCGTGAGGGCGGCGCCCTGAGCAAAATGAAACTGCCGTTCAGGCTCGGCGTCGGTGGCCCGCTCGGCAGCGGTAAACAGTATATGCCGTGGATCCACATCGATGACATGGTCAACGGCATCCTGTGGCTTCTGGATCATGACGACTGCCAGGGCCCGTATAACATGGTCGCGCCCTATGCGGTGCGCAACGAGCAGTTTGCCGCCACGCTGGGCGAGGTCATGCACCGCCCGGCTTTCATGCGCACGCCCGCCAGCGCCATTAAGCTGATGATGGGCGAATCCTCGGTGCTGGTGCTCGGTGGACAACATGTGCTGCCTAAACGGCTGGAGGCCGCAGGGTTTCGCTTCCGCTGGTATGACCTGCATGATGCCTTAAAGGACGTGGTTAAGGGGTAATGCCGGGGGAGCCTGTGGCTCCCCTTCTTCTATTGCGATGTTACTGCGGACCCTGACTTGCGCGCTGTACGTTGCGCGCCATGATGAGGCTGCGGCACACGGATAATAAACGTCAGCACCCCGGCAAACAGATACAAGCCGGTATAAGCCCACACCACCCCGACGATATCAAAAAACGGCAACAGCATAGAGGCGATGGCCGGCGCGACAAAATTGCTCATCCCCGCTGACAGGTTATAAACCGAGACCGCCGCGCCCTGATGATGCGGCTCCAGCGTGGGAAAGACGGCTGTCATCGGCACAAACGCCGCGACGAAAATCCCCAACATGACGGCCGGAATAAGGGCGACCATGAAGTTATGACCGGCATAAACGGGCAGATAGTAGAATGCCAGACTGGAGAGCGCCATGCCCAGACAGCCAAACCAGCGCACCTGACGGATCCAGCCAATCCGCTCGCCCATGATGCCCCAGAAGATATTGGTGAAGATGGTGACAAAGAAAAACACCGCCCAGATTTGTAACCATTCCGACAAGGTGAAACCCAGCCGATCCACAAACAGCAGCGGCATGATGATGGCAAAACCAAACAGCGACAGCGTATTAATAATGCGGATCAGGCAGGCGTAAAACACATGCTGATTAGTAAACAGGATGGTCACCGCCCGGGACATTTCCGTCATTTTCTCGCGCATCGGTAAGTTCACGCGTGAGCGGTCGACCGGCACATGGCGCAGGCTAAAAAACGCCAGTACGCCACCGCAGGCCACCCAGGCAATCGCCAGCCATAATGTCCCGGTTTCACCAAGAGAGGGAATAATCAGGCTGGGCAGATAGCTCCCTACCACACCAATCCCTACCGAATACATTGCCCAGAACCAGCCCGTCGCCGCCGCGAGGCGTTCACGCGGTAACACCTGGACCAGCAGCATCATAAAAGAATAGATAAACAGCGGATAAGCCAGGCCGCGAATGCCGTAGAACAGCAGCATAAGGGGATAATTACGCAGTCCCAGCCCCAGGCTCATGAACAGGGCATGCATGACAATCCACAAGACAAAACCGATTAACATGGCGCGCTGAGGCGTAATCAGTTCCGCCACCACGCCGGAGGCCCAGGCGGCCAGCGCGACCGCTAAACCGTAACAGGTAAACACCAGCGCCGACTGGCCCGGCGTGAAGCCCATATCGGTGATATGGCGTGACAGAAATGCCATTTCGAAACCGTCTCCTGCCATAAAAATCGCAATGGCGACGAATCCCCAGATCAGCTGTTTAGGCAAGCCAAACCAGTACGCAGTTGCATGCATAACGATGGTCCTTCTCTGTTCGGTTACAGGTGAATCAGGCCAGTGAACGGGTCTGAACTTGTTGGTGATATAGCGCGCGGAATCGTGCCAGACGTTGTTGCAGCACCGCGCGAAATTCGGGGTCCGGCAGATAGCGCGCCTGCACGGACGGTTTGCGGCATACGGTCGCTTCATCACCGCCCGTCGCCAGCCAGGCCAGTCGCGCCGCCCCCAGCGCGCCGGACGCGCTGGCCGGATGCGTCACCACCGGAGAGTCCAGCACATCGGCAATCAGCTGCGCCCACAGGCTGCTGCGCGCGCCGCCACCGGTCAGGCTGAACTGCGTGATGTCCTGCCGTCCGTCGCCCAGAACGGCCAGACCGTCGGCCAGGCCAAACGCGACACCTTCCAGCACCGCGTACCCCATGAGGGCGCGCTGGGTTTCATGGCGCAGGTCATAAAACGCGCCCGTGGCATCAGGGTCGTTATGCGGCGTGCGCTCGCCAGAGAGATAGGGCAGGAAAAGTGGGGCCCGCTGTTTCTGTGTTGGGCTCAGCTCAGCCACGTCCTCAAGCAGTTGATTTTCACTGACCGACAGCAGCTGACATACCCAGCGCAGGCAGCTTGCAGCACTGAGCATGACGCTCATCTGGTGCCAGCGACCAGGCAGCGCATGGCAGAACGCATGCACACCGGACTGCGGATCGGCCCGTAGCCGCTCGTTAACCACAAAAATCACGCCGGAGGTCCCAAGGGAAATAAACGCATCGCCTGGGTGAATGGCACCGACGCCGACCGCTGACGTGGCGTTATCGCCACCGCCGCCGGCAACGATCACCGCTGTCGACAGGCCCCATTCGCGGGCAAGGTCAGGTCGCAACGTGCCGCTGACCGCATTGCCCTCCACGATTTCAGGCAGCTGCTCGCGACGCAGCCCTGTCGCGGCCAGTAGCGCGTCTGACCAGTCGCGCGTCGCCACGTCCAGCCATAATGTTCCGGCGGCATCGGAGGGATCCGTCACCCACCGTCCGGTTAAGCGCCAGCGCAGGTAATCTTTCGGCAATAACACTTTGCTGATGCGGCTAAAGCAGGCGGGCTCATGCTGCGCAACCCAGCGCAGTTTGGGTGCCGTAAAGCCCGGCATGATCATGTTGCCGCTGATTTGCATCATCTCGGGATGGTGCTGATGTAGCCAGTTACATTCCGCCGCGCTGCGCGTGTCGTTCCACAAAATACAGGGCCGCAAAATGTCGCCCTGTTCATCCAGCAGCACCGCACCGTGCATCTGGCCGGACAGGCCTATCGCCGTGACAGCCGACCAGGCCTGAGGCGCCTGCTGGCGCAGACGCGCCATCACCTGTTGGCAGGCGTGCCACCAGTCATGCGGATGCTGCTCTGCCCAGTGCGGATGCGGCCGCTGCACCTGCAAGGTGGCATGTTCAGATGCCACAATGTCGCCCTGCGCATTCAGGATCAGCGCTTTCAGCTCGGATGTGCCAATATCGATACCCAGGTACATGTCGTTCCCCTATGCCACAGCCAGTTTCTGTTCCGGCTGGGCCAGCCATGTCGTGAGCCCGGCCACGGTAGCGGTGAGGCGTGCATGAAAATCGGCGGAAGTCGCCAGCGCCCCAAACAGGGAAGGCTGCGTCATATAGGTCCGCAACGGATCGGGCTGGGTGAACCACTGCTGAATCACGTCGGGTTGCAGAACACCATCCTGATAGTCGTAAGGCAGTTCGCCCAGCGCCCAGCGCTGCAAAAACAGATAAAACAGGGCCGGTAACACCACGCTGGCCGCAGGTGGCGTTCCGCGCTTATAGCACGCCTGCAAAGTGGGCGTGACCATCGCCGGGATTTTCGACAGGCCATCCGCCGCCACACGCTGGTTGGTGTCTTTGATCCAGGGGTTACTGAAGCGCGACAGTACGACATCGCGGTATTCAGCCAGATTTAAGGGACTGGGGGACAACGACGGGATGACATCCCGCGAAACATACTCCCGGGCCATCTGATGAATCGCTTTCTGCCGGGTACTTTCGTCGATGTAGCGCAAGCCGATCAGCGTGCCCGCCCAGGCAATCGCGCTATGGGTGGCGTTGAGGATGCGGATCTTGGCTTCTTCCCAGGGCAACACCGACTCCACCAGCTCAACGCCGACCTGCTCCAGCGCCGGACGCCCGGCAATAAAGTCATCCTCAATCACCCACTGGATAAAGGATTCCGCCATCACCGGCACCGCGTCATCTTTACCCGTGGCCGCCAGCACACGTCCGGCAATATCCGCCGTAGGACGCGGTGTGATCCTGTCCACCATGGTATTCGGCGAGGTGGTGTGAGTCCGCACCCAGTCAGCCAGCGCCTCGTTCCCTTGTGCGTTAAGAAACGCCAAAAAGCCCTGGCGGAAACGCTCACCGTTATGGCGCAGATTATCGCAGTTCAGCAAGGTAACGGGGCCGCCGCCGTTCGCGACGCGCGCTGCCAGGATCCGCGCCAGCGCACCGTAAAGGGTGCGCGCCTCGCCCTGCAGATCCGCGCGAATATCGGGCTGCTGTAGATCCAGCGCATGTTCCGTCGTCAGGTAGTAACCGGCTTCCGTCACGGTAAAAGAAAGGATCCGGGTGGCAGGATCGGCGCCCTGATGCACCAGGGCGCGAAGCGCCTTATCCCAGGGCAGAATCTTGCGAATCGAGGTAATCGTTTCATAGTCGCGTTCGCCCTGCGGCGTGACCGTTTCCAGCACATACTCGCCGTGCTGCGCAGCCAACTGGGTCAACAGCGGTGACGCATCCTCACGGATGTTTCCCAGCGCAATGTGCCACCGACTGTCCCCTTGCTGCATCAGCCGGTGCAGATACCATGCCTGATGAGCGCGATGAAAAGAGCCTGCCCCAATATGCATCCACACGGATGTTGTCATAGTCACCTCAATAAGCATTTGTCATAACAGAGGGCAATTGCCCGAACGCTGTATGTTAATCAGAGGTTACGAGTATTATCTGTGACAGATCTCACGATAAAAGCAATTGCCCAATACCTGAGCTTTTGCCCTGATAGGTTTTTGCCGGCTATACGCGATAAACTAGCGATTCGCTGAGAAGGGAATGCCGTGATGAACAAAGAAGAGAAAAAGCAGGAACTGGCTGCACGCGCCGCCTGGATGTATTACGTGGCCGGGTTAACACAGCAAGAGATTGCCCGGGCGCTGGGACTCTCCAGGCAGGTTGCCCAGCGCCTGATTTCAGGCGCACGCGAAATGGGTATGGTCAGCGTCAAGATTGACCATCCTGTCACGCACTGCCTGCGCCTGGCACACGCGGTGCAGGAAGCCTTTGGCCTGCAGCACTGTCGTGTCGTCCCTTCTGCCGGGCTGGATGACGACGCTATTCAGCAAATGCTGGCGGTCGAAGGCGCAGAGGTTATGTCGCAGTTTATCAACGATGACCAGCCGCAGGTGTTTGGTATCGGTTCGGGTAAAACTCTGCGGGCGATTATTGATGCCCTGCCCTGGGTGGAGCGGCCCCAGCACCAGTGCGTTTCCATGATTGGTGCTATTGCGCGAGACGACTCCGGCACCCGCTATGACGTGCCGCTCAAGCTGTCTGAAAAAATGCAGGGCAAGTATTTCTTTATTCCTGCGCCGCTGTATGCCGACAGTCCGGAAGATAAACAGATGTGGTGCCAGCATCAGGTCTATCAACGCGTGGTCAGTCGGGCCTTACAGGCCAGTATGACCTTTCTCGGCATCGGCGAAGTCACACCCGGCTGTCCGCTCCATGCTGAAGGGTTTATCACCGACAGCCAGGTTCAGGCACTCAACGCGCGCGGCGTCGTTGGCGAAATGCTTGGCCACTTTTTCAATCAACAGGGTGAACGTGTGATGGGCGAGACCGATGCGCTGCTCACCAGCGTCACGCTGGAAAGCCGGACAACGCGTCCGATCATCGGTTTTGCAGGCGGCGAGCGCAAATTTGCCGCCATTCGGGCGGCATTAACAGGCGGCTGGATCTCGGGTCTGGTCACGGACGAATCTACCGCCACGCGCCTGTTAAGCAATGGCTCAACAGGCGCGGATCGGCTTACTTAAGAGAACCTTTCAGGAACTGCTGAAGGCGCGGGCTTTTGGGATTGCCGAACAACTCTGTCGGCGGCCCCTGCTCTTCAATCTTACCCTGATGCAGGAAAATCACATGGCTGGAAACGTGACGGGCAAACTCCATTTCATGCGTCACCACCACCATGGTTTTGCCCTCTTCGGCCAGCTTCTGCATGATGCGCAGCACTTCCCCGACCAGTTCCGGGTCAAGGGCAGAAGTTGGCTCATCAAACAACAGCACCTCGGGCTCCATCGCCAGCGCGCGGGCAATCGACACACGTTGCTGCTGGCCGCCTGACAGGTGCACCGGATACTTTGACTGCGCCCGCTCATCAATGCCGACTTTATTCAAATAGGTGACAGCGCGTTCGCGCGCCTGGGCTTTGCTCAGGCCCAGCACCTGAATCGGCGCTTCCATGACATTTTCCAGCACCGTCATGTGGCTCCATAAATTAAAGTGCTGAAACACCATCGTCAGGCGGGTGCGCAGCAGGCGCAACTGCTCTTTGTCGGCCACCTTTAGCTGACCGTCGGTATCACGGACCAGCGAAATGGCGGTGTTATTGACCGTAATGGTGCCTTCGCTCGGTTTTTCGAGGAAGTTAATACAGCGCAAAAAGGTACTTTTCCCTGAGCCGGACGATCCAATAATACTGATGACATCGCCCGCATTAGCATGTAAAGACACGCCTTTTAATACTTCATGTTCACCGTAACGTTTATGCAGTTCGGTGACGCTTAATTTGTTATCAGCCATAGTCTTACTCAATGCGATGAAGAAGGTTTCACATGGGCCAGCCAGCGACGCTCCGCCAGGCGGAACAGGCTAATCAGTGTGTAGGAAATAATCAGGTACAGGACGGCCGCAATGCCAAACGCGGTAAAGGGCTGATACGTTGCCGCGTTGATGTCCCGGGCGATTTTGAGCAAATCAGGCACGGTTGCCGTAAAGGCCAGCGCGGTCGAGTGCAGCATCAATATCACCTCATTGCTGTAAACCGGCAAGGCGGTGCGCAGCGCAGAAGGCAAAATAATACAGCGATACAGTTTAAACGTTGAGAAACCATACGCGCGCGCGGCTTCAATTTCCCCGTGAGGCACAGCACGAATCGCACCGGCGAAAATCTCCGTCGTATAGGCGCAGGTATTCAGGGTAAACGCCAGTAAGGTACAGTTCAGCCCGCTGCGGAAAAACGCATTCAGCAACTCGGTGCCTTTCACGATCTCCAGCGTATACATGCCGGAATAGAATACCAGCAGTTGAACATACAGCGGCGTACCTCGAAAAACATAGGTAAAGAGCCAGACCGGCAGGCTGATAAAGCGATTCGGCGACACGCGTGCAATCGCCAGCAGTACCGCCATACAGCCGCCCAGCACCACCGAAACAATCAGCAGCCATAGCGTAATCGCCACGCCGGTGAAGCGGTAACCGTCAGTCCAGAGCAGTGATTTCCAGTACTCGTGGATAATCTCAATCATAGCTCTGCCCTCTTCACGCCAACCGTGTAGCGGCGATTGAGCCACCACAGCACGCCGTTAGACAGCGTGGTAAACACCAGATAGATCACACCCGCGACGATGGCGAAATAAAACGGCTGCCAGGTGCTCTTGCCCGCCAGCTGCGTGGCTTTAACCACATCTTCCAGCCCCAGCAGCGAGACCAGCGCGGTCGCTTTCAGGATCACCTGCCAGTTATTACCAATCCCGGGCAGCGCATAACGCATCATCGCCGGAAAGAGGATGCGACGGAAAACCTGGGAACCGGTAAAACCAAACGCGGTCGCGGCTTCGATTTGCCCTTTGGGCACGGCCATGAAGGCCCCGCGAAACGTCTCGGTAAAATAGGCCCCGTAGATGAAGCCCAGGGTGATAATGCCCGCGACCATAGGATCGATATCGAACTGCGCCAGACCCAGCGCATCGGTGATGTGGTTCAGCACTATCTGCAGACCGTAGAAGATCAGGAGCATCAGGACGAGATCGGGCACGCCACGAATCAGCGTCGTGTAGCCCTCAAAAATAAGCGACAGCAGGCGATGACGTGACAGCTTCGCGCCTGCGCCAATCAGCCCGAGAATCACCGCCAGCAGCACGGAACTCAGTGCCAGCTCCAGCGTGACCAACGTGCCTTTTAAAATGACATCAGAATAGCCATACAACATGGAAAAGATCCTGTCGTGGGGTGGAAACGGCGCTGAACCCGCCACGTGGGCGGGCAGCGTTGCTTCTGGTAAGGCATCAACCACAACGCAGAGGTTGCCGGGGCCAGTGCGGCCAGGGCAACCAGGCGTTATCCGGTCAGGCGATTACCAGAGGCAAAGTCGACAGGTTAGTCACCGTACACGTTGAAATTAAAGTATTTCTTCGCAATTTTGTCGTACGTACCGTCTTTGCGCATGGATTCAAACGCTTTATCAATGGCCGCTTTCAGCTCGGTGTCATCTTTACGTAATCCTATACCGGTACCGACACCAAAAATCTTGTCATCTTTCACGGCCGGACCGGCAAAAGCGTAGTCTTTACCGACAGGCTGCTTCAGGAAGCCTTCAGCCGCCTGCACTTCATCCTGGAATGCGGCATCAATACGGCCCGCAGTCAGATCCTGGTACACCAGATCCTGGTTCGCATAAGGCGTGACGGTCACACCTTTTGGACGCCAGTACTGGTTAGCATAGGTTTCCTGCGTGGTGCCTTGCAGCACACCGACGTTTTTGCCTTTCAGCGATTCAACCGTCGGCAGAATTTTCGAACCTTTAGGCGCGACTAAACGGGCGTTGGCCGCATAGAGTTTGTCAGAGAAAGCAATCTCTTCCTGACGTTTCGCGGTGATAGAGAGCGAGGAGATAATAGCGTCGATTTTTTTAGCTTTCAGCGACGGAATCAGCGCATCAAAGTCGCTTTCCACATAGGTACATTTGGTCTGAATACGTTTACAGATTTCGTTAGCCAGATCGATATCAAAACCGACTAACTGTCCTTGCGCGTTTTTTGACTCAAACGGCGGGTATGTTGGGTCAGTGCCGACACGAATCGAGGCCGGTACGGCTGCAAATACGCTGGCCACACTGGACAGGCCCAACATTAAAGAAAGAGCCAGAACACGCTTCTTCATAGATTACCCTCAGCAAATTATTGTTATGTGATGCATGATGTGTGTTTGCAACGAACACTGCCATTAACCTGTGCACGTTTCGTGCCAGTTATGCAGGTCTGCCGCGCACCCAGCCCGCCTTTTTTGCCACATAAAGGCTGGGTTTGTGAAAGGAATATATCAGTGAAGTCACAGAGAAAAAGCGATGTTGTGAACTTTTAGTTCATCAAATGCAGGAACAGTGATCGCTCCCGCGCTTTTGCACTAAATAAGTGCACAAGCTGAACCTTATGCACCTTGCCAGCGCACAAACAAATCCTGAGGCAGTTCAATGTCGAACTGATCGATAACCCGGTTAATTGTTTGATCGACCAGTTCGTCAATGGTTGTCGGACGATGATAAAACGCCGGTACCGGCGGCATGATAATCGCCCCTAATTCAGCGGCGGTCGTCATCATCCGCAGGTGGCCAATATGCAGCGGCGTTTCACGTACGCAGAGTACCAGCTTGCGCTGCTCTTTAAGCACCACGTCCGCCGCGCGCGTCAGCAGGGAATCGCTGTAGCTGTGCACAATGCCCGACAGGGTTTTCATTGAACACGGTAAAATCACCATGCCCAGGGTTTTAAACGACCCGGAGGAAATGCTGGCGGCAATGTCGCGCACATCATGAACCACATCGGCCAGCGCCTGAACATCGCGCAGACTGTAGTCACTTTCCAGGCTCAGCGTCTGACGCGCCGCGTGACTGATGACCAGATGGGTTTCCACGTCGCTGACCTGCTGCAAGACCTGCAGTAACCGCACGCCGTAAATCACACCGCTTGCGCCGGAAATACCAATAATGAGTCGTTTCATCGTTCAACCTTGCAGTGGCAAAGTGCACCATAATAGCGCAGCGCGACAAAAAACACAGAGGGCGGGATAAGTCCCGCCCTCTTTTTTTGCATTAGGCCTGATTAGCCTTCGTTATGCAGTTCAAGATTTTCGACTTCGTTCTGCCGCGCAATGGCTTTCGCGTCGTCGTTACGCAGGGATTCCAGATATTCAAGGTAGCCCTGATCCACATCTTTAGTAACGTAAACCCCGTTAAAAACGGAGCACTCGAACTGAACGATATCGGGATTCTCTTCGCGTACGGCTTCGATGAGGTCATTGAGATCCTGGAAAATCAGCGCATCTGCTTTGATAATCTGACGAATCTCTTCGACTTCGCGGCCATGGGCAATCAGCTCAGTGGCGCTCGGCATATCAATGCCGTAGACGTTAGGGAAGCGCACTTCCGGAGCCGCAGAGGCGAGATAAACCTTTTTAGCCCCTGCTTCGCGTGCCATTTCAATAATCTGCTCAGACGTGGTGCCACGCACGATAGAGTCATCGATCAGCAAGACGTTTTTATCGCGGAATTCGGCGCGGTTAGCATTGAGTTTGCGGCGCACGGCGCTGCGGCGCAGCTGCTGACCCGGCATGATAAAGGTACGACCGACATAGCGGTTTTTCACAAATCCCTGGCGGTAAGGCTTATCAAGGATGCGGGCGATTTCCAGTGCCGTATCCATGGAGGTTTCCGGAATCGGAATCACCACATCGATATCCAGATCTTCCCATTCACGGGCAATTTTCTGGCCCAGCTTGGTGCCCATGCGGACGCGCGCGCTGTAGACCGAAATTTTGTCCAGGAAGGAGTCTGGTCGGGCAAAATAGACGTATTCGAACAGGCACGGATTGTTCTTGGGGTTCTCGGCACACTGACGGGTCGAAAGCTGGCCCTGCTCCGTGATGTACACCGCTTCACCCGGCGCGACGTCACGGATGAATTCAAAACCCAGTGTATCCAGCGCGACGCTTTCTGAGGCCACCATATACTCGGTACGGCCATCCGCAATGACGCGTTTGCCCAGCACCAGCGGACGAATCCCGTTAGGATCGCGGAAGGCGACCATGCCGTGACCGATAATCATCGAGACCACCGCATACGCGCCGCGAACCTGCTGATGCACGGCGGCGATAGCGGCAAAAATGTTGTCGGCTTCCAGCGGATAGTGCTGAAAACGATCCAGTTCCTGCGCGAAGATATTCAGCAGGATCTCTGAGTCTGACGTGGTGTTCACATGACGGCGGCCTTTTTCGAACAGCTGCTTACGCAGTTCATGTGCGTTGGTCAGGTTACCGTTGTGTGCAAGAGAAATCCCGTACGGCGAGTTGACGTAGAACGGTTGCGCTTCAGAAGCGCTGGAGCTGCCCGCTGTAGGATAGCGTGCATGACCAATCCCCATGTTGCCTTGTAAACGCTGCATATGACGGGCTTCGAAAACATCGCTGACCAGGCCGTTGGCCTTACGCAGGCGAAAGCAGTTGAGCGCATCAATCGTACAAATGCCTGCGGCATCCTGCCCACGATGCTGGAGCACCGTTAACGCGTCATAGATCGACTGGTTTACCGGCATGAAACCGGTGATACCGACAATACCGCACATGTTGTCATTTCCTCATTAAGCCGTACGCCCGATGGTCTCACCGGGGCAAAAAACTCGACGTGCTTTTCAGGTAGTCAAAAAACCACCTGATTATAGAACTGAACTCGGGAATAAGTTGAGACTGCTGCCAGTCCGGGCTTTTTGAAAAACCCGTGAATGTATCCAGGAAGAACAGCAAAGCGGCTACAATAAGCACACCACGCAAGGCCCCGAAACAAACGCCTAATACCCGATCGGTTCCCGACAGGCCGGTTTTTTCTACCAGCGAGCCGATAACGTAGTTCACTATCGCCCCCACAATCAGGGTCGCAATGAACAGCACCGCAATGGCGATTCCGTTCCGAACCAGTTCGTCGTCAAAACCTGTAAACCAGACAGCAAGGTAGGCATAGTAATGACTGGCGACAAAAAACGCGCATCCCCAGGTAACAAGAGATAAGGCTTCGCGGACAAACCCTCGAACCAGGCTGACCAAAGCCGAAAAACCAACTACCGCAATAATGACGTAATCAATCCAGATCATGAACTCTTCCAGCGCCAGTGCCATTGCACCCCTGCATCCAGTTCGGGGCGCATTCTAACAGAAAAAGAAAACGTTTGCGTAGGGGTTTTCAGGTTCTGCATCCATAAAAAAGGCGAAGAAAAAAACGAACTTCGCCTGTGAGATTGTTATCCGGTTAACCCCTTGAAAAGCCAGGCTAAACGTTGCCCGCCCCGCTTAACCAGGGCTGATTGTCGCTGCCTGTTATTCTTATCGGCAGCGCCAATCGCGGGTTTAACGCGCGCTGTAGGGTTTAACCACGCCGCTTAGACCCGAGACGTTTTTCAGCTCGCCCACTGCCGCCTGCATTTTCGCTTTAGACGCATCCGGTCCCACATAAATGCGGGTGATTTGTCCCTGCACCGGCGTTGACGGCACCGTATAGGCCCGGTAACCCGACAGGCGCAGCTTCGCGACAATCTCGTTGACCTTGCTGGCGTTCTTCAATGCGCCCAACTGGACAACATACGCCTGTCCCGAGGGTTGCGTCTCTTTCGGTTGCTCTGCCGGGGCCGCTTCCTCGGTGCGCGCTGCCTGCTCGGCCGGCCTGGTTTTTTCAACGGGCTTCGCTTGCTCAACCGGTTTGGTTTTCTCGACCGGTTTGCTCTGCGTCTGTTCTACCGGCTTCGGTTTAGCCTGCTCGGTATGTTTCGGTTTTGTCGTCTCAGCTGGTTTTTCTTTCGCTGTCGTCGAATGTACAGGCGGCGGTGATACGACACTCGGCGCACTGTTTTGCTCGGGCTGCGTGCTGCCCTCTTGCGCCTGTGAGTTGCCCCCGTCAGGATGACTTACCGCACTGCCCGCGCCGGCAGGCGGATGGGCTGGCAGCGACTGGGTGACCGGCGGCACCATTTCGCTGTCCTGCTGGTCGTCCGGTTTCGGGACCAGTGGAATCGCCGCAAACTCTTCTTTATAGTGTTTTTTCTTACCATCCAGCAGCCCCGGCAACACAATCACGCCGATGGCCACCAGAATAACGGTACCGACTAAACGGTTTTGAAACTTACTCGCCACGTCCTCTCTCCGTTTCAATCGATTCCATCACCTGCGCGACGGTCAGGAAAGAGCCGCATACCAGGATGATGTCCTGCGGTTCAGCCTGCTGCCGCGCCTGTTGCCAGGCCTGTTCGACATCTGCGAATGCCCGGGCAGACGTTACGTGTGCCATGAGTTGTTCTGCACTGGCACCGCGCGGGCCGGGCAGCGGCGCGCAGTACCAGAAGTCGACCTGCGGGGCCAGCGCGGACAGCGTCCCGGCGATATCCTTATCATGCAGCATCCCGACCACGGCGTGAACGTGCCCCCGCGTCGGCAAGGCAGCCAGGCGCGATGCCAGGTAGCCTGCTGCATGCGGGTTATGCGCCACATCCAGAATCACGCGAGGCGACTCACTGACGGTCTGAAAGCGCCCGGGTAGCACCGCCAGTGGCAGGCTGGCGCGGATATGTGCGTCGCTGACGTTGAGGCCCGAGGCACGCAGCGCCACCAGCGCCGTTGCCGCATTCGGCAGGGGCACCTGCGGCAGCGGTAGATCGCTCAGTTCACCGTGCGCATCGCGCAGAGACCAGCTTTCTGCCTGCGCATGATAGTGCCAGTCACGGCCAAGCTGAATGAGCTGAGCGCCCTTTTCCCTGGCGACATCGGCAATCGTCACCGGCATAGCAGGTTCACCCACCACCGCAGGTTTACCCTGACGGAATACGCCCGCTTTTTCCCGACCAATGCTGTCGCGATCCGGGCCAAGCCAGTCGGTATGGT
This sequence comes from Pantoea sp. BR_17, assembly GCF_041955125.1. NCBI lineage: Bacteria > Pseudomonadati > Pseudomonadota > Gammaproteobacteria > Enterobacterales > Erwiniaceae > Pantoea > Pantoea sp. BR_17. Next base: position 82,456 of record NZ_JAVAXT010000013.1, on the reverse strand, counting down.
CCAGCGCAATACTGGTCACCACCGCGACATCGGCATCCACAATATTCGTTGCGTCCAGCCGCCCACCCAGCCCGACTTCCAGAATGACCACGTCAAGCTTCGCCTGCTGAAACAGGTTAAGTGCCGACAGCGTGCCGAATTCAAAATAGGTCAGGGAGATAGTACCGCGTCCCGCTTCAATATCAGCGAAACTGGCGCTGTGTTGCGCTTCACTCAGCTCCTGTCCCTGCACCCGGACACGCTCCGTGTAACGCACCAGATGCGGCGAGCTGTAAACGCCCACGCGATAGCCCGCGGCCATCAACAGGGTTTCAAGCGTCCGACAGGTAGTGCCTTTACCATTGGTACCGGCAACGGTGAAAACAAAAGGGGCAGGCTTCAGCAGGTCCAGACGTTGCGCCACCTGGCGAATACGGTCCAGGCCCAGTTCAATTGCCTGAGTGTGGAGGTGCTCAAGATAATAAAGCCACGTGGCCAAAGGCGACGTGGCTTGAGGGAGGTGAAGATTGTCCATATGTCCCGTTTTGCAAATTTATACCTGGTGAAAGCAACAAGGTATAGGGTGCATGGGTGGAAGGCGCGACCGGCGCGCCTTCTGTCTCCTGTCAGGCCTCGTTACTCTCCGGGTGGGACGTCGCAGGTGCGAACTCTTCACCATCGTGCAACGGTGCCGGCAGGTTCATCATTTTTGCCAGCAGACTTGCCAGTTTAAAGCGCATTTCCGGACGACGAATGATCATGTCAATCGCGCCTTTTTCAATCAGAAATTCACTTCGCTGGAAGCCCGGCGGCAGTTTTTCACGCACGGTCTGCTCAATAACGCGTGGACCCGCAAAGCCAATCAGCGCTTTCGGTTCGGCCACGTTCAGATCGCCCAGCATCGCGAAGCTGGCGGAAACACCGCCCATGGTTGGGTCAGTCAGCACCGAAATATAGGGCAGACCGCGTTCCTGCATTTTCGCCAGCGCCGCAGAAGTTTTCGCCATCTGCATCAGTGACATTAACGCTTCCTGCATACGGGCACCGCCGCTGGCGGAGAAGCAGATAAGCGGACAGTTGTCTTCCAGCGCCTGCTCGACCGCGCGAACAAAACGCGCCCCGACAACAGAGCCCATTGAACCGCCCATAAACGCGAACTCAAAGGCCGCCGCGACAACCGGCATACCGTGCAGTTGGCCTTTCATGACGATCAGCGCATCTTTTTCATCTGTCGCTTTTTGTGCCGCAACCAGACGATCTTTGTACTTTTTGGAATCCCTGAACTTCAGCAGATCTTTGGGTTCCAGCTCGCTGCCCAGTTCAACCAGCGTGCCCTGATCGAGCAGGCTCGCCAGACGCTCACGGGCGTGCATGCGCATGTGGTGGTCGCACTTCGGGCAGACCTCAAGATTACGCTCCAGCTCGGCACGGTAAAGTACCTGGCCACAGCTGTCGCATTTCGTCCACACTCCTTCCGGAATGTTGGCACGACGTGCAGGCGTAATATTGCTTTTATTAAGAATGCGTTCAATCCAGCTCATTGATGACCTTTCTGTTAAAAACTGACCTGGTCCAGTCGTCTTGATGCTGCTGAAAACCGCTTCAGCAGACGGTAAATGTCGCTCATTAAACCACAACCAGTTAAGACTGTGGATAAAAATCTGGTCTTACCCCTGAGCGGTAAGCCTGCTCAGGGTTAATTTTGCTGCTTAGCCTGGCGGCGATGACGCCAGATTTCGATAATGCCCGGCAGAACCGATACCACGATAATGCCCAGGATGAGCAGCTTAAGATTTTCCTGCACCACTGGCAAATCGCCAAACAGATAGCCTGCATAGGAAAACAGCAGCACCCATGCCAGCGCACCGGTAACGTTAAACAGGGCAAAATGCCGATAGGACATGTGGCCCATGCCGGCGACAAAAGGGGCAAAGGTACGCACAATCGGCACGAAACGGGCAAGAATAATGGTTTTTCCACCATGACGGGTATAAAACGCATGGGTTTTATCCAGATAGCTGCGGCGGAAAATTTTCGAGTTCGGGTTGCTGAACAGGCGTTCACCGAACAGTTTACCGATGGTGTAGTTCACCGCATCACCCAGGATCGCCGCGATAACCAGCAGCGCGACCATCAGGTGGACGTTCAGATCGTTACCGGGCAATGCCGCCAGTGCCCCCGCGACAAACAGCAGCGAGTCGCCTGGCAAAAACGGCGTGACCACTAAGCCGGTTTCGCAGAATAAAATCAGGAACAAAATGGCGTAAATCCAGATGCCATACTGCGCGACTAATTCGGCCAGATGCACATCAATGTGCAAAATAAAATCGACCACAAAATGGATGAACTCCATAACGATCCCTTTAGCTAAGGTTGATTAATCCGCGAGGAACAACGGCCCCATCGGCGGCTGAGGTAAAGCAAAGTGCGCGGGATAATCCACCGCCACCAGGTAAAGCCCTTCGGCTTTTGCCGTGGCCGCCGCCAGCGTGCGATCTTTGGCGGCCAGCAGTTCTGCCATCCAGGATTCTGGCTGATTACCACAGCCAATTTCCATCAGACTACCGACAATGTTGCGCACCATATGGTGCACAAAAGCGTTGGCTTTAATGTCCACAATGACATAGGGCCCGTGACGACTGACGTTCAGGTGCATCACGTTGCGCCATGGCGTACGCGACTGGCACTGTACGGCGCGAAACGAGGTGAAATCGTTCTCGCCCAGCAGGCTCTGCCCGGCACGCTGCATCTTTTCCACATCCAGCGGATAGTAAAAGTGCGTCACGCCCTTGCCCAGGATAGCCGGGCGTAAGCGCTGGTTGTAAATCAGGTAACGGTAACGCCGGGCTGTGGCGCTGAAACGTGCATGAAACTCGTCCGGCACGGCTTTCACCCAACGTACAGCGATATCGTCCGGCAGATTGGCATTGACACCCAATGTCCAGGCGGCATCCGCTCGCTGCGCCACGGTCTCAAAATGCACCACCTGTCCGGTGCCGTGCACGCCAGCATCGGTACGCCCGGCGCAAAATACGCTCACCGGATGGTCTGCGACCTTCGACAGCGCCCGCTCCAGCTTTTCCTGCACGCTGCGCACTTCCTGCTGCCGTTGCCAGCCGTAGTATCGGCTGCCGTCGTACTCGATGCCCAGTGCCAGCTTTCTTGTCTGACCTTCCGACATCAGTACATATACTCCTGCACCAGCTTCTCTGCGGTTTTCACCGCCATCAGCGCGCCACCGAAACGAACGTTGTCCGCCACGGACCAGAACTGCAACAGCTCCGGAATACCGTAGTCATTACGTACACTGCCGATACTCAGCGCATCGCTACCTGAGGCATCCGTTACCGGCGTGGGAACGTCCTCTTCGTCGCTCAGGCGAATATCGGCGGCCAGGGCCAGCTCTGCTCTGGCTTCGTCTGCCGACAGCGGGCGCAGATTTTCAATGTGGACGATCTGGGCATTGCCATAAAACACCGGTGCCTGAACGCTGCTGACCGCCACGGGCAAACCGTCGTCCTGCAACACTTTGCGCACCTGATCAACCAGGCGACGCTCGCTCTCCACGCTGCCCTCTGCATCGGCCTGTTGTGGCAGCAGGTTAAAAGCCAGCTGACGACCAAAATGGTGGTCATCCGCCGGTACGCCGTTCAGCAGGCGGGCGCTCTCCCCGGCCAGCGCATCCACAGCCACTTTGCCGTGCGTGGAGACGGAGATCAGATTGGTGACCTGCAAACGGCCTAAACCGGCGGCATCGACCAGCGGTTTGATAGCCGTCAGCAGTTGGCTCACCAGATTATCGGCCACGCTGATGATATTGCGATTACGGTAATCGGCCAGCACCTGCGGATTCACATCCGGCACCACCAGCGGCACATCCGGCGACAGGGCAAACAGCTCACTGCTGTCGATAACCAGGCAACCCGCACTCGCCGCCTCTTCCGCATAACGGGCCGAGGCGTCACGACCGGCAACAAAGAAGGCCAGCTGCGCCTGTGACCAGTCAAACTCCGCGGCGTTTTCAACCCGCAGAGAGCGCCCTTCAAAACGTTTACTTTCACCGGCGCTGTTATCGCTTGCCAGCAAATACAATTCACCAACCGGGAACTGGCGTTGAGCCAGCAGTTCCAGTACAGCGTTCCCTACTGCGCCTGTTGCGCCAAGAAGCGCAATATTCCAGCCGTCAGACATGTTGGTTTACCTCAGACAATGACATAAAAACAGAAGGCGGTGATGTCACCGCCCAGGGATTCAGATTTATCCCTGCACCTGTGCCCGCGTTTTACGCAGGCTGACAATCAGGTGGAGGATAATACGGCGTTAAAGCCCAACTGAGTGAGCATTTCTGCGGTCGCGGCCTCATCGCAGTTCACCTGCAATGATGACCACTCGCGACGCTCTTCATACTGCTTGCGCAGGCGGTCAAATTCACCCGGTTTTGCCGCCACTTTTCGCAGGGGCGCATCATCGCGGCGCACATCATACACCAGATGCACAAGACGTTTCAGCGTTGACTGATCGAGCGGCCCATTCAGGCTGATCTGGCTGAACTCTGGCGTAGGCAACAGGCTGCTCAGGGGCACCTGCTGCGGCTGACCAATAAAGTCGCACCAGGCTTCGAACACTTGGGTGGTGCCGCGCGCCTTGCCCTCAAGGGTGTAACCGGCAATGTGCGCCGTGGCGATATCAACCCGATCCAGCAACGCGAGGGAGAGATCCGGCTCCGGTTCCCAGACGTCCAGCACCACGCTCAGATCGTGACGCAGGTTCAGCACCTCAAGCAGTGCGGCATTGTCGACCACCGGGCCACGGCAGGCGTTAATCAAAATCGTCTTCGGTTTCAGAGCCATCAGCAGCGCGGCATCGGCCAGATGCCAGCTTTTATAAGGGCCCGATTTAAACAGCGGCGTGTGAAAGGTCAGAATATCGGCCTGCTGCACCAGCGCATCAAGCGAGAGAAACTCGCCGTCGTCACCCCGATCGGCACGCGGGGGATCGCATAACAGGGTTTTCACGCCCCAGGCTTCCAGCCGCTTCTGCAGGCGTCCGCCCACATTTCCCACGCCCACGATGCCAACAGTACGATCGCGCAACTGGAAACCGTCCCGCTCTGCCAGCAGCAGCAAGGCAGAAAACACGTATTCAACCACCGCAATCGCGTTACAGCCGGGGGCCGCAGAGAAGGCGATGCCCACCTGCTGCAGCCACGCTTCGTCAATATGATCCGTGCCCGCCGTGGCAGTGCCGACAAACTTAACGGGTTTGTCCTGCAACAACGCGGCGTTGACCTGGGTGACGGAACGCACCATCAGACCATCGGCATCCGCCAGCTCGGCTTCAGGAAGCGGTCGGCCAGGTACGGCGACCACATCGCCCGTACGACTAAAGAGTTCACGGGCATACGGCATATTTTCATCGACGAGAATTTTCACCACGGCTTTCCTGTCTGTGTATTGAAGGCCGCTATTCTGGCACAAAAGCCTGACATTCGCCTAACCACGCAGTGCAGGGGCGGGTAAGGCTGGCAGAAAGGGGCATCACAGGCGTACACTGCCGCGGGTCTGAGACGGGAGCCTTGTTATGGTCTTTTTATTTCCGCTGTTTGCGGTGTTGATTTGGTCGGTTAACGCTATCGTGAATAAATTATCGGCAGGTGCCATTGAGCCTGCCGCAATTTCGTTCTATCGCTGGCTGCTGGCGTTGCTGGTGCTGACGCCTTTTGTCCTGCCGGGCGTGCTGCGGCAATGGCAGACGATCCGGCCGCATCTGGGACGACTGATGATTCTGGGCCTGCTGGGCATGGCGCTGTATCAGAGTCTGGCCTATTACGCCGCCCATAGCGTGAGTGCCCTGTTTATGGGCATTATCGCCGCGCTCATCCCGCTACTCACCGTGCTGCTCAGTGTCCTTATTCTGCGGATTGCCCCGACCGTGGGGATTCTGGCCGGCAGTCTGATCTCCTTCTGTGGCTTAATCTGGCTGGTCAGTGAAGGCAATCCTGACCAGCTGCTGCATCACGGCATCGGTACGGGCGAAGCCCTGATGCTGGCGGCCTCAGCCTGCTATGCGCTTTACGGCGTGATGACAAAACGCTGGTCGATTCCCCTGCCCGTCTGGCAGAGTCTGTATGTGCAAATTGCCGCTGGCGTGATGCTGTTGCTGCCCGGTTTTCTGATGACACCGGATGTCTCGCTCACGCCACGGAATCTTCCCCTGGTGGCCTTTGCCAGCCTGTTCGCCTCCATTCTGGCCCCGTGGCTGTGGATTCATGGCGTACAAAAGTTGGGGGCCAGCATCACCAGTATTTTTATGAATCTGACACCGCTCTTTACCGCCCTGATTGCGGTGCTGTTTTTGCATGAACATCTGCACAGCTATCACTGGATTGGCGGCGGTCTGACGCTGGCAGGCGTTCTGCTGGCACAGCGTCTGCGCAGGCCGTTAACGCGACGGGAATCGCTTAAGGCCGATCCGCATTAAACCGGATAGTGACACGCAGCCCACCGAGTGACGGGCTGCTATCCAGCGTGACGGTTGCGCCATGCCAGGCGCAAATATCGTGCACCAGCGCCAGCCCGATACCTGCTCCCGTCTGCATCGCGGCGTTATCCAGCCGGATAAATGGCCGTAAAGCGCTTTGCTGCTCTTCCGGGCGAATGCCCGGCCCTGAATCCTCAATGTATAATCTGCCGCTCTCCAGGCGCGCCGTCACCGTACCCTGCACCGGCGTATAGGTAATAGCGTTATCCAGCAGGTTGGCGCACAGCTCGCCCAGCAGCAGCGCATCGCCTTTGACGTCGCCGTGCGCATCACCTTCGTAACCCAGGTCAATCTGTTTCGCACGCGCAGCCGCATAGCGGCTCAGGCACGCCTCGCGCACCACCGTCGCCAGATCCACTTTCACCATGGGTTTATCTTCGCCGTGTCGGGCTTTGATACGCGCCAGTTGCAGCAGCCGGTCGGTAAGCAGGATGGTGTCATCCAGCGTGTAGCGCATGCTCTGCAGGCTTTCCCGCCACTGTTCGGGCTGATGGCTGTCCAGCGCCGTGCCGATCTGGGTTTTCAGAATGGTGAGCGGCGTGCGAAGCTGATGAGCGGCGTCGGCGCTGAACCGATCCTGACGCGCCAGCAATCCCCGCAGCCGTTCCAGATAGCGATTAAATGCCACGATAAGCGGCTGTAGCTCCGACCACGGCAGGGACGGCAGCGGCGTCAGTTCAGCACCATCGCGACGCAGCACAATGCGGGACAGACGGCGTAAAGGCCGCAACACCCGGCGTAGCATCAGGCTTGCCAGCAACACGGCAATTAACACCAGCGCGCTCTGGCTGAGCAAAGCCGTGCGCATCAGCCCTTTCGCGAAAGCCTCACGGGAATGGATGGTTTCCGCGACCAGCACCAGCGCCATACCTTCCGCGCCCGTCTCGCTGACGGGCTGCCACAAGGCCGCCACCCGGATGCGCTGCTTTTGATAATAGCCGTCATAGAAATGGACCAGCGCGGGATAGGTCTCTGACATCGCGCTGGTGACGGGGATCGGGGGAAGCCCGTCATAGCCGGACAGCGTTTTCCCCTGAGGCGAAATCACCTGATAAAACAGGCGATCATTCATGTTGCGCTCAAAGCTGTCGAGCACCACCCAGGGCACGTCGACCTCCAGGTGTTGGTTACGCACCACCAGCCGTTCAGCGACTGTGCGCGCCGAGGCCAGCAGAGAGCGATCGTAGGCCTGATTCGCCGCCGCCAGTCCGCTCTGATAGTGCGTGTAAACAGAAAGCACCCACAGCAGGGAAAGCGGCAGCCCCAGCCAGGCCAGTAACTCGCCCCGTAGCGAGGTGATCAGTCGCATGCCAGGGTTTCCAGGCTGTAGCCCAGTCCGCGCAGCGTCACAATGCCCACGTTACTGCCCGCCAGCTTTTTGCGTACCCGGTGTACATACAGCTCGATGCTTTCCGGGCTGGCGTCATCCGCCAGGGTGAAGGTTTGTTCATACAAATGCTGCCGCGAGACCGGGCGGCCCCGACGCTGCATCAGCGTGGTCAGTACGCTGGATTCACGCGGTGTCAGCGCGAGCGGTTTCTCTGCCAGCAAAAAGTAGCCTTCACCGTTCAGCACCAACTGGCCCAGGGTCTGGTGCCGGGCCGAGTGTCCCTGCGCACGACGCAGCAACGCACGCAGGCGCGCATCCAGCTCATCCAGTTCGAAGGGTTTGGTCAGATAGTCATCCGCGCCGGTATTCAGGCCGCGCACGCGGTCGTCCAGCGTCGTGCGTGCGGTCAGCAGCAACACCGGAACATTTTGTCCACGCCGACGTAACCGGGTTAACACCTCAATGCCGTCCAGACGCGGCAGGGAAACATCCAGCACAACCAGCGCATAATCTTCACTTTGCAGGCTGTGATCCGCCGAAACGCCGTCCGCGACCCAGTCCACAGCAAACCCTTTTTGCGTTAACGCCTTCTGTAACCATCGCGCCAGCTCGGCCGTGTCTTCCACCAGTAAGAGACGCATATCACATCCTTTCACTAAACCTGATGGCTGAAAGGTAAATGAAAGGTTACCGATTTAACAATTCAATAACGCCGAATTGTCGGTAGTAATCACACTCTGAAAGAAAGATGGAGCGCACGATGAAAAAAATAATCCACACCGCCCTCGCCTCTGCCCTGTTGGCTCTCATGTTGCCGTCGCCAGGTAATGCCGCTGCCCCCGACAGGACCGAATGCATTGCCCCCGCCAAACCGGGTGGCGGTTTCGATCTGACCTGTAAGCTGATTCAGGTTTCACTCATGGAAACCAAACAGATCGAAAAACCGATGCGCATTACCTACATGCCTGGCGGCGTGGGTGCTGTGGCCTATAACGCTATTGTGGCTCAGCGCCCGGCTGAAGCAGGCACTGTGGTCGCCTTTTCGGGCGGCTCACTGCTGAATCTGTCGCAGGGAAAATTTGGTCGTTACTCGGTCGATGATGTGAAGTGGTTAGCGGCCATCGGCACAGATTACGGCATGATCGCCGTGCGGGAAGACGCGCCGTGGAAAAATCTGGGCGAATTAATGGCGGCCATGAAGGCAGATCCGACCAAGGTGGTGGTCGGTGCGGGTGCCTCCATCGGCAGTCAGGACTGGATGAAAACCGCGCTGGTGGCGAAAGAAGCCGGTATCGATCCGCGTAAGATGCGCTATGTCGCCTTTGAAGGCGGGGGCGAAGTCGTCACCGCGTTGTTGGGCAATCATATTCAGGTGATGTCGGGCGATCTCAGCGAAATGGTGCCGCACCTGCAAGGCGGTAAACTGCGCGTCCTGGCGGTGATGGCCGACAAGCGTCTGCCCGATCAGCTGGCCACGATTCCGACGGCGAAAGAGCAAGGGTTTAACGTGGAATGGCCCATTATTCGTGGCTTCTATCTGGGGCCGAAGGTCAGCGACGCGGATTACCAGTGGTGGCAGAACGCGTTCGAAAAAATGGTGCAAACGCCCGAATTCAGGCAACAGCGCGAACTGCGTGGCCTGTTTGAGTTCAATCTCTTTGGCGCAGAACTGGATAAATACGTGAAGAATCAGGTGGCCGCTTACCGTGAGCAGGCGAAATCCTTTGGTCTGGCTAAGTAACCGGAGCGCATCATGAGCGATCGTATTTTTGCCACGCTGTGGCTGGTGTTATGTCTGGCAGGGTTAGTTGTCGCCTGGCAAATCCAGAGTGAATACAGTTATGAACCCGTCGGCCCGCGGCCTTTTCCGCTGGCGCTGCTCACCCTGATGGCGCTGTGTGCCGTCATGCTGCAACTGAGAAAGCCCGATGCCATCCAGTGGCCCGCACCGCAGACGATGAAACGTCTGGTGGCGCTGGCCGTCATGCTGTTCGTGTATGGCTGGCTGTTTGAACGTCTGGGGTTCCCGCTATCCACCGCGCTCCTGACCTTCGGCATCGGCATGCTGTTTGGCGCGCGCTGGTGGGCCGCCGTCCTGTCCGGCGCGGTTATGGGGTGGGCGCTGTTTTACGCCTTTGACCATCTGCTGGATGTCACCCTGCCGGCTGGCAGCCTGATGAGCTAAGGAGAGAAAAATGGATATCTGGTCTTTTCTCATGCAGGGTTTTGCCGTTGCCATGACACCGCAAAACCTGCTGATTGCCTTAACTGGCTGCTTTATCGGAACGATTGTTGGCCTGCTGCCCGGTCTGGGTCCGATCAACGGCGTGGCCATTCTGATGCCGCTGGCCTTTGCGCTGCACCTGCCTGCGGAGTCTGCCCTGATTTTACTGGCAACGGTGTATCTGGGCTGCGAATACGGCGGACGCATCTCGTCGATACTGCTCAATGTGCCGGGCGACGCTGGCGCGATTATGACCGCGCTGGATGGCTACCCCATGGCACAGCAGGGAAAAGCGGGCGTAGCGCTGTCTGTCTCTGCCGTGAGTTCGTTTGTCGGCTCCACCATTGCGATTATCGGCATCATCCTGTTCGCCCCGCTGCTGGCGCGCTGGTCGCTGGCGTTTGGCCCGGCGGAGTATTTTGCGCTGATGGTGTTTGCCATTGCCTGCCTGGGCAGCATGATGAGCCAGAATCCGCTCAAGTCATTTCTGTCCGCCCTGATTGGCTTAAGCATGGCGACCGTTGGCGTGGATGCCAACACCGGCGTTTACCGCTTTACCTTTGACAGCGTTCACCTCTCCGACGGCATTCAGTTTGTCGTGGTGGTCATTGGCCTGTTCTCGGTGAGCGAAATTTTGCTGATGCTGGAATCCACCCATACGGGACAAAAGGTGGTACGCGCCAGTGGCCGCATGATGTTCAACATGAAAGAAGCCGCTCAGTCGACCGGGGCGACGCTGCGATCATCGTTTATTGGTTTCTTTGTCGGTGTCTTGCCCGGTGCCGGTGCCACCATCGCCAGCGCAATCGCCTACATGACAGAGAAAAAAATCAGCGGCAGCGACCAGTTTGGTAAGGGCGATATTCGTGGTGTCGCTGCGCCGGAAGCCGCCAACAACGCTTCGGCGTGCGGATCGTTTATTCCGATGCTGACGCTGGGCATTCCGGGCTCTGGCACCACCGCGGTGATGGTCGGCGCGTTGACGCTATATAACATCACGCCCGGTCCGGCGATGTTTACCGAACAGCCGGATATCGTCTGGGGGCTCATTGCGGCGCTGTTAATTGGCAACGTGATGCTGCTGATTATGAACATCCCGATGATCAACGTGTTCGCGCGCATGCTGACCATTCCGCTGTGGTTTCTGGTACCGGCCATTGCCGCCATTTCTGCGGTTGGCGTTTACGCCGTACACAGCACCACCTTTGACCTGCTGTTGATGGTCGGGCTTGGTGTTTTTGGCTATATCCTGCGAAAAATGGACTTCCCGATGTCACCGCTGATCTTAGGTTTCGTGTTGGGCGAAATGCTGGAGCAGAACCTGCGCCGTGCGCTGTCTATCAGCAATGGTGAAATGGCGATTTTGTGGGAGAGCCCGATTGCCAAAGTGCTGCTGATCCTGGCCGTGGCGGTATTGATTGTTCCGTTTGTATGGAAACGTCTGCGCCGTAAAGCCACGCCTGCGCATCAGTAAGTAAATCTTTGGTTGAAACACATCAGCCCCGTGGATTTCCAGGGGGCTTTTGTTATCATAGCGTATTCTGTTTCCGGCGCACCCCACGCTAGTCTGTTTTCCAAGGAATCCGCCATGCAACCTGTCAGCGGCCCCGGTGTGCCGGTCGGCGATCGTTCATCTGTTAATCCCCAAACTGACACTTCACGTCCGGGCAGCGTTGCCGGTGAACAACCGCTGTCGCCTGCCCAGCGTACGACGCTTGAGCGTTTGATCGTGCGCATCATGTCCCTCAGCACGTTAAAAGCGCCGGAGCTCTGGGCTGGGCTGCGCCATGAAGTGGGTGTGAAGAGTGAAGCGGAACTGCAGTCGCGCCACTTCCCGGCTGCCGAGCAGTTTCTCAACGCCCGCCTTGCGCAGGTGCAAAATGGCCATGCCACACGTCAGCTGATGACGCAACTGACCGAATTGCTGCCGAAAGGAAACAATCGTCAGGCTGTCAGTGATTTTATCCGTCAGCAGTTTGGTCAGACGGTGCTGAGTGCCCTGACGCAGGACCAGCTGCGTCAGGTGTTAACCATGCTGCAAAATGGTCAGATGGCAATCCCCCAGCCGCAACAGAGCCGCACCAGCGATCGCTCTCTGCTGCCCGCCGAACACCAGGCGCTGAATCAGCAGATCGTCCGCCTGGCGGCCGCCACCGGCGAATCCAGCGGCAAAATCTGGACGGCGGCGCTGAAGCTGGTGAACCTGACCAGTGGCGATCCGATTCCTTCACGCCATTACCCGTTACTGACTCAGTATCTCCAGGTGCGCCAGACGCTGAGCCAGCACAGCGCGCCAACGCTGCAGCTGATTGAAAGCTCACTGAAACATCCTCTGGACAAGCGTGAGCAGCAGATGCTGGAGGATTACAGCCAGCAACGGTTCCAGGCTACCCCGCAGACGGTGTTGACGCCGACCCAGACGCAGGACCTGCTTAACTTCCTGTTTTCACGGCGCGCAGAGCGAGCCCATGAGCAGGCGCTGGCCGACAGTGAGTTGAATCCTCACCCCATCTGGGCACCGATTTCCGCCTCGCTGCCGCCCGCGCTGAAACCGCTGGCTGAGCGCCCCTTACTGGCCGCGGTCGTCGGGCTGATCGTACTGGCCTTTCTGCTCTGGCTGGTGCTGTAAGTCAGCAACCACAGGATGCCGCAGCCGTTGTCTGCGGCCATTCGCCCGCCTCATCGCCCCATGCCATGGGGTGACCATCCCGCTTCCAGAAATCCAGCCCCCCAGTCAGCTCTTTCACCTGAAAGCCCAACAAGGCTAACTGATGCGCCGCTTTGGTTGAGCCATTGCAGCCAATCCCATCGCAGTAGGTGACGTACACTTTATTGCGATCCAGGCGGGCCGTGCTGGCTTCGTTCATTTCCCGGTGCGGGAAAGAGATCGCGCCACAGATATGACCGCCGCGATATGCCTCTGCCTGGCGCGCATCCACGACCATAATCCCCTGAACCTGACGGGAAAGATCCTCAGCCAGATCCCAGGCATCGGTGTAATACGCCAGTTTAGCCTGCAGATACGCTACGCTTTGCGACGGTGAGGCGGGAGGGAAACGTAAAACGGATGACATCGGCATTTCTCCTGTTGTGTGATGACGGCAGTGTACGGCAAAGTGGATGCCTGACTAAGACCCATCTGAACCTGTTGATAAGACCATTATGTCGTCACCGCTTCTGCAACTGTTTCATCATCAGACCACGGGCGGTCTGCGTGACCGCCTGTGCGCCACGCTGCGTCAGTGGATAGAAACCGCGCACATTCAGGCCGGACAGAAACTGCCCTCTACACGTCAGCTGGCCACGGATTTAACGCTGTCACGCGTGACGGTGGAAGCGGCTTACGCCCAGCTCGAAAGCGAGGGTTATCTGCGGCGGGAAACAGGCCGGGGCAGTTTTGTTGCCATCACTCTCCCTGACAAAGCTCCCCGCATTCGCGCCAGCCGCATGGCCCGGTTGTCACGACGCGGCCAGCAGGTCCTGGCGACAGGCGGCTGCCAGGACGCGCCGTTTCCCTGTGCGTTTGCAGCGGGTTCTCCGGAGTTGCGGGCGTTTCCTCATGCGGTCTGGCGGCGGTTAACCGCACGTATCCAGCACAGCGCAGGCCAGAGCGTGATGGGCTATGGCGATCCGTCAGGCTATATGCCACTGCGCCACGCGCTGGCTGATTACCTTGCGTTGTCGCGCGGCATTCACTGCCAGCCTGAGCAGGTCGTGATTCTGACCAGCTCGCAGCAGGCCCTTCAGCTACTGGCGCTGATGCTGGTCGACCCTGGCGATAACGTGTGGATGGAGGAGCCGGGTTATGCGGGCGCACGCAACGCCTTTCTGGCTGCGGGTGCCCGCGTGAGCGGAATAAGTGTGGATGGCCAGGGCGCCGTCCCTCAGCCTGGCGCGGCAAAGCTGATGCACCTGACGCCCTCCCATCAGTATCCGACAGGTGTTGCCTTGAGTCTGCCACGTCGTCTCGCCTGGCTCGACTGGGCTCGCCGCAACGGTAGCTGGCTCATCGAAGACGATTATGACAGTGAGTTTCACTATGATGAGCGCCCCGCCCCCGCGCTGCACGCACTCGACAGGGATCAGCGGGTGATAACCTTAGGCACGTTTTCAAAATCCCTGTTCCCGTCCCTGCGCCTGGCATGGATGGTCGTGCCCGAGGCGCTGGTGGAACCCTCGGGTCGCGTACGCAGCATTCTGGATGGTCACAGCGCCCTGCTTCCCCAGGCGGTGACCGCCGCGTTTATGCAGCAGGGGCACTTCGCCAGTCATCTGCGCCTGATGCGTCAGCTTTACCAGAGCCGTCGCGATCGCTTACTGGAACAGATTGAACAGCGTCTGACGCCGTGGCTCACCCCCTTTCCCTGTCCGGGCGGACTGCAACTGGCTGTTAACCTGTTACAGGGGGATGAAGGCGCTTTGACCGTACAGGCGGCAAACGCGGGCTTACTGTTACCCCGGCTCAGCCCGCTGTATAGCGAAAAAACAAACCGGCAAGGCTGGCTATTAGGTTTTGCGGCGCTCACGCCGGATGAAATTGTGGCGGGATGTGACAGTCTGGTCAGGCTGCTGTCACGCAGCGCATCCCGTCAACGTGACTAATGGACCGAAACAAAAAAGGCCGGCAATCGCCGACCTTTTGGATGTGTGTGCGTCATGCTGCGCGCAACATGACGCTTCGCCACACTTATGCCTGGTATTTACGCAGGGTCAGGGTGGCGTTGGTGCCGCCGAAACCAAAGCTGTTAGACATCACGGTGGTAAGGGCTTTTTCCGTCGGCTCAGTCACGATGTTCATGCCTTCTGCCGCGGCGTCCAGCGAGCTGATGTTAATGCTTGGGGCGATAAAGCCGTGCTCCAGCATCAGCAGTGAGTAAATCGCTTCCTGCACACCCGCCGCTCCTAAGGAGTGGCCGGTCATGGCTTTGGTCGCAGAGATGTACGGTGTGTTTTCGCCAAACACTTCACGAATAGCACCCAGCTCTTTGACATCGCCCACTGGCGTAGAGGTACCATGGCTGTTCAGATAGTCGATTGGCGTGTCCACGCCCTGCATCGCCATCTTCATGCAGCGTACAGCGCCTTCACCTGACGGTGCGACCATATCAGCACCATCAGAGGTGGCACCGTAGCCCACGATTTCAGCATAGATGTGCGCGCCACGAGCCAGCGCATGTTCCAGCTCTTCCACCACGACCATACCGCCGCCGCCTGCGATAACGAAGCCGTCGCGCTCGTTGTCATAGGTACGTGACGCTTTTTCTGGCGTGTCGTTGTAACGGGTCGACAGGGCGCCCATCGCATCGAACTCACAGGCCATTTCCCAGCACAGCTCTTCGCCGCCGCCGGCAAAAACGATATCCTGCTTGCCCAGTTGAATCTGCTCAACCGCGTTACCAATACAGTGTGCAGAGGTCGCACAGGCTGAACTGATAGAGTAGTTTACGCCGTGGATTTTAAACGGTGTGGCCAGGCAGGCAGAAACACCGGATGCCATCGCCTTGGTCACCACATAAGGGCCAACGGCTTTCAGGCCGCGTGGGCTGCGCATCGCATCCGCGCCAAAAACCTGAAAACGTGGAGAACCGCCGCCGGAACCTGCAATCAAACCTACGCGAGGGTTGTTCTGGTAGGCTTCGTTGCTCAGGCCAGAATCTTTGATAGCTTCTTCCATTGACAGGTAAGCATAGATGGACGCATCACTCATGAACCGCACAATTTTGCGATCAATGAGGCCGGTGGTATCGAGTTTAACGTTACCCCAGACGTGACTACGCATGCCGGAATCTTTCATCTCCTGGGAAAAAGTGATGCCTGAGCGGCCTTCACGCAGAGATGCCAGCACCTCTTGCTGGTTATTACCAATACTGGAAACGATCCCTAAGCCAGTAATCACAGCACGTTTCATTCAATCTTCCTCAACACTTCTGTTATTTGACGAGCACTCTAGCTTACACTTGTACGCCGAACAAGTCCGATCAGCCAATTCCTTTGTAAATTTGCGTCATCTTCCCCCGGCCGATAAACTCCTGCCATTCCCTGAAAAATGAGCCTTTACTGTGAAACTGTCTCCGGTTGAACATGCCCAACTGAGCTGGAATGAACAGGGTACACCTGTTTCCCGAGCCTTCGGCGACGTCTACTTTTCCAACGACAATGGTCTGGAAGAGACGCGCTACGTGTTTCTGGGTGGCAATGATTTCCCCCAACGATTTCACCACCATCCACGCGACCTGCTGATTGTGGCCGAGAGCGGCTTCGGCACTGGCCTTAACTTTCTTACGCTCTGGCAGGCGTTTGACCAGTTCCAGCGTCATCATCCCGATGCGGCGCTGAAGCGACTGCATTTCATCAGCTTTGAAAAATTTCCGTTGACCCAGGCCGATCTGATGGCGGCCCATCAGCACTGGCCTGAACTTGCGCCCTGGGCCGACCAACTTCAGCGTCAGTGGCCATTGGCCCTGCCCGGCTGCCAGCGGCTGTTATTAGATGCCGGTTGCATCACGCTGGATCTGTGGTTAGGCGATATTAATGCGCTAATTAATAATTTTGATGACAGTCTGCATCGTCAGGTCGACGCGTGGTTTTTAGATGGCTTTGCGCCGTCGAAAAATCCCGATATGTGGACGCCGGAACTGTTTCAGTCGATGGCGGCGCTGGCCCGGCCAGGGGGCACATTTGCCACCTTTACGGCCGCCGGTTTCGTACGTCGTGGCTTGCAGGAAGCGGGCTTTGCAGTCACGCGCCGTAAAGGATTTGGTCCAAAACGGGAAATGCTGTGCGGCTCGCTTGAACAGGCACCAGCACAGTGCCCGCGCCAACCCTGGTATGCCCGGCCTGCGCCGTCTGAGAAAGAGGTTGCTCTGGTGGGCGGCGGTATCGCCAGTGCGACGCTGGCCCTGGCTTTACTGCGCCGCGGCTGGCGCGTTACGCTGTATTGCGCCGACGAAGCCCCCGCGCTGGGCGCATCCAGCAATCGTCAGGGCGCACTATACCCTTTGCTTAATCAGCACGATCCGGCGCTTGCCACCTTTTTCCCCGCCGCCTTCACGTTTGCCCGTCGCCTGTATGACGCGCTGGATCTGCCGTTCGAACACGACTGGAGCGGCGTCCTGCAGCTCGGCTGGGACGATAAAAGTGCCAGCAAGATTGAACAGATGCTGGCGATGGGATTACCTGAAGAGATTGCCCATGGCGTGACGCAACAGGAAGCCGAGGCGCTGGCGAAGGTTGCGCTGCACTGCGGCGGCATCTATTACCCGATGGGCGGCTGGTTAGCCCCGGCCGAACTGACCTCTTCCCTGCTGTCCAGGGGCGAGCAACTGGGATTGCGTGTACACTGGCTGCATCGCGTCACCGCGCTCAGTCAGAATGCGCAGGGCTGGACGTTAACCTTTAGCGAGCAGCCCGATGTGCATCACGCTGCCGTGGTGTTGGCGAACGGCCATCACCTCACCGACCTGCCCCAGACCGACGCGCTGCCCGTGTATCCGGTGGCCGGTCAGGTCAGCCATGTTCCCGTATCGCCTGCGCTGTCGGCGCTCAGGACGGTGCTCTGCTACGATGGCTATCTCACGCCCGCCAGTCCCCAGTTTGCGACGCACTGTATCGGGGCCAGCTATCACCGGGGCGAGACCTCCACCGCCTTTCGTGAAGCGGATCAGCAGGAGAATCACCGCCGCCTGCAGCATTGCCTGCCGCACAGCGACTGGGTTAATGCGGTGGATGTCAGTCAGAACGCAGCGCGCAGCGGCGTACGTTGTGCCACGCGGGATCACTTACCGATGGTGGGCTGTGTGCCGGATTACGCAGCGACGCTTGCGCTTTATGCCGATCTGGCGCAGCAGAATGCCCGCGGAGCGGCGATCCCAGCGGCGCCGTACTTTCCCGGCCTTTATCTGTTCGGCGCACTTGGCTCGCGCGGGCTGTGCAGCGCACCGCTGGCGGCAGAAGTCCTGGCGGCACAGCTGAGCGGCGAACCTCAGCCGCTGGATGCCAGCACGCTGGCGGCGCTGAATCCTAATCGTTACTGGGTCAGAAAGCTGCTGAAGGGCAAAAAAGCGGGGAAATAGCACCAGGGCGGCATGCCGCCCTGCTCAATCAGGCAGTCTGCTGACGCGCCTGTAAAAACAGATTATCCCACATGCCAATGACCAGCGCCTGATCCCGTGGCGATAACTCTCCGGCGGCAATGGCATTTTGCAGGCTGCGGGTGACCTGAATCTGCAGCGCCTGCGGCGTGTGGTCATCCAGTTGCTCCACTTCCGCGACTGCCAGGGTTAAATGGCCACGCAGATAACCGCTGGCAAACAGCTCATCGTCACTGGCGTGCTCAACCATATCGTCAATCAGGGCCAGAATACGCGCTTCAAATTCTGCGATCATCTCAATTCCTCTGTTAAATAATCCCTTCTGCATTACACATCTTCCGGCCATGGAAACTGTGATGCGGTCAGAGAAGGCCTGCCATAAAATTCAGCCAGGGCTGAAATAAAGCGTGCGGGACGGGCAGGAATGCCCGACGCCAGGTAGCTCATGACCTGGGCATGAACTTTACGCTGAAAAGCAATGCGATCGGGCTCACAATCGCCATCGAGATTGTCACAACTGACATTGAAGGGAAAGCCTGCGGCAACGCAAAACATCCACTCCAGGGCCTGCGGCTTCACCTCAACCGATTCAAACTGGCTTTGCGTTTGCGCATCCCGCCCGTCCGGGCAATACCAGTAGCCAAAATCGACTAACTTGCGCCGGGCTTCACCGGCAATGCACCAGTGCGAAATTTCATGCAGCGCACTCGCGTAAAAACCATGGGCGAACACCACCCGGTTCCATGGTGATTCGCTGTCTGCAGGAAGATAAATCGGTTCATCATCGCCTTTAATTAGACGGGTCTGAAAGTCTTCGCTAAAGCAGCGGTCAAACAGCGTAATGAGCTGCGGGTAGTCATGTGTTGTCATTCAATATTCACGTAAAGTATTACAGATTCAGCGCCGCCAGCCAGGCCAGAACCTCACTGCCGTGGCTGTCCCAGAGCAATTTTATGCTCATGACCGCCGAAACGATCACCACCATCGGACGAATCAGCTTTTGCCCACGCGCCAGAACCAGCCTTGCGCCCAGTCGTGCGCCACAGACCGCGCCCAGCATCATGATCAGGCCGGTGCCCCACACCACTTTCCCGCCAAAGATAAAGAACAGCAGGCTGCCGAAATTTGAGGTGAAGTTAAGCAGTTTGGCATGCGCAGTCGCTTTCGCCAGGTTAAAGCCACACAGCGTCACAAAGCCCAGCGCATAAAACGAGCCAGCTCCCGGGCCAAAAAAACCATCATAAAAACCGATACAGCCGCCGCCGATAAGGGCAAAAGGCAGCCCCCTGAGACGATGCACCCGGTCTTCCTCGCCAATGCGCGGCATTAACAAAAACCACATACCGATGGCGATCAGCAGCAGCGGCAGGATTTGCCGCAGGAAATCGGCCTGAAGATGCTGAATCAGCACCGCGCCGCCCACCGCGCCCAGAAAGGTCATGGCGATATTCAGCCGTTGCTCACGCAACGTAATGGCTCCCCGCCGTACAAAATACAGGCTGGCAGAGAAAGAGCCGCCGACCGACTGGAGTTTGTTGGTCGCCAGCGCCTGCGCCGGCGACAGCCCTGCCGCCAGAAGAGAAGGAAGCGTGAGCAGGCCACCGCCGCCCGCAATCGAATCAATAAATCCAGCCAGTAACGCAATAAAAAACAGCAGGACAACCGCCAGCGGGCTGGCAATGAACCACTCCATGGGAACCCTTACAGTAAATGTTTATCCAGCAGCGCCTGACAGGCAGGCGGCAGCGGCGGGGGTTCACGCTTCACAGGCGCAGAACCCGGCTGCTTTGGCAGGAACCAGCTCTGCAACTCTGCCCCGCAGCCATCCCCGGGAGGCGGGGGAGCCTGCTCCTCACAATCCGGGCTGCCCTGTGGACAGCGCAAACGGACGTGCATATGGGCGCGGTGCGCGAACCAGGGCCGTACTTTATGTAACCAGCTTCGATCTGTACCCGCATCCGCGCAAAGCTGCTTTTTAATCGCCGGATTGACGAAGATGCGCGTGACATCTTCATCTTTCGCCGCCAGTTTAATCAGACTGGCGATTTCAGGCTGCCAGTGACGCGCAACGACGTTCCTGCCATCGGCGGCCACCAGATCCAGCGGCTGAGGTTTCAGTAACTGCTGTGCACTCCAGCGGGTTTTCGGCAGTTGTAGCCAGATATCCACGTCGAGTCCGGTCTGGTGGCTGGCATGGCCGCTGCTGAAGCGTCCGCCGGCAGCCATGCCCATATCGCCAATCAGCACGTTGCCCAGTTGCAGATTATGCGCCTGCATGGCCAGGCGCTGGATAAACAGAATCAGGTCGGGATGACCGAAATAGCGGCGCTGATCCTGACGCATGACCTGATAATCCGGTGAGTTAAGCGGCAGAGCCTGCGCGCCGACAATACAGCCGTTGGCAAAGCCGCCAATCGCATTCGGTGCACCCGCGACAGGGTGCTGAATACGCTGCCACGGCGTCGCCGCCAGGCTTGCCGCGCTGAGTAACAGCGCGCTGAGCATCAGCATCACTTTCATCAGGTTACCAACGTGGCACGGTGGAGTTGACATCGCCACACTGCGCACGCTGGCGCAGCAGATGGTCCATCAGCACAATTGCCATCATGGCTTCGGCAATCGGCACCGCACGAATGCCCACGCAGGGATCGTGACGGCCTTTCGTGATCATCTCCACTTCTTCCCCGTGGCGGGTGATGGTTTTGCCTGGCACGGTAATGCTGGAGGTCGGCTTCATCGCCAGATTGGCGCTGATAGTCTGACCGCTGCTGATACCGCCGAGAATGCCGCCTGCGTGGTTACTCTGAAAACCGTTAGCCCGAATTTCATCGCGATGCT
Source organism: Pantoea sp. BR_17 (assembly GCF_041955125.1). Taxonomy (NCBI): domain Bacteria; kingdom Pseudomonadati; phylum Pseudomonadota; class Gammaproteobacteria; order Enterobacterales; family Erwiniaceae; genus Pantoea; species Pantoea sp. BR_17. The sequence goes on along the minus strand of NZ_JAVAXT010000013.1, from coordinate 61,455 downwards.
GACTGCCGCGCTGATTCACCACGGCAAAGCCGTCGCCAATTTCAACGCCCTTCACGGCGTTAATGCTCATCAGCGCATGCGCGAGATCCGCATCCAGGCGATCAAAGACCGGTTCGCCCAGGCCCGGCGGGACATTTTCCGCCATGACCGTGACTTTGGCACCGACAGAATCGCCCTCTTTTTTCAGCGCGCGCATCAGTTCATCCAGCGCCTCAAGCTTATCGGCGTCCGGGCAGAAGAACGGATTCTCTTCAACGATGGTCCAGTCTTTAAGTTCACAGGCCACGTCGCCGATCTGCGCCAGATAGCCCCGCACCACGATCCCGTGCTGCATGTGCAGGTATTTTTTGGCGATGGCGCCCGCCGCCACGCGCATCGCCGTCTCACGTGCCGATGAACGGCCACCGCCGCGATAGTCGCGCGTACCGTATTTTTGTTCGTAGGTGTAATCCGCATGGCCGGGTCGGAACAGATTTTTAATGGCGCCGTAATCCTGCGAACGTTGATCGGTGTTCTCAATCAGCAGGCCAATCGAGGTCCCTGTGGTGACACCTTCAAACACACCTGACAGAATTTTGACCTGATCCGGTTCACGGCGCTGCGTCGTATAACGCGAAGTGCCCGGACGGCGGCGGTCCAGATCGTGCTGGATATCGGCTTCGGTCAACGGAATGCCGGGCGGCACGCCATCAACAATACATCCCAGAGCAATGCCGTGAGATTCGCCAAAGGTGGTGACGCGAAAGAACTGTCCGATGCTGTTTCCGGCCATTGAGATTCCTTGTTACGGTTTGACGGGCGAACGCTCGCCCCTCTTTTTAGTCTTTATAGAATGAGAAATGGTGCTGTGCATCAACGATTTGCTGACGGGTGAGCATAAAGACACCGTCACCACCGTTGTTAAACTCCAGCCAGGTGAAAGGCACATCGGGATACTGCTCCATCATGTGCACCATACTGTTGCCGACTTCGCAAATCAGCACGCCGTTTTCGCTCAGGTAACCCGGCGCACAGGCCAGAATACGGCGGACCAGCTTCAGGCCATCGCTTCCGGCCGCCAGACCCAGCTCAGGCTCATGGTGATATTCGCCCGGCAGATCGTCCATATCTTCGGCATCCACATAGGGCGGATTGGTCACGATCAGATCGTATTGCACAGGCGGCAATTCGCGGAACAGATCGGCGCGAATCGGCGTGACATGGTGGATCAAACCATGCTCTTCGATATTTTGTTCCGCCACTGCCAGCGCATCGTGGGAGATATCCACCGCGTCAACTTCGGCGTCCGGGAAGGCGTAAGCACAGGCGATGGCAATACAGCCGCTTCCGGTGCACATGTCCAGAATATGACGCGGCTTTTCAGGAATTAAGCCGGCAAAACGGTTTTCAATCAGCTCCCCAATCGGCGAACGGGGAACCAGAACGCGTTCATCGACATAGAATTCATGGCCGCAGAACCAGGCTTTATTAGTCAGATAGGCAACCGGGATGCGTTCGTTAACGCGACGAATGACGCGTTCGACAATGCGATGACGTTCACTGGCGGTCAGGCGGGCATTGCGCATGTCTTCCGGAATATCAAGCGGTAACCAAAGCGTAGGCAGAACCAGCTGGACGGCTTCGTCCCAGGGATTATCTGTGCCGTGTCCGTACCAGATGCCAGCCGCGGTAAAGCGGCTGACCGACCAGCGCAGCATATCCTGAATGGTGTGCAGTTCGTTCACTGCCTCATCGACGAAAATTTTGTCCACATAGCCCTCCGCAGGCCTTTAACTAAATCGGCCGATAGTTTGCCACGAAGCCGAGCAGAATTCAGCGCAGCAAGGTGAAAAAGCTGACAATTAATGACAGTAAACGGTAAGGTAATGGCTTCTGCTGTTAATCAGCCACCTCAGACATGATTCACGACCCATGCGTAAAAAACCGACCCTGAGCCAGGATGATCAAGCGCTGTTCCGTCAGTTAATGACCGGCACGCGAGAACTGAAACAAGATACTATCGTGCATAAGCCGGTGGTCAAAACCCGCGACGTGCCGGTTAAACGCCTGCTGTCTGAGCAAGCGGACAACAGCCATTATTTTTCCGATGAGTTCCAGCCGCTGCTGTCCACAGAAGGGGCGACGCGCTATGTCCGTGCGGACGTGAGCCATTTCGAGCTGAAAAAGCTGCGTCGGGGCGATTACACGCCAGAAATTTTTCTCGATCTGCATGGACTCACACAGATGCAGGCCAAACAGGAACTGGGCGCGTTGATTGCCGCCTGCCGTCGCGAACACCTTTTTTGTGCCAGCGTGATGACCGGACATGGTAAACATATTTTAAAGCAACAAACGCCGCTGTGGCTGGCCCAGCATCCCTGGGTAATGGCGTTTCATCAGGCACCCAAAATGTTTGGTGGCGACGCCGCGCTGCTGGTCCTGATTGAAGTCGAAGAATGGCAACCGCCAGAGCTGCCTTGATATTCCTGCCCTGAGACGTCTTTTTCACCCCGCCGTTTCGCCCCGTTTCTTCCCCCCTTTGCCGGGGGAAACCGGTTTAACCGACGCCCGCTTTCTTTCACTTTTGCGCCTGTTTTTGGTCCTCTGTTCTGCCCGTTTTTGTTCAGACTGACGCAGACTATTTGCTTATGTAATTATTTATACTGAATACAATTTACTCGCTGCCGATAACGTCTAAGCATTTAGGCACATTACGTTTGAATATTTCGGCACATTGACCAAGGGAACTTTTTGAATGAGCGGGTTAAGTCATTTTTTTGAGAATTTGAAAGTGGGCAAAAAGCTGATGCTCGGTTTTGGACTGATTTTACTTTTGAGTCTGGCCGTAGCGATATGCGGGATTAAAAATCTGAACGACATCAGCGTCCGGGCCGAAAAGCTCAGGGAGCTGAAAAGCGTTAATGACCGGTTTTCACAGGCCAAAGATGCCCGACTGCAGTTCGTGAAAACGCATGATGAAAAATTCATCGACGTTAACGAAAATCTGCTGAAAGAGGTGGATCAGAATCTGAAAAACCTGGGCGTTTTTCACTGGGATGACAGTCAGCAGGCGATGATTACGGCGATGCCGTCCGCTATTGCCACTTACCGGCAGAAACGCGCCGATACGGTACAGGCTGTCCGTAACGGGGCACAGGCGCTTCAGAACCTGTCCGTGGCGGATGAGATGCGGGATATCAGCCAACTGGCCGCAAGCAACAGCAGTGACCCGCAGACGAGCGCGGCGTTACAGGAAATCAATAAACACCTGGGCGGCGTGGCGGTACGTGTCAAACTCTTTGGCCTTGAGCACAAAGAAGAAGATCGCAACGCCCTGAGCAACTTCCTGTCGGAAACCGTGCAGCTGATGGCTCAGGTCAAACCGCGCCTTAACGCCGCAGACAGTGCTGCGCTTGAAAAAGTCAGCGCACAGCTTGAGACCAAACAGGGCGATATCAATGCGCTGATGGCGTCGGTGGCGGCAGGTGACGCAGCCACTGTGCAACTGGCGGCTGCGGGCAAAATCCTGACCGACATGAGCAACGCCTTGTTTACCCAACAGTTAGATGCGACCAATCACGACGCGAATCAGGCCGTCTGGCTGATGACGGTGATTATCACCGCCGCTATTGTAGCAGGCATTCTTATCGCCCTGTTTATTACCCGCCAGTTGACGCGTCCTCTCGCTGAACTGCTGCACGTCGCTAATCAGATGGCGCGTGGCAACCTCAGCACCGTGCTGAAATCGTCCCGTCGGGATGAGCTGGGCGAACTGATGCATGCAGTCGGTGAAATGAGCGATGAGCTGCGTCGCATTATCAGCGGTATCCGCAGTGGCGTGACCAGCGTCAGTCAGGCTTCAGCGGAGATTGCCTCCGGCAATAATGATCTGTCAGCCCGCACAGAAAGCCAGGCCGCCGCCCTTGCGCAGACCGCAGCCAGCATGGAGCAACTGACCGCAACGGTTAAGCAGAACGCAGACAACATTCATCATTCCAGTCGACTGGCGCAGCAAACCTTCGACACCGCCAGCCGCGGTGGGCAGCTGGTTACGGATGTGGTCAGCACCATGAATGAGATCACCACCAGCTCTGGCAAAATCTCAGAAATCACCTCCGTGATAAACAGTATCGCGTTTCAGACTAATATCCTGGCACTCAATGCCGCCGTAGAAGCGGCACGGGCCGGAGAACAAGGTCGGGGCTTTGCCGTGGTAGCCAGCGAAGTGCGTAATCTGGCACAACGCAGTGCGCAGGCGGCGAAGGAGATTGAAGCGCTGATTCATGATTCTGTGGCGCGTATTAATGCCGGTTCGCAACTGGTGAGTCAGACGGGGAACACCATGGGGGAGATCGTCAACTCGGTCAGTAACGTGACGGATCTGTTGAACGAAATTTCTCATGCGTCGGAAGAGCAGAATCGCGGCATTGCGCAGGTAGGCGTCGCGATTGTTGAGATGGATAACGTGACGCAGCAGAACGCCGCGCTGGTGGAGCAGTCGTCCGCTGCCGCCAGTGCGCTGCACGATCAGGCGCAAACGCTGGCAGGATCGGTGTCGCGTTTTGTGATTGCGTAACGTGTGGAAAGAAAACGGGTGAAGTGAGTCAAACGTTTTCAGTGTCGGGCCAGAGGATGGCCCGACAGCGTTTACATCGCTTTTGCCAGTTTTTTAGGACTGACCTGCCAGAGCAGCTTGCCCTGGCTTTCCGCCGGGTCAAAATCCACGCAGGCAATGGCCGAAGTAGCGAACATCGGTGGCGTTTCCTGAGGGCACAGCTCCGACACCAGATAACCGACCAGCGGCAGGTGAGAGATCACCAGCACCGATTTCACCCCTTCGTTTGCCAGCGTCTGCAAATAGCAGCCCACCAGCCCCGGATCGCCGCCAGGCGTTAACTCCGGCAGGATATCCGCCCCGTCTGGTAAGGGCAGCGCCTCACGAACTGTCGCGAGCGTTTGTTGCGCACGCAGATAAGGGCTGACCAGGACACGTTCAATGTCAACAGCCTGATCTTTTAACCAGTTCGCCATCTGGCGTGATTCATCACATCCACAAAGCGTTAAGGGCCGGACTGAATCACTGGCAGCGTCGAGCGCCGCATCGCCGTGACGCATGATAAAAACTTGCATAAAGCACCGCTGTTGTTTGTCGACATCGCCTGACACCTTCGTGTCAGGCGCTTCATTCTGCGAATGAACGTCGTGTTTTACCCTAATGGCTTCAGTATAGTCAACCGGTTGTTTATTAAATAAGCACCTGCCCGATTACGGCGTCGCATCATGATGGTGCGACACACGACTAACCCCCTGAATCAGGATGGATATTCATATTTATGAAGAAGTGTAAAACTTTGTCTGCTGTTGCGCTGCCCGCTGCAGTCTTTCACAGGGTGCAAAGTGGTCACCATATTGCTGCTCAAGCCGCGTTAATCTGTTGACGATTTCCCCAGCACCAAGGCGATCAATATAGTGAAATGGCCCGCCCAGAAACGGGGGAAAGCCAATACCAAACACCGCACCAATATCACCGTCACGGGGCGAGCGGATAACCTGCTCATCCAGACAGCGCACCGCCTCATTTAACATCATCATCACGCAGCGCTCTGCGATGTGTGCCCCACTCTGCACGCTTGCGGGTTTAATCTGCAATACGTCGTACACGGTGGGATCCGGCTTTTTACGTTGCAAACGTGACGATTCATACAGATAGAACCCTTTATGATTTTTTCGCCCTTTGCGTCCGTCGTTGATCACAGCCGCCAGAGCAGGCGGTGCCGCAAACCGTTCACCGTAAGCCTGCTGCAACCCGGGCGAGATTTTACTGCCGACATCGATGCCCACCTCATCCAGCAGTTGAACCGGCCCAACCGGAAAGCCAAACGTCACCAGTGCGCGGTCAATATGTTCAACAGGTTCGCCCTCCAGCAGACAGCGCATCGCTTCGTTGATGTAGGGCGTCAGAATACGGTTGACGTAAAAGCCCGGTCTGTCAGCGACCACAATCGGCGTTTTGCCCTGTTTACGTGCCAGCGTGACGGTGCTGGCGAGCGTTTCAGGCGAGGTCGCCGCATGCGGGATAACTTCAACCAGCGGCATTTTCTCCACCGGACTGAAGTAGTGCAGGCCAATAATATTCTCAGGACGCGCGGCCTTCGCCGCAATGTCGGCAATCGGGAGGGAAGAGGTATTGGACGCAAAAATCGTCTGGGGCTGACAGTGCGTTTCCACCTCTGCCACCATTTGCTGTTTCAGCGCCAGATCTTCAAACACCGCCTCGATGACGATGTCACGTTGGGTAAACCCCTGATAGTCGGTACCGCCGCTGATGCGCGCCATCTGCTGCTGGCGCTGCGCCGGGGTGAGCTGACGACGCTGCACTTTTTTACTCAGCAGCGCCCAACTGGTCTGCAGCGCATGATTAATGCCGTTCAGGCTGATGTCTTTAATGCGCACGGGCAGACCGGCATGAATTGCGCTGACGCAGGCAATGCCGCCGCCCATCAACCCGCCGCCCAGCACACCAACACGTTCGACTGGCCGGGGCTGCGCCTCAGTTCCGTTCTCTTTTTTCAGCGCGGTGGAGGCAAAAAACAGGCTGCGTAGCGCCGCCGATTCCGGCGTCATGGCCAGCTCGCCAAAGGCGCGCGCCTCGGCGGCATAACCTGCCTGACTGCTTTGCTCAAGCCCAATGCGCACCACATCGATGATACGTTGCGCGGCCGGATAGTTCCCCTGGGTTTTGCGTTCCGTTTCCCGCCTGACCAGCGCAAACAAGGCCTGGCGGGCGATCGGCCCCTGCAGCAGACGGTCGCGTAGCGGAAGCGGTGCGCGGCGGCGTTTGCCTTTTTTAACGCTTTCGATAGCGGTATCCAGCAGGATCGCCTGCGGCACCGCGTCATCGACAATCCCCAGCTTCTTCGCCTGTTTCGCGCGCAGGCTTTTCCCCGTCAGGATGAGAGGTAAAGCCTTTTGCACGCCAATCAGATGCGGCAGACGCTGCGTGCCACCCGAACCGGGCAGTAATCCCAGTTGCACTTCCGGCAGTCCCAGACGGGTTTTATCATCCAGCGTACAGATGCGTGAATGACAGGCCAGCGCCAGCTCAAGACCGCCGCCTAAGCAGGCCCCGTGAATGGCGGCCACCACGGGAAACGGTAAGGCGGCAATCGCGGCCATTACCTCCTGCCCTTGCCTTGCCAGAGCTTCGGCTTCATCCGCACGCTGACAGCGATCAATCATGCTGATATCGGCACCTGCTACAAAGTTGTCAGGCTTGCCGGAAATCAGTACCAGCCCGAGCAGCTGCGGATGCTGGCGTGCCTCGCTAATCAGGCTGGCAATCTGGACCGCAAATTCCGCCTTCAGCGTATTCATTTTTTCATTGGGCACATCAATGGTGATCACGCCAACATGATCGTCCCGCATCTGCAAAGTAAACGCGCGCTGTTCCATTATTCGGCCTCCAGAACCATGGCTGCACCTAATCCTCCGGCGGCACAGGCCGTGACCAGTCCCAGCCCGCCTCCGCGCCGACGCAATTCATTTAAGGTCTGCGTGATCATGCGCGCGCCGGTCGCCGCAAAAGGATGACCATAGGCGATGGAGCCGCCCAGGACGTTAAAACGTGCATCGTCGATTTCACCCAGCGCGTGCGAGCGGTTTAATACCTCGCGGGCAAAACGTTCGTCACGAAACAGCTTAATATTACTCAAGGTCTGCGCCGCGAACGCTTCATGCATATCAATAAGCGTCAGATCAGCCAGCGTGATGCCAGCACGATCAAGCGCCAGCGGCGAGGCGTAAGCGGGCCCGAGCAGCATGTCCTGCCAGACATCAATGGCGGTAAAGGCGTAGCTGCGCAGATAGCCCAGCGGCTGTAATCCCAGCGCTTTGGCCTGGCCTTCACGCATCAATATCACCGCCGCCGCCCCGTCCGTTAACGGCGTGCTGTTGGCTGCCGTTACCGTGCCGTGCTGGCGATCAAACGCCGGACGTAAACGGGCATAGTCAGCCGCTTTCGCATCCATTCGCACGTTATTATCCTGGTCTATGGGGGCCTTAAAGGGCGGGACGAAGGCGGCCATGACTTCCTGATTCAGCACGCCCGACTGCCAGGCCTGCGCTGCGCGCTGATGCGAACGCAGAGCCAGCGCATCCTGTTCTTCCCGGCTGATGCCGTGCGTTTTCGCCATCTGTTCTGCGGTATCGCCCATGCGTAATCCTGTGGAGTATTCGGCCACGGCAGGCGGCACCGGTAACAGATCGCCGGGACGCAGGCGGCGCAGAATCTGAAACTTTTGGGAAAGGCTTTTTGCTTTGTTCATATCCACTAGCGCACGAGCCAGCGTTTTACTGACGCCAATCGGCAGGACGGAAGAGGAATCCGCGCCGCCCGCAATACCGACCGAAATCGTGCCTGCCAGCAGGCTTTCCGTGACGTTAGCCACCGCCTGGAAGCTGGTCGCACAGGCTCGGCTGACGCTGTACGCATCGGTACTGACGCTGAGACCACTGCTCAGCACAATTTCCCGCGCGATGTTGGGAGCCTCTGGCATCTGCACCACCTGACCAAACACCAGTTGCTCAATCACCCCGACCGGTAACTCACTCCGGGCCACCATTTCGCTGACCACCATCCGGCCCAGCTCTACGGCGGGAATGCCATGAAATCCTGTCGCCTGACGGAGAAAAGGCGTACGTAATCCGTGAGTGATAGCGATGCGCTCGCCCGTACGCGTCAACAGTGACTGCGCTTTGCTCATTGTATCCACCTGTGCATCGTGACCGGGGCATCATTGCCAAAAGAGGTCTGACCTGATCCACAGTGTTAACCACAAGCGGCTACGCCGCCAACATCAGGAAGAGAAAAGTGAGATGAGAAACACGAAAATGACAAACGCCGCCGGGCAGCGGCGTTAAGCGGTTCAGCGTAAACCTAACTGAAAAATCAGGGTTTCTGCCTGACAGCTAAAAGTAAAAGCAACATCAAGCCGCACGCCGCCCGTCTCTTCTGTGAATCGCGCATCTATGACACAGGGATCGGACTCGACCTGACGCGCCCTTTCGCTCAGTTCAGCCAGTTTGCTGTCGGCTTCCGCGCGCTGGCCAAACCACGCTGACCAACTGGCGGTACAATCGGTGTTGTCCATTACGGTACCGACATCCACACAACAGCATGCCGCCGTTTCGGTCGCGCGACATTTTTTCAGAGCATCCGTCATGGTAATCTCCTGGTTTCACAACTAAAGGGAAAAGCCTTCGCTGCGAAAAATTCTACGCTTTGGATTTCTCCCCCGCTATGCACGCGACGCTAAGTGACGAATATCACAATATAATTTGATCTGAATCAGTTTTGCGCCTGCTGCCTGCCTCGTTTCCCGCAGAGAAGTGTTAAGCAGATCGAATTTTCATCTATCAAATTGGAAATAATTTAAAAACAATATTGCAACATGTGTACAGGTCGGACCTATACTCTCCGCACTGGTCTGATATGTCCGACCGTCATCAGTCCATACAATCCGCCGTTCCTTGTTACACGACGTCACAACGTTAAATAATAATTCACATGAGGTTGTGGTCATGAACCATAAAAACCTGTTCGCAAAGTCAGCCGTGGCAGCTGCGGTAGCGCTTATTTCCTCTAACGTTTACGCAGCCGGATTTCAGTTAAATGAATTTTCTTCCATTGGTTTAGGTCGTGCTTATTCAGGCGAAGGCGCAATGGGTGATACGGCGGCCTCAGCCAGCCGTAACCCGGCGACCATGGCGCTGATGGATCGCCCTGAATTTTCACTCGGTGCGGTTTATATCGATCCTCAAGTGGATATCAGCGGCCAGAGTCCAACAGGACGTAGCCTGGATGCGAAAAACATCGCGCCTAATCAGTGGGTCCCTGATCTGCACTATGTCCAGCCGATTAATGACCAATGGTGGGTAGGGGCCTCTGCCACCTCAAACTACGGTCTGGCGACAGAATTTAATAACGGTTATACCGCAGGCGGATTCGGCGGTAAAACAGACCTGACGACCGTGAATCTTAACCTCAGCACCGCCTACCGCCTGAATGAACACTTCAGCTTTGGTGTGGGTTTTGATGCCGTTTATGCTAAAGCGAAAATTGAGCGTTATGCCGGAGAGTCGTTCTCCGCGCTGGGCATTCCTGCGGATACCCAAATTACCCGACTAAAGGGGAACGAATGGGGTTATGGCTGGAACGCCGGTGTACTTTATGAGGTTGATGATAATAACCGTTTTGGTTTCACCTACCGCTCTGAGGTGAAAGTTGACTTTGATGGGGATTACAAAAGTAATCTTCCTGCGGCCATCAACGCATTTAACATTCCCGGCGCACCTTTTGGCACAAGCGGAAACACGATTCCGGGTTCATTAACCCTGAATCTGCCAGAAATGTGGGAAGTTTCAGGCTGGCATAAAGTCGCGCCACAATGGGCCGTTCACTATAGCCTGGCCTATACCAGCTGGAGCCAGTTCCAGGAGCTGAAAGCGACCGGTTCGAATGGTCAGACGCTGTTCTATAAAGATGAAGGCTTCCATGATGCCTACCGTATCGCCCTGGGTACCACTTACCAGTACGATAAAAACTGGACCTTCCGCAGCGGTATCGCCTTTGATGACAGCCCGGTTCCGGCTGACAAGCGTTCCATCTCCATCCCGGATCAGGATCGCTTGTGGCTGAGTGCGGGTGCCTCCTATGCATTTAATGACGATGCTTCCGTCGATGTCGGCGTCTCTTATATGCATGGTCAGAAAGTTACCATTCAGGAAGGCAATTACACCTTTAATTCCAGTGGTAAAGCCTGGCTGTACGGCGCGAGCTTCAACTACAAATTCTGATATGTTGACCGCATAAAAAAGCGACACACTGTGTCGCTTTTTTTTGCTCCGCCTGGCGAGCCCTGACAGAACATTCGTATAAATCACTTCAGCCTGAAGCCGCCCTTTTCCGGGCGGCCTCACATTACTGAGAATCGATATCTTTGAGATCGTCCTGAATTGCCGCTGCGTTCGGATTATCTTCGGGCTTCAGCTTGCCACCACGCGCCAAGAAGTCATAGCGCTCAAAATAGGCGTTACGCATAAAGGCGTAAGGATCGCGCTGCTGTTTCAGGATGGCATCGGAGTCCAGCAGTTGCGCACGCGTTTCCACCCCTTCAAGTGCCCATTTACCCACGGACATCGGCCAGGTCAACCAGCCCAGCACCGGATAAAGCGTATCCACATAATCGCCGCCGTCCTGACGCACCGTAAAGCTGCCATAGCCAGGCAACTGCACGTAAGGACCGTAGCCCACGCCATAGTGCCCCAGCGTGGTACCGAAGCGTTGCGGCCCCTGGCGCGCCAGCTCAGGGTTCGCTTTGCCTGCAACGTCGATAAAGCCGCCCAGGCCCAGCACGGTATTCAGGAAGAAACGCGTGAAGTGAATACCGGCATTGCGCGGCTCACCGACCAGAATAGCGTTCACCATACTGGCGGGTTCGCTCAGGTTGCCCAGGAAGTTGCTCAGGCCAGCACGTGCCGGGACGGGCACATAGTCGCGCCAGGCCACAGCCACCGGACGCACCACATACGGGTCCAGCACATTGTAGTTAAAGTTAAACATTGTGCGGTTAAAGCCTTCAAACGGATCGCTACGCCCGGCTGGCGCATCGGTCTCCGGCTTTGAACTGGCACAACCCACCAGAAGCACACTGGCCAAGGCCAGGCTGGTCAGGCGGTGATCCATTTTTTTCTCCCTGTGCATATAAGTGATGTATACCCTGCCGCCTTTCTCGGGTAGATCAGCGCGTTAAGCAAGCATAGCTGATATCCACGGTGCGGTTTACAGATTCAGACAGAGCCAGAGAATATCGGTCTAAGGCTGCTGCGCATTAATCTCAACGGTCACATGCTGATGACCGTCCCAGGGCACGACGGCGCTGACACCGAACCAGTCACCCGGCTCAGGGTTCGCGCGGCCATTACGTGAAATCCTGACGCGAACCTGGATCTGTTTCTGCGCCGAAAGACGGCGCCCCTGCATCATGGCATTACTGTCATCCAGCGTCAGCGACACGGGAAAATGCCCGGCAGCAAGACGCTTCACGGCCACCGGCACGGGCGACATACCGTCAGTAACCGAAATATACATGACTCCGCCCGGCGGTAACATGTTTTCTGCCTGGGGAGAAAGCGTCACATCTACCGTCAACTGGCTCGCTTGTTGTCCGGCGTCCGTTCTGGCTTGCTCAATACTGCGCGCAATGTTGTCGCGCCGGGGATCGTCCGCCGGCAGCGCGTTCAGTAAGGTTTGCCAGGCCGCAATCGCCTGAGCATAGTGTTGCTGTTCAAAGGCAGCGTAAGCCAGCAGGCTCAGCGTCCGGGCATTATGCGGATCCTGTTTACGCAGATCCTGCAACACAAGTTCTGCCTGACGGTTTTCCTGTGGATCGCCCGACCGGGCCAGAACCTCGGCGTAATCCTGTTTTAATACCTGATTATTCGGTGCCAACTGCAGCGCGTGCTCGAACGCCTGACGGGCGGTCGTCGCGTTATTCAGCACCATACCAAGACGGCCAAGCCTTGCCCAGTCGCTAAGGTTATCAGGCTCGGTTTGCAGATGGCTGCGCAAACCGAGCTGTAAGCGTGAAAGCTGTTCCGGCGTCAGCGGCTTCGCGTGAGGATCCAGCACCTGCGCACGCAGCGCAGGATACGCTTTCTGCACCTGCAGCCAGCCGCTGAACGGCACAAAACCGCCGGTGTTGAGATAGCACACCAGCGGCACGACCAGTAAGACAATAATGCCCGGTAACAATACCCAACGGCGACTGCTGCGCGACTGTGCATCCGGTGCGGGCGGAATATCACTCAACAGTGACTGCTGTAGCTCGCGCGCCATCACGTCCCGCTCGGCAATCACGCCCTGATCCTCATCCTGCGCCAGTTCGGCCAGCCGTTGGTGATAAAAATCCTTATTAAGGCTGTTACGCGTGACTAAGTGGGACGCGCGCGGACGCCAGCCTGCGGCCAGGAACAGCACACAGGCCGCGAACAGCAGTACCAATATCGCGATTAAAAAGGCTGCCATTATGCTTCCCTGTCCGATTTCAAAATGGCTTCAAGCCGCTGTTGCTCTTCATCACTCAGTTCGCTACAGGTCTTACGCTGGCGACTGCGCCAGACGATTACGCCCGCGCCGCCTGCGACAAACAGCGCAGGTCCCAGCCACAGAATCACGGTGGATGGCGTTACGGGCGGTTGGTAGCTGACGAAATTGCCGTAGCGCGCCACCATATAGTCGAGGATCTGCTGACGCGTTTGTCCCTGTTTCATCAGCTGATAAACTTTCAACCGCATATCCGCCGCAATCATGGCGTTGGAATCCGCAATGCTGTTGTTCTGACATTTGGGGCAGCGCAGGGAGGCGGTGATATCACGGTACTGTTCTTCCTGCGCGACGGAGTCAAATGCATAGGTATCGATGGCCGCCCACAGGCTGGCGCTAAACAGCAAGCCGCAAAGCATCGTCACCAGCGCTTTCATGAGCCGCTCTCCGTGTTGTATTTATCCCATAAAGGCTTTACTTCCTGCTGCCAGACGCGCGGATTCAGATCTCCGGCATGGCGATAGCGAATAATGCCGTTGCCATCGATCAGAAAGGTTTCCGGTGCGCCATATACGCCAAGATCCAGGCCCAGCATACCGTCGCCATCATACAGGCTGAGCGCATAAGGATTACCCAGCGTGTTTAACCAGGTCACCGCCTTTTGCCGATCGTCTTTATAATTGAGCCCGACTACCCGCACGCCCTGCTCTGCCAGCGTATTCAGATAGTGATGTTCTGCCCGACAGGTCGGGCACCATGTTGCCCAGACGTTGAGTAAAAGCGGTTTGCCGGTGATAAGCTTTTGCTGGTTGTAGGTTTTACCTGGCGTTTCCAGGGCTTCGAGCCGGAACACCGGCAACGGTTTACCAATTAACGCCGACTCCAGCCGCGTAGGATCGTCGCCCGCCGCATTGCGTGACAGTTGCCAAAGCAGCGCGGCGGCCAGCAGTAAAAACAGGATCAGGGGAATAAACAGAATCTTTTTCATGCCCGCACCTCGCGCTCGCCTTTTTTACGCGCACGATAACGCGGATCCAGTAAACAGAGCAGACCGCCCGCAGCCATAAACAGTCCACCGAACCAAATCCAGCGCACAAAGGGTTTATAGTAAATGCGCACCGCCCAACTGCCGTCATCGAGTTCCTCACCCAGCGCCGCATAGAGATCGCGGGTAAAGCCACCATCAATTGCCGCCTCGGTCATCATGGCGCGCGCCGCTGAATAAAAGCGTTTTTCCGCATACAACATCGCTTCAGGCTGCCCGTCCCGCGTCACATCAATCACCGCCACGCCGCCGCTGTAGTTGGGCCCTTGCAGATCCTGAACATCGCGGAAGACAAAGTGGTAGCGATGGATATCAACACTGTCGCCCGCTTTCATGCGCACATCCCGTTCAACGCTGTATTGCGTGCTAAACGCTATCCCAATCACGGTGACGCCGACACCTAAATGGCCGAGCACCATGCCCCAGTGGCTGCGTGACAAGTGGCGCAGTCCGGTGAAAAAAGAATGACGATGCGTCGCACGTTCATGCAGTTCCATCAGGGTTAATACGATGATCCATACCGCCATCAGCAGGCCCACTACCGTCATTGCCTCTACCCGATCCTGTAGCCACCAGGGCAACAGCACGGAGGCCAGCAGCGTGACGGCCAGTGCTAACAGCAAACGCCGTACCAGCTTCTGGGGTTCATCACGGCGCCAGCGCACTAACGGCCCAATCCCCAACATTAAGGCCAGCGGTGCCATCAGCCAGCTGAACAGCGTATTAAAAAAGGGCTGGCCCACGGAGATGCTGCCCAGACCGAGTTGTTTATGGACCAGCGGTAACAGCGTACCGAGCAGCACCACCAGCATGGCCGCAATCAACAGGACGTTATTGCCCAGCAGAAAGGACTCGCGCGACCACAAGGCGTTTTGTACCCGGCTGCGGACCTGCCCTCCTTTGAGGGCATAGAGCAGCAGCGAGCTGCCAATAACAATCACCAAAAAGGCCAGAATAAACATGCCCCGCGCCGGATCGGAGGCAAACGCGTGCACCGAGACCAGCACGCCGGATCGCACCAGGAAGGTCCCGAGCAGACTCAGGGAGAACGCGGTAATCGCCAGCAATACGGTCCAGGCTTTAAAGGTGCCGCGCTTTTCGGTCACCGCCAGTGAGTGCATTAAAGCCGTGCCAGCCAGCCAGGGCATAAAGGACGCATTTTCAACCGGATCCCAGAACCACCAGCCGCCCCAGCCCAGCTCGTAATAGGCCCACGCAGAGCCCAACACAATACCTATGGTCAGGAACAGCCAGGCTGCGGTGGTCCAGGGACGCGACCAGCGCGCCCAGGCGGTATCCAGTCTTCCGGCCATCAGGGAGGCAATGGCAAAAGCAAAGGCCACCGAGAAACCGACATAGCCCATGTATAACAAAGGCGGATGGAAGATCAGGCCAATATCCTGCAGCATGGGATTGAGGTCGCGGCCATCGACGGGAAAGTCCGGCAGGGTACGGCTGAACGGATTAGAGGTGAGGATGATAAATAACAGGAAGCCCAGCGTAATCATGCCCATCACCGCCAGCACACGCGCCAGTGCGTCCTGCGGCATGCCGCGGCTGAAGATCGCCACGGCCAGCGTCCAGCCACTCAGCAGCAGCACCCACAGCAGCAGGGAGCCTTCGTGCGCCCCCCAGGTGGCCGCAATGCGGTAATAGACCGGCAGCAGGGAATTCGAGTTGTTAACGACATAGCTTACGGTAAAGTCGTTAACGATAAACGCCCAGACCAGCAACCCGAAAGCCCCCGCCACACAGCCGAACAGGCCAACGGCCAGGGGACGCGCCATGCCCATCAGGCGCGCATCCTGACGCCAGGCGCCCCACAGCGGATATACGCTGAGCAGCAGCGCCAACGCGACGCCGAGACAGAGTAAAAAACTGCCCAGTTCTGGCATCATGGTGTCTGTCCTGCCGGGTGAGTCGCGGCCTGTTGCTCGGGTGGTGCGGGCTTCATCGCGGCGGTGATTTCAGGTGGCGTGTAGTTTTCATCATGTTTCGCCAGCACTTCTTTGGCGTTGATCAGGTTGCCGGGTTCAAGGACGCCTTGTGCAACGACGCCCTGCCCCTCGCGAAACAGATCGGGCAAAATGCCCACAAAGTTTACACTGACCACACCACGGCCATCGTAAAGCTGAAAAGAGACGGCCAGTGTTCGGGGATCTCGCGTGACGCTGCCGGGCATCACCACGCCGCCCACGCGCAGACGCTGTCCGGGTTCCGGCCGGATGTGTGCATCACCTTTCCCCTCCAGGATTTCACCGGGCGTATAAAACAGATCGATATTGGACCGCAGCGCATACATTACCAGCGCGGTAGCCAGTCCAAGTCCGGTAAGTATCGCCACGACGACATACAGGCGATTACGACGGCGGGTATTCACTTCGCTTCTCCTGCCGTTTTAGTCCCGGCACGTTTAACACTGGCCGCGCGCAGACGGCGCTCCCGGGCATCACGCTGGCGAATGTCCGCCAGCAAACGTCTGTGTGACCACCAGCTGTGTACAATCAGGCCACAAAGAGGCACCAGCGCCCCTGCCACCGCCAGCCAGACGTAAAAGGCGTAACCGCCCATGGCAATGAAGTCATGCCATGAGGCAAAAGCGGGCGTCATTCTTTGCTCCTTGTCTTTGCCAGGGCAATCGCCCAGGGACGTTTACGTTCCGTCAGCAGAATCAGGTTGCGTAAGCGCATCAGCGTTAACGTGATAAACAACAGCAGGTCACCCAGGATGGCCCAGCGCAGCGGCGTGCGCATCGGCGGCGCGATAGCCTGTTGCAGTAAGCCGGACGATCCCTGATGCAAGGTATTCCACCACTGCACAGAGAAATGAATGATGGGCAGATTGATCACGCCGACCAGAATGAGCACCCCTGCGGCGCGCCCGGCCATGCGACGGTCCTCGAACGCCTGATACAGCGCAATGACGCCCAGATATAAAAACAGCAGCACCAGTTCTGATGTGAGCCTGGCGTCCCATATCCACCAGGTTCCCCACATCGGCTTGCCCCAGGCAGAACCGGTAACCAGCGCAATAAAGGTAAACACCGCACCGATCGGTGCCATCGCCGCTGAGACTAAATCGGCCATTTTCATCTGCCAGACCAGACCAGTAAACGCCGCAACGGCCATCGCGCTGTATATCCCCATCGACCACATGGCCGCCGGAACATGAATATACATAATGCGAAAACTGTCACCCTGCTGGTAGTCTGCCGGTGCATAGCCAAATCCCCATATCCAGGCCAGCAGCAGTACCGCCGCACTGGCCAGGGCGAACCCCGGCACCAGCCGACCGCACAACTGATACAGCCGTTCGGGCTTCGCCAGCTGATGTAATCCTTTCCACATGTTTACTTGCTCACTTTTAAATAAACGCGAATAACACGTCTGATGCGTGCTGATTTAGTGCAGCGTAATCCGCAACGCCGCGGCGGTGGCAAATGGGGCCAGCGTCGCACTCGCGACCAGCATCGCCCCCAGCAACGCCAGGTAACCGCCAATGGCTAACCCCTGACCTGCGGCGTCGATGGCCGCGCTGGCAAAAATCAGTACCGGAATAGCCAGTGGCAGAACCAACAGGCTGAGCAGCACGCCGCCGCGACGCAACCCAACGGTCAGCCCCACGCCAATCGCGCCGAGAAAACTCAGCGTCGGTGTTCCTAACAGCAGCGTCAGTGCCACCGCCCGCCAGCCCGGCATACCCAGGGACAGCAACAGGGCCGCCAGGGGCGAAAGCAGAATTAACGGAAAGCCCGTGACCAGCCAGTGGGCGATGACTTTCCCCAGCACCGTGACCGGCAGCGGTACAGGCGACAATAAAAGTTGCTCCAGCGTGCCGTCGTTAAGGTCATCACGAAACAGCCTTTCCAGCGCGAGCAGCGAAGAGAGCAATGCCGCAACCCAGACAATACCGGGTGCGATCCGTGCCAGCTGATGAGGATCGGGACCGATACCCAACGGGAAGAGCGTGATGACAATCAGGAAAAACCACAGTGGATTCATCACTTCGGCGCCGCGACGACAGGCGATACGTAATTCGCGCTGAATAAGACGACACAACATTACTGCCACTCCACGGCATGCAGGCGGATAGTATTGATCTGCCCCGTCAGCCGCGGTAGCGCCTGATGGCTGGTCACGATGACAGACCCCCCCTGCTGCGTGTGCGCCACAAAGCGGCTCATTAACGTCTCCACCCCCGTGTGATCGAGGGCGGTTAAAGGTTCGTCCAGGATCCATAAGGTTGCCTGGGTCAGCCACAGCCGGGCCAGGGCGATGCGCCGCTGTTGTCCGGCAGAGAGCTGCGCGGCCGCGACCTCTTCATAACCTGCCAGGCCGACGCTGGCCAGTGCAGTAAAAAGGTGTTCATCGCGGCAGTCTGGATGATAAAAGCGCAGATTTTCCAGCGCCGATAACGCCGATGAGATCCCCGGCAGATGCCCCAGGTAAAGCATGGCCTGATGCCAGGTGTCGCGTTGCCGGTGAACCGGCTGCGACTGCCAGCGCACCTCACCATGTTCAGGCGTGCTCAGTCCGGCCAGGATCCGCAGCAGCGACGTTTTCCCGGCCCCGTTTGGCCCTTCAATTTGTACGATGTCACCTGCCGACACGCTAAACGTAAGCGCCTCAAAGAGCGCGCGCTCATCACGCACACAAAGCAGATTAATGATTTCCAACATGGAGGGGTAAATCGCGCCAGCCAAATAAGGCGCAAATGATAGCACAATGTTACAGCGTGCCGAAGGCTGTGCGCGCTCCCCTTTTGCGCAGGGCTTAGATATTCGTGCTTTTCAGCGCGTCTGGTGGATAAAAAGCGCACCACGACAGAAGGTTGTCACGTTTGTTCGCTATCGCAGAAACAGTTTCGTTAGCCAAAAAACGACTACGCTTATAACGCATTTGTACTGTTACCAGGAGAAAACATGAAGCCTTCATCAAGCATAAGTCAGGGACCTAACGATGTAGACAGCGAAGAAAAAGAACAGGGAAAGGAGGATATTGAAGTAGATGAAGACGCCCTGCCCTCGCGTGCCGCCGCTATCCACGAAGAGATCCGACAGGACGGGGAGAAAGAGCTGGAGCGGGATGGCATGGCGCTGCTGTGGTCAGCGATTGCGGCCGGGCTGTCAATGGGGGCTTCACTGATGGCCAAGGGCATTTTTCAGGTTCATCTGGACGGCGTCCCCGGCGCCTATTTACTGGAAAACCTTGGCTACACCTTTGGCTTTGTGATTGTGATTATGGCACGGCAGCAGCTTTTCACTGAAAACACCGTGACGGCCGTTCTGCCCGTTATGCACAAACCCACCACAAGCAATCTTGGTTTATTGCTTCGCCTGTGGGGCATTGTGCTACTGGGCAACCTTATTGGTACTGCATTCGCCGCCTTAGCGTTTAACGAAATGCCCATTTTTGATGAAGCCACTCGCCAGGCCTTTACGGATATCAGCATGAAGGTGATGGAACATACGCCGGGCGAGATGTTTGCTAACGCGGTGATCTCCGGCTGGATCATTGCCACAATGGTCTGGATGTTCCCTTATGCGGGAGCGGCCAAACTGTTTGTCATTGTGATGATGACCTGGCTGGTCGCACTGGGCGATCTGGCACATATTGTGGTGGGTTCCGTTGAGGTGCTTTACCTGGTGTTTAACGGCAGCGTGCCCTGGACCGCGTTTCTCTGGCCTTTTGCTGTTCCAACCCTGTTGGGTAACCTGACGGGCGGTACGCTGATTTTCGCCCTGATAAGTCACGCCCAGATTCGCAATGATATGGGCGAAGCTGCTCAGGCAAAGGCGAAGGCAGAACGGCGCAAAGCGGAGAAAAAACGTCAGCAGCAGCAAGAAGAACGCTAAATTGCTGACAGAATGAGCAAACGCGCGGCAGTGTAGTGAATCCTGCCGCTTAACTGCGGTATACTGCGCTGGCGTCTCCTTAGTTAAATGGATATAACGAGCCCCTCCTAAGGGCTAGTTGCAGGTTCGATTCCTGCAGGGGACACCACGTACAGCCTTCTGACATTCACCAAATTCACTCATCCTTCTTATCTTTAATACCGCCTCTGCTCTGCCTGGGTGACGACGGCCAGTTTCTGCGCATTTCAACATGAACGATTACACATACACATTTCCTGTTTAAGCATTCACGCTTTATTAAGGCTCAGAACGGCCGGCACTTTTAGGCAAGCGGTCAACATCTCATCGTGTTTTTTGCGACCAGCTTGCCCCTGTCGACAGACTGAAGAAAAGTGTAACGCCTGGCCGATAACACGCAATCTTCTTAAATAATCAAGTCGGGGACATTCTCAGAATCAGAAAGAAAATGAAGCGCCTTTATGTGGATCGCTACCCACTCGCTTCTTAAGCGCCCTGCGTAAATCAGAAAACCCGACAGAAAACGGCGTGCTCGCTTTGCCAGACGAGAGGTTTTATTTTTCTGCCTGCTGTTTCAGTTCGGCATAGCGGGCTGTCAGTTGTTTCAGGTGCATTTCCAGCTGAGATTGGGCAGCAGCAGGTAACGGTTTCCCCGTTGGGTGTTGCGACAGTACGCGCAGCTGTTCTTCAGCCGGTATGGACTGATTAAAGAACTGCATCGTGGCAAAAACCACTGATTTCAGCTCACTGACCGTTATGTATTTACCCTTCTGTTCATCGAGGCCATTTAATCTGTCGCTCAGTTTTTGTAGTGTCATCATTCCCTGAGACCAGCCATTAAGCTGCTCTGCCGGTAATGCGGCAGCACTGCGTTGTTGTTGCCATTGCTGTGCCAGAGACTTTGCCTGCTCCGGCCAGAGCGCCTGAGCCTGCTCTACAAGTTGTCGGCTGTAGTCAATGCTCCAGCCCGGTGGAAGCTTATCCAGACGGTTCAGCTGTTGCTGTGTTCGGGCGATCACGTTCTGCGGCAAAGCAGTCTGCTGACGCAATAGATCCATCTGTTCTGGCGTGAGCGTTGCAGGTAAAGGTGCCAGAGATGCCGCCAACTGAGCCTGCAGCGGATTTGGCCGGTTTACATATTGCCAGCTTCCCGCTGCGGCCACGCTTATTGCCAGCATGGCACCCATACCGGCAACGAAAGATTTCCACTTTTTTACCGGCGCGGGAAGAGTCGCCAGTACTTCCACATTCGCCTGATATTCAGGGCGGGCAACATACACCCATTTCATCGCGCTGGCGGTTTCTTCTGCACCGTCGGCTGCGAAGGCGGCTGCATCGTTGATCACACTAGCTGGCAGCACAGCTGCCCCTGTCCACATCCACCTGAACCAGCACATCACCTTGCTGCGCCTGCGCCAGTTGCTGTTGCAAGTCAGTAATTGCAGCCTGCTGACTGATGTCACGGCGACTGGCCATCAGCTCTTGTGCCAGCGCCTTTTCGTTACTGAAACGTACCTCCTGCTCCCCGATACGCGCTTCCAGTTCAGTCCTCTGCTGCTCAATCACGCCCAGGCGGTCACCATGACGGTTGCTGCCGGCGGCAATGTCTTCCTGCAGAGCCTGCTCTTCCAGTTCCAGTGCGGTCAGCTGTGCTTTCAGACGCACAATTTGTTCAGGCACCGTGTCGAGGCTCATGCGCACGCGTGCCGCGGCGGTGTCCAGCAGGTCAACAGCCTTGTCAGGCAGCTGGCGGCCGGTCAGATAGCGACGAGACAGGGTGACCGCCGCTTTGACCGCGTCGTCGGTAATGTGCACGTTATGGTGCTCGGCGTAACGGGATTTCAGGCCACGCAGCATCAGGCAGGCGGTATCATCGTCCGGCTCGTCGACCTTCACCATCTGGAAGCGACGCTCCAGCGCGGCATCGCGCTCGAAGTACTGCTTGTATTCGCTCCAGGTGGTCGCCGCGATGGTGCGCAGCTCGCCACGGGCCAGTGCCGGTTTAAGCAGATTGGCCGCATCTGCACCACCGGCCTGGTTACCGGTGCCCAGATCGTACAGATGGATAGGCAGGTCCTGAACAGCACCACCGGCCTGCGGGCCACGAATCTGCACGCACCAACCGTTGTTGATAAAGCTGCGTACCATATTGGCGGCAAACGCAAATGAGGCGTTGGTCCACAGGTATTTGTTGTGATCCGGGCCTTTCACCTCTTCCACATAGTTGAAGCTGCGTACCGGCGTGGTATCCGGACCATACGGCAGGCGGCCCAGTACACGCGGCATCACCAGACCGATATAGCGCGAATCATCCGTTTCGCGGAAAGATTTCCACTTGATGTACTCCGCACGATCAAAGTAGTTGCCGATATCCCTGATAGCCGCCACGTCCTCCATTGACTCTTTGAGGAAGAATTTTGGGCCAGCAGAGCCGATAAACGGCATGTGCGCCGCTGCAGAAACTTTCGAAATATTGCGCAACAGGGCAACATCCTGCGCAGAAGCATCAAATTCATAGGCGGAAATCAGCGCGGCAATCGGTTCGCCACCCGGCGTGTCATATTCATCAATGTAGGTGTGTTTATACAGGCCGCTCTGGATAATTTCCGGGCTGTCTTCGAAGTCCTGACGCAGATCTTCTTTAGCCATATCCAGCAGTTCGACTTTCACGTTCTGACGGAAGTCGGTTTTGTCGACAAGGGATTTCACGCCGCGCCACAGGCTTTCTACCGCCTGAAAGTCCTCATGGTGCATAACGGCATCAAGCTGGCGACTAATCTGGTGGTCCAGCTCCGCGATATGATGATCAATCAGGTTTCTGTCGAGTTTCTCCACTTTTGAGCCCGATTTTGTCAGGCATTCCAGAAACACCTGCATCCCGGCCGTCAGACGCTCATCGGCTGTCGCATCCGACATCGCCTGTGCATCCTGCCAGATGTCCAGTGCACTCAACTCGGACACCGGGTTCAGATTGATTTTTTCAAACAGTGACGCATAAACCCCGGCAGCAGGACGCTCCAGCACCACACTCTCGCCACCTGCGGCATTTTCATTTTTTACAGACATCAGCATCTTCCTTATTAATCCGTTATTAATCCGTTAAAGCACCGTGAGCCTATGGCTGTTTCGGGGCCAGCGCAGACAACTCAGACCGGAGTTCGGCGCTTAATGCCGGATCGAGCAGGATTTTTTCCAGCTCTTTTCGGAATGCCTGGTTGTCCAGCAGGTTGGCCTTTAAATCACGAAGTAAATTGCGCATGGAAAGCATGGCTTTGAGCTGAGGTATTTGTCGGGAGACCTGCTCCGGCGAGAAATCCTTCATGCTCTGAAAGGTCAGACGGATATTTTCTTCGCTACCGTCACCAGCAAGCGTGTTTTTAACGGTAAGACTGACTTTCGGGGAATATTCGGAAAGCACAGCGTCGAAATTATTTTTGTTCAGATTAACTTTTTTTCGCTCAGATAGCGGTGCTGTCTCCTGCCCATGGCTGAAATCGCCCGCAACCAGCAATTTCAGAGGGAGCTCGGTTTTCTTGCTCGCGCCGCCGGTATGCAGATCAAGTTTCAGATTAATACGTGCTTTGGGTATTTCGGACTGAAAGGAAGAATTAGACATAGCTGTCCCTGTTCTATGAAGTTATAGAAGCGGTCACTGCCAGCGAGAAATTAAAAGAAAAGCAAACCCTTTATTAGCACTATCCCGGTTCCCGTCATCTGACAGGAATCAAAACCCCGGGATGTAAAGCGGGCGCATTCCATTCACCAGCACGTCGACACGGTATTTTTCAGGTACTTTTCAGAAATAAAAAAACGTCCAGCAAGCACCTGGAGACGGAGTTTATGAACGTTTCATGCATGACAGGAAATAAAAATATGTAACTAAAGGTTACAGAGATATGCTTTAACAATATTTTATCATCTTTATGATTTATATGATTTTTATTTAAAAACCCCTTCAGAGCTTATGGAATAAGGATGTTCAGTAAGTGATCAATGTATTTCAGAGCATGACATGTGCAAAATCCCACCAGTCACATGAGAACGTTAATTTTTCATTGTTAAAAAAATAACTTTCAGGAAGCGAGTGTGAAAAGGGGGAATAGGACGAGACCGTCATGTCAGCATAATTTCTTTTATTGACGTAAATCAATTCTGGTTATTTTCGCTTAAAAAAAACTGAAATCAATGTATGTCACCTGTCTGTATAAACGTATTTCAGACATCGGAGAGAGGAAGGATTATCGTTATCTGCGTGCTTGTCACCTGTCACCGCATCTGACCGCGAGTTATGCGATGCCATCACTTACGTCAGCCAGAATAAATCCGGCCGGTGCACTCGCCTGCAGCGATCGCAGACGATAAAGTCAGCTAGTGTCACGATGTTGTTTGCGTTGGGAACGAGAGGTTTACAATTAAACGGAAGGGAACGGTGCAGGGCATATTTACGCGATCAAAACGCGTCGATATAACATCATTGTCAGGCGCCCTCCAGGGCCGGGGCCTGCCAGATAATGTCGAAGGGCAGTACCGCAGTTGCCCTTCTCTGTTTACCCGTCATACCCGTAAACACGGGTAGCGACGCAGAACCTTATCGTTCAGTCGTTCTGTAAACCTATCGCCGTGTGTGGCTAAAGAGATCCGGGCGATTGAGGTTAATATAATCGACGCCCGCCGCCGCAATTTCCTGATGAATCGCTATATCGTCATCACCGTAATAAACCATAATCTCAAGCCCGGTCTTACGGCTTGCTTCAAGAATACCGGGATGACGCATCTGCTCTACGTTTACCTCAATGATCGATGCATGATGCACGGTGGCAACGAGAGAGGGAGACATCGCGATATTGAGGGTCATCATTTTGCGAAAGTCCGGCGCAACGGCCTGAAGGCCAGCGCGCATCGTTTCGGAAAACGAAAAGAAAAACGTATCACGGACCATACCGAGATCGCGTACCAGTGCAGCCACTTTTACCGGATCGCAGTATTTCAGCTCAATATAAACGCCCGCGCGGCCGCGCAGATGTTCGAGATAGGCATCAAGTCGCGGCACCCTGGCGTCTTTAAAACGCTCATCGAACCAGCTTCCCGCATCCAGTGCATCAATATCGCGCGACAGAGCATGCCCAACAGGGCCCGTCCCGTTCGTGGTGCGATCCAGCGTCTCGTCATGGATAACGTAGAGCACACCATCGGCGCTCTCCCGTACATCCAGTTCAATGTAATCAGCCCCCTGTTCAAGCGCCAGATCGGCGGCAAAGAAGGTGTTCTCTGGCGCAAAATGGTTGGCGCCACGGTGTGATACGATTCGGGTCATGGAAATCTTGTCCTGTAATCTAGCCAGCGTGAACCTGTCTGCTGGGGTGGCCGGTTACGGCGAGGTTGGCATGAAGATCGACGATGCGTTTACCGACAGCATTGAAGATCAGAGTCAGTTCGGGTTGGCACGCTACTCCTACCCGGGAACCAGGCGCATGACGCACCGCTTCACCATATTCCAGCGCGCGAAGCGTGCCGGCCGGCGTGTCAATCGTGTAGAAAACTTCACGCCCCATCGGCTCAACGGTCATGATCTCCCCACACAAGGGAGCCTCGTCAGCGGCAATAAGGTTGATATCTTCCGGACGCAGACCAAAACAAACGGGGCCGTCGTATTCGTGGTTCAGTTCGAGTGTCGTTTGCCCCAGGTGCAGAAACCCGCCGACGGCCTGTCCTTCCACAAGATTCATCGGCGGCGAGCCGATAAACCCTGCAACAAAGCGATCGGCCGGACGTCTGTACAGGTCATCAGGTGTCCCAATCTGCACTATCTCGCCATGATTCATACAGATGATCCGATCGGCCATGGTAATGGCTTCCAGCTGGTCATGGGTGACGATCAAGGTGGTGAAGCCGAGACGTTTCTGGAGATTCTTGAGTTCCGTCCGCATGGTGATACGGAGCGTCGCATCGAGGTTAGAAAGCGGTTCGTCAAGTAACAGAATATTCGGTTCCTTGACCAGTGCCCGCGCCAGCGCCACGCGCTGTTGCTGCCCCCCTGAAAGCTGCGACGGGCGTCGATCAAGCAGTGCGCTTATTTGCACCAGATTAGCCGCCTCCTCCACGCGCCTGGCAATGTGCTCCTTACCTGTTTTTTTAAAACGTAACGGAAAAGCGATGTTTTCGCGTACCGTCAGGTTCGGGTAAAGCGCATAAGACTGGAAGACGATACCGACGTTGCGATCGCGGGCATCGATGCGATTAACGTTGTGCCCGTCAAACGCGATCTCACCGCTGGTCGGCGCATAGAGCCCTGCCAGCAGAAACAGCGTTGTCGATTTACCGCATCCTGAGGGGCCGAGAATGGCGACGAATTCGCCGTTCTCAATGGTAAGATTCATCGGTTTCAGGACCTGAGTCTCGCCCCAGTTTTTGCTGACATTGTTAAGAGTGATCGAGGCCATGACAATTATCCCTTGATACCGCCAAAACTCATTTGAGTGATGTATTTCTGCGTAAAGGTGTAGAGAACGAGCACAGGGAGTAAATAAATGATGCCCACAGCGGCGATCATGCCGTAATCCGCACCCGTATTATCCTGTGCGACAAAGAACAGGTAGAGGCTCATCGTCATCTGGCTTTTGTCGATAAGTAACGTCTGAACAAAAACGTACTCCTCCCAACCACGTAAAAAGGTGAAGGTGGCAATCGCAATCAGTCCGCTACGCACCTGGGGCAATACCACCATACGAAAAGCCTGAAAACGGGTCGCACCGTCGGTCACCGCGCTCATTTCAATATCCCAGGGCACTGCGTCGAAAAAGCCCTTCAGGACGAAGATCGCATAAGGCAGCTCCAGCGCACTCATCACCATCACCACACCGAAAAGATGGTTGAGCAGGCCCATATAGTGAAGCTGGATAAAGATGGCAATGGTGAGCGCCAGCGCGGGGAAAGCATGTAACAGCAGCAAGCCGCGCAGAAAATTTTGCCGCCCGGCAAAGGCAAAGCGCGATAACGCGTAGGCGGCTGGGGTAGCGACGATCGTGACAATCAGCGTTTGTGAAACGCCAAAGATCAGCGAGCTTCCAAGTGCCGTCCAGGCCGATGGCATCAGGTCCACGCGCGTGGTGCCCGTATTCGCGATGTCGCGCATCCAGAGAAAACGGTAGTTGTGCAACGTCATGTGTGGCATCAGAAAAATCATCACAAGCAGCAGCACAACGATCCCCAGCGCAGCCCAGGACAATACCGGTCTGCGTAAACGCTCTGCCAGGAAAGCAAGCGCGATCGCTCCGATATACGCGACGCCCGCAATTGCGCTGGTGCGCCACAGAACAAGCCGGCTGACGGACGCATCAGACGTGGTCAGCGATTTGGCCAGAAGCCAGAGGTAAGGCAGCAGAATCGGCACTGACATCACCGTCAGGAAGAGAATGAGCGTAGAAAGGAAGCCGACACGGTTGATTGTGCCTCTGCGTTCAAGACGCGCCCATTTCGATTTGGCCACTGCCGGGTTTGGGACGAGTGACATCACAATACCTCGATTTTCGGCGCGGCAAACGTCGCGCGCATATTACTGACCCGCCATTGCATTAAGGTCACGCCTACGCCGATCACCATCAGGCCAAGCGCCAGCGCCGCGCCATAGGCGTAAGCCCCATTTTCAAAGGCGCGACGGTAGATATAGAGCGCATAAGGCGTCGAATCGTAGACGGGACCGCCACCGGTGATGAGCAGAATGTACTCGTATGTCGTCAGCAAGGAGAGCCCCTGATAGATGGTGATAAACCGAATGGGCTGAGACAGTGCGGGGGCCACTACATAGCGCAGCACGCCCCATTCGCTCGCCCCATCCACTCGCGCCGCATTGGCAAGATGTGCAGGGATGGAACGAATGGATGAAGTCAGAATGACCATGGCAAACGATGCCCCGACCAGGCCATTTGCCACAATGATGAGAAACAAGGGGAAATCATTACGCAGATTCATGAGCGGCAGACCGAAGGATCCGGTTACCTGATTGAGCAAACCAGACGGCGTGGGATCGGCAACCCATATCCACAGAATACTGTAGAGGACGGCCGGTGACATGCGTGGCAAAAGCCAGAGACCGCGAAAAAGATTACCCAGCCTGTCGGGAATGGCCGTCGTTGTTATCGCCAACAGGACACCCAGCCCGACGTTAAAAATAAACAGCGTCGCCGTAACATAAATCAGCGTCGTCAGCAGCACCGCAGGCATGCGCGCATCGCGTAAGACAATCCGCTCGACGTTTTGCAGCGTGAAGTGACCGACCCGCAGATCAGCGCCCATATCGGTAAAGGCGATGACGGTATTGACGATAATGGGCGCCAGGAAAAAGACGGCCAACAGCGCGATAGCAGGCGCGAGATAGAACACAGGTCGGGCCGGCCGGTGCGCCCGAGGCTGAAACTGAGACATGACCACATCTCCCTGGAGAGTAAGCGACGCTTTACAGGCTAAGCACTATTTTTTGGCGACAGAAGACCGGATTTCTATATCGTCGCCAAACTGCAGTTCGAGCTCTTCGGCGATAAAATCAACGGCCTGTTTTGCCGTCATTTTTCCTGTTTCAACCGCCTGGAGACCGCTGAACAGCACCTTGTTATAGCTGCCAAACTGGATATGATTGGGCACGAACTTCGCATGTACCATCATGGGCGAAGCGGCTGACAGCACCCAGTTATCGCGGTATTTCGGCATCGCCGTTTGCGCGTTGCTGATGGCCGTGTGATAGGACGTCACAGCATGTTCGTTGTTGAAATAAGGCAACGTCGCCAGTGCCACCAGTTCGGCAGCAATGTCAGCATTTTTGCTTTTGGCGTTCACCGTATAGAGAAGCGGATGCGACAGGTTTGAGGGCTGACCGCCCTTTTTGGCCGCAGGCGCCGGGATCCAGCCTATCTTATGAAAATACCCTTCTTTGTCTGTCGGCCAGACCGCGCCATTTTTGTCGCCCAGTTGCCAGGCAACCGCCCAGATGCCTTGGTGAAAGATAAAGGCTTTCTCCTGCTTGAACGCGTTCTGAATGGCATCCCAGCTCATCGCCGTGTTATCGACCGGCGTCACTCCCTGCTTCGCATTGCGCTCATACCAGCCAAGCGCATCCGCCATTTCTGCTTTAGGGAAGATGAGCTTGCCGGTCTTGTCATCCATAAATTTCACGCCGTAAGACTGAAAAACCATCAGATAATCAATACCGACATTCGGCCGGTGCAACATGCCGTACTGAGCCGCTTTACCGTCCACGACCTCTTTGGCAAGGGCTGTCAGATCGTCCAGTGTAAAATCACCGGACTCCACCCTGGCCGGTATGGCGTTGATAAAGGCTTCATCCTTGCCAATTTTTCTCAACATATCTTTGTTGTAAAAAAACATTCTTATTTCAGCATCCTGCGGTATGCCATAGATCTTTCCATCGTTTGCCTTTGCCGACGCCCACAGGACGGGCAGGATGTCGCCATAGACCCACGGTGCCGCCGCGATCTTATCGTTCATTTGCAAGGCATAGCCGTCCTTCGCAAACTGACCAATCCATTCATGGGGCAGCACATAGATATCCGGCCCTTGTCCGACAGACATCGCCTTCAGCATATCCATGGCGAAGTCGTCCCAGCCTTTGACAGCACTGCTATTGGCCTGAATCACAATATGTTTGTCGACGCCCGCAGCCTTAAATTGCTTGTTCATGATGTCGGCTGCATCTTCAATGTTGGTAATGCGGTTCGGTGCGCTACGCTCGGCGAGCGTGGCGAGTTTGATCGTTATCTCTTCTGCGTGAGTCATGCCAACACACAACGCGGACATCACGAGGGTGGCGAGGACTGTGAGTTTTTTTGACATGGTGTTTATTCCCGTTGTGCCTATTATTTAAGTAAGTTAATTTATTTAAATGACAGGTTCATGACCATGTGAAAACGACAGGGAGAAGGTGCGTTGACTTCATCAAAACATTGGGAAGGAATCGGTACGACGCAGTCGGCCGTACTACGTTATCTGCGTCGCAACGACGCCGCATCACGTGCTGAGATCGCCGATTGTTGCGGGGTGACAGCGGCGGCCGTCAGCATGATGACCCGCGATCTCATCAAGCGAGGTATCATCATCGAAGGAGCCCGGCGTTCATCTGGCCGGGGCGCGCCCCACATTGATCTGATGCTTAATTCCTCCATCGGCTATGCCGTTGGGATTCATGCCAGCCGCTTCTCTGTTACGCTGATGCTGCTTGATTTCAAAGGGAAACGGGTCGACGAAATTGAACTGACCGGCCACTATGATACCTTTGCCCGCGCCCGCTCAGAGATACAGAAGGGCCACAAAACGTTGCTTGAGAGAAACCACATACCGGATCATTTACTGATTGGCGCAGGCATTGCCATGCCGACGCGCTTCCAGCGCGGTCAGGCTCCGCTCCATCTGGCTCCCGAAGTGCTTTCCTGGGATGAACCCGGGCTGTTCGAAGCCATTCAGCAGGCGCTGGGCTGTCCGGTGTTAATCGAAAATGATGCCAATGCTGCCGCCATGGGCGAAATGACGCTGGGTAATGCGGCTAATCATGACGATTTTATCTATCTCTATCTGTCAGAGGGCGTCGGCAGTGGCCTTATCCTGGGCAAACAACGTTATCGCGGTCATCTGGGCAATGCGGGCGAAATTGGGCTGCTGCTGCCACTCGACAGGCCCCGCCCCTCTTTTACTGACCTTGCGGCGTGGTGTAAGCATCGCCTTGGCCAGATACCTGAAGGCCGCGCTGAGGCTGTCTGGCACCATTTTCTTAGCGAAAACACAGCGGTTCTCGACGAATGGATCGCACGTACAGGCCCGGAGATCGCCCGGCTGGGCTTTATGCTGAATGCGGTCCTCGCGCCAGCGGCGATCTATCTGGGTGGGACACTTCCGCAGATGGTGCGTGAACGGCTTGCGGCCTGGCTCGACTTTTCCACTGTGGATACGTTAAACGGCACACCTGTCGTGCAGCCTGAAATCTGTCTGCCGGACGTCGCGGCCACGGATACGGTCGCATTCGGAGCCGCCGCCATGGTCCTGCATAATGTTGCTCAGCAGGATAACGGGCATCGCGACGGGGTTAACTGACCGCTCAGCGGCGGTGACGGAATGAAGGAAACCGACGCGGCAAACATCGGCGACGGTTCTCTGAGTTGGCCTGCGGATAAACAGGTCTCTGTGAAATGAGAGCCAGTCCGCAGCGAGCGTCGGTTTATTTGCGACCGCAGCGTGGGACAGGTTTGGCTTAATTTGCCCGCACTATAATCCCCATTTGGAGCCAGCCGGTGAAAGCGTGATCGGGATGGGCTTGCCGCATACCGCCACGCGTGGTGCAGAAGGCGTGTTCCACTGAAAAAGACAGATATGCCAGCCGCCGGAAATAAGACGCGAACGGTCAATAATCCCATCCGCGCCTGTTGCTCTGGCTTTATCTGCGTTATGCCATGAATCCGGGATTCGCCCCTGCTGCAGCGCCGTTCGCCAACTGCCATCAGCGGCTTCTGGCAGGATTCCCAGTTGCTCACATTTTGCCCTATCGCGCTGATCTACCAGCCAGGCCCCTGACAGGCGTAGTGGAATCAGGACGCGTGAAAGGCCATCCTCACGCATATAGCCCGATACCGCCATGATGGACCATTCCGGCACCGGACTCATATACAAGGCCGGTTGCCCGTGGCGATGATAACGCCCCGCGCTTTGCGGGCCGGGTGCGGCAAGCACCGCCTGCGCCTTTGCGGTTAACACAGCGCGATAAAAAAGGCCGCCCACGGGCAATAGTGCGTGATGCATGTTTGTCTTTTCTCCCGCAACAACCCCATCCCTGCGATTGCTGAACGCGCCAGTTAATCGCTTAGTGCGTAGCCACGAACCAGCCCGAGCTGTCGGCGCATGTCTGCCTTGCCTGCGCACAAGCCGGTGATACACAGGCGCGGGGCCAGCCGATTATCAGATTCGTTCCATCTGCCCGGACGACACGGTGTGATGCCGTTTAGGATGCGACTTTGGATGCGCCGGATTACATTGCTCATGTGTGCCGGGCAGATAAAATCTGCCGTCCTGAGAGGGCGCAGTACCGCCGGGACAACCATTCATGCCGCGCTGACCATTGTGGCCAGGCAACCCAGCACCGCCAGGTTGATTGTCCATACTTCCGCCGTTACCGCCCGTACCGCCGTTACCGCCTGTGCCTCCCATACCACCCGCTCCGCCATTTCCACCTTCCCCACCGTTGCCCCCTGGCGCGGCATAGCAGACTGATGCGGTTAACAACAAAATAAGCAAAGCAGCGCCTCTGCGCATGGTGTGACCTCCGTGATTCGCGATTATTTTTCGACAGTAATGACATCCGGCGTTTGCGCCACAATCTTCAACGGCGTGCCTTTTATAGCCTGTCCGAGCGCTTCACGAAGCGTCATG
Organism: Pantoea sp. BR_17; assembly: GCF_041955125.1. NCBI lineage: Bacteria > Pseudomonadati > Pseudomonadota > Gammaproteobacteria > Enterobacterales > Erwiniaceae > Pantoea > Pantoea sp. BR_17. The sequence continues at coordinate 29,034 of NZ_JAVAXT010000013.1, read as the reverse complement.
GTGCCCTCTACAGGATTCACCTGAACAGCCCCAGTGCGCGACAAATCCGTCTGGATAAAACACCCGGTCCCGTGCGCCAACTGTTGCGCCGTTTCGTCAAAGCGCGACAAATGAAGATTGTAGGTCGCTTCCGCATCACATTTACCCGCAGGGATATGACCAGAAGATGACTGGCTGCACGACGTACACGTCAGCGCCAGCAGCAAGCAGGCTGAGTTGAAGGATGTGAAATGCATAACGCCTCCGGGCACAGGAAAACTTGTGTCTTTGTCCCATAGTCAACTGTTTCTGTCAGCGTGCAGAGTATGTCTGAGTGTGATCGCAGGCGAGAAGGTGGGAAATGTTCGGTTCGCTATCGTGCCGCTTCGCACTGGCGGTAATGACCTCTCTTAGCAGAGAAAGCGAGAGCAGCGATGCACAGAGAAAGTCACGTTTTACGGTGTCGTGCTCACCGGGCGCGACGGAACGCGTCTTCGCCGTCCCTGGCGCTACCATGATTTTACGGTGATGTGTCCTGTGTAAACAAAACGGAACCGTAGCGGGCATGGCGCCCTTTCCTGTCTGGGCGTCATGCCCGTTTTTGCTGCGCATTGACAAGATGCTGGGGTTGATTGATCGCTTTGCGCGCAATCCAGTAGAGCAGAACCCGCTCGTCGTCACTGTCGCGGTCCGCCATTGACAATAATTTCAGTGCCAGGGTAGATTTCGTGACAGGCTGCTGTTCTGCGCTCAGTTCGATCACTGCCTGACCGATAATGCAGCAAACTTCATCCTCACTGGTGATGGATTCATATGTCCGGTCTTTCATATTTCCTCCTGTTGAATGGACTTTAAGCCTGGCAAAAAAATGCTAAGCCTGCCGGGAAAACAGGTTGGCCGTAACATTCCCTTACTGCTGTTTACCTGCCTTCATTACCTTGACTCACCTCGTTACATTTATCCCACGCGGCCATTCATTCCGCCCTGACAGCATTTCATTCCGCGTTGCATTCCGTTCATGCGCTTTCCGCCCTCGCGCGTAGGGGTTTTGGTTATTCTGACGCCAGTATTCAGTTTCCCCCTGGGAGTAACATAATGAACGCGACTCAACAGACTGCCCACCAGCGTACACGCTGGCTCACACTTATCGGTACGGTGATAACCCAGTTAGCGCTGGGGTCCGTTTATACCTGGAGCTTATTCAATGGTCAGCTCGCGCAAAAACTGGATGCGCCCGTAAGCCAGATCGCATTTTCATTTGGTTTACTGAGCCTGGGGCTGGCCATCTCTTCTTCACTGGCTGGCAAGCTGCAGGAGCGTTTTGGCGTCCGTAAGGTCACTATCGGCGCAGGTATATTGATGGCGCTGGGATTAGGGCTGACCGCCCATGCAGATAATCTGATGATGCTGTACCTGAGCGCGGGCGTGTTGTTAGGTCTGGCCGATGGCGCAGGGTATCTGATGACGCTATCCAACTGTGTGAAATGGTTTCCTGAACGTAAAGGCATGATATCGGCCTGCGCCATTGGCGCTTACGGTCTGGGTAGTCTGGGATTTAAATTCATTTGCGGGGCACTGTTGGCACGATTTGGGCTTGAACAGACCTTTGTGCTCTGGGGCCTGCTGGCAATGGCGATGATTATTGCTGGCGGACTGATGATGCGCGATGCGCCTCTGCAATCTGCGTCAGCTACTCAGGCAGAAGCGACGCGTCAGTATACGTTGGCCGAATCGGTGCGTCTGCCACAGTACTGGATGCTGGCGTTGATGTTTCTGACTGCCTGTATGAGCGGGCTGTATGTGATTGGCGTTGCAAAAGACATCGGGGAAGGTTTGGTTCACCTCAGCACCCAGACCGCCGCTAACGCCGTCACGGTCATCGCGGTAGCAAACCTGAGTGGTCGGTTAGTACTGGGCGTGCTGTCCGATAAAATGGTGCGTATTCGCGTGATATCACTGGCCCAACTGGTTTCACTGATCGGTATGAGCCTGATGCTGTTTACACAGATGAATCAAACCACGTTTTTCCTGTCCCTGGCCTGCATTGCGTTTAGCTTCGGCGGCACCATTACCGTCTTCCCTTCGCTGGTCAGTGACTTTTTCGGCTTAAATAATCTGACCAAAAATTATGGCCTGATTTATCTCGGCTTTGGCATTGGCAGCGTAATGGGTTCGCTGGTGGCTTCACTGTTTGGCGGCTTTACGGTCACTTTCAGCCTCATTATGAGCCTGCTGGTTATATCACTGGTGCTGTCACTGGCAATCCGCCTGCCGCAGAGCCAGCCAGCCCATGAACCGCTGTTGCAGCGTCAGTAACGTTACAGGGCCAGATAAGCCTGGCCCTCACCATCAGCCGCGAAAACGCGGCTCTTCCATACCGGCCACGTCGACATCCACCGCAAAAATATCGCCCGACTGCGGATAGCGGGCGAGATCTTCTTCGCTGAGGTTTTCGCGTGAGCTGGTGATGAACAGCGTCTTGAGATCGCTGCCGCCAAACGTCACCATGGTGGGCCATTTCACCGGCAGTGTAATCTCATCGACGATTTCACCGTCGTGCGGATCAATACGCACGACGCGTCCGCCGTCAAACAGGGCTGACCAGTAATAGCCCTCACTGTCGACAGCCGCCCCATCGGGCAAGCCACCACGGGCATCAAACCGCCGGAAGATTTCACGCTGCCCCGGCTCGCCCTGAGCATCAAGCGGATAGCGATAGAGCACTTCATTCGGCGTATCGCTGTGATACATCCACTGACGGTCAGGAGAAAAGGCAACGCCATTGGAAATTTTGATGTCGCGTGCCTTCACCTCAAGCGTCAAATCAGGCGTTACGCGACAAAGCAAGCCGCCGTTTTTATCCTGTGGCTCCCATAAACTGCCGCACCAGAAATTACCCCAGGGATCCACACGGCCATCATTGAAGCGGCTTTTCCCGGCGATACCGGGATTATCCGCCACTTTTTTTTGCGGTTTCCCCTGCTCGTCCAGCAGCCAGACGCCGCTACGCAGTGCGGCAATGATACCGCCCTGTTCCCGCAGACCGATGCATCCGACTTCTTCTGCCTGGGGAAATGTGGAGAGCTCACCACTCGCCGGATCGAAACGATGGATGGCCGGTGCCAGAATATCCACACACCACAGCACCTGTTCCTGCACAGCCCAGAGCGGACATTCTGCCAGCTCTGCCTGAAGCGGCAGAACGTTTTTTACCCTATGCGTCATGTTTGTCTCCCTTTAATTGTCCTGATATTACTGTAGCGCTAATTTCCATCTTCACACATGCACGTCAGCCTTGTTTTTAAGACAGGTCTCACGCATATTAATACCTATTCGGTCTATTCCGATTGGAATATGCGATCACCCTCTTTTTCGCGTTCTTTTTTGAAATATCGCGACATATTTATCGAAATAACTCTACACAGGCTGCATTTTTGCTGCACTTTTTCGGCGTATTATCCTGAGTATTGAAAAAGAGGAGGTGCCGTATGCCAGACATCGTTACCGCCGCGCTGTTCCCTCAGTCGGTAGCCTTTATTTCTTCTGGACAGGAGGCGTTATCCGCAGACGTTCCAGCGCAGCAGAAAGGAGGCATAAAACAAAATGATATTCACTGAAGGGCAAAGATTTCACACAGCATAATATAAAAAGAAGGTGGGATATAATCCCACCTCATTTATTCATTAACTTTTCACTGCGTAATTACACTGATACCAGGTTTTCTTTAAACCTGGTATTGTGCTGTCCTGAACAGGGAGTGACTCTACTTTATCAAAACCTTTATTGCTGCAGTAATTCGCGATATCAATTTCCATTGCATCACGATTCACTTTCAGCGGGTCGAAACGATATTGTACGGTATTTGAACTGGGATCTTCATCAACACGTTCAAACGCCCCGGGTTTACTGGCGGTACAACCGCTCAGAAAAATAAGTGCAAATGCACCCATGATTGCCATTTTCATTTTATTTCCTCACATTTTGACGCAGTGTAAGGCGCTGCAAAATGCGCATCTATAGGATTAGTACGCGAACAACTGCGTATTTACGAAGTTTTACCAATTGATTCAATACGGTTAAACAACTGGCAGGTTATGCCAATAAACTGCGACACTGATTCCAGTGAAAAGCCTCACGAACAACACCAGGAATTACTCTAAAAAAAGCCTCTCTCAGCATTTAGCCCGCCACTGGCGGGCTTTTTTCTTTTTAACCTTCGCCTGAAAGCGCAATCATTCTACGAAGCAGATTGGCGGCTTGCTTGTCCGGGAGTGCGAGGATGGCACTATAAAGATCGACAGACATGGCACACATGGAAGACCGATCAACGGCGGCATCGGCAGGCATATTCAGCTGTTGCAGCTTATTGCCCCACTTCAGGTAGAGATGGTCGACGATGGTTTTGAGATCGTGCTGCGCCTGCTTGCGGTCCAGCGGTTGTTCGTCCCCCAGACTGTTAAGCAGCAAATACTCGGTGGCATCGGCATCTTTTTGGTTCAGGCTGGCGGGCAGAGTTTCAACCAGATTGATACCGCCCTTCACCTGCGGATAAAGGAACTGAAAACAGAGGCCCGGGTCAATTTTATTGAGCGTCTGCATTTCTTCCACCGAGACGCCAATATATTTCAATACGGCCGCGTCAGTACCCCGCATAAGGCGCTGATTGATCACATCCGTCAATAACCCGCGCAGTTCGCCCGTTGCCTGCAACATGGGTTCGCCTTCACGCAGTTTGCGCGCCAGATCGCGCGTCAGTATTTGCCACAGCGCGGGTTCCTGAGTGCGTAGCACCCGATACACCGTAGCCTGTGCCATATAATCTGCCGCGCGCTCGTAGCGTTTCTCCTGCTGCTGCTGAGGCTGGATCCAGCTGAACCATAAAACATTCGACAACAACAGCGGCAGGATAAAAAGAACCACGCCCTGCCACGCTTTAAGCCGGGTGGTTCTGACTAACATAACGATGATAATCGCCAGCAGCACAAAGGCGGCCAGCGTAAGAAAAAGCAGGAGAGTCATACTACGTTGTTAATCCTTACGCACATCGATCAGTACCGGGCAATGCGCGCGTTCAACCACAGCGGCACTCACAGATCCTTTTAATAACCGGTTAAAGGGCGATAAATGACGTCGCCCCATAATAATCATGCTGGCATTGAGCTGCTGGGACTGGGCCACGATTGTCTCCGCCGCTTCGCCGGCCAGAATCATACCTCGCGCCTTAATGCCGGCCTGGAGCAAGGGGGCCAGGGCATGACGCACCACCATTTCAGCGGTATTTTGCTCATCCTGCGCGGCCACAAAATCTGCCGGATCTTCACCGGCATCAATATCAATGGGCTGGCTACAGGATGAATAGGCGGGATCGATACAACACAGCACAATCACTTGTGCATCATGCGCCTGTGCTTCTTCGATCGTTAACGACACCACTTTCTTCGCGACCGGTGAATTATCGATAGCCATTAATACTGTTTTCATTGAGCACTCATCCTTCAACAGCGGCAATTTTGCCAATTTCACGAATCAGAGCCTGTTTGCACTGCAACATTTCTTCACGATAGCGTGATTCATGCTTCTTAAACCGCGCCGTGGGCACCAGTAAGGAGACCGCAAAGCGGCCAAACAGCGTATCGAGCGCAAAGGCCATGGTTGAAACGCCTTCAAGGGTTTCACCACGGTCGTAGGAAATGCTGGTTTCACGCACTTCCCGAAGCATCTCTAACAGTGCTGCCTGCGTCTTAACCGTCTTGTCCGTCAGTTCGCGCCAGGCATCCCCCACCAGCGTCCGGACGTCTTCATCGCTTTCCAGCGCCAGCAAGGCGCGGCCACCCGAGGTGCTGTAGAGCGGCAGCTCCAGTCCGATACGGGGAACCACCCGCAGCTCGCGCGACGCCACAACATAATGAATGACGGCAAGCTGCGCACCACTGGCGCGGGACAGGGAGACCGTTTCATTGGTATCCGCCGACAGTTTTTCCAGCAGCGGCTTGACCAAATCGACCACATCCGTGTTCACGCTGGCGAGCAGCTTCAGTAAAGCTGGCCCGAGACGCAATCCGCCCGCCCCACTGCTTCGAACCAGTTCGGCGCTGTCCAGCGCGGCCACAATGCGCTGTACGGTAGAACGCGGCAGATCAACCGCATGCGCGATTTCGCCCAGACTCATGCCACCGGGATGCTCGCCCAGAGCATTAAGAATTTTAGCCGCGCGCGCAATAACCTGAATACCGCCCGTTTTTTCATCTTCGCGGCTGGATGATTGTTGAGTCATAGCGTCGTCCTTTTTGAGCTGGCTTACTGTAACCCGAAAAGCGCACGTTTTACAGCGTGTACCACATTGCAATACAGCATATTGCCATGTAATATCCCCTCGCTGTATCGCATCGCAATACATCGAACCAAAAAAACAATGAGACACCTGCTATGACGACCCAGCCTGGCACTGCGCCGCCGCTGCATCCCTTTACCTTACGTCTCGCCCTGGGCCTGCTTGGCGTCTGGATCGCGGCGCTGACCTCCGGGCTCAACGATCGCGTCAGTGATATTGCGCTGGCCGATATTCGTGCTGCTCTCGGTATGGGCTACGACGACGGAAGCTGGATTGTTTCGGCTTATCAGGCTGCCGAAGTGGCCGCCATGATGATTGCGCCGTGGTTCGCGGTGACGTTTTCCCTGCGCCGCTTTACGTTATTTGTTTCGGTCGGCTTTATGCTGTCCGGAATACTGTTACCGCTGATGACCGATCCTGTGCTCTTTATGGCATTACGCGTGATCCAGGGGCTCTTTGGCGGCGCGCTGCCGCCGATGCTGATGACCGTCGCCCTGCGTTTTCTGCCACCGCCGTTCAAGCTCTATGGATTAGGCGCCTATGCCCTTACTGCCACCTTCGGGCCGAATATGGCCGCGTCGCTGGCCGCCTTCTGGACCGATCAGGTCAGCTGGATGTTTGTCTTCTGGCAGGTTGTGCCCGGTATGCTGATGGCCCTCGTATTAACCGGCTGGGGATTGCCCCAGGATCCGTTGCGCACAGAACGTTTTCAGCAGATCGATCTGTTCGGGATGCTCACAGGCTGTAGCGGGATGGCGTTAATCATTCTGGTACTCAGCCAGGGCGAACGGCTTGACTGGCTGGATTCTCCGCTGATTGCCGCTATGCTGCTGGCCGCCGTACCGTTACTCATCGTCTTTTTAATCAATGAGTGGTTCCATCCCCTGCCGCTGTTTAAGTTGCAGATGCTGCGGCGACCTAACCTGCTGCACGGCCTGCTGGTACTGGCCGGCGTCCTGATCGTGTCGCTGTCCGGCTCTGCCCTGCCTTCCAGCTATTTTGCCCAGGTCGATGGCTTTCGCATCGCCCAGTTCGCGCCGCTGGCGTTGACCATTGGGTTGCCCCAGCTCATTGTGGCGCCGTTGCTTGCCGCCCTGCTGAATATCCGCTGGATTGACTGTCGCTGGATGCTGGCAGTGGGCTTGTGCTTCCTTATTGCCTCCTGCCTGCTCGGTATGCAGATCACAACGGACTGGGCGCGGGATAACTTCTGGCTGATTCAGGCGTTGCAGGCCGTAGGCCAGCCGATGGTGATTCTGCCCGTGCTGATGAGCGCGACCAGCGTGGTAGCACCGCCTGAAGGACCTTTTGCCTCGGCGATGTTCAACACGGTACGCGGGTTTTCCAGCATTGCGGCCTCTACCCTGGTGTCATGGTTTGTCAGCCATCGTGAACAGTTTCACTCCAGTATCCTCGTCAACCAGGCGGGCAGCAGGCCGTGGCTGATGACCGCCCCCAACAGCAGTCAGGCCAGCAGTCAGTTTCCGCTGTTGCCCGATGGCAGCGTGAGTTCCGTCGAGAATCTGCGCGGCTTTGCTACCCAGATAAAGCACCAGGCGCTGGTGCTCGGCCTGAGTGATACCTGGCTGCTGCTGATCGGTTTTGCGCTGCTGCTGCTGGTCGTCACCGCCTGGCTGCCCAAACGCGTCTGGCCGCCCCAAACCTTGATTCAACCTGCAACCTCCACGTCGAGATAACTGTATATGCGTGCTTTAGTAATGAGAAAAACCGTGCTGCTTTCCCTGCTGCTGCTGGTTTTGCTGGCGATGGCGCTGATTGTCTGGTCCGTGATGACCCGTAACGATCACCGTACCAATGATGCCTGGGTCAATGCCGATTACACCCTTGTTGCGCCCAAAGTGTCGGGGTACATCGCCAGCGTCAGGGTGAAAGATAACCAGCAGGTTGCCGCCGGTGAACTCCTGGCGACGCTGGACGATCGCGATTACAAAGTGGCACTGGAAAGCGCGGAGGCCGCATTGCAGGTCAGTGAAGCCAAACTGTTGAGCAGCAAAGCACAGCTGGAGCAGCAGCAGTCGGTCATTGATGAACAGAAGGCCAGCGTTTCCGCCAGTCAGGCTTCGGCGCAGTATGCCGGACAGAGTGCCGAACGCTATAACCGTCTCTATCAGCGCGGCACCGTTGCCGCTGACGAGCAGCAAAAAGCCAGCTCGGCGCAGCGCTCTGCCAGCGCCGCGGTGCGTCAGAGTGAAGCCGCGCTCGCTTCTGCGATTAAGCAGGTTGGCGTGCTGCAGGCAGCCGTCCGATCCGCCGAAGCGGATGTTGCTGCCGCCCGAGCCAGCGTCGACCAGGCACGTCTTAATCTGTCTTACACCCGCATTGTGGCCCCGGTGGCCGGCATGGTGGGACAGCGCGCAGTGCGCCTGGGCGCCTATGTTTCCGCCGGTACCCGTTTGCTGGCGGTGGTGCCGTTACAACAAACCTATATCACCGCGAATTATCTGGAAACGCAGTTGCAGGATGTGCTTCCGGGTCAACCCGTCCGCATCAGGGTAGATGCTTTGCCTGACCAGATTTTTACCGGTCACGTCGACAGTCTTGCCCCCGCGACAGGCGCGACATTTGCGGCGATTGCTCCCGATAATGCGACCGGCAACTACACGAAAGTGGTTCAGCGATTACCGGTTAAAATTGTCCTGGACCAGAACCAGAAAAACCTGGCGCAACTCCGCGTGGGCATGTCGGCAGTGCCGGACATTGACGTTCGATAAAAATGTGAACAAACTCTCAGAACCAAACTATTTATTTTCGGTCTGAATACGCGTAGATTAGCCCCGATCCTGTTCTGAGTTATTCAGTTCGTACGGGAGATCGTTGACCGTAAATCTGAACGGCGACCTTATCCTTTCTGTCCGCGTTGCGCTGGATGGGATCGCCAATATCGTAACCGCTCAGAGGAGTTCGCTTGTGAAATATGCGCTGATGGGAATTTCTTTCTTTGTACTACTTTGGGTCGGCACCTTTGTGCTGATGCTCTAGTCTCTGCAGGCATTCCACAGGGGCGACAGGTGGTCGCCCCAATGGGATGTTAAATCTGTTCTTCCATACTTTTCACGCTGCCCGGCAAAATGCCGTCGGCGCGAAACATCGCCTTAATGCCTCTTACCGCCTGTCGGATACGATCGCTGTTTTCAATCAGTGCAAAACGGACGTGCGTATCGCCATAATCACCGAAGCCCACGCCGGGTGAAACGCATACTTTCGCTTCCTGCAGCATGTGCTTGGCAAATTCCAGCGAGCCCAGATGCGCATAATGATCCGGAATCTTTGCCCAGACGTACATCGACGCTTTGGGAATATCCACCATCCAGCCCGCTTCATGCAGCCCTTTCACCAGCACGTCGCGGCGACGTTTATACTGTTCGGCAATATCGCGCACGCACTGCTGATCCCCTTCCAGGGCCGCAATCGCCGCGACCTGTAAGGGCGTAAAGGTGCCGTAATCGTGGTAGCTCTTGATTCGGGCTAAAGCGGCGACCAGCTCTTTGTTGCCCACCATAAAACCTATGCGCCAGCCGGCCATGTTATAGCTTTTTGACAGGGTGAAAAATTCGACGGCCACATCCCGTGCGCCAGGCACCTGCATAATGGACGGCGCTTTCCAGCCATCATAGACGATATCGGCATAGGCCAGATCGTGAATGACCAGCACGTTGTACTGTTTGGCCAGCGCGATGACGCGCTCAAAAAAGTCCAGCTCTACGCACTGAGAAGTGGGATTCGACGGGAAACCCAGCACCATCATTTTAGGTTTAGGATAGCTCTCGCGAATAGCACGCTCCAGCTCATTGAAGAAATCAATGCCCTCCACCAGCGGGACGGAGCGCACCTGAGCGCCTGCGATAACGGCCCCATAGATATGAATGGGATAGCTGGGATTCGGCACCAGCACCGTGTCGCCATGGTCAAGCGTGGCCAGCATCAGGTGAGCCAGACCTTCTTTGGAACCAATGGTGACTATCGCTTCCGATTCGGGATCAATATCTACCTGATAACGCTCCTGATACCAGCGTGAAATAGCACGCCGCAGGCGAGGAATACCGCGCGATGTGGAATAGCCGTGCGTATCTTCACGTTGAGCCACCTGGCACAGTTTTTCGACAATGTGCGGCGGCGTCGCGCCATCGGGATTACCCATTGAAAGGTCGATGATATCTTCGCCGCGCCGACGCGCAGCCATCTTCAGTTCAGCGGTAATGTTAAAGACGTAAGGGGGCAGGCGTTCAATACGCGAGAAACGACGAGTGGTGCTGTTATCAGCCATGGTATCCTCTGGAAACGTTAGCGCCCGGACCGTCCGAGCGACGCTGGTCACTGCGGTGACCTCAACAAGAACATAACGCGCTAATAACAACTTTGTCGAGAGGAGCAGAAAATTTTTTATTTTCCCGGATTGAGCCGCTCGAGCAGCCAGTCATTCACCCAGCGGTCATTCAGCAGATAATTATTTTGCAGCGTCCGTTTCAGCAGAAAGCCGTTTTTTTCCAGAATTCGCCGGGAAGCCCAGTTTCCTTCCACCACCAGCGCCCGGAGTTTGAGAAAATCGGCGTCGAACAAACACGCACACAGCGCTTCCAGCGCTTCACTGCCAAACCCCTGACCACAGTGGCGATGCAGCAGCATATACCCCACCTCCGCCTGACGGGCGGGCTGCCATTCAGGCGTACAACCCAATAACCCGATGGCTTCCCCGCTGTCGCGCCGCCTGATGACCAGGCATAACATGTGAAAACTGCCGGGTTGCCAGGGTGCCAGACGCTGACGAAACCGCTCACGGATATCATCTTCATCGGGAATGTCACTTACCCAGCGCATAGTATCGCGATCTTCATGTACCGCACGAAACAGCTGCCAGTCTTCAGGCTGCAAAGAGGTTAACGTCAAACGCGAGGTAGTCAGATGCATACATCACTCCGGGCGATAACACGTAATAAAGTCACCGGGCCTGACCACAGTGGACCGGGCCGCACTGGCAGCGGAAAAACGTTCCTCTTAAATGAGCTCAACATTTCCTCTTTTTCAGCTTTTGAATAAATTGATCTAAAACATGAACTGCCCGGCTGGCTGTCAGGCACGCTGGCACAACATCATCACATTTTTTATCATAACCTTCTTTGACCTCGCTGAAGAGTCGCCTGTGACTTCACACTTTACTATGCTTCTGGCCGTCTTTGACCGTGCGGCGCTGATGCTGATTTGCCTGTTTTTTCTGACGCGAACCCCACCTTTTCGTCAGATCCTGCAGAAAGATGAGCATACGGCGCTGGAAAAAGCGGCCGTGATTGCCATTTTTTCACTGTTTGCACTTTTCAGTACCTGGTCAGGGGTCAATGTCGACGGTTCATTGCTCAACGTACGGGTGATCGCCGTGATGGCTGGCGGTATTTTGTTTGGTCCCTGGGTTGGCATTACCACCGGTGTGATTGCCGGTCTGCACCGCTTCCTGATAGATATTCATGGTGTGACGTCAGTGCCCTGCCTGATGACCAGCATCATCGCCGGCATTGTCGCCGGTGCCATTCATCGCCGGGTGCAGCGCGAACGGCGCTGGCTGGTAGGGATTCTGGGCGGCATGTTTTGCGAAAGTCTGACCATGCTGCTTATCGTGTTGTGGGCCACGCCCACCGCGCTCGGGCTGACCATTGTTTCTGAAATTGCCCTGCCGATGATTCTGGGCGCCGCCAGCATTGGCTTAATCGTGTTGCTGGTGCAGAGCGTGGAAGGTGAAAAAGAGGCTATTGCGGCACGTCAGGCAAAACTGGCGCTGGATATCGCTAACCAGACCCTGCCGCTGTTCCGTCAGGTCAACAGCGATTCCCTGCGCCGTGTCTGTGACATCATTCGACGGGAAATCAAGGCCGATGCCGTCGCGATGACCAACAAGCAGAAGATTTTGGCCTATGTTGGCTACGGTGAACACAATTACCAGCATGGTGACGACGGGATCAGCCCGACGACGGCGCAGGCGATGCACAGTGGGAAGATCATCATCAAAAACAATGACGAAGCCCACCGGACGAAAGATATTCACTCCATGATCGTCATCCCCTTGTGGGAAAAAGGCAAGGTGACCGGCACGCTGAAGATTTATTACCGTCGTGCGCACCGCATCACCGGCTCGCTGAAAGAGATGGCGGTAGGCCTGTCCCAGATTATTTCGACGCAGCTGGAAGTCTCGCGTACGGAGCAACTGCGCGAAATGGCCAATAAAGCGGAACTGCGTGCCCTGCAGAGCAAAATTAATCCGCATTTCCTGTTCAATGCGCTGAATGCCATTTCGTCATCTATCCGGCTCAATCCCGATACGGCGCGCCAGTTGGTCATCAACTTATCGCGCTATCTGCGCTACAACCTCGAACTGAATGACGATGAGCTTATCGATATCAAGAAAGAACTCTGGCAGGTAAAAGATTATATAGCGATTGAGCAGGCGCGCTTTGGCGATAAGTTAACCATGATTTATGACATTGACGAGGATTTGCATTTTTCCCTGCCCAGCCTGCTGATTCAGCCGTTGGTGGAGAATGCTATTGTTCATGGCATTCAGCCCTGTAAAGGTAAAGGTGTGGTGACGTTAAGTGTGCGAGACCTGGGCGACCGCGTGCGCATCGCCGTGCGTGATACCGGTAAAGGGATCAGTGACGAGGTGATTGATCGTGTGGCTCGCAACGAAATGCCCGGCAATAAAATTGGCCTGTTAAATGTCCATCACCGGGTGAAGTTACTCTCGGGCGAAGGGCTGCACATTGCGCGTCATCAGCCCGGCACCGAAATCGCGTTTACCCTGAGCAAAACCGGGCAGTTACTGGTGGGGAACCTTGCATGAAAGCCATCATCGTCGAGGACGAATTTCTGGCCCAGCAAGAGCTGAGCTGGATGATTCAGCAACACAGTAAGATTGAGATAGCGGCCTGCTTTGATGACGGTCTGGATGTCCTCAAATATCTGCAGCAGCATCGGGTTGATGTGATCTTTCTCGACATCAATATTCCCTCTCTGGATGGCATGTTACTGGCAAAGAGTATTCATCAGTTTGTTCATAAGCCCCTGATTGTGTTTATCACGGCCTGGAAAGAGCATGCCGTGGAAGCCTTTGAACTGGAAGCGTTTGACTATATTCTGAAACCGTATCATGAATCCCGTATCGTCACGATGCTGAACAAGCTGGAAGCCACCTGGCAGCAACAGCACGCGCCCACTCAGACGCCGATGGCGCAGAGCGTACTGACCGTGAATCTGACCAAAGATGAACGCATTATCGTGACCGACGTGAATGACATTTACTACGTTGAGGCGCACGAGAAGTTAACCTTCGTCTATACCCGCCGTGAAGCCTATGTGATGTCGATGACAATAACGGAATTCTGCTCACGCCTGCCCGAACACCTGTTCTTTCGCTGCCACCGGTCCTACTGCGTCAACCTCAACAAAATCCGGGAAATCGAACCCTGGTTTAACAATACCTATCTGCTGAAGTTGCGGGATATGGAAGTACAGGTACCGGTCAGCCGCAGCAAAGTAAAAGCGTTTCGGCTACTGATGCGGTTGTGAGAGGGAAAGGCGGCTCTGCCCTTGCGTCGGGCAGGACAGAGCCTGCAAACTAGAGAATACGGCCCAGCGTCTGGCGCAGGTGCGCACCGGCACCCAACAGCCCGGGTTGGTCATGCGTGATCATATAAACCGGGATATCGGCAACATAGTCACGGAAGCGCCCTTTGTCTTCAAAAGCGGCACGAAAACCCGAGGCTTTGAAGAACTCCAGGAAACGCGGCACGATCCCGCCCGCGATGTAAACGCCACCGAAGGTCCCGAGGTTCAGCGCCAGATTACCGCCAAAACGGCCCATGATGACGCAGAACAGCGATAAGGCACGACGGCAGTCGGTGCAGCTGTCCGCCAGGGCGCGCTCACTGACTTCGCGTGGCTTCAGATTCTCCGGCTCACGGTTATCGACTTTTACAATCGCACGGTAGAGATTGACCAGACCAGCGCCTGACAACACACGTTCTGCTGAAACATGACCTAATTCTTCCCTTAAGACTTCCAGAATTTGATCTTCTTCTTCGCTGTTAGCGGCAAAATCAACATGTCCCCCTTCACCGGGTAAACTGACCCAGCGCTGGTCGACGTGTACCAGATGGCTGACGCCGAGGCCGGTTCCCGCACCGTAAATCGCGATCGGCTTATCCTTCACCGCCGATTTACCGCCAAACTGGATGACATGCTCTTCGCCGAGCATAGGAATCGCCATGGAGACGGCGGTGAAATCGTTAATAATTTCCAGGTGTTCAAAACCGATGTTCGCCTTCAACTTTTTAGTCGAGAAGGCCCAGTCGTGGTTGGTCATTTCAACCCAGTCATCGGTAATCGGGCAGGCAATGGCGATACAGCCGTCTTTAATATCCTGCTTTTGTTCATCAAGATAATGGCGGATGACGGCTTCGAGGCTGTCGTAGTCTGATGTTGCGAATGTTTTGGTCTGGGAGATGCTGCCGCTTTCCACCTCACACAAAGCGAGGCGGGCATTGGTGCCGCCGACATCGCCGACCAAGGCATAAGTTGTCATTCTTCTGGTGCTCCGCTTGGGGGTCTTAAAGAGTTGGAGGACACTATAAAATCCTGCAGATAAAACAACAACGCCCACCGAAGCTTGAGGTGAGCGTCTGACTCGTGTGTGCAACAGCCTAACCGCGTTAGTCTGGCCTGCACAGAGGCAACTTTCCGAATCTCATCCGCCGTTGCGCTGGCTCAGACAGGCTGAGACTTTACGTAACAGGGGCGGCAGGTCATCTTTTTGCATCACGACTTCAATAAACGACAGTCTGTGTTGTTGTGTCAGTTGCGCCATCAGTGCGGTCAGTTGCACGGTTTCACTGATGCGCCAGCTTTGTGCCTGACAGTGTAAACTGAATGCCTGCGGCAGCGCTGTCCAGTTCCACTGGGCAATATCATTATAACGCTGGTCTGCGCCATGAATGGCCCGCTCCACAGTATAGCCTTCATTATTGAGCAGAAAAATGATTGGATGCTGATCATCCCGCAGCATCGAGCCGAGTTCCTGAATGGTCAACTGTGCCGAACCATCGCCAATGATCAGGATGACGCGCTGTGACGGGCGTGCCGTCTGGGCACCAAACGCGGCTGGCAGAGTATAACCGATGGATCCCCATAACGGCTGTACCAGCAGCTGCGCCCCGGCAGGCAGGCGCAGCGCCGCCGCGCCAAACGCCGCGGTGCCTTGATCCGCCAGAATAATATCGCCGGGCTGGATAAAAGACTGCATGGCCTGCCAAAAGGCAGACTGGCTGATGATAGTCGCGTCAGGGACAGGCGCCGCCGGTTTCACTGGCCCGGCGGACTGCCAGCCTGCGCCATAGCGTTCGAACAACGGCAGTAATGTCTGCAACGCATCGGCCATCGACAACGGGGCAAACGTCTGTCCCGCGACGCTGGCGCTGTGTGGCTGCACGTCGATCAGCCGATCGGGGCGAAATTGCTGAGTGAATCCAGCGGTAATCGTATCCGTAAAGCGCACGCCGACGCAGAGCGTGACGTCTGCCTCTTCAATTTGCTGGCGTACCGGGCCTTCACTGCCCTCACCTGCGTAAGTGCCCACAAACCCCGGCTGCTGCTCATCCAGCACGCCTTTGCCCATCAGCAGTGTGGCGCACGGAAAAGCACGCCCGGCACGTAACGCAGCCAGCGCCGGTTGCTGTTGCCAGCGCTGCGCCAGGAAATCGGCCAGGAGTGAGACGCGTTGCGCCGGTGCCAGTAACCGCTCGGCGGCCTGGCGAAACGCGCTGCGCAGGGATTCAGGTGACGAAGCCGACGATACCAGGGGATGAACGGGCGCAGCGGTTTCGGCCTGGGCAACATCGACAGGCAACAGCAGATAGCCCGGACGATGTTGCTGGATAACGCTGCTCAAAACCCGGTCAATTTCGGCGGTGGCATTCTCAGCGGTCAGTTGCGCGGTGGCGACGTTAACCTCTTTTGCCATGCGGATGAAATGGCCAAAATCGCCATCCCCTAAGGTGTGGTGCACGCAGTCTCCCTGCTGCATCGCCTGGCTCGACGGCGCGCCCACGATATGAATCACGGGCACGTACTCTGCGAAGCTGCCTGCCAGACCGTTGATTGCGCTGAGCTCCCCTACGCCAAAGGTGGTGAGCAACGCCGCCATACCCGAACAGCGTCCATAGCCATCCGCAGCGTAAGCGGCATTCAGCTCATTGGCACATCCCACCCAACTTATTGTCGGATGCGCAATCACCCGATCCAGAAACTGCAGATTAAAGTCACCCGGTACGCCGAACAGATGTCGAATACCGCACGCCTGCAAACGCGCCAACAGATAATCACCAACCGTATAAGAGGACATAGCGAATTCCTTTAGGGGAGTGTTTTGATAAGTATCTGACATGGCGTTAATTTAGCGAACAGTGCCTGTCATTTCGCCAACGGATTACATGGCAAGCAAGCGTTACGACCGTGGATTATTCGGCAGATATGCGATCTGACACGGATTAATCCTGAGTGTAACCGTATACACTCCCACTGTTTTGGCACATTTAATCGTTTTCACTCAGGACTTTTCTATGACAGCTTTTCCTCGCCCCGACAGGTATCAGCATATGCAATGGCGTCGAAGTGGACGCAGTGGACTGAAGCTTCCTGCGATTTCACTGGGCCTGTGGCATAACTTTGGTGACAGCACCCAATTAGCAACCAGCCGGCAGTTGCTGCGCCATGCGTTTGACTGCGGCATCACCCATTTTGACCTGGCGAATAACTACGGTCCGCCGCCCGGTTCCGCAGAAAGCAATTTTGGTCGCATTATGCGCGACGATTTTCAGGCGCATCGCGACGAGCTGATTATTTCGACCAAGGCCGGTTATACCATGTGGGAAGGCCCTTACGGCGACTGGGGTTCGCGCAAGTATCTGGTCGCGAGTCTGGACCAGAGCCTGCGTCGAATGGGCCTGGATTACGTTGACATCTTTTACCATCACCGTCCCGATCCGGAAACGCCGCTGGAAGAAACCATGCGGGCGCTGGATCACGTTGTCCGTCAGGGCAAGGCGCTGTATGCCGCCATTTCCAACTATCCGGCAGAGCGGGCTGCTGAAGCGATGACGATTCTGCGCGATCTGGGGACACCCTGCCTGATTCATCAGCCCCGCTACTCCCTGTTTGAACGCACACCGGAACAGGGCTTATTGCAGACGCTGGATGAGCATGGCACAGGCTGTATCGCATTTTCGCCCCTCGCGGGTGGTGTGCTGACCGATCGCTATCTGAAGGGTATTCCCTCCGATTCCCGCGTCGCCAGCGGCAGTAAGTTCCTGAATGAAAATCAGCTGACGGAAGAGAAAATGGCCAGGGTGCGTAAGCTGAACGATCTGGCAGAACAGCGTGGGCAGAAACTGGCGCAAATGGCGTTAACGTGGGTGCTGCGCGATCCGCGCATTACCTCCGTGCTGATCGGGGCCAGTAAAACGGCACAAATTGATGACGCGGTGCAGATGCTGACCCAGTCACCGCTCTCGACAGACGAACTCGCCGCCATTGAGGCGATACTGGCCTGATACGGTTTGCCCGCGCACGCGGGCGGCTGTGCCAGAAAACTCTCAAAGCCCTGTTTTTCGCGTATTTTCAGACAACATGTGCAGGCTTCTTTGTGCAATACCGTCAGAATGACGTGACAGCAGTAATCATAAGCTGCTGCAGGAGAAGATAATGATACGTGGAGTATGCTTTGCTGCTTTCATAGCAGTGTTAACGCCGCTGGCGATGCACACAGCACAAGCCTCGGGAAATGAGATACGCCTGGCTCCAGGCGTCACGCTGCATCTGGGCGACAGGGACCGCCGGGGTTATTACTGGGATGGCGACCGCTGGCGTGAACCGCGCTGGTTTAACGATCGCTACGCTTATAAGGAAAGACGCTGGTGGCGGCATGATGCCTGGCGACGTCATCAGGAAGCGGAACGGGAACGTCGCTGGCACGCGCGTGAACGGCAACGCCAGTGGGAACATGAACGACGCCACTGGCGTCATGCGCACCCTGAGCCGCATCGCTACCGCTAACCGTCCTCTGCCGGCCTGCGTGCCGGCAGACAACCTGCGGTTACTCCTCGCGGCTTTTCACCCGGGCGAGCGCAAAGCCATCCCAGCCTTTTTCGCCCACGGTCTGAATCGCGGTCGCCTCCAGTCGGGGATCGCTGGCCAGCAGCCGCAGACACTCACGTACGCCCTGTACGTTGCCGTCGGTAGAACCGGCATCAATCACGGCACCGCCGCGAACAATGTTATCGACGATAATGAGACTGCCGGGCCGGGAGAGCCGAATGGCCCAGCGAAGATAGCCGGGATTATTTTTTTTGTCCGCATCAATAAAAATGAGATCAAAGGGAGCCTGCAGATGCGGCAGGACATCCAGCGCCGCCCCCACATGCAGTCTAACCCGTTCGGACAGGCCAGCCTGATGAATATTTTCGCGGGCAACCTGCGCATGGCGGGGATCGGCTTCTATCGTGGTGATGGTTCCCCCCTCGCCCAGCGCCTGCGCCATCCAGATCGTGCTGTAGCCGCCGAGTGTGCCGATTTCGAGCACACGTGAGGCATTCTGAATGCTGATTAACAGCGCCAGCATTTTACCTTGCATCGCCGAAACATCATGAGCTAGCAGCCCGGCCTGACTGTTTGCCTGGAGGGCCGCGCTGAGGTGGTTATCGGGCGGCGCTAACAACTGTGAAAAATAATCGTCAACGGCGGCCCATTTCACATGGTCGTCTGAAGGGTAATCTGGCGTGCGCATGATGTCACTCCTGACTCGGGAAGAGAGTGACATTATAAACTGTGGCATTCAGCGCTTAAAGCCGTGCCCGATCGCTGCCGGGTAAGGCTACATGCCCATGGCCTGTCCGGCGAGCAGGTAAATATTCAGGCTGACCACCAGCACCACAATGATTCGACCGGTGTTCTGCATCAGACGACTGTTTACCAGGGCTTCGCCCATCAGCTCACGGTTCCCCGTAAAGACCAGCAAAGGGATCAGCGCCAGTGCAATACCAAAGCTCAGCAAGACCTGGCTCATCACCAGCACACGCGTGGGATCCCAGCCCGCCCAGATCACGATAAATGACGGCACCATGGTGACGGCACGACGGACCCAGAGAGGGATATGGAAATTGATAAAGCCCTGCATTACCACCTGGCCCGCCAGCGTACCCACCACGGTGGAGGATAACCCCGCCGCGACCAGGCTCAGGCCGAATACCGTCGCGGCAGCATGACCGAGCAAGGGCTGCAAGGTGGTGTAAGCCTGATCGAGTTCCGCAATACCGCTGTGGCCGCTAAAGTGAAAAGCCGCAGCGGCCGTGGCCATCATCGCCAGATTAACAAAACCGGCAATGGTCATCGCGATCGCCACATCCAGCTTAGTGGAAGAGTAACGTTGCGCCTGGCTGTCGCGGCTTTTTCCCTGCGTTAAGGCAGAATGCAGGTAGATGACGTGCGGCATAATGGTTGCACCCAGCACACCGGCCGCCAGGAAAACCGCATCGGCATTCGGCAGTGAAGGCAGCGCCATGCCCGTCACCAGTTCGCTGACTTTTGGCTGGGAAAAAAACAGTTCAACAATATAAGCGGCCGCAACAAACAGGAGTAATCCGCCGATCACCAGCTCCAGCGGCTTTTGCCCGCGGTTTTGCAGCATCAAAATCAGAACGGTGGCCACACCGGTAAGGACCGCGCCCTGCATCAGTGAGACGCCCAGCAGCAGTTTGAATCCCAGAGCCGCGCCAATAAACTCCGCCAGATCGGTCGCCATCGCGATGATCTCTGCCTGCACCCAGTAAAACCACACGGCCGGACGCGGGAACCGATCGCGAATGTGTTCCGCCAGATTCTTGCCCGTGGCAATACCGAGCTTTGCTGACATCAGCTGGATAAGCATGGCCATAATGTTGGCCCACACCACCACCCACAGCAACTGGTAGCCATACGCGGCACCGGCCTGAATATTGGTCGCGAAGTTGCCCGGATCGATATAGCCGATCGCGGCGATAAAGGCAGGCCCCAGTAAAGCGAGTTTGATTTTTCTGGCGCCACGCGCTGCGCGTTCTGCGGCACGGCTTTCTAGCATATCGGGTACCCTGTCTGAGTTAACCTGTGTAGCTTAAGGCGACACAGGTACAAGTGAAATTCGGTTTCGCTAATCGCTATGATAGATAATGCTATAAAGTATAGCCATTGCTATAAATCAGGGCTAAGAAAGCCCTGCTTATACAACGTATTTTAGTCACTCTACGTGTTGTGCAAATTACAGACAATAGATTTAAGTGAAATCCATGTGAATATTTTGGTTACAGGACGTGATCGCTGAGAGTTTTCTGAGAAATTTGGCGATAGTGAATACTTATATTGTGGATGAGATCTCGTTTTTCGGTAAGCCGTTACATAGAATACGCAGCAAAATACAATCCTCCTCAAATTTGGAGCAAACATGTCCCATATTTTGCAGTTTCTTTTAGCACTAGTGGTAGTCAGTGTGCTGGCCTTGCTGGTCAGCCACGACAGAAAAAGTATTCGGGTTCGCTACATTATTCAGCTTCTGGTTATCGAAATCATTCTGGCCTGGTTCTTCCTGAACTCAGAAGCCGGTCTGGGATTCGTCAAAGGCTTCGCCGGTTTCTTCGACCATCTTCTGAAATATGCGGCTCAGGGCACTAACTTTGTCTTTGGCAACATGAACGATAAAGGTCTGGCCTTCTTCTTCCTGAACGTCCTGTGTCCGATTGTGTTCATTTCGGCGCTGATCGGGATTCTTCAGCACTTCCGTATCCTGCCGTGGGTGATTCGCGGCATCGGTACCGTGCTGTCTAAGATCAACGGCATGGGTAAACTGGAATCGTTTAACGCCGTAAGCTCTCTGATTTTGGGACAGTCTGAGAACTTTATCGCGTATAAAGACATTCTGGGCAAAATGTCACAGCGTCGTATGTACACGATGGCGGCGACCGCGATGTCCACCGTGTCCATGTCGATTGTGGGTGCCTACATGACCATGCTGCAGCCTAAGTATGTGGTTGCTGCGCTGGTGCTGAACATGTTCAGTACCTTTATTGTACTGTCGCTGATCAACCCTTACCGCGTCGATAACGAAGAAGACCTGCAGTTGCAGGATCTGCACCAGGGTCAGAGCTTCTTTGAAATGCTGGGCGAATATATCCTGGCTGGTTTCCGTGTAGCCATCATCGTCGCAGCAATGCTGATTGGTTTTATCGCCCTGATTTCTGGCCTGAATGCGCTGTTTGACTTCATTTTCGGTATCACGTTCCAGGGCGTGCTGGGTTACGTCTTCTATCCTTTTGCCTGGGTGATGGGCGTGCCATCAGGCGAAGCGCTGCAGGTTGGCAGCATCATGGCAACGAAACTGGTTTCCAATGAGTTTGTGGCGATGATGGA
Organism: Pantoea sp. BR_17; assembly: GCF_041955125.1. Classification (NCBI taxonomy): domain Bacteria; kingdom Pseudomonadati; phylum Pseudomonadota; class Gammaproteobacteria; order Enterobacterales; family Erwiniaceae; genus Pantoea; species Pantoea sp. BR_17. Next base: position 7,232 of record NZ_JAVAXT010000013.1, on the reverse strand, counting down.
TCTGCAGAAAATCGCCAGCCAGCTGTCGCCAAATGCCGAAGGTATTCTGTCGGTTTTCCTGGTGTCTTTTGCTAACTTCTCGTCTATCGGCATCGTCGCGGGCGCGATTAAAGGCCTGAATGAAGAGCAAGGCAACGTCGTTTCGCGCTTCGGCCTGAAACTGCTGTATGGCTCAACGCTGGTCAGCGTGCTGTCCGCAGCCATTGCAGGCCTGGTACTGGCATTCTGATTCCGGGCTTACGCAACAGACAAGGCGAGCCAACTGGCTCGCCTTGTTGCTTTTAACCAGAGACGGTTTAACGCTTACGCTTTACCCTTCCTGAGTCACCCTGCTACTTTGCATTGACAGCAGCTTGCAGTCTGCCCCTTGCCACACAGTCCTCTCTCTTCTTAAAGGAGCGTTTATGGCGTTGGATGCCGAGGGTTACATCGCCGTTCCACCTGTGACCGCCTTTCAACCGGCGTTTCAGGCAATCGTTGACGATACTATTCATCAACTCCGTCTGACCGTCGGCGATGATCTTCACAGCCTGTGGCTCTATGGCAGCGTTGCGTTTGGCACAGCCGTCGAAGGGCAGTCTGATCTGGATGTCTGTCTTGTCTTTCGTCATCCGCTCGCGCCCGCTACGCGCGACAGCCTGGCGGCCGTAAAAGAGAGGCTTACGGCAAGGCATCCTGTCGTCAGTAAAATCGACGTTGATAAAGGCACGCTAAGTGAGGTGATGGATCCGAACAACCTTAATACATGGGGATACTGGCTAAAGCATCACTGCCGCTGCCTTTACGGTGAAGATTTATCGGTGCGTTTTAACCGGTTCAGACCCTCGAAAGCGCTGGCGAGGGCACTAAATGGTGATTTCACAGAGGTTTTAGACGAGTATATCGCGAAACTGTCCTGCGCCTTGCCCGGCCGCCAGCAGTGGCAACGCGCCGCCGCCAGAAAAGTCATTCGCTCAACGAATATGCTGCGTCAGGATAGCGACGCGGACTGGCCTGCAACGCTTGCCGAGCATGTATCGCGCTTTGTTCTGCGTTATCCCGACCAGGAAGCTGCCATCGCCTTCTTTCTCGCCGAAAGTTATCAGCCCGGCGCATCAGCCAGGGAATTTATCTCGCAGCTTGACGCGTTCAGGGGATGGCTGGTTCAGCAGTTGGAACAATCGTAACGAGAACGTACGAGGGAAATATGAAAAGCGCCCGATAAAACGAGAAGGCGACGCAGGCTCAACTCACCCGTCCGTGTGAGCCAGGCGGTGTTTTAAAATGAATAGTTAATTTACAGGTGAAACTGAGAGATTACACCACCATTGAAGTTACGGACTCTTATTAGACCTTGTTCTCAACAGCATTTATACAGAGTGTGGTCATCCACACTCATTTAGCGATTTATTTATATCTTTTTTTCACTATCCTAATTATAAAAAAAATCGCTATAGATAATATTAGAGGAATACCAAAAATAACCCATAACCCGGCCGGGTCAAATTCACCATCGGCCATCGCAACACCTGTTGCATTCAATATGTCATCAATGTAGTAGGACAGTTTCTCTGTAAACTGCCAAACGGGGCGGACAAAAAAGACAATGGCAAGGCAAGCCACGTATATCAAAATGAAAAGTAAAACAGAATTCCTGCGATTAGTTGATTTTGCAATTGTCATAATCTGTTCTCCCTTTAACAGTCACACGTCCATATGCTTTAACACCGGCTTTCACCTGCATCATTTCTGTCTTAAGTAATGCATTACGAAGAATGTTGAACTGTGGGATTTTATAGAATGTTATACATCCCCATGACTCCCCACTTCCATCCGGTCTCAAAGGATGCAGCCTGAAACCACCACGCTCAGAGCCATGTATATAGAGATGGTCACTCATAGTGGCGTCATTATAAAGACCAAACCACTCACTGTGATCGGTGCCGTTACGCCAGTCTTTAATTGCACTAAGGACACGGTTACTCATACTGCCTGTCGGGCGGGGAACAATCCAGTATGTGCCCGGAGGAAGCGCAGCTTTATTCTTATATGCGCATTCGGCAATGTTAGTCGTCGGGTTTTCGCCCGAGAAGACATCAAAGGTTCCTACACCATAACAAAGTAATTTAACAGTTCTACCGTCAGCACTTACCTTGCTGTAATCCATCTCGCATTCGATCATTCGTGCCCCCTACCTTTCGATGAAAAAATCATACTTAGATTGAATTTTCCAATCAAGCGAGTTTGGAGGGGAACCGAAACCCTCATTAAAATCCATAAGATAAAGACTAATATGGATTATGTTTATAATCCTCTTTGAATCACATTATCTCACTCTCCCAGAAAGTAAAAACAAATTTAATCGCTGATTTGAGTTCGACGCGTTCAAAATCTCGTCCATCATGCGACTGTGGTTCACCCAAAATTAAATAAATGCCATTAGCTTCAGTGAATACACCGTCACCAAAAGGCGCACTAAAAAGTCCTTCGTTATGATCAGATGCAATCTGTTCAACGTGCCGTGCGATTGCATGCTGATGTAACTGAAAATGTTTTGATGCATTCGCCACAGCATGAACCACTTCATATAACATCTTATTTTTACCCTGCAAGCTATCACCTGGTTTTCCAAAACCATTGGATTTTGCGTAATCATAAACATGGTAGAGGACGATTGCTGCTATACGTCCTCGACGCATGTTCATCTCATCTGCATAAAACTCGTCCACAGTTGGCCGAACTGTTTGCTCAAAGTAATCAATCACGGGTCTGAGGTTCATACTTTCTCCTGAGTTGAATCCTTGCAGAATGAAAGGGCAGTCCCCCTTCCTTCAAACCCCAGTCCTTGAAGCAGTCACAAATATAGCGACGTGATCGGCTGTCCAGGGAGACACGTGTTCTCGTGCTACTGGTGCATCTGAGGCGTGAGCAAAGAGCTTAGGATTATGTTCTCGAAGCAAAACAGGGTAACGCATCGCGCCTGAATAATGCGGTCAGACGGTGCTGGAAGAGATGTTGAAGGCGGATGTGCGTCAATCTCGCTGACGTCTTTAATCGCTGCTGAGCCGAGTGGCAAAGTCAAAAGCTAAAGAGAGGCGATTTTCACATGACAGCACGAACAAGATTGGAAATAAGATGAGAAAAACCAGCACATTGCGTTCTGATGACTTATTGATTTGATGAACAAGCAGAAAGTTGGTGGAGATAAGCGGGATCGAACCGCTGACCTCTTGCATGCCATGCAAGCGCTCTCCCAGCTGAGCTATACCCCCACATCTGGAAATCGTTTTTTCAGTGCCAAACTTTTGGGAGAAGTTTGGTGGAGCTAAGCGGGATCGAACCGCTGACCTCTTGCATGCCATGCAAGCGCTCTCCCAGCTGAGCTATAGCCCCGAACCGAAAAAACCGTCGTGTTACGCGACGGACGGCATAATATGAAACCCCCCAGGGAGTGTCAACGGCAAAATCACATTCTGTGTTTGATCGCTGAAAAAGACGGCAAACTTAACGCGATGACGTCCGTTTGCGCAGAAAAAGAGCTTGTTAATATGATGTAAGGTGTCTGGTCGGGGTTAAACCTTTTTGATCGGCGTTAAGTTAATGCATCGTTAAATATGTTATAGGAATTATCTTGTCTTCCCTGTAATGTCGTGTAAAACTTAGCCCGCTATTTAATACGGCTGCATGGTTTTCTCCAGCGCACCGTTCTTCAACCAGGCGTTTTCGCTCCACCACTAAAATCAATAGAGAATATATGTCGCTGCATACACCTAAAGAGATCGCCCAACTGGCGATTCAGGCAGGGGTGGCCAAAAGCCATGCCTCCATTAGCTCCCTTATCATTCTTGGTTTCATGGCCGGTGCCTTTATTGCTACAGGGTTCCTGCTGGATGTTCACGTCATTAACTCTTTACCCGCAGACTGGGGGTCATTTGGTGGCTTTTTAGGGGCTGCCGTGTTCCCGGTGGGATTGATCCTGACCATTCTGGCCGGGGGCGAGCTGCTAACGGGTAACATGATGACGCTGCCCATTGCCTGGTTTGCCCGCCGTGTTAGCGGTTACAGCGTATTACGTAACTGGTTCTGGGTAACGATTGCGAACTTCCTCGGCAGCATCGCGATTGCCTGGTTCTTTGGTCACATGCTGGCCATGACCGAAGGTGATTACCTGAAAAAAACGCTGGCGATTGCGAATGCGAAGGTGCATGCCGATTTCCTGCATGCCTTTATCTCCGGCATTGGCTGTAACTGGCTGGTGTGCCTGGCCGTCTGGCTGGCATTCGCCAGTAAAGATGTCGTCGGTAAAATTTTTGGCATGTGGTTCCCGGTGATGGCGTTCGTGGCGATTGGTTTCCAGCACGTTGTCGCCAACATGTTCATTATTCCTGCGGCGATTTTCGCCGGTCAGATGACCTGGGCTGAATACTTCCCGAATTTTGTGGCGGTATTTTTAGGTAATGCTGTAGGCGGTGCCGTCTTCGTGGGTCTGGCTTACTTCCTGGCGTTCCGCCCCGCTGCCGAACAGGCACACACTGCGCAATAATTCCTTATTGCCTTTTGTTGAGAGACAAAAGGCAATTTCGTTTTCCGTTACTTTCACCCGTTACGATTTCCTGTAATATGTATAGCTAATGTATTGAACAGGGACAGCATCGTGAAAAAGGAATGGCTTACTCCGGAAGAACTGGCAATCGAAACGGGCTACAGTCGGCAGACGGTGAACAAATGGATCAAACGCGAGAACTGGACGACGACGCCAAAACCCGGCGTTCAGGGCGGAAAAGCGAGACTGATCCATATTGATGAGCGCGTAAAAAGCTTTATTCAGTCGACACGTAATCTCAATGAACCTACAGGCAATTATACTCCTCCACCTAATTCATTACCTGCGTTATTAATAAGTTCTGTCCAGCAAATGAGCCAGAATGAACAGGATCAACTTATGGCCCTGATTTTGCGGGAAGGGATAAAAGGTGTGCTTGAGCGTCTGGGCATTCGTGAAGAATAAGAAAACCGGAAGCGCGAGGCTTCCGGTTTTTTTGCGCCGCTGACAATCACGTCCCGCGGCTCAGACTTTAGTCGGGTGTTGTCAGTAAGTGTCCTGATAACATCACCGCCAGCCGTCAAAAAGAAAGATTATTCGCTCTGCGCTTCGCGCTCAGCAATAAAGGCCAGCGCTTTCTCAATACGCTCAACGCTACGGCTGCGGCCAATCGCTTCGACCGTCACATCCAGTCCCGGTGACTGCCCTGCTCCGGTAACGGCTACACGCAATGGCATACCGACTTTACCCATACCGACGCCTAACTCATCGGCAGCCTGCTGGATAGCGGCATGCACCGTTTCGGCATTCCAGTCAGTTAATGCAGCCAGTTTATCGCGAACCACTTCCAGTGGCTGGCGGGCGACCGGACGTAAATGCTTTTTCGCGGCATCCGCATCGAACTCTGTGAAGTCCTGGTAGAAATAGTGACAGGATGCCGCCATCTCTTTCAGCGTTTTGCAACGTTCCCCCAACAGCGTAACCAGTTTCGCCAGCTCCGGGCCGGTACGCGTATCAATGTTTTGCTGCTCGATGTGCCATTGCAGATGCGTGGCAACGTACTCCGGTGGCAGCGCATTAATATAATGATGATTTAACCACTGCAGTTTTTCCGTATTAAAGGCGCTGGCAGATTTGCTCACCGCGTCCAGGCTAAACAGCTCTGTCATTTCTTTAACGGAGAACACTTCCTGATCGCCATGGGACCAGCCCAGACGCACCAGATAGTTGAGCAGCGCTTCCGGCAGGTAACCATCATCACGGTACTGCATAACACCGACTGCACCATGGCGCTTAGACAGTTTTTTACCGTCATCGCCCAGGATCATGGAAACATGCGCATAAACCGGTACCTGAGCCCCGATGGCTTTCAGAATGTTGATCTGACGTGGTGTGTTATTGATATGGTCTTCACCGCGCACAACATGCGTAATGCCCATATCCCAGTCATCAACCACGACACAGAAGTTGTAGGTTGGCGAGCCGTCGGTACGGCGAATAATCAGATCGTCCAGTTCCTGATTACTGAATTCAATCGGGCCACGAATCTGGTCATCAAAAATGACCGAGCCTTCCTGCGGGTTACGGAAGCGCACCACATGAGGTTCGTCTGCGGCATGGTGCTCGTGGCTGTCGCGGCAACGGCCGTCGTAACGCGGTTTTTCACCGTTCGCCATTTGGGTTTCACGCAGCGTTTCGAGACGCTCTTTAGAGCAGTAGCATTTATAAGCCGTGCCTGCTTCCAGCATTTCATCAATGACGGCGTTGTAGCGATCAAAGCGTTTGGTCTGATAATACGGGCCTTCATCCCAGTCCAGACTCAGCCAGTTCATACCGTCCATAATGGCTTCAATGGCTTCCGGTGTTGAACGCTCCAGATCGGTATCTTCGATGCGCAGCACAAACTCGCCCTGATGATGACGAGCAAAGAGCCATGAATAGAGTGCGGTACGAGCACCGCCTACATGTAAAAAGCCAGTAGGGCTTGGCGCGAAGCGAGTTTTGATTTTCATTCAGTATTGCCTTAAATGCGCGGGTTCTTGTCTGGATGACAAAAAACAGGTTAGACGCGAAAACAGTGCGCACATTCTAGCACCTGATGATGAATCCTCAATGCATGCAACGTAGCAGAGCGGCAGCAAAGCCCGCATTTCTGCTAAGAAAACCAGCATATTGGATAAAATCCCTGCGAGATGTTTAAAATTAAACCGAACGCACAATTAAGTTTTAAAAAGCGTTGACTCAAAATCAACTATCCCTATAATGCGACTCCACACAGCGGGGGTGATTAGCTCAGTTGGTAGAGCATCTCCCTTACAAGGAGGGGGTCGGCGGTTCGAACCCGTCATCACCCACCACTCTTAAGAATGTTTAAGATGGCCCGCAGTGACAAGAGATAAGATATGGGTGATTAGCTCAGTTGGTAGAGCATCTCCCTTACAAGGAGGGGGTCGGCGGTTCGAACCCGTCATCACCCACCATATCTTAGTCAGATGACACTCTTGTGAAGCAGTACCGAAGTGGGTGATTAGCTCAGTTGGTAGAGCATCTCCCTTACAAGGAGGGGGTCGGCGGTTCGAACCCGTCATCACCCACCACTTCGGGTCGTTAGCTCAGTTGGTAGAGCAGTTGACTTTTAATCAATTGGTCGCAGGTTCGAATCCTGCACGACCCACCAAATTCAGAAAAAAGCGCCTTCAGGCGCTTTTTT
>NZ_JAVAXT010000012.1:0-172803 GCF_041955125.1 Pantoea sp. BR_17 | reverse complement strand
TCCCCCCTCTAATTCGTCGGCAGCGTCCGATGTGTATAAGAGCCAGCTGTTTCTCAGCACCACGGCTGGCGGACAGATCATTGGCGGCATTCTGTTCGGGATGGTCGCCGACAAAATCGGACGAGTCAGAACCGCTTTCATTTGTATTACGATCTATTCGCTTTTCTCAGGACTGCTGGCCTTTTCCCATCATCAACAAACCTTTGCTTTGCTGCGATTTTGCGGGGCACTGGGAATGGGTGGGATGTGGACCTCAGGGGCAGCGCTCATCGCCGAAACGTGGCGCCCTGAACGCCGTGCCCGGGGTGGTGCACTGATGCAAATGGGTTTGCCGGTGGGGGCCATTTTAGCGATTGGGCTGACGGCACTGGTCACGGCGATGACAGGCAAACTGGAAAACGGCGGATGGCGATACCTTTTCATGATTGGCGCCTTGCCGGTTTTTATCATGATGGTCATTGCGTATATCACGCCTGAATCGCCAGTGTGGCTGGCACGCCAGCGGGAACGGGCTCACAGACCGACCCAGACGGCGCGGTCGGGCAAAACGAATCTAAAAGGACTGTTGCTGGCCTTTACCTTTATTTTTTTCATTCAGTACCTGTTCTGGGGTGTTTTTACCTGGACGCCCACCTATCTACGTGAAGTGAAGCACCTTGATTTCCTGCACAGCCTGAAATTTTTGCTGGCCTTGCAAACAGGTGCGATTGCCGGCTTCCTTGTGTTTTCACTCCTGGCAGATAAATGGGGGCGCAGGCCCATGTTTTTGCTCTACCTGTTTATCGGCGCTGTGGCAGTCGGCCTGTATCTGGCGACAAGCCAGCCACTGGTTCTGATGGCAGCCATCTTTATGGCGGGGTTTGGTGTAAACGGTATTTTTGCCGGCTCCGGGCCCTTCCTTGCCGAGATTATTGGCGACACACAGTCACGCGGCTTTTTAATGGGCCTGGCTTATAACGGTGGTCGCTTAGGTGGGTTTATTGCACCGCTACTTATTGGCTATGTTGCCAGCATAGGGGGATTTACCGCAGGGCTGGCGACCACGGTTCTGGCCTTTATCGCCGCAATGGTTGTGGTGTGGATGGCACCCGAAACGAAAGGCATTAAGCTGCAATAGCCCTTTTCTTTAAGCCTGATAAGGCACGACTGTTTTGGTCGTGCTTTTTTTAGTATGTAATGGGCTCTCCTCGCTCTTTAAAGACTTTTTTAAACAACTGAGAAAGAGCCACAATCGACACATCGGGACAATCAAGAGAGAAACGAGCGGGCCTTTCTGAATGACAAAGCCGCCCCTGCAAATCTGCCAGCCAGCCTGAAGTTCTGGTAATAATGCAGATTGATGCGCGAAAATGTCCCCTGGCGACCACGATACTGAATTAACGAAAGGGAATAAACATGGAAGTAAAGGTAGCATTATGTCCACCTGAGGAATGGGAATCCATGGTAACCATTTTTACTGAAATGGAAGAACATTATTATGGCGAGGGAACAATTCATGAATCGCTGATGAAGGATTATCTCCGTAATTTTTTGTTTAACCCGCTTTCCGGAACCATGGTAATCAAGGCTCACAGCGACAATAGCATTACTGGACTGGCCTGTTGCAGCCTGCTTTTCCCTTCTCCCCGATACAGCAGTCAGTTGCACATCAAAGAGCTCTATGTTTCCAGGGACGCTCGAAGTAAAGGTATCGGTAAATCGATGATGCGCTTTATAGCCATGCTTGCGCTTAAACACGAATGCCATAGCCTCAGCTGGAACGCTGAGAAATCTAATTCTGACGCTAACCGTTTTTATCAGTCTCTGGGCGGCAGAATAAATGACAAGATCGTAAATTACTATCTGCATGGGGCGAGCCTGAGCAAGCTGGCATTAAGCGATACAGCATAACCAGATCGCTCCCTTAGTTGATACACTTGCCATCAATTGAACAACGCTCACTGTCACCTAAAAGAGCAACTGCGAACGTCACATTTCCGCTCATAGCAGTCGATGAAGGATGCAGATGTCCGCGCTGTACCAAAAGCAGACTAAAACAACCTCACGCCCTCACTCATTAACATGCTGCAAACGACTGGCGTCCCAGGCCTTCATCGCGAAGGTTACCGCGGCATTCAGTTCCTCGCCTGTTGCGCCATCACGCGCTTCGGTTGACAGACCTGTTTCAACGCTGTGCAGATACCTGGCCAGTGCCTGTGCATTCGTGTCTGCAGCCAGTTCGCCCGAGCCTGTTGCTTTGAGAACGCATTTCAGGAACCCTTCGCGGATACGGTTGCGGCGTGCTTCAAGAAGCTTACGGATATGCTCATGCCCGGGCGAACAGGTATTGACGGATAACGCAACCGCTTGGGTGCCCCTGCTCTGTCTGCATAGTTACCGAACGGCGCAACGCCAGTTCAATGGCTTCGCGCGGAGCGAGGTTGTCGTCCCACAGACAATCGTTCACCTGACCAGAGGCAAAAAAAACCGTTTAACAGCGCTGTTTTTTACGCTTTTTCCGGCTACCTTTCAGGTGCAGGAGCCGTCTGATGCACCGTTACGATGTCTTGCCTTGCAGCAAAGGCATGCCGCAAGTTATCGCTTTTTACCCTTAGTTTGATTCACCGGTATTGAGAGGCCTTATGTTTGACTGGGAAGATCTGCGCTATTTTTCAACCTTTGCCCAGACTGGCTCACTTGCCTCTGCGGCAAAAAAACTGGGCGTCGATCATGCAACCATTGCCCGAAGGATAGCCTCACTTGAAGCGTCGGTTAATCTCGGGCTGGTTGACCGTCGGCCGCGGGCCTATGTTCTGACGGAAGACGGGCATCAGATAGCACGTTACGGAGAACAGATGAATGCGGCAGCCTACTCACTGGAACGTTACTCCAGTGCTGAACAGGATGTCGCAGAAGGTGACGTAGTGGTTGCTGCTCCTCCGGCTTTCATTGGTGCTTTTATAGCGCCTTACGTTGGAAGTCTCCGTCAGGATCACCCGGGTCTTCGCCTGAGTCTCCTGGTGACCAAAGAACGTCTTTCACTTACCCGTCGTGAGGCAGACATAACCATCAGTATGGTCCGCCCCGTTGAGTCTGCCGTTCGTACGCAGCGCGTTGGCCAGGTTAAGTTCAGGCTTTACGGCAGTGCAGAATATCTCGCCACACCGGGAGAACGGAGCGTCATCGCTTACGATGAGGACGTGACAGAGACGCCACAGCAGGCCTGGCTTAAAGCGCAGTGCGCGGGGCTGAAAGTTGTGTTCTTCAGTAATGATTTACGTATACAGGCTATTACGGCGGCTGGCCATGCCGGTATAGCGCTGTTACCCGAATACCTGGCGAAGGAATATCACCTTGTGCCGACAGATCCCGATGGCCCGGTTCTCATTCAGGACATCTGGTTGAGCGTTCATGAAGATGTCCGGTATGCGAGACGCATCAGTACTGTCCTGGACTTCCTTAAAGGCTGCCTTGAGCCTGCCTGTAGCTTGTGAATTTTTGCATACTGAGCAGGTGATAATCTGGAATATCACACAGCGTTGCAGCCTCCTGTACTCTCCCTGACTCTGAAGACGGGTAATAAACCCGGTGTTTATTACCCGCCCCGTTCAGGTTCTCTCGTCATTTCCGGTAACCCAGAAAAGGTAATCTTCTATGAACAGTAATATGAGTGGAAAAGTCATTGTTATCACCGGTGCCAGCAGCGGTATTGGTGAAGCCACTGCCCGGCTTTTAAGCGCCGCAGGCGCGAGTGTCGTGCTGGGTGCCCGTCGTCTTGAAAAGCTGACTGCTCTGGCGCATGAACTGACTCGGGCGGGCGGAAAAGCAGAAGTCGTGCAGATGGACGTGTCAAACCGTCAGGATGCCGAAAAACTGATTAAGACAGCTGTAAACACGTTCGGCAGGATTGATGTGCTGATTAACAACGCGGGTATTATGCCTAATTCACGACTGGACCAGTTGCGGGTAGAGGACTGGGAAAAGGCTATTGATATCAACCTTAAAGGCACGCTGTATGGCATTGCTGCAGCCCTGCCCTTTATGAAAGACCAGAAAAGCGGCCATATCATTAACGTGTCTTCTGTAGCTGGCCTGCGTGTTCGCCCTACCACGGCTGTTTATTCAGCGACTAAATTTGCGGTACGGGCTATATCAGAGGGCCTGCGTATGGAAATGACGCCATACAATATTCGCAGCACGATTATTTCGCCCGGACCGGTTGATACGGATTTACCGGGAAGCGTGACAGATGCTGCCGTAGCAGAGCAGGTCAGAAAGATACACGAAACGGCTATCCCGGCAGAAAAACTGGCTGAAACCATCGCGTTTGCAATCAGCCAGCCAGAAGCCATCGACATCAACGAAATCGTTATACGTCCCACCGCAATAGACTTTTGACCCTTGCCCTGAGACAAGCTGGAATGTCGGCAGGGGCACAAGAAACATGCCATCTTCTCCATTGCTTCCCTGACGGAAGCCGTGGGCCCATGAAAGATGCGCACCCTTCACCGTAAAGGAAGAAGCCCCGCGAATGCTGCGGGGCGCTTTTGCGTCCGGTCTCACCCGTATTGCGCCTGCTGGTCGTGCCGCCTCTCTCTCCTCGTACCGGATGAGGCTTCTCACTCACGACAGGCTTCCGACACGGCGTAGCTGTCCTCAAACATACGGAAACGCGTAATGAGCCCCTGTTCGATGTACATATCGAGTACAAATTCGGTCTCAATTGACTTACCGGTTTTTTTAACGCGCGTGGCAAGCTCGCCCGTGGCGACGACGTGGTTGCCGTTGATAAGAATGTCGTTGATGTCGAACTTTTCTGACGTCGTCTGCGCCCGGATTTGCGCATAGAATTCGGCCACACCTGTTCTGCCTTTTTTACGCCCAATCCAGGGAACCACTTGTGTATTACCGGCGATAAGCCAGTCCACCTTTTCACTGACCAGTTCAGCGATCTCGCTCACCGCCTCTGAGGTGGCGATACGATGAAAGAAGGTTTCGACTACAGCCTGAGGTGTTGGCGTCGTCATAAAGTGTCACTCCCGTTAACTGAAGCCCAGGCCCTCAAGATTAATTTAGTGTTCCGGCAAGCGGCTTATCTGCAGATGCGGTTATATGGTGCAGGTCAAAACTCGGGTCACTGACGTGATCGTGTTTCGAAGAGCATGTTGCATAACGCGGGCGGTTTCCCCTTTACCTCGTCACTTGAGATAATGTCGCGATCATTAACGCGGTTTTATTCAGGCAAAATGAAGACGAACCGCTTTCCAGACCTGTTCGCTTTGTTCTGAAAAAACATTTAGTCATGCCGGGCGAGTTATTCTGGATAATCCCTCCACAGGGTAACGCCGCATAATCGCTTTTACCGCGCTCTCTGAGATGAAATGCAGCTTATTGTAATAGTGAGCTGACTGACTTAACAGCAATGTAATGCCAGCGTATTCCGTCACAGAGAAAGGGGATTGCGTCAGCCATATAGTCACTAACAGTGATTATACGAGAAGCTCTTTAATAGCGGCAGGTTAACGCCCTCTGAAAATCTTATCCCGCGCTTAGTACACCATTCTATTTTCTCTAGCGAAAAATATAATTCTGTTCCTTTCGGGTTATTTATTCTCCTTTTCCACAAAATCACCATTTACAAATAACCCATTAATAATAAAGACAAAAAACACCTGACAATCTTTTATTGATGGACGCAAACTGTTAAAAGTGAAAACCGGTGAAACAGCTCTTTACATTTCTCGCCTGGCCAGTGCCGAATATAAAAGCATTTATTCAACCTGTTTCTCCAGCCGTTTTTGAAATACGCTTCAGTCACTCGCGCTTTGAACAGGTTGCCATATACTTCAGGCATATTCTCATTCGGAATATAACGACTCATTTCAATTTATGGCAGCACAAACGGTCCTGTAAAGGCGTCTGTGCAAGGAGACAGTATTATGGATCAAACCGCATTTTTGATCGGGTTTTCGGTCATGGCAATTGCGTCACTGGTAATTTATGCCACAGGCAAAAAAACCTTTCCCTTTCGACATCACACGTTAATGCATGCCTCAGTGCCTTTTATTGCCGCCACCGCTTATCTGGCCATGGCCTTTGGTTTCGGAAATCTGGCCACAGAGAGTGGCAGCATCGTTTATCTCGCCCGCTATGCTGACTGGTCTGTCACCACACCTGTTTTACTGGCAGGGCTTGTTATGGTTGCCTTTCACGAGCAGAGTAAACCGGGTGAAATGGGCGGGTTTTTAACAGCCATCATCATTCTGGATGTGATGATGATTATCACCGGTCTGGTCTCTTCGCTGGCGGAAACGTTCGCCGCTAAATGGGTCTGGTATCTCTGGTCATGTGCTGCGTTTCTTGGCGTGGTTTACCTTCTTTGGGGACCGTTACGTACGATTGCCGCTGAGCGCGGCAGGGCGATGGCAGAGGCTTACAACAAAAACGTCGCATTGCTGACGGTGGTCTGGTTCATCTACCCCATCGTTTTCCTTGTCGGTCCGGAAGGATTAAAAATCATCACCGATCCTGCGTCCGTATGGGCATTCCTGGTTCTTGATATCATCGCCAAGGTGTTTTACGCCTTTTACGCGGCGTCCAGTCTTGAAAAAGCGCTGCGCCATACCACCTTTGATGGTGCTGTGCGGGTATGACTCTGCGGCAGATTGCCGGCTGGACAGGACTTTGGGGGGCAGCGCTGGCTGCCTCTTTCAGTCCGATGCCCGTGCAGTTGATTTTTGCCATTGTCGCAATAGGTGTTATTGGCATGGCTCACGGTGCCAGCGATCTGGCAGTAGTAAAACACGGACGTAAGGTGCCCTTTCTGGCTGCTTATGGCGTGATCATTCTGCTTTGCCTATTCTGGTGGCACTGGTCACCGGCACTGGCATTACCCGGTTTCTTGCTGGCATCTGCGCTGCATTTTGCCCTTGAGGATGCCCCAAAGGGAGCGATAACCGAACGTCTGGCCAGAGGCGTCAGCATGATAGCGACGCCGGCCCTCTTTCACCCGCGAGAGTACAACATCATTCTTCACCAGGCAGGGCTGGCACCCACTCTGCCCGGCTCCGTGACGTTATGCATGGCGATTGCCGGCGCACTTTGTGCCATTAGCCTGCTCATTACCGGCGTGAGTCGTCACGATGTGCGGCTCATTACCGGGACGCTGGCGCTGCTGCTCCTTCCGCCTTTTGTCGGCTTTTCTATGGGATTTTTGATTCTGCATGCCCTGCCACAAACCCGGTTACGCCGTCTTCAGCTGGGCTATGCGCATTACACAGGCTACCTTTATGCAACCTGGCCGGTGTTTGCAGGAGCGATCCTGCTGGCGGCAGTGACAACCTGTATGATGTACCCGTCCAGTGACGCAGACATTAAATCGCTGTTTGCTGCGCTCGCTTCGCTCGCTATTCCCCATATGCTGGTTACGCCCTACTTCGAGCCAGGTAGCCATGAATAGTGAACTTAATGTGCGCAGTCCCCGCCGGAAACACGCAGAAGCGTCCCTCCTCTTGCAGGATGCCCCCGCGAAAGACAGTTACTGTGGCTTCCCAGCAAACCGGTTTGAGGCTCCGCTGAAAATCGCTGCATAGCTGCACGCACGCAATACCGCTATCACGCGAGGATCACTGTTCGCTTTCCGGGAGAGCCGCATGTGAAGCGGTGCGCTTCAGTCAGAATGACGCCAATGCCGCCAGGGGTTTACAGCGGCACAGGCAGTGAAGGTGATACAAGGAATCAGCAGGCAAGGACAGATATTCAGGTTTGGCCTGGCAACCGTAACGGATCAGTTACCTGATTTACGACCGAACAAGAGACCCAGCAGTTCACGGTAATGCTGTTCTTCTTCTGCACTTCCTGCCAGCTCCAGGCGTCGGACGAGTTTGCTGCAAATAGCCGTGCGGTTCAGGCTTTTTCCTGCTCGAAGTATTTCGGATGCAATGCTGCCCAGCGTTTCTTGCTGCGTAGGCAGTGACGCGCTTTCAAAATAGCGGGCAATGGCGCTCATGGCGTCGGGTCTGGGCGAGTTTTTATACAATGTCGGCTCTGGGGAAATATTTAATGAGTTAACTATTACGTGTGGGTAAAGTTATAGACTTGATGGTCCGCTGTACAGGTGTATTTTTGGAAACGCTCGTTTTCTTTTGCAAAACGTGCTTTTGCCTCCATCCTGGCTGATCTCACGAGAGTCTGACAGGCTTTTCAGTCCTGATCCCGGGTGGGTTCACCACCGACGCCACAGCATTCCTGAACTGGTTCTGAATTCTGCGAGATGAGAGAAAGAATGATGTTACCGACACGCTAATCGCAGCGACATTTTCTCTTTCACATCGAAAATGCCCTGCTTAACACGTTAAAGGTGATCGGGAATGATCACTCTTTTTCCGCCCCGGGATTCAGGGCATTGAGTTGTTTCGCATCATGGCTGCAAAAGAAGGTGATATCCTGGTGATGCTGCCTCAACAACGCACGAAGCTGCTGTTGTGTACGCTTTCTGGCTTCGTTATCCATGGCCATCATCCACTGATAGAAACGTAGCCCTGGCGTACAATGAGGATCCTGCAGCGCCATCTCGCCCCGATAGAACCAGGCGTCGCCGCCGTGAAGCAACCACCCTTCCGACCGGCTGACTGCAATACCGGCATGGCCTTGCGTATGGCCGGGCAGTGGCACAAGCAGAATTTCAGCGGGAAGACCTTTGAGTGCGGTTACGGCATCAAAGCCGTACCATTGCTCCCCCTGAACCTGATAGCCTGTCCAGCCAGAAAGCCCGGTCCACTGACCGGGCCGATAGCGTTCGCGGGCCAGCCAACTGTGCCGCTGTTGTGATGTATCAATCTCGGTTTGTAGCAGATGTACCTGTGCGCCAGGGAAATCAGTGAGCCCCCCGGCATGGTCAAAATCAAGATGAGTAAGAACGATGTGACGCACATCGTTAGCATTGAATCCCAGCGCCTCAATGCGGGAGCGTGCAGTGAGGGCTTCCCGCCTTTGAATATTGTTCAGCAACCGAAAAAAGCCAGAAAGACGTTTTTCTGGGTGGCGCATATCATCCCGTCCAAAACCGGTATCGACCAGGACCAGACCGTGTCGATCTGTTTCTATCAGCAGGCAATGGCACACCAGATGGGCATAAAGGCCTTTACTGAAACCATCAAACAGCGCTCCGCCCACCGGGCACATACATCCACAATTAAGATGATGAATTTTCATAATTTACCCAGCTTTAAAATGTTGTAAACGTTCAGACAGGCGGTATCTGGAAACCTGTATGACTGAAGGCTCTGAGAGCATGAGGTGAATGGCTGTACTGCATGGCTGTTCCTGATAACGCACGTGTTTGAAACAAAAGAAGCGCAGGCAGACAGCCGTCGGAATGCACGATGCCTGGCGCTCAGAACGTACATGAGGAATAAGCAGCGCATGGGGAACGGAACCGCCTCCCTGACATGAAGGCCTCTTCAACGCTTAGCCTGTGATTCCGGGTCTTCACGGAGGCTCAGGAACTGATCGGTGAGGTCAGGCAGATGGGTGATCATCCAGTCTGACATGGCCAACTCCTGTTCACATATCTGCTTTAATACGGGAACACTTTCAGGATCACCCGCCCGGGTCGCGGCGTTAATCAGACTGATAGAGTTGCCCACTTCCGCATTTTCAAAGACATCACCCGCAATGGCCCCTTTCATTACCTCATCTTGAGCAAATACCCCGCTAAACGCCAGCCCCAGGGCGGCCATTTTGCCCATCACATCCTTTACGCCTGAATGCGAAATGCCGTGGCGGTCAAGGATCGTTTCTGACTGCACCTGTTGCTGACGTGTTTCATCAATGTGCAGTTCAATGCGTGCGCGTAGCTGAGGATAATTTTCCAGTCGATGCGTCATTTGCTCAAGCAGGGTTTCAGCCTGCTTTTCCATCGCATGCGCATCACGTAACCAGTCATGATAAAGAGAAAGGGTTGATGCAGTCGACATAAGCGCCTCCGGCCTGGCTATCGTTAGTGTTGCTCAGCTGAGTTTTACATCGGTGGATTTTTTCTCTTCAAGCCTCTCCGCACGCCGTTGTGATGCTTCTTTCAGGCCGAGTGGAGAGACAAGCGCAATGCGCGTTCTACAGGCGGCTATTTCACAGTGCTCAACTTTTTGCGCAGCACCAGTGATCCCGGCATCCCGTACCGCTCCTGCCTCAGTGGATTCGATCAGCTCCAGAGCGTCTGCAACCAGTCCCTCCAGAGCGTGGCATTTCAGATGAACAATGCGACGTTTATCGCGGGCATCAATAATCTGATCAAGGCGCGAAATTTGCTTTTCAGCACTGTAAACGTCAGAAAGGTCATGAATAAACAGATCAAGTAACGTTTTTACTTTCACAGATTAATCACCCTTCCGGCCAGTGATAAACATAAAAGAAGGATCTCTACGAATAACAGCAGCGTTCAACGGGCGTTGTTCATGGAGCGCTCCCTGCTCCGCAGTCTGTCCTTTAATTAAAGTGAATCAGGAGCCACGATGGCTGTTTTGTCCACCTTTCTTACCTGCTTCAGAGGCTTTTTCGCGGTCGTTCTTGAAGTTACCACCGCTATGCTGGCCGCCTTTTTTGCCGGCTTCAGAAGCTTTCTCTTTATCTTCAGCGAAATTACCGGAACCGCCACGATGTTCAGTCATGATATTTCCTCCTAAAAGTAAAAGTTACATGCTTCATTTCCATGCTAAGCATGGCATTGTAAGGCTATAAAACTTTTTTAATACTGCAAGCGTGACGGGAATTCTTTCTGGGGATTTTACGGGGCAACCTTATACAAATCTCGCATCCGGCTTAACGCTTTCTCTCCGTTTCTTACCCTCACTTCGTCCCACGGTCAAAGAAAAAACAAACAGAACAGCGGGTTGTGAATCATTGATTATTAGCCACCTTCCTGAATTATTTCTTAAGGAAATTTTCCCGCCTGAAAAAATCCAGAGAATTATTTGCTAACCCTTTTTCCATCTCGCTTATGCTCATTGTCATACACGCATGACACGCCCGATGTTTTATGGTGCTTTACCGTTAGGTTTTCGCTTTCTTCCGGATGCTTGACGCGTTTATAAGATTACTCTCAAAAGCCGCCGCCATTATTTTGTACAGGAATCAGGATTATTGTAAAAATTTGCCCATTGACCGTCATCAATAAAAGAATTATTACCGGGTAAAGTTAAAGCGCTATCCGATGCGAATAAAAGTAGCGGTCATGAAAAATAGTTCTCACTGGTACTTTAAAAAACCTTATACGCTATTCTTAGCCGGCAAGGACTGGCGGAGAGGGGTTAAGAAAATAGGGATAAGCGCCGTGGCGGTGGCGGACATTCGGCTACACGTCCTAAAGAGACGTTCGGGGCTCGACAAAAAGAGAGTGGCATTTAACGTTAACATCCTTTTACAGAACGATTGACGCTGGCCGCCCTGTATCAGGCGTGATCGGGGGTTAACGCTTTACCCGTCCGAAACGAAACCTGCCATGTCTGAGTCACGGGCTCACGCCCAGACGATGCTATTGCCACATATCGGCAGTTTCGGTTCAAGCCCACTGAGGCTGGCTTGTGACTTCACTAAGAATCGCCCATGTCTGGTGGAAAACTGCGATTTTTATTTATAGGTAACATCATAAGCCTCCCTGTGAGATTCCTGCTTCAGCGAATTTAATCAGACATTCCTGCGGATATTATTCATCCTGCGCGTCAGCTTCTTCATCGCAAAGATAATACAGATGCTGCGCCAGCCCTGGGCCGAAGTAAAAAAACGCCCCCACTCAATAGCGGGGGTGAACCAACTAAACAGTTCCAGGCTACTTTAGCTGTAGGCGCCAGCAGGCACCCACGTTAAATTATTATTGTACTGATGCCTGAGCGTTGCAAACGAGGCGGTAATACCACTCAGGATTATCAGCCGGACTTTTTACAGGTCTACTGCGATATTAAATTGTCCTGAAAAGTAACCGGGCAATTGCTTTGTTTAAAAAGAGCTGACATGAGAATGATTAAGCGAGTCAGGATGTTTTTGAAATTTATTTAACAGAAATAACCGTACACACACTTAGCCTGTCTTTACTACGCCTTTTCCGGCACCACTGACACCTTCTCTACTCTGTTTCGTGTGAAAAGGCTTAGCCTGTATTTCAACCTCAAAAAGCACACTGCCCTTTTTACCTGTCAAGGTAGTACGTGCCCCCAGCGATATCCCGACACGTTTAAAAACACAGTTAGAATACAGATGGTAACGCGAGCAATAGTTAACGCCATGATTTTCAACCTGTGGAGAAAGAACAATAAAATTGATCAAAATCAAAGAAAGTTAAAAACGGCAGATAAAAAAAACAAAAGAAGCATAAGGAATGTATCTTTTGTGCCGATACACGATTACCGCCTGAGAAAACCTAAGGCTCGGGGTAACGTTCAACACAGGGTTAATTAAATGAAAATTATAAAAAGCTTTTACAATTTAAAGATAGGCGGGAAACTGGTTCTGGGTTTTCTGTTAGTTATTCTTGCCTCACTGATTATCTCTTCGCTGGCGCTCAAATGTTTTTTAAATATCAAAGAGAACTCTGCCAAACGTGACATTACCGTACAAATGCTGGATTCGCTGGCTAAAGCCCGGCTTAACCGCACACTTTTTCAGTATACTCGTGAGACGAAGTTTATCGAAATCAATGGCGAGGCAATGAACCAGCTTTCGGGTTTACGGCAAAGCCTGGAGCACTACTCCTGGTCCACGGCCGGGCGTGAAAAGCTTTCTGTTCTCAGCGTTGCCCTGAATCAGTATCGGGAGAAACGGCAGACTTTTCTTGCGAGTACAGACAAAACCGTCCTCTCCTTGAATGAACTGAACCGCCTGGAACTGGCCGCGCTGTCAGAAAAACTGGCTGCCCGACAGACGTCCGTTCCTGCTGACGCTGCTCAACTGCTCACGCTGAGCCTGAAGATCGAACAGGCCGCGTTTTATGTGCAGGCATTTATTAAAACGCCAGACTCGTCATCGCTGGATAAATTTGCTGGCATCAGGGATACCCTCTCATCGCTTAAGACCCAGCTGTCCGGTCCGTCCGCTTCAGAATTCACTACCTTGTTAGCCGAAGTGGAGCAAAAAACAACAGCCGGCCCTGTGCTGTTGAACAACTATCTTCTTGCCGTTAACGCAGAGAAACACGCCTCAGACGACATGACGGCCGCCGCAGGCAAACTCAATCAGTCCATGACAGATTTGGCTTTCTTCCAGTCTCAGATGGCTGAAGAGTACATACATACCGCCCTCTGGCAGATAGGTTTCACTACGATTACCTGTATTATTCTTAGCCTTGTTGTCGCCTGGAGAATGACCCGTAGCATTACCGTTCCCCTGAAAGAGACGCTTTCTTCAGCAAAACGCATTTCAGCAGGCGACCTGACGTCAGAAATAACCAGTTCGCGTACTGATGAACTGGGCGAACTGATGACCGCCGTCGGTGCCATGAATCACAGTCTGCGCACTATCATTTCGAAAGTCCGTGACGGTGTGAACAGCGTAGCTCGCGCCTCCTCTGAAATTGCAGCAGGTAATACTGACCTTTCCTCACGAACAGAACAGCAGTCCGCAGCCGTTGTAGAGACCGCTGCCAGTATGGAAGAGCTGACCTCAACCGTAAAACAGAATGCTGAGAACGCCCATCATGCCAGCCAGTTGGCTACCGAAGCATCACATAACGCCAGCCGTGGCGGGGAAATTATCAGCGACGTGATCGCCACGATGGGTGGGATAAGTCAGAGCTCGGGCAAAATTGGAGAAATCATCACTGTCATTAACGGTATTGCTTTCCAGACGAACATTCTGGCGTTGAATGCCGCGGTCGAGGCGGCACGGGCAGGCGAACAGGGACGCGGCTTTGCTGTGGTAGCAGGTGAAGTACGTAGCCTGGCACAGCGCAGTTCTGTTGCGGCAAAAGAAATTGAGGCACTCATTCGGGAATCCCTGGAGCGCGTAAACAACGGTACCGAACTGGTTAACCGTGCCGGTAATACCATGGGAGATATCGTCAAATCCGTCACGCAGGTCAGAGATATTATGGGCGAAATCGCTGCCGCGTCTGACGAGCAGAACCGGGGCATTACCCAGATAGCGCAGGCGATGACGGAAATGGATACCACGACGCAACAGAATGCTGCGCTGGTTGAGGAGTCATCTGCGGCGGCCAGCAGCCTGGAGGATCAGGCGCTGGAACTTGAAAAAACCGTGGCCGTATTTCGGTTACCGGCGCCCTCTTCAATGACCGTGACCAGCGCTCCGGTGATCGCGCGCAGTCGGCACATTCCGGCTTCAGTGAAAACCTCAGACGCCAACTGGGAGACATTTTAAGGCATAACGCAAGGCCGTGCTGGGGCGCTGTGTGTGTGACGCGCCTCAGCCAGAATTTATGCGCCTGGCCATTGGGAGAATATGGAAAAGCGATCTGCTCAGGTTGAGGTTGGCGAAGACCCAGAAGCCTTTATTATGAAGTCGTTTACTGGGGATCACGTATCGTTCATCCTGAACGATACGACTGTTTTATACCACATTCTGCGGGTCTTAAATGCCATTTATTCCGGGGATGCAAGACGGAGCTGCAGAAACGTCAGGTCCAGCCAGCGGCCGAATTTCGTGCCCACTTCAGACATTCTTCCCGCCTCTGAAAATCCCAGTTTTTTATGCAATGCCAGTGATGCTACGTTTTCAGATTCAACGCCTGCGACCATAACATGTTTACCTTGTTGTGTAGCCAGCCTGATAAGCTCGCGCATAAGTGCATAACCCGAACCGGCCCCGCGCGCATCTTTATGGATGTACACAGAGTGTTCAACGGTAAATCGGTAACCATCCCACGGTCGCCAGTCGCCATAGGACGCATAGCCCGTTACCTCGTCCTTCTCATCTGCCGCCACAATGACGGGAAAACCCGCGGCCTGACGTTCTCTTATCCATCTGATGCGATTCAGGAAATCCACCGTTTTTTCATTCCAGATAGCCGTCGTATTAAGCACGGCATCGTTATAAATTTCCGCGATAGTTTCAGCATCGCTTTCCGTTGCAGCACGAATATGCATGATAGACACCCCGTTATTAATTCACTAAAGTAGACAAATAGTACAACATCTTACTTATCCACTATATTAAACAAAATGTCTAACAAAGAAGATGAACTTAATTCCCGTATCGGACACAAAGTACGGCAGGAAAGAGAAAAAAGAGGGTGGTCTCTGACCGAGCTGGCGGACAACTCCGGCGTATCACGGGCGATGATACATAAAATCGAACGCGGCGAGAGCAGTCCGACAGCAACGCTTCTGGCCCGCCTGTCGGGTGCGTTTGAAATGTCGATGTCGCAGTTGCTTGCCCTCACTGAGGCCCGTAGTGGCTCACTTCTGAGGCATGAAAATCAGCCCCTGTGGCAGGATCCGGAAACCGGTTATATTCGCCGACACGTTTCTCCGGAACGTATCCCGATTGATTTGGTCAGCGTTGAGCTTCCCGCCAATACTGCGGTACCCATGCCGTCGGTTTCATATCTTTCACGACAGCAGCTCATCTGGGTACTTGAAGGCAGGCTGACGTTTGTAGAAGGTGCACAGACATTTGACATGATGACGGGCGACTGCCTTGAGCTTGGTGACCCTGCAGACTGCGTATTCAGAAATGATACAAATCAGGTATGCCGTTATGCCGTCGTTGTGCTCAATCCCAGCTAAGTCCGCTTCTGTTGGGTACATGACGCCAGCCTTCTAAACCACTTGTCCGTTTTTGCTCACGACAGACTCTCTGCTCACCATGCCGCGCTGTGTCAGGACTGGCCTCCGCGTGTTAAGGGGCAACGTACTCTGCCCGTTGTCCCCTCGTCATCGTCGTTCTACCTGTCTGCACTGTATGCCACAACTTTCATTGCCCGCAGGGCGTCCAGTCGCAGGCTTAGTGCCGATTCAATATTGTGATAGGCTGTGCTCCCCAGCGGTAAGCGCAGTGGCGGATTGTCAGCATCGGCAGCGGCGATCATCGCCGTCACGCATTTTTGTGCATCACCTTTAATCGCAAACTCACCGTTGATTATCGCTGTCCGCAGGCTACCTGCCGCAGTATCGCGATAAACGGGCAAGGCATCCGCAATATCCAGGCCTGCGCCAAATCCCGTCGCCGTTGGCCCCGGTTCCACCAGCAAAAAGTCGATGCCGAACGCCGCCACTTCCTTGCGAAACGCTTCAACAAAGCCTTCGATTCCCCATTTCGTGGCGTGGTACACACTGAAGTTGGGTAAAGCAATCTGCCCGCCTTCAGATGAGACCTGTACAATGCGCCCGCCGCCCTGCTCGCGTAAAAATGGAATCACAGCGCGAATCAGCTGAATGGAGCCCGTAAGATTGGTCGCAATCTGACGTTCAATCTGCGCATCGCCCAGCTCTTCCGCTGCGCCAAACAGCCCGTAAGCCGCATTGCTGACTACAACATCGATTCGTCCCACCTGCGCGAATACCGCCTCAATGACGGGCTTAATCATTGCCGTCTCGCTGAGATCCAGCACGATGGGCTGTAGCGTCTTCCCGTACGCCACGCGTAAATCATTCAGCGCCGTTTCATGTCGTACGCTGGCTACAACCCGATCGCCTCGGGCCAGCAGACTTTCACACATCAGGCGACCCAGGCCACTGGATGCGCCGGTAATGAGCCAGGTTTTCATGCGTTTTATCTCCGTTGAGTGAACCGGCATTCATCATAAAACACCTGACTGATGGCATAATCTCCCCAAACTGGCATGAGATGGTGGGAAATTTTAAACAATGAAGCGCCCGTCCTGGAACGAATTACTGGCCGTAAAAACGGTGGCTGACCAGCGCAGCTTTCGCCGTGCGGCGGATGTGCTCGGCCTTAAACGTTCAACGCTCAGCCACACCATAAAAGGGCTGGAGACGGCACTTGGCGTGCGGCTTTTCCATCGGACGACGCGAAGTGTGGCGTTAACCGAAACCGGTGAAATGCTGATTGCGCGAATGACGCCGCTGCTGACTCAAATGGACGAGTTGCTGAATGATGTCACTGCCAGCCACCATCAACCCTATGGAACACTGCGCATCAATGCCAGTGATGCCGCGATTGGCCTTCTGCTGGAGACAGTATTGCCAACGTTCCTTCAAACCTTTCCCGGCATTGAAACGGATTTAGTCGCACAGGGTCAGCTGGTCGATATTGTTGAACAGGGATTCGATGCAGGTATAAGGCTGTTTGAAGACGTGCCGAAAGATATGGTGGCTGTTTTCCTGAGCGGTCCGCTGCGTTTTGTGACGGTGGCATCGCCTGATTATCTGGCATCACGGCCCGCCATTCAGCATCCACAGGATCTTATGCAGCACATTTGCTTACGGCAGCGTCTGCCCAGCGGCAAACGTTATCACTGGGAATATCAGCAAGGTAAGCAGCAATATGCACTGGATGTCCCCGGTAGCCTGACGCTTAACAGCGCTGCGTTAATGACAGATGCTGCCATAGCCGGATTAGGCATGGCTTATGTACCGGAGCGCTATGCACAGCACGGGCTGGATACACAGCGCCTGGTAACCGTGCTGGACGACTGGACAATCACCTCGCAAGGTATCGCACTCTATTTTCCACAAAACCGGCACATGCCCGTCGCGTTACGACTGTTTGTCGACACCGTGAAAGCCACAACGCGCATCTGAAAAGCCGGACCAGGGCCGTTCAGGCGCGGCGAAAGGCCTGAACGCACCTCGTACCACCGTTTATTTGCTCAGTCACAAATAAACTGCGCTTCGCACTGGCGGGCAATTTCCCACAGCCTGTTGCGAATGACCTGCTTAAGTTGCAGCGTGGACTGGGACTGGGGTTGATCGCGACGGCTGATCAGCATCACTTCAAACGGCAACGGCTGTGCGACGGGGAGTAATTTTAGCTGTTCGGCATAGCGGCAAGCCGTGAACAGATCCACCACGCCCACACCGCCGCCTGCCAGTACCATATCCGCAATCACCGAGTAGGTTTTAATCGATAACGACACCGCCGGATTCAGCTTTTTATCGCGTAGCGCGCGGTGCAGGACGCGCCCAAGCGGATCCTGGGTCTGCATCATCAGCAGGTTATTCGCGCATAACCATGCCAGCGTAACGGGTTCATGCTGGGGATGATTTGGCGGCAGCAGCGCCACCATTGACGACTGAAACAGCGGTTCCGCCAGCAGCGCTGCATCCACCTGCTGACCAAAGACCAGGGCGAAATCAAGCTGATTCTCCAGGATCATTTGGCATAAGGTACTAAAGTGTTCCGTGACCAGCTCAACGCTGACCGAGGGCACCTGTTGTCGCCAGGTGACCAATGCCGGTGCCAACACCATTTGACCGAAAGCGTGAGCCGCACCGACACGGACGATCTGCCCTTCGCCGCGTCGCAGTTGTTCAGTGAGCTGGGTGATGGATTGTAAGCGTTGGTAGAGGTCTTCCACCTCTGGCAGCAGCCGTCGCCCTTCTGCCGTGACGCTCATGCCCTGGATACGCCGCTCAAACAGCGCAAAGCCCAGTTGCTGTTCTGCATGATTCAGCACGCGGCTGATATTGGGCTGCGATACGTTGAGCAGGCGCGCGGCTGCGCTGATGCTGCCGGTCTGTACGATGGCCTGAAAGACTTCTATGTGACGGAGCCGCATCATTATTTACCCTGTGTGGATTCAGCTACCCGCAGGCCGCTGTGATGCACCCTTTTCAGCGCTTCACTTACAGCACCGCCAACGCCTGAATCAAAATGGAAAACCTGAACCATCTGTCATCTCACCCGCGGTACGGGCAAAGAAACGACCAGCGCCTGAATCTGTCCTGCCTCTGTCGTTATTCCTTACTGCCGATACGATCCGGGCGGGTAAAGACAGGACAATCCCTGCTGCAAAAATTGTACCGTAAAACAGAGGGAGGCGAAGCGACCCGCTACCGCCTTGCGCTGAAATAAGGCGGCGCCGGGCTTATGCAAGGGGAAACAGGTGCAAATCGCGCCGGTATCGGTCCATTTCCCCTCACTGGCTGAATTATTGAAAAGGGTAAAACCAGGCGTTCGCCCTGACATGGTGCAGCGGGGAGACGGCCGGGTTATCTCATGAGGGTCAACGGTGCCTGGTGGCGGATTGTCGATCAGTGCGCACGATCGCGCCCGGCGGCGATGTTTCTGAAAAAAAGGAAGCTGCAGGGGCGAAGGTTACCCGCCCCTGACCTCATGGCTGTCCCTGTGCTACGCCTGGGTACTCGCCAGGTAAGAAAATGCACTGAGCAAGCTGATCAACGTCTCCATCCGCTCTGCCTGATATCCCACGGTAACCGCATCGATGCGCGTGACGCCGGGGATCAGGCAGAACAGATCGGCCAACACGGGTTTGCTGGCCTGAAGCTGCATATGATAAGGCGCGGTCAACCGGGTCGTGCGCGTATCGCGCTGATGCTCAAGCGCGGCGCGTGCAGCACTGCCTATGGCACGTTGTGCCGCTTTGGGACTAATGGATTCTGCGCAGGTATGGGAAATGGCGCGCTTGACACAAACGTAGTCAACCGTTGGGTAATACTCTGCTATCCAGCTCTGTAGCTGATCGTCGCCCGTGACCAGCCACAGTGGCGTGCCCTGCTCAGCGGCGGCAGCGGCGTAAATATCGGTTTCGCCCATCACCAGGCCATTGATATGGATACGCCAGAATGCACGGCCATTAATAGTGTGCGCCAGTACGCCGGGTTCGCCTGCTGCGCTGTGATAGCCCACCAGAAATAATCCGTCGAACGTCTGCTGTTCTATGCCTTCAACCATCGACAAGCCGCGCGGTTTACCCTGCACCAGCCGGGCGCGGGGATCAAGATTTTCCGCCCGCAGGTTGGTCATTTGCGCATGGCTGTCTGCGACGACCACCTCCGTTGCGCCTCCCGCGAACGCCCCCTCTATCGCGGCATTCACTTCCTGTTCCATCAGACCGCGGGCCAACTGATATTCCGGGTTGCCGGGTGTGCATTGCTCCGGGCGCATAACGCCCGCGATACCTTCAATATCGGCAGAAATAAAAATTCTCATGTGGTTAACCTGTCCAGAATCTGAGTCAGTGAGGGGCGATGGTGACCCCGAAAGCCGGTAACAGGCTCTGCGCTCAACAAGGCATCGAGTACAGCCTGTTCGGTGGCATCTGCCGCGGCGGCAAGCAGCGGCTCCAGCATGGCGTCCTGCGGCGGTTGCGGCAGCGGTTGCGTTGAAAACGCTACGGCGATATCGCCCGAGCCGTGGCCCCAGTAGCTGCCCAGCCGCCCGAGGCCGGCACCGGCACGCTTCGCGATACGCTTCAACTGACGCGCATCCAGCGGCGCATCCGTCGCCATCACGATGATGACAGAACCGGCATCACGCTGCGGTGCCTCTCCTGCCAGCAGCGGTGCAATCACTTCACCGAGTCGCACACCGTCAAGCGTGAGCGCGCTGAGCGCGCCAAAATTCGCCAGCACCAGCACTCCCAGCGTGGCATTGAGCGACGGAATAACACGCGAGGCCGTGCCGATCCCGCCCTTCAGATTAAAACAGCTCATCCCGCGTCCTGCGCCAACGCTGCCGCGGGAAAAGTCCGCTGCGGCTGTATGCAATGCTTCCTGCGCCATCGCCTCACTGATGGCCAGCGCCTGAATATCATTGAGCCAGCCGTCGTTGCACTCCAGGGCCAGCGGGTTCACCGTCGGCAGCGTCCGCCCGAGTTCCGGGTTACGACGGATGGCGTCCCGTACCAGCGCGGTAAACAGCGTGCCCACCGCCAGCGTGTTACTGAGCAGAATCGGCGTGTGTAACACACCCAGCTCCTCGACCTGTGTCAGTCCGACCGGTTTCGCAAAGCCATTCAGAACTTCAGCTCCGCACGGCAGCGGCGTGAGAAACAGGTTATCACCCGGCGGAACGATAGCGGTGACGCCAGTCTGCCGCTCTCCCTCAGCCAGCGTGACGTGGCCGACGCGCACACCAGCCACATCGCTGATGCGATTAGTGGGGCCGCATGCGCTACGCGGCTGCCCCAACTGACGCTCGTTACGCCAGCGATCCAGCAGCAGTTCGCACTGCCATTGTTGAAAGTCCATCGTCAGCCCTTGAGTTTCGGGTCGAGCGTGTCACGCAGCGCGTCGCCGAGCAGGTTAAACGCCAGCACCGTGATAAAAATCGCCAGCCCCGGAAACACGCTCATGTGCCACGCGCCCGCCATCATCATGCTCCGGCTCATGGCCAGAATATTGCCCCATTCAGGCACATCCGGCTCCGGTCCGAGGCCAATAAAGCTTAAGCCTGCCGCTGTGAGGATACTGGTGCCAATGCGCATCGTAAAATAAACAATGACGCTGGAAAGCGTGCCCGGCAGAATATGGCGCAGGATAATGATTCGGTCGGGTGCACCGGCACAGCGCACGGCTTCCACATAGGCAGCCTGTCTCAATGACAGCGTGGAGGCGCGCACAATCCGGGCAAAGACGGGCACGCTGAACACCGCGACGGCGATGATGACATTGTTCAGGCCCGTTCCCAGAAGCGCCACCACCGCAATGGCCAGCAGCATGCCGGGAAACGCGAATAACACATCGGCACCGCGCATGATCAGCATATCGACCCAGCCACCGTAATAGCCCGCCAGCAATCCCAGCACGACGCCGACAATCATGCCGAGCGTCACGGACAGCACGCCGACATACAGCGAAATACGCGCCCCATAGATAATACGACTGAGCAGGTCGCGCCCCAGTTCGTCGGTGCCCATCCAGTGTGCTGCCGAAGGGGGCGAGGATAACGCCATCCAGTCGGGCGCCATCGGATCCCAGGGAGCCAGCCAGGGCGCAAAGATCGCCACCAGAATCAACAGCAGGACAAATCCGCCTGAAACCAGCGCCAGAGGATTGCGCACAAAAGCATGCAGGAAATCGCGCCACGGCGAGCGAATGACCTGAGGCGGGTTATCAGTCAGCGATTGATGACTCATCTCGGCTCCTGTCGCAGACGAATTGCCGGATTGACGACCGCGTAAAGCAGATCCACCAGCAGATTAATGACGATAAACTCAAATACAAACAGCATCACCAGCGCCTGAATGACCGGCTGATCCTGCGCTTTGATCGACTCAATTAACAGCCAGCCTAACCCTGGCCAGTTGAAGACGCTTTCCACGACAATCGAACCGCCCAGCAGAAAACCAAACTGCAACCCCAGCATGGTGATCACCGGGATGAGCGCATTACGCATCACGTGTTTCCACGTCACCAGACGGTTACGCAACCCTTTAGCTTTCGCGGTGCGTACGTAATCTTCCTGTGCCACTTCAAGAAAGGCCGAGCGGGTAAAGCGTGCCATGACCGCCGCAACGGACGATCCCAGTGTGATGGCGGGCAGGACAATATCGCTGGCCTTGTTAAAGCCGCTGACCGAGAACAGGCCAAAAGGCATCGCAACGAACTGGATTAGCAGCAGCCCCAGCCAGAACGCTGGCATCGAGATACCGCCCACCGCCACGCTCATTAGTGTCCAGTCTTGCCATTTCCCTCGTTTCAGGGCCGCGAGTACGCCAAGCATCAGGCCGAGAAGCACAGACCAGGCGAAACCGACTAAGGCGAGCCACAGTGTGGGCAGGAAGCCCTGCTTAATCACCTGCAGCACCGGTTGCTGGGTGCGGTACGTGGTGCCAAGATCGCCATGTAACAGGCTGTCTATCCAGTTAACATACTGCTGCGGCAACGAGTCGTTGAGCCCGAGGTGCTGACGTGCCGCTTCGACCGCTTCAATCGGTGCATCCGGCCCGGCATAAATGCGCGCCGGATCGCCCGGCAGCAGCTTGATGAAACCGAAAACCAGCAGCGAGACCACCAGCAAAACCGGGATCATCTCCAGCAATCGGCGAATGATGTATGCAAACATGCCATTCCCTGAAATAAAGGTGAGACGGGGAGCCTCACGTGCCGCCGCAACCGGCAAAGGCACGTGAGGGACATCCGCGACTTATTTAAACGACGCCTGAGTAAACAATAGATTGCCATCAGGCAGCATCGAAACGCCGCTCAGGGTGCTGCGTTTGCCTACCAGATTGTCTGGCGTGCCAAGGAACGCCACGGGGGCCTCTTTCCACAACAGCTTTTGCGCTTGTGCATAGGCGATACCACGTTTTGCCGGATCGGCCGTCGCCAGCCCGGCAGCAATCGCCTTGTCGACATCAGGATTGCTGAAATAGGAGACATTGTACGAGGTAGGTACCCAGGATTCGGTGGCGAACAGCGGACGCAGAGCCCAGTCGGCATCGCCTGTAGACGTCGACCAGCCGCCATAATAGAGGTCAAATTCGGCTTTTTTCGGGTCCTGAACGCCCCACAGCTTCGCGTTGCGCGTTCCGGAATCCATCGGTGTCACCGTGGCGCGAATACCCACCGTGGCCAGTTGCGCCTTCAGCACCTGGGCGGCGCGCACGCTGGCGGTCGCATTGGTGACCCAGAGCTTGAGATCCAGCCCATTCGGGTAGCCCGCCGCTTTCAGCAACGCTTTGGCCTTATCCGGCGCATAGTGGTAATCGGGATCGCTCTGCTTCTCATAGAACTGCACCCCTTCCGGCATCGCGGAGGTGGCCGGTTTACCCAAACCGGCAAAGGCCACCTTCAACCACAGATGACGGTCAATCGCATAGTTGATTGCCTGGCGCACGCGGACATCGGCCAGTGGCTTATGCTGCGTATTGATCGCCATGTAATAGAGATAGATGCTCGGATCGCGCTGAATCGCGAGGTTGCTGTCCTGCTTCACCGCCGCGATCAGATCCGAAGGCAAAGGCCAAATGGCATCCACCTGACCCGATTTCAACGCGGCAACCCGTGTCGCATCTTCCGGGCTGGGTGAGAAAATCACCTGATCGACTTTGGGCCAGCCCTGCCGCCAGTAACCGTCATACTTCGCCAGCGTGACCGCTTTACCCGGAGTCCAGTTTACGAATTTAAATGGCCCGGTCCCCACCGGATGCAGCCGCAACTGGGCCTCGTCCGGATACTGTTTCAGAACCGACGGGCTCCACATCACCGCCGAAGGGTGCGCCAGCGTGTTAATAAAAGCACCAAATGACTGATTGAGTGAGATTTTCACCTGATCGGGTGCCAGCACCGTCACCTTATCGATCATTTTGTACAGGCTGTTGCGCTTCAGCCCTTTTTTCTGGTCTGCCAGACGATCAAGGTTCGCTTTGACCGCTTCCGCATCAAAAGGCGTACCATCCTGGAAGGTAACGCCTTTACGCAGCGTCAGCGTAAATTCCGTCGCACTGTCGTTGGAGGTGTAACCGGTCGCCAGCCAGGGCTCCAGCTTCATCTGGGGATCAAACTGAAACAGGCGCTCAAAGATACCGCTCTGCACCGAGTAGCTGACATTATCCGAGGTATCGTGCGGATCGAGCCCCGTAATATCGGCATACATTGAAATGCGCAGATCCTGTGCCTGCGCGGTCATGACCAGTGTCGTCGTTAAGGCGAGGGCGAGTGAAGTACGGCGGAACAGCGTTTTCATAAAATCTCCTGGTCGTTAAGGATTATCGCAATGCAATGCCGTCAGCGACCCAGTGTTGCGGTGCAACCTGCCGATAACGGGGTTTCGTGACCGTTTCACCCACCTTTCGCAACGGCGAAGGAATTTCGCTGTCATCAAAACGGCGAGGCTGACGGTTCTCGGGATCTGCCACCGGCACGGAGGCCAGCAGACGTTGGGTATAAGGATGTTGCGGTTGATTAAAGACCGACTGGCGCGGTCCGAGCTCGACAATCTGGCCGAGGTACATCACCGCCACGCGGTTGGCAATGCGCTCGACGACCGCCATATCATGAGAGATGAATATCCAAGCTACGCCCGTTTGCTGCTGGAGATCCATCATCAGATTCACCACCTGCGCCTGAATTGAAACGTCAAGGGCCGATACGGCTTCATCAGCAATAATCACTTTCGGTTTCAGGGCCATCGCGCGGGCAATGGCAATACGCTGGCGCTGACCGCCCGAAAATTCGTGCGGATAACGGCGCGCGTGCTCCGGCAAGAGCCCAACGCTTTTCAGCAGCGCATCGATGTGTGGAGAAGCCTGTTCCAGTGAGTCCACCATGCCATGCAACAGCAACGGCTCGGCAATGGTAAACCCCACCGTCAGACGTGGATTCAGTGACGCATAGGGGTCCTGAAACACCATCTGAATTTCACGGCGCAGCGGCTGGAATGCCGCCTCTTTCAGATGAGAGATTTCCTTTCCTTCAAAGTGGATGCTTTCCGCCTCACTGGTGATCAGGCGCATTAGCGCACGCCCGGTGGTCGATTTACCGCAGCCGCTTTCACCCACGATGGCCAGGGTTTCACCCGGCCACAGACTGAAATCAATCTGCTCAACCGCATGCACATGATGCGTATGGGTCGAGAAGATGCCGCTGCGGATGGGGTAATACACTTTTAGCCCACGTACATCGAGTAGCGGTTCGCTGTCGTAGCGCGCCGTCAGCTGTTCGTGTTGCGCCGCCTGTTGTGCACCCAACAGAGGAAAGCGTTGCGGCCACGCGTATTCGCGCATATCGCCCAGTTTTGGCACGGCTGCCAGCAACGCTTTGGTATACGCATGCTGCGGGGCGGCAAAAATCTCTGACACGGTGCCCTGCTCGACCACTTCGCCACGCAGCATGACCACAACACGATCCGCAATTTCCGCCACAACGCCCATATCATGGGTGATAAACAACACCGCCATGTTCTTCTCGCGTTGCAGCTCACGCAGGATATGTAAAATGCGCGCCTGTACGGTGACGTCCAGCGCCGTCGTGGGTTCGTCGGCAATCAGGAGTTGCGGATCACAGGCCAGCGCCTGAGCAATCATTACGCGCTGGCGCATCCCGCCGGACAGCGCGTGCGGATAGCTTTTCATGACGCGATCGACATCGGCAATACGTACCTGTCGCAGCAGTTCACGTACGCGCGCATGAGCCTGTTTCTTGTCGCACTGATGATGGTCGCGTAACGCTTCGGTGAGTTGATCATCGATACGCAGCACCGGATTTAGTGAGGTCATCGGCTCCTGAAAGATCATCGCCATTTCACGGCCACGCAACGTGCGGCGCTGACTGTCATCCAGCGTTTCTAACGCATGAACTTCTCCGCGGCGATCGCGAAACTGCATGCTGCCGCGATCGATACGGCCGCTGCTCGCCAGCAAGCCCATCACGGCCAGCGACGTGACTGATTTACCTGAGCCGCTCTCGCCCACCACGGCGACAATTTCGCCTGGATAAATGGCGAAACTGATGCCTTTCAGCGCCTGATTCTCACCACTACGTCCACGAAATGAGACGCTAAGGTCCTGAACAGCAAGCACCGGTGATGCACCGTCAGCACGTGTGGCAGAAGAAGTGAGTCGTGTGTCTGTCATCAATGCCTCGTCGCGTTACAGCCAGATACGGCCATCGGAGTAATTCAAAAAAGGAGAGCTGTCGGCCGCCAGCCAGATCGGGCCATCTAAATCGACGTGCTCTGCGTGCACCGCCACGGGCAATGCCGCTTCCATTGCCAGGGATGAACCCAGCATGCAGCCGACCATGATGCGCATGTTCTGCTTGTGCGCTTCATCGACCATCGCCAGCGCTTCCGTCAGACCTCCGCACTTATCCAGCTTGATGTTGATCATCTCGTAGCGATGACGCAGGCTGGCAATGTCCTCTCGCGTGTGGCAACTCTCGTCCGCGCAGACGGGAACAGGATGACGGAAGCGTTGCAGGTCATGATCCTGACCAGCGGGAAGCGGTTGCTCGACCATCGCGATGTTAAAGGCCTGAAGCGCCACCAGCAGGCTTTCCAGATCCATTCCCGACCAGGCTTCATTGGCATCGATAATGAGCGTCGCATGTGGGGCCGCCGCACGAATCGCCGCCACTTTTTCCAGAACCGCATCGCGGTCAAGCTTGATTTTGAGCAGGATGGCACCCCGCGAGACGGCATCCGCCGCCGCCAGCGCCATGTTTTCCAGCGTATCGAGGCTGAGGGTTTCCGCCGTGACGACCGAGCGTGGCGGCGGGCATGCACTTTGTTGCCAGAGCGTTTGACTGGCCCGTGCGGCGTCAAGTCGCCACAATGCGCAGTCCAGCACATTGCGCGCGGAGCCGGCGGGCAAACGGTGTTGCAGATCATCGCGGCTCAGGCCTGCTTCCACGTCAGCACGTACCGCCTCAAGCTGGGCCTGAACGCTGTCTGGCGTTTCATCGTAGCGCGCCGTTGGTGTACATTCGCCCTGCCCAATAAATCCGTTTTGCTCAAGCGTGACACGGATAACCGTCACGGCGGTACGCACACCTCGCGAGATAGCAAACGGTCGCGCCAGCGGCAGTTCCACCACGTTGATCTGCACCTGTCTCATCTCAGCCCCGCTCCTGAAGCAGCGCGGCGATGTCATCGATACCAAAACGCACCGGATCGGTTGCCGGTAAACCGAATTCGGCACGGATTTCAGCACAATAGGCGCGCGCGTCTTCTTCCGTGTAGTTTGAGGTGTTAATCGCAAAGCCAGCCAGTTGAACGGACTCACTGGTCACCTGGGCGGCGCGCAGATTGGCTTCCACGCAGTCTTTCAGGCTGACCATCGGTTGATGCGGCAAATGGCGCATATGCGGACGGCCCATTTCATGGCACATCACCAGCCAGTGCGGTTGCGCACCGTGCATAAGCCCCATACTGACGCCCGCGTAAGAGGGATGGAACAACGATCCCTGCCCTTCCACGATATCCCAGTGATCATCATCGTTGGCAGGAGACAGGGCTTCCGCCGCACCGGCAATAAAGTCCGCGATTACCGCATCCACAGCAATGCCTTCCCCTGCAACCAGAATCCCGGTCTGTCCCGTGGCACGAAAATCCGCTTTCATTCCGCGCGCACGCATTGCCGCTTCCAGCGCCAGTGAGGTGTACATCTTGCCCACTGAGCAGTCGGTCCCCACCGTGAGTATCCGCTTGCCTGAACGCTTCTTACCGCTACCGACACTCAGCTTCGGACGCATATGACGTAAATCGAAAAGCGCAACACCAAACGTCTCTGCCAGCGTGACAAGCTCGGGCTCATCCACCAGACGATGATGTAATCCACTGGCCACGTTCATGCCGGCTTTGATGGCACTTTTCACCGTATCCAGCCAGTGTTCGGGCAGATAACCCCCTGCGTTGGCGGTGCCCAGTACCAGCGTTTTCGCGCCGCGCGCTTTGGCGCTGGCGATATCAAGTTCATCCAGCCCCAGGCTGACCGTACAGCCCGGCAGTTTAATTTCGCCAACGCACTGTTCCGGTCGCCAGATATGAATACCGCGCGCCGTTTTTGCCGCGAGGGGATCGGTAACATCGCCAAGAAAAAGTAAATAGGGTTGTGGGATTAGCATGAGAGTTCTCGTTTCAGACAAAGGTAAGGTTCTGAAACCACTATTTCATGCGTGTTGAAAGGTGACGAATGCTTGTTTGGTGGCGGGGTATAACGGCAGGCTATAGTCAGATAAAAAAGTAATGGCAACCGCGTTATTTCAACGAATCAGGGTGAAATCGGCCCCGGTGCCGGGGCGAGTCATAGGAAAAGGCTAATATCCGCCGGGGAATCCATGGAGAGATATCACTTTATGTCAGTCAACGGGAAGCAAGGCCGTTTACTTCGACGCTGTCTTTCATAATGCCCCGGTGTGGTATCGGGTGCCACGGATAACACGCTTTGGGCGTGGTGAGGACGTTATCTTTCCTCTCAAAACGCTGTGACTGACAACCGAGAGGAAACGCGGTAATTACAGCTTTCCGGTCAGATACTGTGCTTCACCATCCGCAAAGCTCCAGTCACCCGGCGCATTGGTAATAAAGCTGATCATCAGATCTTTCCCTTCCACCCCACAGTGTTCTGCCAGCTCCCGGGCCAGTTCCGCCATGAAACGCGTTTTTTGCTCTTCACTTCTCGGGCTGGTAAACACCCGGACCATCACCAGACGGTCGCTGCGTTCAAACCCCAGCCCGGTATCCTGGAACACCATCTGGTAATTTTTATTTTCGTGAACAATCTGATAACGGTCACGTGCGGGAACGTTAAACGCGGTGAGCACAGCCCGATGTGCAGCGTCCAGCATTGTTCTGATTTCCGTAGCAGAACGTCCCTCAATGATGTCGAATGTCAGCAATGGCATAAATAAACCCTCGGTTGGTCTAAATCGTAAGTGTATGATGTCGCGCTATGTTGCCGACGGCTGTTGAAAAGAAAAAGAGACAGGGCTGAAATGATTATTCACTATTTTGAACAATCCCGATGAAAGCATTCCGAACGGATGAACTGTGGGTGCATTTGTACTGGCTGACGGTACTCGCTGAATCGGGAAGTTTTACCCGCGCGGCTGATCGGCTGGAGGTCAGCAAGGCAGCCATGAGTCAGAAAATCAAAGAGCTGGAGAATATGGCCGGCACAGCACTGGTGCAGCGTACTACCCGCAGCGTCCGTCTGACCTCGGCGGGCGAAAAACTGGTGGATAACTTGCGCGATCCTTTTGCGCAGATTGAGCAATCCTTTTTACGCATTCGTGATGAAACCGGCCCGGTGAGAGGCCTGGTGCGTGTCAGTGCGCCGGTAGCCTTTGCGCGCCAGCAGCTCGTCCCGGTTATTGGCGATTTTGTCCGGGAGTACCCGCAGGTCACTATTCAGCTGGATGTCAACGACCGTCTGGTATCACTGACTCGTGAAGGTTTTGATTTGGCCATCCGTCACAGCCAGACACTTCCGGAGACCCACATTGCGCTGAAGTTGTGTGACACGCATGCGGTTCTGGTTGCCTCCCCCGCTTACCTGGCGCAATACGGCACCCCGCAAAAGCCCGACGACCTGGAGCGGCATAACTGTCTGTACTATCTGCGCGGACAGGAACCGCCGCGATGGCATTTCCACAAAGTGACGGGCGGAGAGGAAACCGTAATGGTGAAGGGACAGGGAAACTTTGCCACTAACAACAGCGAATCCGTCCGCGATGCGGCATTACAGGGACTCGGTATCGCCCTGCTCCCTGATTTTAGTGCGCGCGCCGCGCTGGCTGCAGGGACACTAACGCAGGTTCTGCCCGCATGGCGAACGGTAGACGCATTTGCCGAAAGCTTATGGGTAGTACGTCCGCATACTGCGCAGGTTCCTAAGGCTGTGACCACGTTTATTCGGTGGCTGCGGGCGAGGTTTGCGGAGTAGAGTTTAGTTGAATGGTGGTGGTTATGGTTATGTGCGAATGGGCTGCATTGTGCCAGAAGCAAACATTGCAAATATCACTGTTTTAATAAGTCATAACATGTGGACTTCATTGACTGCGTTCCATCAACTCAAGCGTCTGACCATCGGGGCTTTGTAAATATATTACTCTGGTTCCCTGCATGGGTCCTGACAAAACTGTCTGCGGTTTCCCTGGCGTCTTCCAGCCATAGTCCGATACTTTGCTCAAGAGCACATCAAGATCCTGCACTATAAACGCAAGATGCGCGTAGCCTGGGATATAGGGCGCTGAAGGCTCCTGTGGCTGTTCAATGTTATTGTATTGTAATAATTCAATTTTAATGCCAGCCAGTTCAAGCAAAGCCATTCGGACATCCGCTCCCCTTGCGCCTGTTACTTCATCAATAACAGGTCCAGACATTTTCCCTTCACGTAATAACTTCCCTCCAAGGATATGGGTCCAAAAGAATAATGAGTCTTCAATATTTTTAACTGAAAAACCGACGTGATCAGCACTTAAGATCATGAGATTACCTGCTCCCAGTTGACTGATAAGAGACTGCATTACAAGTCTTTACCAGGTGTAGAAAAACTACGAAGGTCCGCTCCTCGCTCATAGCGGACCTTCAGCGCCGTTCGTCCACCTTGTGCCAGGAGCGGACATTGCTGACATTCGGGTTAAGTGTGCGCCCTGATACTCAGACTGACGCGTAACCGCAACGTGCAGAGAGCACTGTAGCAGCATGGCAAATCTTCTGGCCCAGACTTTCCAGCAAGCCATCTTCCGCCTCGTTGCTCAGGAAGCTTGTGGCGATACCCGCAATAGCACGTCCTGAATGATCGTATATGGCTGCGCCAACGCAGGTCATGGCGGCATGAACCTGGCCGTTATCGATTGAAAAACCACGTTTGCGGATAACAGCCAGTTCCTCCTTCAGCGCTTCAAGACTGTCCACGCTGTTCACTGTCATGGGTACAGGGAAGTGCGCGGTAAAAAGTGCATCGAGCTCATCATCAGAAAGCCGTGAAAGCATCATTTTACCTGTCGCGGTGAAAGGCGCGGGCAGACGCATGCCGATGCGAAAGGTATGACCGAGCGCTTTCTCTGCATCGCGGCAGCCGACATAAACCACTTCGTTGCGGTCCAGCACCGTAAGGGTGATGGTGTAACCCGCCAGCAGAGTGTCCGCAGCAAAATAATCGCGAAACAACGAAATGATATCCATCTGTGAAAGAAACCCTTCCGCCCAGCGCATCAGATGAGGGCCGAGGCGGTAAGTGCCTTCTGCTGTCTTTACCAGCAAACCCAAACCTGTCAGGGCATGCAGTTGCCCGTGGACGGTGCTTTTGGGCAGAGACAATGTGCGCGTGATGTCGGTGGCCGACATCACGCCACCTGACGCAGCGACCAAATCAAGGATATTAACCGCACGACGCAAAGCAGGAACTGTGTCAATTTTTTTGTGTGGTTGATCGCTTTTTGTTAAAGAATCCCCTGACATAATTCCTCGTAGTAAGTTCAGTATCAAGATATCAGTTCAATATATTGAACCAGATAAAAGGGAGTGTAAATGATTCAACTGAAAAATCCAGACCTGCTTCAGACACGTTGTCTGATCAATGGCGAATGGGTTCAGGCTCAGGATCGTGGCGTAATTGAAGTCAACAATCCGGCTACGGGTGACATTATTGCTTCCGTGCCCGCAATGTCGGCGCTGGATACCACCAACGCTATTAAGTCTGCACAGACGGCATTCATCGGCTGGCGTCAACTTGCGGCCAAAGAACGCACTGCACTTTTGCGCCGCTGGTTTGATCTCATCGTTTCCCATGTAGACGATCTTGCGTTGCTGATGACGGCTGAACAGGGCAAACCGCTGGCGGAAGCCCGTGGCGAAGCGCTGTATGCCGCCTCCTTTGTTGAGTGGTTTGCCGAAGAAGCCAAACGTGTTTACGGCGAAACCATTCCTGCTCCAGCAACCAACAAACGCATTGTGGTGATCAAGCAGCCTGTCGGCGTATGTGCAGCGATTACACCCTGGAATTTCCCTGCCGCGATGATCACCCGTAAAGCCGCACCGGCGCTGGCTGCTGGCTGCACCATGATTGTCAAACCGGCAGAACAGACGCCGCTCACCGCGCTGGCACTTGGCTGGCTGGCGATGCAGGCGGGCATTCCGCCAGGGGTCTTTCAGGTGATTACCGGCGATGCGCACGAGATTGGCGGTGTACTTACCGGCAGTCATGTTGTTAGTAAGCTCTCCTTTACCGGTTCAACAGAAGTCGGACGTATTTTGATGGCGCAGTCGGCGCCGACCATTAAAAAACTTTCGCTCGAACTGGGCGGTAATGCCCCGTTTATCGTTTTTGATGACGCCGATATCAATGCCGCCGTTGAGGGGGCTCTGGCCTCAAAATACCGCAACGCCGGACAGACCTGTGTCTGTTCCAATCGTATCTACGTTCAGTCTGGAATCTATGAGGCGTTTACCAGCCGATTTGCAGAACGGGTGGCGGCCCTGAAAGTGGGCGACGGACAACAGCCTGATGTGACGATCGGCCCGCTTATCGATGACACTGCGGTGAGTAAGGTGGAGGAGCATATCGCCGATGCGCTGAAAAAAGGGGCAACGCTGCTTACGGGCGGAAAACGACACGCGCTGGGCGGTACGTTTTTTGAACCCACGATACTGACTGGTGCCACTCAGCAGATGAAAGTCGCCCGTGAAGAGACTTTTGGCCCGGTGGCACCGCTTTTTCGCTTCACCACGGAAGATGAGGTGATTGCGATGGCGAACGATACAGAATTTGGCCTGGCAGCCTATTTTTACACCGAAAATGTGCGCCGTACCTGGCGAGTTACTGAAGCGCTGGAATACGGCATGGTAGGTCATAACAC
Organism: Pantoea sp. BR_17; assembly: GCF_041955125.1. Lineage (NCBI taxonomy): Bacteria > Pseudomonadati > Pseudomonadota > Gammaproteobacteria > Enterobacterales > Erwiniaceae > Pantoea > Pantoea sp. BR_17. The sequence continues at coordinate 139,648 of NZ_JAVAXT010000012.1, read as the reverse complement.
GGGACTGATTTCTAACGAAGTCGCGCCTTTTGGCGGCGTTAAACAATCCGGTCTTGGCCGGGAAGGATCGCATCACGGCATTGATGAGTATCTGGAAATTAAATATCTGTGCTCAGAGATTGCCTGATAACCACACGTGACTGACAGGAGGCGATATGACGATCAATACATTTGAGTTTCGTACGGTGTCTTCCATTGAAATGAAATGGGGAGGAGCACAGCAACTGGGCACCAATCTGACGGCACGGTTCACTCAGCGTAACGCATTGCTGATTACCGATGCCGGATTAATCAAAGCGGGACTGATTGCACCCATCACAAAAAATCTTGAAGAGGCGGGCTTTAGCGTCACCGTTTTTGATGAGGTTGTGGCCGATCCGCCTGAAGCCGTCGTGTACCGTTGTGTCGAGGTCGTTAAACAGGTCGGGGCCGATATTATTATCGGGCTGGGAGGGGGATCTTCGCTTGATATTGCTAAAGTCACCGCGGTGCTGGCGCACAGCGATCAGCCGCTGGCGGAGATGTACGGCATCGGCAAGGTCACCGGGTCGCGTCTGCCAATGGTGCTGATACCAACCACAGCCGGGACCGGCTCTGAAGTCACCAATATTGCCATTATCACTACTGGCGAAACCACCAAGATGGGCGTGGTTTCACCTCAGCTTTACGCAGATTTTGTGCTGCTTGATGCGGAACTGACGCTCGGACTGCCGAAAATTCACACCGCCGCAACCGGTATTGATGCAATGGTTCACGCCATCGAAGCCTACACCAGTAAGCACAAGAAAAACCCGCTTTCTGATGCGCTGGCCCGTGAGGCATTACGCCTGCTGGGCGCGAATCTGATTCACGTCTGTCAGGATGGGAGCAACCACGCCGCACGAGAAGGGATGTTACTGGGTGCTACGCTGGCCGGGCAGGCGTTTTCAAACTCGCCGGTCGCCGCCGTCCATGCTCTGGCTTACCCGTTGGGAGGGCATTATCACATCGCGCATGGTCTTTCTAACGCGCTAATGCTTGGCCCGGTGCTTCGTTTTAATGCCACTGCGGCCGCGCCGCTGTATGCCGAACTGGCCGACGTACTCAACGTACCCGGTAGCGGTGATGCAGTAGCCCGCTCAACCGCATTTGTCGACTTTATGCTGCATCTGATGGAGCAAAGTGGCGCGCCTCGCCGGTTACGGGATGTCGGGGTAACGGAAGATAGTCTGCCACGTCTGGCTGCGGATGCCATGCTGCAGACGCGTTTACTGACCAACAATCCTGTCGAGGTTCATGAGCACGATGCGCTAAATCTGTATCGAGAAGCATTCTGATTTCAATAATTAAAAATAACGCATCACTTTAACCACGCTAACGACCAGAGGAATATTCAGTATGAAAGATATCCGTCTCTACATGCTCCAGTCCGGTACGCTGAAGTGTAAGGTGCATAACATTAAGATGAATCAGGGCGCGGGTGCAGACTATGAAATCCCGGTTCCCTTTTTCCTGATCACCCATCCTGACGGACATACCATTATTGATGGTGGCAATGCCATTGAAGTGTCAACCGATCCCAGAGCCTACTGGGGAGGCATCTGTGATGTTTACTGGCCGGTACTCGGTAAAGATCAGGGCTGTGTCGATCAGGTCAAAGCACTGGGCATTGACCCGGCAGATGTTAAATACGTGGTGCAGTCTCACCTGCATCTTGACCACACTGGTGCGATTGGTCGCTTCCCAAATGCCCGCCATATTGTCCAGCGCATCGAATATGAATATGCCTTTACCCCGGACTGGTTCGCGGCCGGCGGCTACATCCGCAAAGATTACGATCGCCCCGGACTGGAGTGGCAGTTTTTGAACGGCACCGACGATGACTTTTATGACATCTATGGTGACGGCACGCTGACAACGGTATTTTCGCCAGGACACTCGCCCGGCCACCAGTCTTTTCTGGTGCGGTTGCCCAACAGCCAGCCGCTGCTACTGACTATCGATGCGGCCTATACCCGCGATCACTGGGAACAAAAAGCGCTGCCAGGTTTTCTGGCCTCAGCGGTGGATTCCGTGCGTTCCGTGCAGAAACTGCGTGCCGTGGCCGAACGTGCCGGTGCGCTGGTGGTGACCGGTCACGATCCTGACGCCTGGTCTGACTTCAAAAAAGCCCCTGAATACTATTCCTGAATAATGCCGTCCGGTTGGGGCAGTAACAACGTGGGTTAAGACACTCTCAAAAATCGAGGCAGGTTTATACTGCTTCGATTTTTATTCTATGGCCCTGATGGCAGGTTGCCGGGGTTGAGTCACCTCACAGCGCTGATAACTGAGAATAATGCGTCGTTCCTGTGGATAAAGCCTGCAGATTAAAGATCATATAGAAATTAAGAATGGGTACGGCAAGAGCAACGTGTAGTTGCTGGTGAATTGGTAACAGTTATGGTCCGGAAACTGACGTGCCAATGACTCATTTCATTGTATGACCCGTGAAGTTAAGTCCCACCTTCTTGAGGTTGCTGCTTTATGTGAAGGGCATGAAATGAGCAACTTCAGCTTAATCAATTTTCAACTACCTCAGCAAAATCGCTGTCTGCTGCAGAAATTGTAAAGGTCCGCTCCTCGCTCAAAGCAGACGTTCATTTTTTAACAGCCATCACGTATCTTTTCATTCCCGAGCTGCCTGCTACCCAACACCTCTGCCCCTCACCTGCCAGCGCACTAACCCGCCGGCATCACCCATTCCCCCCGATCACGTAACGGCTTTATCTATTACTTTTCGTAAAGCGGATCACAAATCAGCGCGCCAGATGACTCACTGCACAATTTCATATTGAATATCAATTTTCCAGGTGCCAGGATTAACCGGCATCACGCTTGTTACCGATTATCGGGCAAAACCTGAATGCAGGCTGAGGGATAATCCCTTCAACGCTGTATTTATGTTTTGCCCGATTGTGTTTCAGGAGTGAGCGATGCTGGTCAGACAAATACTGAATAATAATGTGGTCAGTGCCGTAGATGATAACGGCCTTGAAGTGATTTTAACCGGTCGGGGGCTGGGATTTAATACACGCAACGGGGCCCGTATTCATCTGCACGAAGCAGAAAAGATATTTCGGCTGCAAGATTCAGGCATCTCTGCACGCTTTAAAGATCTGGTCAGTGAAGTTCCCATCGATATTCTCCAGTTGACCGCCGATATCGTCAGCCTGGCGCATGAAACGCTGAAGCATAAACTAAGCGAAGGGCTGTATGTTACGCTGGCCGATCACCTCTACTTTGCGCTGGAGCGGCATAAAAATAACGCGCTGCTCGCCAACCCACTGGAATGGGAAGTCCGTCATTTTTACACCGCAGAATATGCGATTGGCCGCCAGGCACTGGGCATGGTAGTGGCCCGCACCGGCACCGTGCTACCAGACAGCGAAGCCTGCAGTATTGCGCTGCATATCGTGAATGCCGGGCTCAATGATAACTTAGGCAAAACCACTAAAATCACCCAACTCCTCTGTCAGTTACAACAAATCGTAAAATACTTTTTTACGCTGACCCGCGATGAACACAGTCTGAATTACCAGCGCTTCATTACCCATTTAAAATTCTTTGCGCAGCGGGTCATTGATGGCGAAGTATTAAATAACGACGACGAGGAATTATTCACGCTGGCACAACAGCGATATGCCCGAACGTTTGAGTGCGTAGAAGCCATCAGCACCTTCGTAAAAAAACATTATCACCACAGTATGAGTCACTCAGAAAAACTCTATCTAACGGTACACATTGAAAACATCGTGCAGCGCAGTGCGCATGATGTTGACACCCCATAATGCATTACTGAATTGCTTTACCGGCTTGTGACTGTTGAATCAGGCAAACCCCAGAAAATATGCCACCCGGTTTATGCCGGTCATTGTGGATGACGTCATATCGACTTCAGTCTGGAGGGATTTATGAATTATCAGGACACCGCACAGCAAATTATTCCCCTGATAGGCGGAAAAGATAACGTACAGTCTTTATTTCACTGCATTACCCGCCTGCGTTTTTTACTAAGAGATAACAGTAAAGCCGACCGTCACGCGCTTGAAGCACTGGATGGCGTGATCGGGGTTAATATTTCTGGCGACCAGTTTCAACTCATCATCGGTAATGATGTCAAACCACTGTGCGATGCGCTGCTCAGTCAGCTTCCGCTTCAGGAAGCTCCTGTCCGCCCTGCTTCGCGCTGTAACCCTGTTTCCGCAGTGCTTGAAGGGCTGTCCGGCATCTTCTCACCGATTATTCCGGCCATAGCGGGTGCAGGGATTCTCAAGGGCATTCTGGCGCTAATGGTGGCGTTTCACTGGCTGGAGACACAAAACCAGAGCTACCAGATCCTGCTGGCAATCAGCGATGGCGTGTTCTATTTTTTGCCGCTGGCGCTGGCGTTCAGTGCGGCAAAACGCTTTGGTGCCAATCCTTATGTCGCTGTTGCGCTGGCGGCATCACTCTTTCACCCTGCCCTGCAAACCCTCTTTACCGCAGGTGAGCCGATACGTTTTCTGGGTTTACCCGTTCCCACGGTGAACTATGCTTCGACAGTCATTCCGGTCCTGCTATCAATCTGGCTGTTGAGTTACGTGGAGCGCCTGATTGACCGCGTTATCCCTGCCGCCCTCAAAACCATGTTTGTTCCGCTTTTAAGCCTGCTTATCGTCACGCCGGTGACGCTGATCGCTATCGGGCCATTAGGGATTTTTGCCGGTAACGCACTGACCGGGGGCATTATCTGGCTGGTCGAAAACATGGGCATTATCGCGGGCGTGGTGGTCGGCGGGACGTTGTCGCTGATTATTATTACCGGCATGCACTATGTGCTGGTGCCGGTCATGATCCATAACATCAGCCATCTGGGATTCGACCCGTTTAAAATTCTTTTCTATGTGGCCAACCTTGGTCAGGCCGGTGCGGCGTTTGGCGTCTTTCTGCGGGCCCGGGATAAAAAGCTTAAATCGCTGGCGCTTACCACCAGCTTCAGTGCTGCCATGGGCATCACCGAGCCTGCGATGTACGGCATCAACATTCGCTACAAACGTCCCTTTGCCGCCGCTCTGCTTGGCGGTGCCTGTGGTGGCGCGTTTGCGATGGCGATGGGCGTAAAAACCTATGCGTTTGCACTCAGCGGCCTGCCCGGCATTCCCGCCCTGGTTGGTCCCACCTTCTTATCAGCACTGCTGAGTCTGGTCATTGCCTTTTCCAGTGCGGCCCTGCTGACCGTCATACTGGGTTTTGAGGAAGCGACCCGGAAGAACGTGGACAATACAGCCTCCTCACACTGTCATCATACGCAGGACCACGTAAGGCTTTTTGCGCCGGTCAGCGGTGAGATCACTCCGTTAAGCGCCTTAGCCGATCCGGTTTTTGCCGATGAAATTTTTGGCAAAGGGCTGGCGATTTACCCGACCGGCGGCAAGTTGCGCTCCCCCATTGATGGCCGCGTCGAGTCGCTCTTTGAAACCCACCACGCGCTGGGGCTGAAAAGTGACACTGGCGCGGAAATCCTGATCCACATTGGCATCGATACCGTGAAACTCGGCGGCCGCCATTTCACCAGCCATATTCAGCCGGGCCAGTTTATCCGCACCGGCGATCTGCTGATCACATTCGATCTGAACGCGCTTGAGGCCGAAGGCATCGATCCGAGCGTGATTGTAATCGTGACCAACTGCGAACGCTATGGCGAGGTTCGCCCGGTAAAAGCCGGGGGACATATCGCCTGCCGTGACGCTTTTCTGACACTCACCGCTGCGGCGGTTTAAGGAGCAAAGCATGACGTATTCACCCTCTTTTCCCGAAGATTTTCTGTGGGGCGGTGCCACGGCCGCGAATCAGCTTGAGGGCGCCTGGCATGTCGGCGGTAAAGGGCTGTCCGTATCGGATGTGTACACCTTTGACGCATCCACACCGCAAGACCAGTGGCTGGATCAGTGGTTAAGCATGACCCATGCGCAGGTAGCGGAAGCACAGAATCCGGAGAGCAAAAAATATTATCCCAAACGTAAAGGCAACGGGTTTTACACCCACTTTAAAGAGGATATCGCGCTGTTCGCCGGGATGGGATTCAGGTGCTTCAGGATGTCGATTGCCTGGACGCGCATCTTTCCACGCGGCGATGAAGCAGAACCCAACGAGGCGGGCCTGCAGTTTTATGATGCAGTGCTGGATGCCCTGCTCGCTCACGGGATCGAACCGATTGTGTCATTGTCACATTACGAAATGCCGCTTGCGCTGGTGACGGATTACGGCGGCTGGCCCAATCGCCAACTGGTAGATTTCTATGTGCGTTTTGCCACCACAGTTTTCATGCGCTATCGCAAAAAAGTGAAATACTGGATGACGTTCAACGAGATCAACTGTGTTAAGCATCACCCTTACGTGAGCATTGGCGTAATTGAAGAAGGTCACCCGCATATTGAACAGGATAAATACCAGGGTGCCCATCATCAGTTTGTCGCCAGCGCGCTGGCGACAAAGGCTTGCCACGCCATTATTCCCGGTGCGCAGGTGGGCTGTATGATCAGCTATCAAATCCTGTATCCGCACACCTGCCATCCGGATGATGTGCAGGCGTGCGAAGATATGCAGCGCGTGTCGTTGTTTTTTAGCGATGTGCAGGCACGCGGCTACTATCCGGCTTATGCAGAAAGAATGCTGGCGGAAAAAGGCGTACAGCTGATTAAAGCCGTAGGCGACGATGAAATCCTGCGGCAACATCCGGTGGACTTTGTTTCCTTTAGCTATTACATGTCCAGCACGGTCAGCGCCCATCCTGAAAAACTCACCGGCGCGCAGGGCAACCTGATCACCGGCGGCATCAGAAATCCGCACCTGGAAACCAGTGAATGGGGCTGGCAAATCGATCCCAAAGGCCTGCGCCTGGCACTGAATCAGCTGTATGATCGCTATCAAAAGCCGCTCTTTATTGCCGAAAACGGCCTGGGCGCAGTCGATACCGTCAAGGCCGATGGCAGTATTGATGACGATTACCGCATTGACTACCTGCGCCAGCACGTCGCGCAAATGAAAGAGGCCATTGCGGATGGCGTTCCCCTGTTTGGCTACACCTGGTGGGGACCGATTGACGTGGTGAGCGCAGGTACGGCGCAGATGTCTAAACGTTATGGGTTTATCTACGTGGATCAGGACGATATGGGCAATGGCACGCAGAAACGTACCTTAAAAAAGAGCTATCACTGGTATAAAAAACTGATAGCCTCTAATGGCGAAGACACGGGTCATTAAGCCGGTTGAACGCCATTGCTGTGACCTGCTGGCAGTCGCTGTCAGCAGGTCATTTTGATCTCAGCCGCTGCCATGCATATCTGGCAGAAACACGTTGCTGTCACATCAACCTGAAGAGAGGGTTAAGTTGAACACGCTGCATCTCGTCGATCCCGAGCTACGTCCCCTGCTCGCTAACAGCGCGCCGCTGGAACTCACGCCTGACGCAATCATTACGCTACGCCAGCAGCGCCAGGATGCTGCGCTTAAGCAGGTCCAGTCTTACCGCGACCAGGGGCTGAACATTGATGAACACCTGATCGCGTTTCCCGGCCATCCGTCGGTCAGAGTCTGTGTGATCACGCCCGTTGCGGCCGCCGGTAAACGCATGGGCATATTACATCTTCATGGCGGCGGTCATCTGTTTGGCAGCCCGGAGCAGTCTCTGTCGCTGACCAGCGCGACGGCACGGCGACATAACTGTGTGGTGGTCTCGGTGGACTATCGGCTGTCACCGGAAACCGTATTTCCGGGATCGCTGGAAGACAGCTATCAGGTGCTGAACTGGATGGTGAATGAAGCCGCGATGCTGGGCATCGATCCGGCACGTATCGGTGTTATGGGCGACAGCGCCGGTGCCGGGCTGGCGGCCTCACTGGCGCTGTTCACCCGCGATCGGAATGGCCCCACGCTGGCCTTTCAGAATCTGATGTTCCCGATGCTGGATGACCGCACGGTCACCGAAACCCACCCCAATCCCGTGACCGGCGAGTTTGTCTGGACGCGGGAATACAACCGCATCGGCTGGTCGGCGCTGCTGGGCGAAGCGCCCGGTGGCGAAGCCGTTTCGCCTTATGCGGCCCCCGCTCGCGCCACAGACCTGCGCGGACTTCCCCCGGCCTGGATTGGCGTGGGCACGCTGGACCTGTTTCTGGATGAGAACCTCGACTATGCACAGCGGTTAATCCGCGCCGGGGTTGCCGTGGAGTTGCACGTCTGGCCGGGCGCGTTTCATGGTTTCCACGGCAGTGAGACGGCGGCAGTATCGTTGCAGGCCCGGGAACTGCGCCAAATCTGGCTGTCGCGCTTTGCGCCCTGATACTCAGCCAGGCCAGGGTTAACGTCCATCCAGGGCTCACGGAGTGAAGTGATGCAAATGCTGCACATTGTGCCTCGCCTGATGACAGCGGTGCGGGCGGGCAACAAACGCCATACGATACGCTGGCAGGAACGGGCCATTACGCCCGGTCCGCTGCGTTATATCAACCACGAAGATCCTGCTGACAGCGTCATTGTGACTGTTGAACGGGTTGTCGTGATGCCGCTGTCATCCGTCGCGCAGCATCTGGGCAAAGATGAGGAATGGCCCGATGCGGAACTGCTGGCAGGCATGCAGGAGCACTATCCCGCGATTCAGCTCGATTCACAGGTGGCAGTGATACATCACTCCGCCCCCTGTGAGACGGAGACAGGACGCTATCAGACACTGCTTGCCGCGTTGACGGCGCTGGAATGCAGTCTGCATCAGGAAAAACGTTACGATGCAGCCTGGCTGGCGCAGCGACTGCATCCTGAATTTCAGGAAATTACCCGCTCGGGCGTGCGGGTGAATCGCGCGCAGACGATTGCGGCCTTACAAGCTGAAGCGCATGCGCCGGCAATCGTCAGCCGCGATTTTCAGCTGATACAGACAGGAACACATCACGCCCTGTTGCTTTACCGTACCGCAAGACCCGATGGCCGCCATGCCGCATGGCGGTCGTCCCATTGGGTGTACCACGCAACGCAAGGCTGGCAGATGATTTTTCATCAGGCCAGCCCCGCAGCAGAACCGGATTTTTAGTGCGGATACTGGCGCATCCTGAAGACGGATGCGCCCGCCTGGCTATTTCACTACCGGGTTTTTCTGCAACGACAGCGCATCCATAAACGCATCGTCCAGTTGCAGGTGTTGTTTCACCAGGTCGCGCGGCGTACCGGCCAGCCATTGATTCAGTGAAATGTCAGCGTAATAATCGCTTTTGAACAGCTCCAGGAAACGCAGCGGCCCCTTGCCGGTGTTTTCCACATAGTGCCCCATGGCGAACGGCACATAGCCGACATCTCCGGCCCGGTAATCAAAGGTTCTGGCCTGGCCGGATGAACCAAACACGCCCATGCGTCCTTCGCCTTCCAGATAGTATTGCCACTCATCGTTGTTTGGATGCCAGTGCAGCTCACGCAAGCCACCGGGTTCGATCTCGACCAGTGCCGCCGCAATGGTTTTGGAGACCTTAAAGGTGGAAGAGTCGGTGATGCGGACCGTGCCGCCTGGCGCTTTGATCGGGTCCTGCGCCAGCATACGGTGAGTAAAGGTGCGTTTGGCTTTGGTTGCCCCTTGTACCTGCACCGATGACAGGCTGCCGGGCACCGGTGCGGCAAAGATATATTCGTCCTGCGGCGACGGTAGTTTCGCAAAGGTTGAGACAGGGACCTTAAAGTTTTTCGCCAGGATCTCGGGCGGGATATGTTTAAACCAGTCGGACAGCAGGAAGGTGCTGTCTTCATCGAATCCACCGTTGTCAAAGGCCAGCAGGAACTCACAGCCGTCCGGCCCCAGGCCCTGAATAGAGTGCGGAATGCCCGGCGGGAAATACCACAAATCACCCACGCCAATATCGTCCACGAACCAGGTGCCGTCGGTATCAAACGCCGTGACGCGGGCGTTGCCGTAAGTCATGTACGCCCATTCGCCCTCTTTATGCCAGTGCAGCTCACGAATGCCCCCTGCATTGAGGCGCATATCCACGCCCGCAATCGTGGTGGAGACGCCGAGCTCACGTTGAGTGACCTGGCGGGTCCATCCACCGCTGCTTTTACGTATGTGCGCGTCACTGAAGGAAAAGCGCAGATTCGGTAACGTGCCGCTGTCCGTCGCCGGTGGATTCACGATATCCGGGTTTTCGGCTTCGCGGATCGGATCGTGCGGTCCGGGATCGCGGCCCCCGCCGGAAAAAGACTGGATGCTGTCATGCGCGTGCACCTGTCCGGCCGCCAGCGCGACGGTGCCGCCCGCCGCAAAAGCCATAAAACTTCTTCGGGTTAATTTACTCATAAATACACTACCTCGTTCCTTGCTGATAAAGTCACCGACATGCACTGTCCTAAGGAATGTATAGCGGGGAAAGTTAAATTTTATTTAAGTGATATGTAAATTTTGATGACAACCACAAGACAGGTATGGCGCAGAAGTTATCAACGCGTGCGAACTCTTTGCCGCTGGTTTAGGAATGGTTAAGTTTTCTTATTGATACTGCCCCAGAACTGGCACGAAAAGATAAGTTTCGCGTCCGGCCTTCGTATCGTTTTTGATCACACTTTGTTACAGGTGCAGGCCAGTGAGTGCACCGGCGCAGGCGGGTGACTGAGCAGGCATAAGTTGAATTGACTGTATAACGGGCGATCAGGTTATGCGGCCAGCATGACGGTGGTGTCCTGACCGCCTGACCAGGGCGCAGATAAGTCGGACGAGTGCGGCGTCTGGCCGACATAACCTGCGTGACCCGACGTGAAGGTCCTGTCAGAACACGCCGTCCCGACACGGTCTGGCGGCCTGTTGGGGTGCGCGCGCGGAGAAAGGCGCATCAGGTTGTTGCGCACAAGACGGGTAAGCGCTGTGCCGTTCAGGCAGATTAACGATGATGATGCTCTCTTCCGGTCCGTCGAGCACCTCATCCATCAGGTTCAGATAGTCGTAAGCATTTTGCATAAATCGTCTCTGTTCAGTTATCCATAGTGAAGCAGGTAATCCAGTCAACACAGGCACGAAATGATCACTGCGAAGGATCGATAATAGCCGCTAATTACCCTGTCACAAGCAGATTACGCTTATATGACAACCAGCAGAGGAAAATGCGGCGTGCACAGGGCACGCCGCACCAGGTCAGAAGAAGCCAAGTGGCTGAATGCTGTAACTCACCAGCAGGTTTTTAGTCTGCTGATAGTGATCAAGCATCATCTTGTGGGTTTCACGACCAATGCCCGATTTCTTGTACCCGCCAAAGGCGGCATGGGCAGGATAGAGATGGTAACAGTTAGTCCAGACGCGACCGGCTTTGATCGCACGGCCCACCCGATAGGCGCGGTTGATATCCCGCGTCCAGACGCCCGCGCCCAGCCCATAGATGGAATCATTGGCGATGGCGATGGCTTCTGCCTCGTCTTTAAAGGTGGTGATGCCGACGACCGGTCCAAAGATCTCCTCTTGGAAGACGCGCATGCTGTTGTTGCCTTTCAGCAGCGTCGGCTGGATGTAGTAGCCGCTGGCAAGTGCATCGTCGAGCTTTTCAACGCCGCCGCCGGTGAGGATTTCGGCCCCTTCCTGACGGGCAATCTCCAGATACGAGAGTATTTTGTCGAACTGCTGCTGTGACGCCTGAGCACCGACCATGGTCTCCGTATCCAGCGGATCGCCGCGTCTGATGGTTTTGATACGTTTAAGCACCGCCGCCATAAAGGGCTCATAGATGGATTCCTGCACCAGCGCGCGCGACGGGCAGGTACAGACTTCGCCCTGATTCAGGAAGCCCAGTACTACGCCCTCTGCCGCTTTTTCAATGAAGCTCTCTTCGGCCTGCATAATGTCTTCGAAGAAGATGTTAGGTGATTTACCGCCCAGCTCAACGGTGGACGGGATCAGGCTTTTCGCCGCCAGCTCCAGAATGTGTCCGCCCGTCGCCGTCGATCCGGTAAAGGCCACCTTGGCAATACCGGGATGCGAGGCCAGCGCCTCACCGGCTTCTTTTCCGTAGCCGTGAACCACGTTCACCACACCGGGCGGCAGCAGATCTTGAATCAGTTCAACAAACAGCGTGATCGACAGCGGCGTTTGTTCTGCCGGTTTAAGCACCACGCAGTTGCCCGCACCCAGTGCCGGTGCCAGCTTCCAGGCCGCCATCAACAGCGGGAAGTTCCACGGAATAATCTGCGCCACCACGCCCAGTGGCTCGTGGAAGTGATAGGCGGCGGTAAACTCGTCGATTTCAGCTGCGCTGCCCTCCTGCGCCCTGACGCAACCGGCGAAATAACGGAAATGATCCACCGCCAGCGGCATATCCGCAGCCAGCGTTTCCCGCACTGGCTTACCGTTATCCCATGTTTCATTGACCGCCATGTATTCCAGATTTTCTTCCAGGCGGTCAGCAATTTTTAACAGTACCAGCGCACGTTGCTGAGGTGAGGTTTTGCCCCATGCGTCAGCGGCTGCGGCTGCGGCGGCCACGGCCTTATCGACATCGGCCTTGTTCGATCGGGGAAACTCGCCCGCGGCTGAGCCGTTAACGGGGGACGTATTGGTAAAATAGTTACCGTTTACCGGGGCGACGAACTCGCCGTTGATGAAATTGCCGTAGTGCTTCTGCAAAGTGATGAGAGAACCCTGTTCTCCTGGAGCGGCATAACGCATGCTGGATCTCCTTACGCTGTGTGATGTGAAACAACTATGAAACTTGTTGTTAACATATTCGATCAGCGCCAGCCTGACAGGTTTGTTGTCCCTAAACTGTGACCGCGGCAAAGGAAATACCCGCCAGAGCCACTACAGATAATTCCGACTTTTTACCGCTTCGCCTGTTAACTGGAAACTTTCGGCGCGAATGAGGTCAATATGAGGATATGTTCACTCTGGAGGTAGGTCAGCATGTTGGCTTCGGCTTTCACGTTAATGCGCGCAAAAGCAGATTTCGTCCACCAGTTCATCCGCAATCCGCGCAAGATGGGCAGCATCACCCCGTCTTCCGAAGCGCTGTGTCGCACCATGGTGGAAGCGGTCGACTGGCGTCATCAATTCCGGATCGCTGAGTTAGGCGCAGGCGATGGTGTGCTGACGCGTCGCCTGCTGGCAAAGATGGCACCTGAGGCCACACTGGACGTATTTGAAATCAGCAGCGCGCTGGCACAAAAGCTTAACGCGCTGGATGATGAACGCATGACGGTACGCACCTGCTCGGCGGAGTACCTGAACGGCAGCTATGACGCTATTTTTTCTGGCCTTCCGCTTCTGTCGCTGTCGCCGGAACTGCGCGAGGCGATTTTGCAGGCGGTTTTCCACGCGCTGGGCCCCAACGGCGTCTTTGTACAGTTTCAGTACACATCCCTGACCCAGCCCGATTTGTCCCGTTACTTTACCTGGGAACGTCAGCGGGTTTTAAAAAACGTGCCGCCCGCCTGGGTTTACCGCTGCGCCCGTCACTATGCGCCCTGAGCGCTGTCGACCGCCGGGCGCGTTTGCAGCCAGAAATGGGTTAAAATGCTGCGTGCCCAGTCCGCCCCCTGCAGTTCGGCGCCATCGCTGTCTACATCGTCGGGCAGACAGGCATCCATAATCTGGCGATCAAATTCGGGATGGAACTGCATGGACAGCGCATTCGGCGAATAGCGCAATACCTGGCAGGGATCTTTTTCTGACTGTGCCAGAATCGTCGACTGCGCCGGCGGTATCACCACCGACTGACGATGAGAAAGCCAGGCCTCGAAGTGTTCCGGCAGGGTCGCAAGCAGGGGATCGTGCTTCGCCGCGGTCGTCGTGTTCAGCGCCAGTAATCCCCGTTCCCAGCCATGAGGGTTGTCCGCGACTTTACCTCCCAGCGCATACGCCATGAGCTGATGGCCGTAGCACACGCCCAGTAGTGGCAACTGCGCGTCCATCCCCGCGCGAACCCAGGCAGCGGTGCGTTCGCTCCACTCCTCATGGTCAGTCACCATTGCCCACGAACCGCTTAATACCGCGCCGGAGATTTCAGTAAACTGTGGCAACGGCTCACCCAGATGCGGACGGACGATAAGGTAATCTTCAGGCTGTAAATTCAGAGCATCAATAAACCAGACCGGCTGTTCACCGATTTTTTCGACCACACTGGCAGGAGGAACATCTAACTGAATCAGGGCAAGCGGCAAGGCAGGTGCATAAGTCATACCGAATCGGATCCTCACAGGCGTTAACGTTTCGGAAAATCAGTCTGACAGCAACTGTTGTAAAAGTCTTATGAATTTTTAGAGTTAACTAAATAAAAAAAACGTTAATCATTGTCTTAACCGCGCGGGTTCATGCCATGATTATCGGGTAACGTGTTTTTTCAAAGGATGACATTGTGGCAGTGCGGCATTTCTTTACGGTTCTGATGGTCGTGTCCATCTGGGCCTTTAATAACGTGGCGGTGAAATGGGGCTTAGTGGATTTACCGCCCCTGTTCCTGACCTGGATGCGGTTTTTCGTCGTGGCGATTGTCCTGGTACCGTTTTGCCGGATTAACCGTCAACAGTTTCCCTGGCTGTTACTGCTGGCCTTTACGTTTGGCTTTATGCACTTCTCGCTGCTGTTTCTCGGCATGCGTTATACCGATGCCGGAACAGGAGCGATTGTGGTGCAACTGGGCACGCCGATTGCGATGCTGCTGGCGATGGTATTCCTGAAAGAGAAGCTGCGGCTTATCCAGCTTATCGGCATTATCATTTCACTGAGCGGTGTAGTGGTGCTGTCCGGCAGCCCGACGATCCCCGCCTGGTGGGTGCTCTGTATCCTGCTGTGCAGCGCCACGGGCTGGGCGGTGAGCAATCTGATTGTGAAAAAATCGCCCCCGATTAAGCCGCTGACCATGACGGGCTGGATCGCGTTTCTGGCGTTGCCCATTGTCGGCGCGGCCAGCTATATGTCCGAATCACATCAGCTTTATGCCCTGCAACATGCGGGCTGGCGCGGCTGGTTTGCCATTCTCTACAGTGCGATTGCCTCTTCGGTAGTCGCCTATACCTTGTGGTATTCACTGCTGAAGAAATACAACGTTAACCTGATTATGCCCTACTCCCTGCTGACACCGGTGCTGGCAGTGATCATGGGCATTGTGGTGCTGGGCGACAGCCTGAACAGTTTCAAAATTATTGGTGCCTCGTTGGTGATCCTCGGCACTACCATTGCGGTAATCAACCTGCGTAATCTGCGCATGCACGCCCGGTTTCCGCGCTTACGACGTCGTTAAAGGCACATGCTATGCTTCAGGAATCGTCCGCTTCAGGAGCCTGTAGCATGAATCATCTGGCCAACGCACTCTGGCAGCAGATGTGGCAGGGATTGCATGGCAACCCTGCGCCACACGCGCTGCCTGTTTTCACCGATCACGCGGCCTTTTCCTCCGCCTATGCCGTCAGTGAACTGGCGGCCACCAGTCTGGGATTAGCGACGCAGGGCATCGCTGATTTACTCAATCGTCCTGTCCGTGCACAGATCAATGTCCGCCTTGCCTCACGCTGGTTCCAGCACAGTTTTATGCCGCTTAACCGCCCTGCACCCGCACTGTGGGATGCCTTTGCGGGCGATTACGCCTGCCGCAACGGCTGGATCCGTCTGCATACCAATGCGCCCCACCATCGCCTGGCGATGGAGAGCGTGCTGGGTCAGCATCCGGATCGGGATGCGCTGGCGCGGGAAGTGGCGCAGTGGCAGGCCTCCGAGCTGGAGCAGGCCGTGATTGACGCTGGCGGTTGCGCTGCCGAAATGCGCAGTGCTGAAGCCTGGCGACAGCATCCGCAGGGACTGGCCGTCATACATGAACCGTTGTTTGCCCGGCAGACCATGACCGAGGGCCCTGCGGTCGACTGGGCGTTGCCCGACGCGCGTCCGTTACTGGGCATCAGGGTGCTGGATCTGACGCGCATCATCGCGGGCCCGGTGGCCACGCGCTTTCTCGCCAGCCTGGGGGCAAATGTGTTGCGTATCGATCCACCCGGCTGGCAAGAACCGGGCGCGGATGAGGAGCTCGCCTGCGGCAAGCGCCGCGCCGTGCTGGACCTGAAACAGCCCGCTGACCGTGCACAGTTTATCTGGTTGCTGAAACAGGCCGATGTGCTTGTGCACGGTTACCGTGCCGATGCGCTGGAAAAGCTGGGATTTGATGCGGAATCGCTGCAAAGCCTGTGTCCCGGCCTGGTGGACGTGGGCCTGAATGCCTGGGGCTGGCAGGGCCCCTGGCGCAACCGGCGCGGTTTCGACAGTCTGGTGCAGATGGGTTGCGGTATTGCCGAACAGGGCATGCGCTGGAAGCAACATACTGCACCGGTGCCTCTGCCGGTTCAGGCGCTGGATCATGCCACGGGTTACCTGATAGCGGCGGCCGTGCTGGCCGGTCTGCGTCAGCGCCTTCATGAAGGCAGCGGAAGTCAGACGCGCCTGTCGCTGGCGCGCACCGCCTGGCTGCTGGAGCAGCACCGTTACGCCAGCGACATGGCCCATTCGGGGATCATCCCGCAGCACAGCGACAATCAGCCCAGCCTAGAACTTACACCGTGGGGAATCGGCGTACGTCTGCACTCCGCCGCATGGCTGCCCGGCACCGCCCTGAAGTGTGCCACGCCCGGCTGCCCACCCGGCAGCCATCCGGCGACGTGGTAAATCAGGCGTCGTCGCCCTGCTCGCTGGCGCTTTCCACCAGCTCATCGTACATGGCCTGAATCGCTTCACGGCTCAGCTCGGCCAGGGTGCGGTAAAAGGCGGTAGTGGCATGCGCCTCGACTTTGCCCAGGAATGCGCCGCACCACGGCATCAGAAACGTATCAAACAGCGCCAGTTGAGCGGCGCTTTCGTCTGCCGCAGACTGATCTTCCAGCCATGACGCCGCCAGCAACAGCGCGCCAAAATGATCCGTCGGTGCTTCACCCAGCGGCATACCGCGCGAGGTTAAAAAAGCGCGGATCTCGGACTCCGGCTTTCCTTCCGGCCAGTGTGAGGCAAAGGGCGAAACGTTACGTGATTCGCCAACAAACAGCGCCTCATAGTCGGCAGTCAGTGCCTGCGGATCGCTGCTCTGCTGCAACCGTTTCAACAACGCATCCTGCTCCAGCGGCCACTGCGCCGCCAGTTTGCCTTCGCGAATCAGCGTAAACAGCGGTGCCAGCAGGGGATCCTGCGGATGGCGGTTAAACAGCGAGCCGATAATGCGGCACAGAATGGAAAACTCATTCATGAGTCAAAATTCCTTGAAGGAGAAAAATTAAAAGTCCGCCAGCTCGGGGATCGTCTTGCCCGTGCGCAGTGCCAGAAAATCGAGCAGGCGACGCGGCGTGACATTTAACACGCGATCCTCCGGAAAATCCACTTCTCTGGCGATACGCAGACAGTGCTCAAAATTGCCCAGGGTAAATGCCGTATGGGAATCAGAGCCGAAGGCCAGGCGTCCACCCGCCTTGCCGACGGCTTCGGCAATCGCCCGGCAGTTCGGTTCGCTGCCCGGACGCGAATGGGTAAAGGAGGAATTGTTCAGCTCCAGCGCCACATCGTAGTGTGCGGCCGCTTCGGTAATCGCCGGGATATCAACGGGATATTTCGGGTTGCCGGGATGGCTGATGATGTGCACTAACCCTCCCGCCATGGCGGCAATCATCGCCTCGGTATTCTGAGTAAGGTCGCGCGGTGCATAGACGGGTTCGTGGAAGCCCGCCACAATCAGATCCAGCGATTCCAGCATCGGGCCGGAACAGTCGATTTCGCCCTGCTGGTTTTTGATGTTGGCCTCGATGCCGCGCAGGATCGCCACGCCGTCAATGATACGGGGCCAGATGCGCATATTCACAAAGTGCCAGTAGTGCGGTGCATCGGCCATATCCGGGCCGTGATCGGTGATGGCAAACAGTTTCAGGCCGTTCAGTTTAGCCTGCGCGACATAATCATGTAGCGTGCTGTAGGCGTGGGTGCTGGCAACCGTGTGCATGTGAAGATCGACGGGATACATTGTCTGCTCCTGTAGGGGCCGGTTACGGCCCGAATCGTTAATAGCCACGTTGGCGATCGACGTAGCCCTGTGGGTTTTCACCTGCTTCAAGTTGAGTAATCGCGCGGGCAATGTAGTCCATCGCTTCCTCTTTCAGGGTGACCGCCGCATTATGCGGAGTAATTGTGACGCGCGGATGGAACCACAACGGATGATCGGCAGGCAGTGGCTCGACCTGGAAAACATCCAGTGCGGCGCCCTTTATTTGCCCGCTATCCAGGGCGGTGAGCAAATCGGCTTCCACGACCTGATCCCCACGAGCGAGGTTAAGGAAAAACGCGCCCTGCGGCAACCGGGCTAACAGTTTCTGATCAATCAGATTGCGCGTTTCTGCGGTGCTGGGCAGCAGATTGATCAGCACCTGAGTGTCACGCAGGAAATCGTCCAGCGCGTCGCGCCCGGCGAAGCTGGTCACACCGGCAATCTGCTTGGCTGAACGGCTCCAGACGCGCACCGGGAATCCCCAGGCCGTCAGGCTTTTCGCCACCTGTTGTCCCAGCACGCCCGCGCCTAAAATCCCGATATGAAACTGGTCACGCGAATACGACGGCAGCGGTTGCCACTGGGCCGACTGCTGCTGCTGTTGGTAATCATCAAAGCGACGAAACCAGCCCAGCACCCGACAGACCGCGTACTCCTGCATCTGTTGCGCCATGCCTGTGTCTTCCAGACGATAAAGGGGAACACTGTCTGCCAGCATGTCCGGGTTTTGCTGCAGCTGACGCAAAATTTCGTCGACGCCCGCCCCCAGCGCAAATACCCCTTTCAGATCGTTGCGGCCCCGCAGCATGGCCGGCGGCGGCGAACGGACCAGCGCATAATCTGCCGGGGACGTATCGTCGGTCGTCCAGTGACGGACACGAGCATGGGGTAAGCGCTGCTGTAACCCGCTGATCCAGTCGTCAGCAGGTTGCGATGGATGAAACCAGATGATGTCCATAGTGATCCTCTTTTTTTCTCAGCCTCGGGGAAAAGTGGTCTCAGGGCAAGCGGAGCCTGAAAAAAAAGCACAAAATTTCGCAGGCTATGATCATCAATAAGTTACGCCGCTTCACATTTCCGCCGGACGAAAGGGTGAAAATTGCGGTTAAGGTCTAAAGTTGGAGAGTGGTCAATGCGTGACACATGATCACATTTCGGACAAGGAGAAACACCGATGAGAAACACTGAGGTAACAACGACTAAACGGTCTCAACGTCATGCGCCCGTTTTGCTTGGCGTGTTGTTAAGTGCGACCGTTTTCAGCACCTGGGCAGCCGAGGATTCCCGATTACTGACCAGTCAACCCCAGCCGCCCGATGTCCGTTTAGGACCGTTGTTCAATGCCGTACAACAGGCAAAATTTTACCCTGACCAAAAGACGTTTGCAGATGCCGTGCCTAAATACGATCCGTCCTCCATTCTGGCCGACTGGCAGATGCAGAAGAATCAGCGCGGTTTTGATTTAAAGCGCTTCGTCGCCGCGAATTTCATCCTGCCCACCGACAGTGACAAATATGTGCCGCCTGCGGGCCAGAACCTTCGTGACCATATTAACGGCCTGTGGCCGGTGTTAACGCGGACGACAAGTAACACAGGAAAATATGACTCGTTGCTGCCGTTGCCCAAACCCTATGTGGTGCCAGGCGGGCGTTTCCGTGAGGTTTACTACTGGGACAGCTACTTTACCATGCTCGGCCTGGCGGAAAGCGGCCACTGGGATAAAGTGCAGGATATGGTGGACAACTTCGCCTCGCTGCTGGATCGCTATGGCCACATTCCCAACGGCAACCGCACTTATTACCTGAGTCGCTCGCAGCCGCCATTCTTTAGCCTGATGGTGGATCTGCTGGCGACGCATGAAGGCGATAACGTCTATGTGCGTTATTTGCCGCAGTTACAAAAAGAGTACGATTACTGGATGGCAGACAGCGACAGCGTCGCCGCAGGTAATGCCAGCAAGCGGGTGGTCAAACTGGCCGACGGGACAGTGCTGAACCGTTACTGGGACGCACGCGACGTGCCGCGTACCGAATCATGGATGGACGACATTGCAACGGCGAACAAAGCGCCACAGCGCAACAAAGCAGAGATGTATCGTGATCTGCGCGCCGGTGCGGCATCGGGCTGGGATTTCAGCTCGCGCTGGTTTACCGATGCGCATAACCTTTCGACCATCCGCACCACGCAACTGGCCCCGGTCGATCTCAACAGCCTGATGTTCCATCTGGAAAAAACGCTCTCGACGGCGTATCGCCTGAATAAACAGGATGCGCAGGCTAAAGCCTTTGCCGATCGGGCTGAAAAACGTCAGGCGGCGATTAACCGCTATCTGTGGGACAGCAAACAGGGCTGGTACGCCGACTACGACTGGAAAACGCGTAAGATTCATCCGCAGCTAACGGCTGCTACGCTGTTTCCGCTCTATATGCAGATTGCCAGTGACAAACAGGCTGACAGCACCGCCAGCGCGGTGGAAAAACAGCTGCTGAAACCGGGCGGTCTGGTGACCACCACAGTGAACAACGGCCAGCAATGGGACGCTCCCAACGGCTGGGCACCGCTGCAGTGGGTGGCCGT
Source organism: Pantoea sp. BR_17 (assembly GCF_041955125.1). Taxonomy (NCBI): domain Bacteria; kingdom Pseudomonadati; phylum Pseudomonadota; class Gammaproteobacteria; order Enterobacterales; family Erwiniaceae; genus Pantoea; species Pantoea sp. BR_17. The sequence continues at coordinate 119,051 of NZ_JAVAXT010000012.1, read as the reverse complement.
TGAAGGGCTGGAGCACTATAAAAAGCCGCAACTGGCGCAGCAGGTGGGCCTGCGTTTCCTGCGTAACGTTCAGCTGACGTACGATAAAGAGCATAAGCTGGTCGAAAAATACGTGGTCGAAGGCAACAATCTTGGCGGCGGCGGCGGTGGTGAATATCCGCTTCAGGACGGTTTTGGCTGGACGAACGGGGTCACGTTAAAATTGCTGGATAAATATTGTCCGAAAGATAAAACCTGTAACAGCGCCCACGATATTCCCGAGGCGCAAAGCAGCGCGAAATAAAGCGAACAGGCGAGAGATCGCGTTAACATAAAAAAGGCCCGCTGCGAGGCGGGCCTTTTTTGGTTATCTGCGTACGTTAACTGCGTACTTTGCGGTAGATAAACAGCACAACCAGCGCGCCGATGACCGCGACGACAAAGCTACCGAAGTTGAACCCGTCCACACGGCCAAAGCCGAAGAAGGTACTGATCCACCCACCGACAACGGCACCCACGATACCCAGAATAATAGTAATGATGAATCCACCACCATCTTTGCCTGGCATGATCCACTTCGCCAGGATACCAGCGATTAAACCAAAGATGATCCATGAAATAATACCCATCTGTTACTCCTTCCTTTTGGTTAGTCAATGGCGATCGCCTGATTAATCAAGCGGTTCACGCGCTTAGTATAGTCGCAATTTTTAAAAATGCTGCGCGTGAAGGTTATGATAGTGGTTATTGTGTTAAAGCTTTATTATTGTCAGCCGATAACGAACGGGTAGTAACAGGATAAATATAAATGATAAAGCGTTGCTCATCGGGGGCCAGCAAGTGAAAGAAGCCGATAAAGAACATTATCTCAAACGTGGCACGCTGGCGGTTCTGGGCGTCATGAAAGACCTGCTTCAGGCGCAAACACCTTTGCTGGTGAATTTCTCACGTGGGCAGTTTATCAGCCGTATGCTGGCGGCGGATGAAAACCGCATTGTTTTTGATCTGGGCAGTAATAATCTGGATAACGACTACGCACTGCAGTGCAACGATATTACCGTGTTTGCCGAAACCCAGGGCGCGAAGGTTGAATTTGCATTACCCGGGCTGGAGAAAACGGAATTCGACGGCCTGCCTGCATTTCAGGCAACGTTACCGGAGGTGCTGTGGCAAATTCAGCGGCGTGAATTCTTCCGCATCAGCGCACCGATGGACCCGCAGTTCTGGTGTCACTGCACATGGCCTGACGGCTCGGCTGCCCGACTGCGATTACAGGATTTATCGTTAGGCGGTATCGGCGTGCTGGTGGACGACGCGATGCCGGACGGCCTGAAAAGCGGCGACGATTTTAAAAATCTGCAGGTGGAACTGGGTGAATACGGCCAGTTCAACGTCAATGCGACGTTAATGCATATTGGTGAACGCAGCATGATTACCAGTAAAAATGAAACCAAAGTTACGCCGCGGCTGAGCTTCCGTTTTACGGCACTCGAACCCCATCAGGAACGGCAGTTGCAGCAGGTGATTTTTAGCCTGGAGCGGCTGGCGCGCGACAAAGCGCAACGCTTCCAGTAACCTCCGCTCTTTTCCCGCGCCGCACATCTGCGGCGCATCCAGGCTATGCTTTCCTTGCTTTCTCGTTTAACCGGAACCAGCAAGGAGACACTCCCCAATGGAAAACTGGCTCAGTTTGCGTCATTTTCAGTCCATTCTTTTTAATCAAACGCTGTGGATCAACAGCGCCATCGTCATCGTTGCCACCCTCGTTATTTACTGGTTGCTGCGCAGCCTGATCAGTTTCGTGTCCAACCGCATTGCGCACTTCAGCGAAGACCGCCACGTCCGATTTACCGGCATCCTGGTGGAAATACTGCGCAGCACCAGCCACCTGCTGCTGCTGATTTTTTCGCTGCTGATTGCCCTGCGTTTCATCGATTTGCCCGACTCGTGGCGCTCGACGGTTTCTCACAGCTGGTTTCTGGCGCTGATTGTGCAACTGGCGTTGTGGATCGACTGCGGCATTCGCCTGTGGTTAAAAAGCCTGCTGCGCGATCCGCTTCACGTGCGCAATCCGGTGACCACCGTCATTCTGGGGATTCTGTTGCGGGTCGTGGTGTGGGTCATGATGCTGCTGGCGATTCTGTCGAATATGGGCATCGACATCACGGCGCTGGTAGCCAGCCTGGGCGTGGGCGGTATTGCCATCGCCCTGGCGATTCAGACCGTCCTGAGTGATGTGTTTGCTTCCCTGGCGATTGGCTTTGATAAGCCTTTTGAGCACGGCGATTTTATCGTGTTTGGCGATATTGCCGGCACTATTGAGCATATAGGCCTGAAAACCACGCGGCTGCGTAGCCTGAGCGGTGAGCAGATCGTCTGTTCCAATACCATTTTGTTGCAGCAGACGATTCATAACTACAAGCGGATGCAGCAACGTCGTCTGGTGTTTACATTCGGTATCAGCTACGCCACGCCGTCTGAGCAGGTGCGCGAAATCAGCGAACTGGTGAAAACCATCATTCAGGGTATTGAAATGACGCGCTTTGACCGCGCCCATTTTCTGGCCTTCGATGACTCGAAGCTGACCTTTGAAGTGGTCTACTTTGTGCTGAGCGCCGACTACAACGTCTACATGGATATTCAGCAGGAGATTAACCTGCAACTGATGGCGGCGCTGGAAGAACGCAATATTCGCTTTGCCTTTCCGATCCGTCAGGTCGAATTCAGCGGCGGAAGTTTACCGCCGGTCGATCTTAAACCGGTGCCGGACGATGAAGAGACTGTCCCGCAACGCGTCAGTCGTTAACCTCGCTGTACTGAGGGCTGGCTGTTACAGTCTGGCCCTCATTTTCCGTTCATTGTGGCTGATAGCGACAGCGGGTCACCGCGTTTTTCCAGCCCTGATAGTTATCCTGCATGTGCTGCGCCAGATGGGTGCGCGGCATGATGATCGGCCCGCCCTGCAAGGCCAGCATATCGTCGCCCTGCTGCCACCATCCCAGCCCTTTTCCTGCCAGCAGTGCCGCCCCCAGCGCAGAGGCTTCGGCGGTCGGCGCGCAGTGCAGCGGACGTTGCAATACGTCGGCCTGAAACTGCATTAGCCAGGGGTTTTGCGTGGCGCTGCCGTCAACGCACAAGGCCGGAAGCGCTGTGCCGCAGGCCTCTTCCATGGCAAAAAACACGTCAGCAATCTGCCAGCAGATGGATTCCAGCGCCACCCGCGCCAGTACGGCGGGCGTGGCCGCATCGGTCAGGCCGCAGATCAGGCCTCTGGCCTTGAGATCCCACCACGGCGCCCCCAGCCCCGACAGCGCCGGAACAAAATAGCAGCCCTGATTATCATCACAGCCTTCAGCCAGTGCCGTAAGTTGCCGGGGATCGTGAATGCCCAGCATCGTCCCCAGCCAGGCGGCCCCGGACCCGGTGTGCGTGATATTACCTTCAAAGGCAAAGCGCGCCTGGCCGTCGTGCCAGGCAACGGTGGTGCTGAGCCCGTTATCGGTCAGCAGCGGCGTGGCCATCGACATCATCAGCGATGATCCAGTGCCGTAAGTGGCTTTGACCACTTCCGCCGTGCCGCGTCGCTGAGCATAAAGCGCGGCATGAGAATCGCCGATGCGCGCCAGAATCGGTGTGCCGGGTGCGAGTCCCGGTATATCGCTCACGCGTATCATGCCTGCCACGCTCGCCGACGCGGTAATCTGTGGCAGCGCCGCACGCGGCAGGCTGAACAATGACAGCAGTTCATCGTCCCAGTCATTGCGGTGCAGGCTGTAAAGCTGCGTGCGCGCGGCATTGGCATGATCGGTCACAAATGTCGTGCCCGCCGTCAGTTGCCAGGTCAGCCAGCTGTCCACGGTGCCGATGCACAGTTCCCCCGCCGCTGCACGGGCGAAACCGTCCGGTATGGCTGCCAGCATACCGGTCAGTTTGGCGGCCGGGAACATCGGATCGACCGCCAGGCCTGTCAGAGCGCTGATGCGCGCGGCGCTGCCCGACTGCTGTAAATCCCGGCAAAACGATTCTGACCGACGATCCTGCCAGCTCACCAGCGGCGTTAACGGCACGCCATCACGGCGCTGCCAGATCAGTACGGATTCGCGCTGGTTACTGATAGCCACCCCTGCCACGCTTGCTCCGTCGCACTGCGCCAGGCAGTCGGTGATGGCCTGCCTGACGGCTGACCATATCGCCTGGGGATCCTGTTCTGCCAGGCCGGGTTGCGGATGTTGTAACGTTAAACCCTGACTGCCGCGCGCCACCATGCGTCCCTTTCGATCGACAGCGACCGCTTTGGCATTGGTGGTGCCTTCATCAATGGCCAGAATCACCGACTCCCGCATCGTCAGCCTCCTGCACAGAGGCGTAACGCCTGCGCGGCGATGCTGCTGGCATCAATGCCATGGTGCGCGCGCGTGGCGGCCCGATCGCCGGCTATAGCATATTCGCCGTTGGCAATCCCCAGCCGCAGAAGCTTAACCGGCAAGCCGTATTCCGCCAGCACCTCCGCCACCAGGCTGCCTACGCCGCCATTAATGTTATGCTCTTCCACCGTAATCACGGCGCGGAAGTGGCTGAGCAGATTGTGCAGCTGCTGCGTATTACAGGGGCGAATGGACGGAACCGAAATCACGGCGGCAGAAACGCCCTGCTTTTCCAGTTGCTCTGCGGCGGTCACGGCTTCATGTACCGTCGAGCCCATGGCAACAAGCGCAATATCGTGGCCTTCTCGCAGCCGGTCAATCTGACCGGGCCGGAAGCGGTAATTTTCGTCGTGCAATGACGGCAGCGCTTTGCCGTCCAGCCGGATATAAACCGGCCCCCTGTGGTCAAGCGCATAATCGATAATTTGGCGGCACTCGACTGGACAGGCGGGCGCATAAATTTCGATATTGCCGAATCCACGCATGACGGCGATGTCATCGATGCTGTGATGGGTGCTGGCAAGCGGACCATAGCTGGCTCCGGCATTCAGTCCAAACAGCTTTACGTTAGTATTGTTGTAGCAGACATCGATTTTGATCTGCTCATTGGCGCGCGAAATCAGAAAGGGCGCGGCGTTACAGGTCACAGCGATTTTGCCGCCCAGCGCCAGGCCAGCGGCTGTGCTGACCAGCGCCTGTTCTGCAATACCGACGTTAACCAGACGACCGGGAAAGGCGTCAATAAAGGGCGCAATCTTCGCGGTGGAGGTCGAATCCGCCACGACCGGCACCACATCGATGCCGCGATGTACGGCATCTGTTAACGCGTCGACCATGACGTTGGCCAGGTGTTGTGCATTACTCATCGTTTAATTCCTCCAGTGCCCGCGCAATCTCGTCCCCTTTCGGCACCCGATGGTGCCATTCGGCTTGTCCCTGAATAAACGAGATGCCAAAGCCCTTTTCGGTGTGCGCGATAATGACCTGTGGCTTACCGTTCACAGGCAGGTTTTCCAGCGTATTCACCACTGCGGCCATGTCATTGCCGTTGCATTCCCTGACCTCCAGACCAAAGGCGCGCCATTTTTCTGCCAGTGGATCGGTATTGAGAATGTCACGCGTTGCACCCGCCAGTTGCAGCTTGTTCTTGTCGTTTATGATGATGAGGTTATCCAGGCCATAGTGCGCGGCTACCAGCGCGGCTTCCCAGTTGCTGCCTTCTGCCAGCTCACCGTCGCCGGTCACCACAAACACACGGCGCGGGCTGTGGCTCTTTTTCGCCGCCAGCGCAATGCCCACCGCCACGGGCAATCCGTGACCCAGCGCACCGGTGTTGAGTTCAACGCCCGGAGTTTTCTGCCGTACCGGATGGCCCGGCAACGCAGAATCGGCATGTTGATAAGTAGGCAGCCAGTCCAGCGGGAAATAGCCGGCTTCCGCCAGCACGCAATAGTATCCTCCCACAGCATGACCTTTTGACTGGATATAGATATCACGTTGATCGTCTTCCGTTCGATCCGGTGCACAATTCAGAATGCGAAAATAGAGCGCGGTCAGAATCTCAACCTGTGACAGATCGGCACCGGTATGCCCGCCTGCCGGACTGCCCGCGTTAAGCTGGATGATGCGGCGGCGTACGGCCCGGGCCTTTTTTTCGAGCGCATCCACAGAAAGCGTAAATGGATTCATATTTCACCTTTGAATTTTAAGTCGAACTTGAATATATATTCAGAGAGAGTACAACTCTCCCTTCTTTCGCCGTGATGACAGCAATAACCTACCCTTTCATCGCCTGCTATTACGCGCAGAAACACAACAGCCTTAACAGCTATGAATATATATTCAATAATGATTTTATATTCACAAGTACTATGCGCCCGACGAACGACGGCGTCTATGCACGAAGTGATAAAAAGCGAAAACGATCACAAATTGCCCTGGATTGTGCTTTTCACGTCAGTGGTTAACAATGGCGGGCAGAACACGAGAGGAAAAACAGATGGCGAAGCAGGACGAACAGCGGCTCATGGTGAAAATTGCCACGCTCTACTATGTCGAAGGCAGGAAGCAATCCGATATTGCGCAGTTACTTAAGCTGTCCCAGTCGTTTGTTTCACGCATCCTGACCCGCAGTGTGAAAGAAGGCGTGGTGAAAATTAGCGTGGTTCCCCCCGCCAACGTTTTTCCTGAACTGGAAAAAGCGATCGAGCAAACCTATCAGTTACCTCAGGCCATCGTAGTGGATGTGGCAGAACAGGCTTCTGTCAGCGAAATTAAACAGGCGATTGGATCGGCGGCGGCTCACTATCTGGAGACGCGACTGCGCCCCGATGAGCTGATCGGCATCTCTTCCTGGAGCGGCACCATTCGCTGTATGGTCGATGCGTTGCATCCGCTGAATGCCTCATGCAAAGGGGTGATTCAGCTCCTGGGCGGCGTGGGGGCGAACGGCAACGTGCAGGCGACTATCCTGACGCAAAACCTGGCCGCGCTGCTGAACTGTCCGGCCTGGCTGCTGCCTTCGCAGTCGATTGAACATTCGGTGAGCGACCGTCAGCGGCTGGCGGCCAATCCGGAGGTGGCCGAGGTGCTGAATAAGTTCGGCGAAGTAGACCTGGCGATTGTCGGCATCGGCGACCTGGAGCCGTCCGCCCTGTTGCGCAACTCCGGTAACTATTACGATGCAACCATGTTGCGCACGCTGGCAGCGCGCGGCGCGGTCGGCGATATCTGTCTGCATTATTTTGACGAACAGGGCCAGCCCGTGCTGCAGGCCGACGAAGATCCGGTGATTGGTATGGAACTGGAACAGGTCAGACAGTGTCAGCAGGTGGTGGCGCTGGCGGGTGGCAAAGAGAAGGCCCAGGCGATTCGCGGAGCCCTGCGCGGCGGTTATGTCAATGTGCTGATCGTCGATTATCCGACGGCCCGGCTGCTGGTGGGTTAAGTGTTTTCTCCTCACCTTCTGTCAGGTGAGGAGAAAAAACGCGACTCAGCTGATAGCCCGGTAGGCCGTGGTGACTTTCCATAAGTAACGCGGTGCCTGAGCAGCCGGATGCTTGTTCTGCACGTGCTGGTAGAATTCGTCCGGCGTCATGGCGTTAATCATGGCAATCGCGCGGTCACGATCGCGCGAGAACGTGCGAAGCAATGCCCCGGCACCGTTAGCGTAAGAAACAATCGTGGCATAACGCAGCGTGAGTGGATCGCGGATGCCGGACAGCGCAGACTGCTGGAGGATTTTGATATAGGCGGTGCCGATCTCAATATTCCTGGCGGGATCGCGTAACTCAGCGGTGGTCGGTTGACCCCGGCGCCCCTGGGTACGGTACACTTCACGTCCGGCCGTTGCCGCTTTGATTTGCATCAACCCGACAGCATTCGAACGGCTGACCACGCCCGGATTTCCTCCGGATTCCACATTAATAATCGCGCTAATCAGTTTCTCATCCACCCCGTACTGGCTGGCCGCGCTTTCGGTAAAGAGTGACCATGTGCCCGAAATACGCGACGGCGGTGCCTGCGTCAGCGGTGTATTCTTCTCTTTAACATACGTATGCGGCGGTTCACTGGCACAGCCTGTCAGCAATAATGCTGAAATGACAAAGTAGCGAATTTTAAGCAATTTTTTATCTCGTCGCAGAAGTGGCGGAAGCTATCATACCTGGCAGGGTAAATTGCAAAATTACCGTTTATCCTAATTACAGTAGTCGGATGACTTATTGGCACTTTTTCGTCATTATCGTGACGTCTGTCACTGACTAATTTCAGGAATTTACTATGACGTCACGTTCAATCCGTCTTATCGCCCCTTCAGGTTATTGCCACAATCAGCCTGCAGCCCATCTGGGGGTTGAACGCCTGCGCGCAGCGGGGCACCAGGTTGAAAATACGGGGGCAATCGCACGGCGCTTTCAACGTTTTGCCGGTACGGATTCGGAACGCTTAGACGATATCAATGCGCTGGCCGATCTGGCGACCTTACCTGATATTGTGCTGGCAGTGCGCGGCGGCTACGGTGCCACGCGCCTGCTGCCCTCAATCAACTATGCCGCGTTACAGCGCCGCTTAGCGGACCAGCCGCTGGCACTATGTGGCCACAGCGACTTCACCGTGATTCAACTGGCCTTACTGCAACACGCCGGAATAATCAGCTTCAGTGGGCCGATGCTGGCGGGCAACTTTGGCGCTGCGGTTTTATCCGAATTTACCCTGCAGCACTTTTGGCAGGCGCTGACATCACCTACAGTCAGTGTGAACTGGAAAAGTGACACGCCCGATAACGGCACCTGGCACGGTACGTTATGGGGAGGAAACCTGGCGATGATCAGCTCGCTTATCGGTACGCCGTGGATGCCGGCCATCACAGACGGCATTCTGGTGATTGAGGATGTGAATGAGCATCCGTTCCGGATTGAACGTATGCTGCTGCAGCTCCACCAGTGTGGGATTCTGGCGCAGCAACGGGCGATTATCACCGGCAGTTTCACCAGCACCGCCTTGTCCGACTACGATAACGGGTTTGACTTCGCCACGGTCTGGCAGTACCTCCGCGATCTGAGCGGTCTGCCCGTTATCAGCGATCTGGATTTCGGTCACGGCCCTGACACCGTGACCCTGCCGTTGGGTGCCAGGGCGACCTTAGCGGTACATCAGGGACAGGTCAGTTTACAGGCAAGCGGGCATCCCGTATTGCGCACATAACTGGAGTTGCAGGAGATCGACATTGAAGCCGCTGTATGACGATTTGTGGATCTCTACGCCGGAGTTTCCGGAAGACGATGCCGTCGATATCATGATGCATGGGTTTTTACTGCGCCATCCGCGCGGTAATTTACTGATTGGCCGGGTGGAAAATCCGCTCGATCATGAAGTGCTGGCCGATGAGAACGGCGTGATTCGCCATTATCTGACTCACTGGCATGAGTCTGCACCGGGCGCAGCGGTAATCCAGAAGCGTTTTAGCAGCGCGCTGTACTGTCACAGCCGCTCGCTCGGGCAAATCAGCCGCTTTGTGGAGCCGGACGATACTTTTACCCAGCAGGAAACCCATTTCGGTGATTTTCATCTGTTGCCCACGCCCGGCCATACACCCGGCAGCTGCAGCTACCTCTACCATTCGCCGCAGGGGCCGACCTATTTATTTGTCGGGGATACGCTGACGCGTGATCATGACCGCTGGGTAACCGTGTTGGTACCCGACAGCAATCCTGCCGAACTGGCGGCGTCGCTGGAGCTTTACCGTAGCCTGCGTCCCGATGTGGTGCTGATGAGCACCACGCGTGGTCATCTGTCCTGGCAAAAGGTTACACTGCCCTGCTGGCTGGCCGCGATTGATGAGGCTGAGCAGCACCCGCTGGATTTGCGGCAGCAGGCGCTGCCCTCAGCATAGCGTTTTCGTCAGATAGTGACGCTGATGATGCATAATGTACTCGCCCAGCGTCAGCCGGACACGGTAACCCAGCTTTTCGTAAAACGGCTTTGCCTGAAAGCTGCCGGTATCCACCTGTGCAAAACGGCAGCCGCGCTGGCGGGCTTCCTGCTCAGCCGCCAGCACCAACTGGCGACCGGTGCCTTGCCCACGCAGCGCCTGTGCGACCCAGAGTAAATCAATGCGTAGCCAGTTGCCGGTGGTCGTGCCGGTCAATCCGGCCAGTTTCCTGCCCTGCGCATCGCAGATGAACAGCCCAAGGGGTTTAATCAGGTCAGCATCGTAAAACTGATTGTTCCAGGCATTCAGGCCCAGCCGGATTTCATCCAGATCCTTACTGCTCACCGTGTCAGTCAGGGTAATCTGCATTTATCTTCCTTATCGCTGCGGGTCAGGAGTCGTTGCGCTGGCGATCATCATAGCGCTCAAGGCTCAGCGCATCGACCTCACGCGTCGTGGTACGGCGGCACGGGATCAGATCGTCGCTGTCATGGTAGACAAAGAAGGTGTCGAGATTGCTTTTGTTCACAATCAACTGATCGCCGTTGCGAAAGCGTGTAATCGCGACCTTGTCGCCGTTATCCGTGCGGGTTTGCAGCTGGCCTGCGGCAATCTGGAAATGCTGTTTCGGCCAGTAGAGCGTGCTGAGCCCATATTGCGCCCGCGAGACGGTCATAACGGGACGTCCGGGACACTGGATCTGAAACTCACTTTCGCTCCATGCGGATGCGCTGAAACCGGCGATCAGGCACAGGGCAAGACGGGCTGCTTTCATCTGATTCCTCCACTGAAAATAAGGGCGGCCACATGTCAGGTGGCGCTAAGACGCTGTAAGCAGGGGTAAAGCATCGCGCGGTGAGCGCGACCGCGCAATAAAAAACGGCACATCAGGCCGTAAGAGACGCGTGACTGGCTGCCGCCAGCGGGATGACACTCGCGCATGCGGATACCAGGCGCGACGGATGAAACTTACTCTGCCGCAACCTCCGCCGCGACCAGCATCAAGGCCAGACCGGCAGGTTCGTTGTCGAAACTGCTCATGACATCGCGGATTTCTGCCGCACAGGCAATCACCTGCTGCCTTTTCTCTGCGTCCAGCGCATCGATGGCATGGCGAATAATCATTAGACTGGCTTCTTCTTCTTTCATCTTTTATCCCTGAATTTGCTTAAGCGACGCGCAAAGATGGCAAGAATAACGTTTATTTGCACCGAAAGTCATCTTTTACATTCCCACTGCTTAACGATTGAACAAACGGCAAATCAACCCGGCGCGCGTAAACGCTATGATCATGTTATTTGTCGCGTTTCAGGCTAAAATCGATCATTCATTCTATGGACCGGGGCAGGAGCAGGCTATGTTGCGACCAGGATTTTTCATTTTTATGGCACTGCTCTCAGGCTGTTCCTCTTCGCCGAAAGGTGTGGAGTGTCCAGGCGACGTCAGCACAATTTACGGTCAGTCACTGGGGCAAACGCAGGGAACGGTATTCGATCTGGTCACCGCGTTCAGCGTCAGTCGGGATGGCGTAAACGTGCAGAGCGGGCCGCTTCAGTCGCTGGATCGCTTTCAGTATGTCCCCTCTGCGGTGACGTCTGAAGGTTACTACGCGCAACGCCTGTCCGATAAACAGTTTCGTCTGATCAACCCTTATCAGGACACCATGATTACCTGGACCTGTCCGTAAAGCAGGCAATCCTGACACTGCGTGATATAGTGTCAGGAAACGTCAAGCGACAGGTCAGGCTCATCATGGAAAAACGGCTGGATAACAACGGTTATATTGATTTCCCGTTCCCTGCTACCCGCAATGCAGATGGCTCCGTTAATCCCTGCGGTATCGACCTGACCCTGGAGACAGAACGGCTGGACGAGATCGCCGTGATTCGTCACTCCCCTAACCTGCAACGTTTACTGGAAGAGGTGAATCTGCAGGAAGGCCTGTTTATGACCCTGGCCTGCGACTGGCAGCAGCAGGAAAACGCGGTGTGCGGATTCATTGATATCGCCTTTCGGCCCGAACTCCTTCACTGTTCTCACAAGGAGGCACTCCAGCTAGAAGCCGCCTTTTATGACTATCTGAAGGAACAAGAGCAGCAGCACACGCTGGCAGCCGACACGCTGGTGAACTTTGCCCGTTGTGTACTTGACTGGGGCTGGTCACCGCTACAGCAACGCCAGCGCCATTATGAAAAAATCACGATTCAGTATTACTGCCAGCAGGCCGGGGATGCCGAGTGGTGCTTTGACCATCTGCGGCATTTTCTGGTGAGCTGGTATCCCAACACGCGATCCCATCCACGTCATCCCGTCAGGTGAAACAGCTGGTAATAATTTTCCTCGCCCGGCCCTTCGCGTGGTGTCGTTAACGCACGCTGCCCGCTTCATGCCCGTCTCTCCGCGCCTTCCGCCAGTCCGATGGCCATCAGCAGGCGGAGTTTTCATCTGGTCAATTCCTCCCTGACAGACGATTAATGCGTCTAAACGCAGCACAGTGGCGAAGGTTTGCTACGCTTTAAATGACTGTGATAACCAAGGAGATGAAGCATGTCAGGAAAAATTGAAGATGCCGTAAAAGAAGTCGCCGGTGCCGCAGAGCAACAATGGGGTGAAGTCACCGATTCGCCGCGTCACCGCGCCCGTGGTGCAGCCCGCCGCTACACCAATCAGGCATCCTATGCCGCACGCGATGCCGCCGATTGCATCAAAGATCAGATGCAGTCTAACCCGTTTGCGGGTCTGGCGGTCGCGGCCGGTGTGGGCGTCGTACTGGGCTTCCTGCTCGGTCGTAAGTAAGTTCAAAACGGGGGCGTTTGCTCCCGTTTTTCCTTTATGTCAGCTCCCGCGTGTGGTCGTCTTTATTGAGTGTCATCAGGGCCGGGATGGAAACCAGTGCCGTTGCCATCATATACCATGCCGGAATATCCAGATTGCCCGTCTGCTTAATCAACCCTGTAATAATTAAACCCGCACTGCCGGAAAACACCGCATTGGATAACGCATAGGCGACGCCCAGCCCGGTATAACGTACCGTTGTTGGAAACATTTCCGCCAGCATCGCAGGCCCCGGCCCGGCGAGCAAACCAACCAGTCCCCCCGCTATCAGCACCACCAGCGCTTTTAGCAGCAAACTCACGCCATCCGCCTGCACTATTTTCAATAGCGGCATCGCCATAAGTAGCAGGAGTACGCTGGCGCTAACCATGACACGACGCCGACCAACGCGATCACTGACGATGCCCGCCGGGATAATTGTCAATGCGAAGCCCACATTAGCGATCACGGCAATCAGCAGCGCCTGATTCATACCGGTATGTAGCGCCGACTGCAAATAGCCGGGCATGATCACCAGACAGGTATAGCCTGCGGAGGACCACAGCATGACGCGCGCGATCGCCAGGAAAATAATTTTTATCGTCTGGCGCGGTGCAGCCCTGACGCGCTGCTGTTGCTGGCGTACAAAGTCCGGCGTTTCTGTGATTGCCAGACGCAACCATAGCGCAACCAGGCCCAGCGGTAACGCCAGCCCAAACGGAATGCGCCAGCCCCATGCCAGCATCGCCTGCGGGCTGAGCAGCCAGGACAGCAGCGCCACCAGCCCCACGCCGGCCAACAGGCCAAACGCCACGGTCAGCGACTGCCAGGCACCATAGCGTCCACGTTGACCGCGCGGCGCAAATTCGGTCATCAGCGCCACCGCCCCGCCATATTCACCGCCGGCAAATAGCCCTTGCAGGATACGCAGTGCCGTAAGCAGCACGGGCGCGAGAATGCCCGCCGTCGCATAGGTGGGAATTAACCCGATAGCGGTAGTCGCCAGCGTCATCAATATCAGGACGGTAATCAGGACAGGCTTGCGGCCCAGGCGGTCGCCCAGTCGGCCAAACACCAGGGCGCCAAGGGGGCGAAAAAAGAACGCAATGGCAAAGGACGCCCAGGTCAGGATCAGGCCACTCAGCGCTGACTCGCCCTGAAGCTGAAAAAAATTGTGCGCAATAATTGTGGCGAGGAAACCGTAGATGGCAAATTCATACCATTCGATAAAGTTGCCTACCGCACCCGCGATCAGTGCGCGTTTTGAGTGTTTTACGGGTGAAAGAGGCGTTTCCATTCAGGGTTCCTCCGGGATTTATGCAAAATCAGTACGGCGTTGACAGTGAGAGTATAGAATTTCAGCCGATACGATTTTGTCTCCCGGACGAAAATAATCACATCACACCCTGGCGCCCTGCCCTGCGCGCAGTGCCGACAGCAATATACCGCTGAACATTGTACGTAAAGAGCTGCTGCGTCATCAGGACATTCGGCCAGCCGGGCATGAAGTTTCTTACCCGTTGAATATTTTACGCATCACAGTACGTAAAGCGATGAATGCCTGACAGGACGGGAGCATTCGCGAGGCTGAGGCACGTACACTGGAATAGTCGCTAAACGCGCCGCAGGGCTTTACGCAGCAGGTCGTGTCAGGGGGGAAAACCGGATACCGCGTGGCAGCAAAACGCCGGATGCAAAAACCCACCAGACAGCAGACACAGCCTTGCTGTCTGTTATAGCCTGGGGCTATGGCTCGCGGGTATAACGTTGCGCATCTTCCGCCATGCTGCCCGACGGCTCAGCCTTTAGCGCCGACTGTTCACGTCAGGCAGACAGCGAGCTGTCAACGGCATTCCCTCGGCCTTTCCGTTCTGAATCCTAAACCAATAAGCCGGCCAAACACGAAGCGCAGAAACGGGAATTTACGCATCATGGCGGGCATCTTACTTTGCCCGCTGGCACGTGGCTTGTTGCTGCTCATTTTAATTTGCAGGAACTGGGTCGCCACGGTAGGAAACTGACGGCGTTTCTGGACCTTATGGAGATCGCTTAACTTCAGCGTTCCCCTGCGCAGTGGTCGCGTTAACAGGTTCGCCGCCGCCACCGCATCCTGAATCGCCAGGTTAACCCCAACCCCGCCGATCGGTGACATAGCATGCGCCGCATCGCCAATGCACAGCACGCCCGGTTTTGCCCATTGGTCCAGACGGTCTATCCGGATAGACAACAGTTTGAGTTTTTCCCAACTGTCGACCTCCGCCAGACGTGAAGCGGCAAAGGGCGAAACCGCCGCAATAGTGTCTTTAAGCGCATCCAGCCCCTGCGCCTGTAAGGCCTCAAACTGGCCTTTGGGAATGGTAAGACCACACTGCCAGTAATCCCCCCGATCAATGACGATAAAATTGTTGCGCGGGCCGGTATGGCCCATGCCGGTCAGCGGATCGTCGGGCTGTTTATTGAGGTGGAACCAGAGAACGTCGCGCGGCGCGCCGAAATGCTGGCTGCTGAGCCCGGCCTGGGCACGAATAACGGAATCCCGTCCGTCCGCTCCCACCACCAGACGGGCGCGAATTTCCATTGGCTGGCCTGCCTGCTCCGCCAGTACGCCGCACACCTGACCATTCTCGGTGATCAACTCACGACACACGGTCGATTTAAGCAGTGTAAAACCTGAAAACTGCGCGCTTTTCTCCGCCAGAAAATTCAGAAAGTCCCACTGCGGCATAAAGGCAATAAAGCGGCAACGCACCGGCAGGCGGGAGAAGTCGGCCATCGTGACCTCTTCACCGCCCATTTCTGCCTGCAGTTTTTCGACGCGCTGATGCGGCAGCGTGAGCAGCGCATCAAGTAAGCCCAGATGGTGCATGATTTGAAGGGTGGAGGGATGAATGGTATCGCCACGAAAGTCGCGCAGAAAATCAGCGTGCTTCTCCAGCACTACCACCTGCAACCCTGCGCGGGCCAGGAGATAAGCCAGCATTAACCCTGCCGGACCGCCGCCAATGATACAACAGTCGGCGCTGTCGTGTTTTGAAGATGACATAGTGACTCCCTCATACTGTATCTGGTGAGTCTAAGCCAGTATCGACGATATTCGTACCGAAGGAATGTGGGGCTATTCAGATCGCCGTCGGAAAAAGCTGCATACGCTGGCCGATCAGGTTTCAGGTTCTGACTGTTTTATCTCAACCAGCACCAGCGGGCATTTTTTGACCTGACAGGCATGATGGTAAGCCAGCGAACAAACCGCACAGTAATCGGCCGAGTCGGAAGAGTATTCGTACTCCTGAAAGTAACGGAATCCGCCTCTGTCATCATTGGCACGCGCACTATAGAACGCGTGGTCGGCAAGCTGCGCATCCAGTTGTCTGAATGTCAGCGCGTTAGGATTGTGGTAACCCACTTTAATACGATATGTCGTCATGCAGACATCATCATCGCCAGCGCACCTTCCCGCAAATTGTTATCGTTGTTGATTGTGATAGATGGAGGTTATCGAAACAGCGCCTGCAAACGATACGGTACTGCGGTGTTTACACCGCTTGCGTTTCACAAAACAGGGAGAACAGTTGCTCTCCCGATTAACGGACTGGATTGACAGGCAGCTATACACTAAATGCAACTTTCCATTCACATCCCACCCTTAACTTCATAATAAAAAAGTCAAGACATCATTACATTGTCAAGCTTAATAAATAAATGCCATCTGTCTGTAAGTAGACACAACATGACAAAAAAATCCTGACTAATTCGTGCATTATTGCGCAAATATTAAATACAACAACAAAAAGCTATCATTTTAAAAACAACAAACACAGAGCCTTATCATATCCATATTGCTTTTTTATAAAATTAAAATCACAGCAAACTACGTGTAGAGTGAGATAAAAGTCATACGCACCACATTTTTATCTTAAAGTGCGATAGTTTTTTTGATCGCGCCGGTGGAATTAACCGAAAA
This sequence comes from Pantoea sp. BR_17, assembly GCF_041955125.1. Lineage (NCBI taxonomy): Bacteria > Pseudomonadati > Pseudomonadota > Gammaproteobacteria > Enterobacterales > Erwiniaceae > Pantoea > Pantoea sp. BR_17. The sequence goes on along the minus strand of NZ_JAVAXT010000012.1, from coordinate 102,442 downwards.
TTCCTGGAGAAAACAAAATCGTCTTAACTTGCTACAAGTCACGTGCTTCTTTAGTTCAAAATAAATTGCACAACTGTGGGAGGAATCGCGTTTTTGTAGACACAGAAATGAAAGAGCCCATCTTCGGAATATTCCCTACATAAAACGCGAGTCATCTGGCCAACACATTGAATCAGAAGATTTAATGATGATATGGTTATCACACCTTCCTAAACGAGCAGCAGGACCGGCTTATGCGAAGGATTACGCGAGAAAGCATTTATTGCTTTAGTTGTCGATACCGATGTTAATTGGCCAGCGAGCTAACAGAAGAAATTAAACGTTGCCCGATCCAGAAAGTGTCCATTTGGCCCGCAAAGAATTACTTCTTAATGAATGGCGTTTTATCCCTGGTGGCGGGACGATATGAAAGTTTATTTATTAAAGGCTGCATGTTTGTTGATTTTTCATCACATAACATCCGTTTTTTCACCAACCATAACTGGCTGGACTATTTAAAATCACCGGGGTTAATCATCATCCTGGTTTGCGATCGCCGACTGGCGTCCCTCGCAGCCTTCTGGAAAAAACAGGACAAAAGCATCAATACGGTGATCTATCCGGGAACGGGGATTACCGAGATGAAAAAATCAATAAACGCATGTTATTACGGTTTAAAAGGAGGTGAAAAAAAAGGTGTTAATCCGTTAACCAGCGATGAGGTTAATTTTCTGGAACTGGTGAGTCATGGATTATCTCTGGGTGAAATTTCAGAAAAAATGCGCCTTGGCGTAAAAAAGATTTATTGCATAAAAGATTCAGTGCGCCGCAAGACGGGAACCAGCCTGAATCAGTTGTTCTCCAGTTAATAATGTAAAAGGAAAATACAATCATGTTAAATACTAAGGCTATGATCTTACCTCTGTTAATCAGCACGGCTCTGGTATCAGGACAGGCACTGGCAAATTCTGCTAACACTATTAACTTTCAGGGCGAAGTGAGCGATGAAACCTGTTCAGTAAGTGTGAATGGTAATGAAAGCGCCCCGCTTGTACTCATGCCAACCGTGGCCGTGAATGAATTAGATACGAGCGGAAAAGTTGCCGGTAAGACGGACTTCTCCGTGTCGATCAGCGGCTGTACCGGGTCCACAAATTCCACCCGTGTATCCACCGTGTTTGTGGGTAACAATGTGAGTGCTGCCGGTAACCTGAAAAACAGTGGTAATGCCGAAAACGTCGAAATCCAGTTGCTGGATCCGGCAGGTAAAGAAATTAATTTAACCAGCACCTATACCGGTGACGGTGATTTGACCCTGAGCTCAGGCGAAACCGAAAAATCAGCGACCTATTCTGCCCAGTATCTGGCTACTGATGTGGCCACTGCGGGTACCATCAGCGCTTCACTTCAGTATGCCGTGACTTATCAGTAATCCTTACCCGGTGCACTCCCATAAAGCGGAGTGCACAATAAATGATTGAGAACCTGTCTATGTTTATTCGCCAACACTTATTTGCTTTAAAAGTTTCGCTGGCATTAGTTCCGGCATTATTACTTCCCATTTGTGCTAATGCCAGCGTGACGATTATGGGCAGTAGGATTATTTATCCTGAACAGGCGCGCTCAGTAGATGTGCAGTTTAAAAATAATGATGCTATTCCTTATGTTATTCAGAGCTGGTTTGATAACGGCAATAAAGATTCTCAGCCGGATGGCCAGGTAAACACGCCTTTTATCATAACGCCGCCGGTATTTCGCATTCAGCCTAAAGCCGGACAAATTGCCAAGATAATATTAAAAAATGCCGTCTCACAAGCCCAGGATCGTGAATCCGTTTACTGGTTCAATACACTTCAGATTCCGCCTTCTAATATCGCCAAAGATAACGCGCAAAATGCAATGTTGGTGGTATTACGTAACCGCATGAAGGTGTTTTATCGCCCTAAAAGCATTGGCGCGCCTAAAAATATCCTTAAAGGTATAAAGGTCACATCCTTCTATCAGGCGAATAAGGGTATGGGTATTGAAATTGATAACCCCCAACCCTGGCACGCTTCATTAGTAGACGTTGTATTAAAAGTGGGTAATCAGTCTTTAAAGCGAGATGCGGATATGGTTTCGCCCTTTTCCCGGCAAACTTACTGGTTCAATAACAGTAAACGCCTTAAGGGCTCAGGGGTGATTACAGTCTCGGCAGTTAATGATCAGGGAGCTAAAATCAGTGAAAACTTTACGGTTGAAGTTAATTAGTCCGAAACTCATAGCTTTTACCGTGTCGGCCTGTTTCTCTTACGGTGTATGCAGCGAAGAATATTATTTTGACTCCTCGCTTTTTCAAGGGGCGACATTTGGGAAAAACCTCGAACAATTCAATCAAAATGAAATTGCGCAGGGAAATTACCTGGTTGATATTTACCTCAATAGTAAAATGATTAAATCTGGGGTAAAAATAAACTTCAGGAAATTTAACGACCAGGGCGGAGTAGAACCTTGTCTGTCTGAAGAAATCGTAACGCTATTGCAAATAAAAACCCTGCGCACCGGACAACCGACAGCATCTTGTCGGCCTTTATCCGGCTGGACAGAAGCGGGCAGCTGGCGTTTCGATCAGGCATCGCTTCGTTTGCACTTTACATTACCTATGGCAAGCCTGAACCGGACTCCGCGTGGCTACATCCCCGTATCGGAATGGGATGAGGGCGTTACGGCATTATTTTTGCGCCACAACACCAATTTCACCTGGTCAGAAAATCGCTCGTCAAATTACCGATATGAATATTTGTGGAGCGGAATAACGGCAGGCACCAATCTGGAAAAATGGCAGTTCCGTCATCAGGGCAATATGCGCTATTTGCGTAACAGCAGAACCGGAAGCCGTTACCAGTACAACCAGGTCAGAAGCTGGGTCCAGCGGCCTTTAGAGGGGATAAACAGTCAGCTTGCTTTAGGTGATAACTACACCAGTAACTCCCTCTTCGGTAGCCTTGCATTCAACGGTATCAAACTCGCCTCTGATGAACGCATGTGGCCACAGGGCAAACGGGGTTATGCACCAGAAGTTCAGGGTGTTGCCACTTCCGATGCCCGCGTTATCGTGCGTCAGCTTAATAACGTGATCTATGAGACAAGCGTTCCCCCCGGCCCTTTTGTCATCGACGACCTGTATAACACCAGCGGTCAGGGAGACCTTGAGGTTGAGGTCATCGAAGCTAACGGTAAGCGTTCCACCTTTACGGTGCCCTACTCTTCTGTACCGGATTCTGTTCGTCCAGGAAACTGGACATACGGTCTGGCGCTGGGACGTGTACGTCAGTATTACAGCGTAGAAAACACGTTTTTTGAAGGGGTTTTACAGCGCGGCATCAGTAACCGCTTCACGGCGGCGGCCGGTTCACGCCTCGCAAAAGATTATCAGGCATGGCTGGCAGGCGGTGTATGGGGTTCACCGGTCGGTGCTGTAGGTATGAACACCATTTTTTCACAAGCACGCGTTGAGCAAAACAAAAAAACGACCGGCTGGCGTGCCGAACTGAGCTACAGCAAAACCTTTGAAACCGGGACAAATCTGGTTTTAGCCGCTTACCGTTATTCCACCAGCGGTTTTCGCGATCTGCAGGACGTTTTGGGCGTCAGAAGGCAGAATGACACAGGTATCAGCTACTACTCCGATTCGATGAACCAGCGTAACCGGTTATCCGCAACCCTGGGGCAGTCATTTGATGACGTCGGTATGTTTACCCTGAGCGCCAGCACAGCCGATTACTACAACAATAAATCCCGCATCACTCAGTTGCAGCTTGGCTATAACAACAACTGGAAAAAGATCAGTTACGGCTTCAACGTCGCACGTCAGCGCACGACCTGGAATACAACGCGATCCGATCTGGATCTCTTCAATCGCCAGGACGACACTCGCGCGCAACGTTATACCGAAAACACCTTTTCCTTTAATATCTCAATGCCTCTTGCCTGGAACAACACCTCTTCTGTTTCCTATTACTATAACCAGTCAAAACAAACACGTAGCTCATCGCTGTCCCTGTCAGGATCGGCGGGTGACAACAATGATATTTCTTATTCTGTCTATGGCGGCAGTGAACATTATCGCAATGGCAATAGTGGACAGGCACTGAACTTCGGCGGAAACGTTCAGCAAAATACGCGTCTGGGCGCTGTTCGCGCCAACTATGGTCAGGGCGAAAACTATCGTCAGGCTGGGCTGGGGGCATCCGGCACCGTGGTGCTTCACCGGGGCGGCATTACACTTGGCCCATACAGCAGTGAGACATTCGCCCTGGTTCAGGCCGATGGCGCACAGGGCGCGCTGGTACGAAATGGTCAGGGAGCTGTCATCGATCGCTTTGGCTATGCCATTTTGCCCTCACTCAGTGCCTATCGCGAAAATAACATCAGTCTGGACACGCTGGACATGAATGCCGATGCCGAACTGAGCGGCGGTAGTCAACGTGTGGTCCCCTATGCGGGGGCTGTTGTACGGATAAATTTCGCCACCATCAAAGGCAAAGCTGTCTTGATCTCGCTCACCAGTAATGCGGGGGAAACGCCCCCTATGGGCGCTGAAGTTCGTGATGCCAACAACACGGTTATTGGTGTCGTCGGTCAGGGTGGTCAGCTTTATGCACGTGTCCCCCACGACTCCGGCACACTTAAAGTCAGTTGGGATAACGATGGTCAACAAACCTGCCTGGTGAATTATCAAATTACCGGAAAGCAAGACGATCACCTGATCCAGCTTACCGGCTTATGTAATAAGGAGTAGCGCGTGTTCACAAGAATCCTGCTTTTGTTAATCACTACCCTACTGGTACCGCTTCCACTTCTGGCGAATTGCACAAAGGTCACGAGTCAGGGCCAGCTTTCCCAGGCCGCTAAAGATGCCGGCTATACCGCAAAGGGATGGGAAGGTGCCTGTGATGAGTGCACAGGGCGGCTGGCATTGCCTGCAATCATCAATATCAATTCGGGCAAGCTGTTTCAGCCCTCGGGGACGTTGCTGGCCAGTGCGGTCGGCCATCCGCTCAACAACCCGATGAGGGATGCGTTTACGCCGAATCAGATTCTGTACCGCTGCGACATGGGTGATGCGGATAAACTCTTTGAAATGTATTCCACGAATGGCGACAGAGAAGAAGCCGGTAAATATGCCACCAGCGAGGTTGAAGGCGCTTATTTTGATAAGTTCAAAAATGTGGCGGTCAGACTGACCAACCTTACCACGGGTGAATATTACAGCCGCTACTGGAAAGCACGGCAGCTTAGTGCCAGCGACTGGTATACCGATGGGCAAAAAATATACATCCCGGCCAGTATATTTAGCAGTGTGCTCTACGAAATATTTAAAATCGATGAAGGTAAACATTACGTCAATAGTGACAACTATTATTTTGAGACAAACAATCAACCCCGCGGATATATTGCATTTAAAGGTCCTGGACTGGAAAGTAATAATCTTTATCCCGGTGCGGATCATTCCACGGTGTGGAATGGCTGGCACTATGACTGGCCTGTTGGCTGGAGTTCGTGGAAGACAGTCACCTATGTTCGCGGCGCAGCCTGCGAGGTGTACGATTACCCCGCGGTCGTCTCTCTGCCATTAACCAGCGTGGGTGTTTTAGCCGCTGGAGGCAACAGCCAGGCGCCTTTTTCCATTACCCTCCGCTGCGAGACCGGGGCAACGTCCGGGATCAAGAATTCCACTGTGACATCAGCCAACGTCGCAATGGGTTTTCTGGTAAATCAGCCTCAGGCTGTGGCCATGGCTCAGACGCTGGGTCTCACCACCAGTAGCGGTGGATTAACCTGGCTGCTTGACACAAATTATGGGGAAAGCAACGGCAGTTCAGCCTCTGGCGTAGGGATAAAAATCTACAATAGTGCCGGTACTCCTCTCAACCTGTTGCCCGATATAAGCAGTACCGGCACAGGCAATACGCGTGGATGGTATGCCTATAAAGATTTAACCACACTTACGTCATCAGACAACGGTGAGATCTACAGCGGCGATTTTACTGCCTCCCTTGAGGCTATTCCCGGACAAGTTATCACTTCAGGAACCGTTAATGCACAGTTACAAGTGGTGGTCAGTTTTCAGTAGCAGCCTGTATTTACTCACGGCGTTATTGTCAACGCAGGCAGTTGCCGTTGTAAACATTGATAAAACCCGCATTATTTTCAACGCCAACGAGATTGCGCAATCCGTCAATCTGGTCAACAGTGAAAACAGCCCTGCCGTTTTACAAATCTGGACAGATGACGGCGATCTCTATGCCCCGCCAGAGAAGAGCAAAACACCAGTCATGGCTATGCCGCCGGTCTTGAAAATGCAGCCCGGCGAATTACGCTCTATAAAGCTGATGCTCACCTCACGCGCTGGTTTGCCCCCCGGGAAAGAAACCCTGTACTGGCTGAATATCTACCAGATACCGGCGCTCAAAAAATCTGACAACCAGCGCGATAAAAAAGTCGTTCTGCCGCTGCGTCTTCGCCTGAAGGTTTTTGTACGTCCGACAGGGCTGGGTGCACCCCGGCCGGAAGATGCACAAAAACTACGCTTTACCCGACAAAACCAGCAAATCATGATTTCTAACCCTACGCCCTGGTATATGAGCCTGAACGCGAAAGTGGAAAAAGCGGTATTGAGAAATATTATGGTCGCACCGCTGTCTGATATTGTGGTTCCCGTCACCACTTCCGTTAATCCCGGCGCAAACGTCGAATATGAAGTGATTGATCAGAACGGTAACGTTGAGAAACATCGCAGCACGCTTCGCGCGACAGTTGGGAAGTAGCTGAATTACCTATTTTTGGCACAAAGAGAGATGATATGGAACGCTGATGAGGCACTGAAACGCAGTGCCTCTGACAAGGTTCTTTCTTCAATGAAGCGCAGTTTTTATCTTTTTAATTTTTCGTAAGCGGGCAAAACACGGCATTCAACTGGAAACTTCCATATTCGATATTATCTCTCTCATCTTCTTCGTTTTCATACACCATAATTTCCATAATTGCCTCGGTAAACAGATAGCCATTAATGGGCAAAATAAACATGTTTTCATTAATTATACCGTCCTCGACAAGATTATGGTAAATTTTAACATTCTCCTTTTGATACTCCAGGAAGTCGCCGACAGTGTCGAACCTGTCAGCCGTAGTTCCATAAGGAAAAATATTTCGCGTACCGTTGTAGTTAATGAATACGTATCCAGGGCTGACAAATGGACCACCGGACCAGTGTATTATGCCGGTATCGCATCCGACCCGATAAAGGCGCATCGCTACCTTGTATTTTTTTTGCGCCTCCGTAACGTCCGGATTGATTTCTACTGCCCCCATAGAAAGAACATCTCCGGGCTGATGACCGTTCAGACTCCATGGGATCATTTTTGCATTTCTGAAAAACCACATATATCGCTCCTTTATGTTATTTTAAATTCACTCTGAAAAATTTAACGGCCATAACTGTGAATGTCTTTTGATTTGCTAATCATGATTAAAATCAGACAGCGCACAAGCAATACTCCACGGTCAAACCGTTGAGTTATCAATTCTTGATTTAAAAGTGGCACCTGCTGTGACATATCAGCCATTCACTTTGAATGCCATTAATCCATGTATATCATCGCTGATTAAGTTTCTCTGTCGTTGAATAAGTTTGGGAAAGGGGTAAAAACTTCACCCAATCAATCTACATCATCATCTTATGCGTTTATTGTTCAAAATCAGTAAAACTGTCGGCCAGTCGAAATTAAACCTTAATATTTCAATGAAAAACCCATGAAGCAAAACCATTATAAGTCAGTTACCCATCTAAGCATTTATTTAGAAAATGGCTTTACTAAAAATAGCAAAATAGCCATATCGGATAGCTTACAGCCCATGCATGAAGTGCAGTTTTATTTAAATATATATCCGTTTAAATTTCCGAAAAAAAATAACAGCGACCTATTTAAACTGAGGATGAACTGACATTACAGCAGCCTTGAAATGCAATACAAGGTCAATATGAAAGAGGTAAAGATGACAGAGAAGAGATGAGGATTTTATGCCTGCCCGATTACAGTATGACCGGCGCATCACGTTATTGCCCTCGAGGGGACTATTTCGTAAAAAATGGATGAAAAAATTAATCGCCACGCGTCATTAGTTGCAATCGCTAAATGGATAGATGAGACGGAGCGTCGAAATAGGCGATGAAGATCTAATGGTCGTATCGCGAGCGTTCATGTCTGTTTCATTCCCGTTATTTCTTCCGGCGATACGCTGCGTAGAACGCGATTCATATCTACGGTAATGCGGACGCGATAGAGACTCACACAGCGTTGTAACACTGTGTGGTCCGGCTACGGCGATAAACGTACAGACCGTGCCGGGCCCCCGAGACAGGATGACTACGCTGAAAGATTACGTTCAACAGCGGCTAAAACGTCATCACAACGAATCGCACGTAGCCCCGCATGTGATTCTGCAGGGCGCAATACCTGATGCATTGTGCTGTCCTGAACAGGCGCAGCGCCATCAATCGCATTCTGATCACTGAACAACGCCACGGTCGGCGTTTGCACGGCTACAGCCAGATGTAAGGGGCCGGTATCGCCCACCACCAGCGTTTTAAAGCCGCTGATCTTTTCCGCCAGTTGAATGAGGTTTGTGGTGCCCGCCACATTTTTGACCCGCTCACTGGGCACTTTCATGCCGTCAATGATGCGTTTGTTCAGGGCCTTTTCGCCCGGAGCACCTACAAGTTCAATGGTCAGATCATCATGTCGGGAAATTAAGGTATCGATGAGCTGTGAATAATAGTTGTCAGGCCAGCATCGCTCCATACTGGATGCGCCAGCATGAATACCAATGACCGGCGCGTGATTAACCTGACGCTTGAAAGGCGCCGGAATAAACATGGCTTCTGAGGGCATCGGAATACCGACAGCACTCAACAGGTCTTTTTTCTGACGGATAAGATGAATATTGCCGTGCTTTCGGTTGTCATGAAACGCGGACAAACAATTTTCCAGAATAAATTTTTCTTTGCCCTGGTAGTCCGCGTAATAAACGTCTTTCAGTATGTAGTCAGACCCGGCCAGCGAGGCGGCAACAATGTCATAGGGTGCGCGCGAATGCAGGATAAAGGTCGCTTCAACCTGCTCTTTACGCAGCGATTTGACCAGTTGCATCATACCGCCGATTTTTCCGTCCCAGTATAATATCTTGTCAATCAGGGGGCTTCCTTCCACCAGCGCAAGATTACGTGGCTGAATCACCATGATGATTTTGGCATCGGGCCAGCGATCTTTTATCGCGCCAATAGCGGGCGTGTTAAACATGAAATCGCCAAGTGCCGTGTTCGAAATAATTGCGATGCTTTTGAGATCATGGTGCTCAGAAAAGCGGTCAATTTTTTTGACGCGATAACCCGTCAACCTCCATAGCGACAGGAACAATCTGGCGGCTTTTTGCTTTGCGATTTTACTCATAAGTGGTCCTGACTGACGCCTCATTATCCTTACTGTGCCCCCGGCCCCTTTTCCGTGTGGTCAAGGCAAGAAGCGCATGTTTCTTAGTCACGCAGACTGGCGGAAAACTGCGGGCGCAGTATATAGCATAAAACGTGAAGGGCGAAGCCAGCGTTCCCCTCGGACGGCGTTTTATCGGCAACGCCACATGCAGCCGTTCATCCAACCTCGCTTTCAATAAAAAACGGGAACCAACCGGCTCCCGTTCTCGTTTAACCCAAATTCTGGATTACATATTCGCGATAATCGCGTCACCAAACTCTGAACATTTCAGCAGTTTAGCGCCATCCATCAGACGTTCGAAGTCATAGGTCACGGTCTTGGCAGCGATTGCGCCTTCCATGCCTTTAACAATCAGGTCTGCGGCTTCGAACCATTCCATATGACGCAACATCATTTCAGCGGACAGAATCACGGAACCTGGGTTCACTTTATCCTGACCTGCGTACTTCGGTGCCGTACCGTGGGTGGCTTCGAACAGCGCACATTCGTCACCGATGTTTGCGCCTGGTGCAATACCGATACCGCCCACCTGCGCCGCCAGGGCGTCAGAGATGTAGTCACCGTTCAGGTTCATACAGGCGATAACGTCATATTCTGCCGGACGCAGCAGGATTTGCTGCAGGAAGGCATCGGCGATCACGTCTTTTACGATGATCTCTTTACCGGTGTTTGGATTTTTGAATTTCATCCATGGGCCGCCATCGATCAGCTCACCGCCGAACTCGTCTTTCACTAACTGGTAACCCCAGTCTTTGAAGGAGCCTTCGGTGAACTTCATGATGTTGCCTTTGTGTACCAGCGTCAGTGAATCACGATCGTTAGTGATGGTGTATTCCACTGCTGCACGGACCAGGCGCTTGGTGCCCTCTTCCGAACACGGTTTAACACCGATACCGCAGTTTTCTGGGAAGCGAATTTTCTTCACGCCCATTTCTTCACGCAGGAATTTGATGACTTTATCCGCTTCTGGCGTGCCCGCTTTCCATTCGATACCGGCATAGATATCTTCGGAGTTTTCGCGGAAGATCACCATATCCGTGTCTTCAGGGCGTTTTACCGGGCTTGGTGTACCGGTGTAGTAGCGCACCGGACGCAGGCAAACGTACAGATCCAGTTCCTGACGCAGCGCAACGTTCAGAGAACGGATGCCACCGCCAACTGGCGTGGTCAGTGGGCCTTTGATCGCTACGCGGTATTCTTTGATTAAATCGAGGGTTTCTTGCGGCAGCCAGACATCCTGACCGTAGAGTTCAACCGATTTTTCACCGGTATAAATCTCCATCCAGGAGATTTTACGCTCGCCGTTGTAGGCTTTTTTCACAGCGGCATCAACCACTTTCAGCATCACTGGTGACACATCAACGCCGATACCATCCCCTTCGATGTAAGGGATAACCGGGTTATTTGGGACAACCAGTTTACCTTGATTCAGGGTGATTTTCTGACCTTCCGCCGGAACAACTACTTTGCTTTCCATTAACCTCTCCTTCGAGCGATTTTTTGTTAATGATTTGTAAGATGCGCGTCAATACTACTTGAATATTCACGCCACGCCAATCACCGCAATTTCGCGTTATAATGCGCTGAATGTTCCAGACTGCAAAGCGTATGCGAAAAACTAATCAGACTTCTCATCCAAATAAACGATTCAGCCGACAAACACGTCCTGTGCATCGCAAGGCGTCATCGCCGCCTGCCGTCCGCCGCGTGCTTCTGTTCAACAAACCCTTTGATGTTCTGCCGCAATTTACCGATGAAGCTGGCCGCCGCACCCTCAAAGATTTTATCGACGTGAGTGACGTTTACGCGGCGGGCCGACTCGATCGCGACAGCGAAGGACTGATGGTCCTGACTAACGATGGCCCGCTACAGGCGGCGCTGACGCAGCCCGGCAAGCGCACCGGCAAGATTTACTATGTGCAGGTGGAAGGCGCGCCTGAGGAAAGCGATCTACAACCTTTGCGCGATGGCGTTAATCTGAAAGATGGCCCGACGTTACCGGCTGGCGTCGAAAAAGTGGCTGAGCCCGACTGGTTGTGGCCGCGCCAGCCGCCGATTCGCGAGCGCAAAGCCATTCCAACACAGTGGCTGAAAATAACGCTTTTTGAAGGTCGTAACCGTCAGGTCAGACGTATGACGGCCCATATTGGCTTTCCAACCCTGCGTCTGGTGCGCTATGCCATGGGCGAGTTTACTCTGGGCAATTTGGCTCCGGGTGCCTGGCGCGATATCAGCGCACAAGACTGACTGCCATTATCATTTCCATAACTTTAAGTTAACAATTCAGGAGGATCGATGTTTAAACCGCATGTCACCGTCGCGTGCCTGGTTCAGGCTCGGGGTGCATTACTGGTCGTTGAAGAACGCGTCAACGGCATCGCCACCTGGAATCAGCCTGCCGGTCATCTTGAAGCCGATGAAACGCTGCATGAAGCCGCATCACGGGAATTGTTTGAAGAGACCGGCATTCGGGCCGAAATGCAGTATTTTATCGGCATAAACCAGTGGATCGCCCCGGATAATACGCCTTTTGTGCGGTTTCTGTTTGGCGTGGATCTGGACGATATCCAGCCAACGGCTCCGCAGGACAGCGACATTGATTGCTGCTGGTGGGTCGCGCCAGAGCAGATTCTGTCGGCCTCTAACCTGCGTTCGCCCCTGGTTGCCGAAAGCGTACGCCGCTGGCAACAGGGCGTACGCTATCCGCTCGACCTGATCAGCCCGTTCAACTGGCCGTTTCATGAAGGTGCGCACCCGCGTTCAGCGTGATAGAATGCGCCGCCTGTTTTACTGTTTTGCGAGCTTGTGATGTCTGATAACTGCCAGAAAAAAGTGATCGTCGGAATGTCCGGCGGCGTCGATTCTTCCGTTTCCGCCTGGTTACTGCAACAGCAGGGCTATCAGGTTGAAGGCCTGTTCATGAAGAACTGGGAGGAAGACGATGGCGAGGAATACTGTACCGCCGCTGACGATCTGGCGGATGCGCAAGCCGTGTGCGACAAGTTAGGTATTAAACTGCACAAAGTGAACTTTGCGGCAGAGTACTGGGACAATGTCTTTGAACACTTCCTGGAAGAGTACAAAGCGGGCCGCACTCCCAATCCCGATATCCTGTGTAATAAAGAAATCAAATTCAAGGCGTTTCTGGAGTTTGCCGCAGAGGATCTGGGTGCAGACTTCATCGCCACCGGGCACTATGTCCGCCGTCAGGATATCGATGGCCGCAGCCACCTGCTGCGCGGTCTGGATGGTAACAAAGACCAGAGTTATTTCCTTTACACACTCAGCCACCAGCAAATCGCGCAGAGCCTGTTCCCGGTCGGCGAGCTGGAAAAGCCTGAAGTGCGTCGCATCGCTGAACAACTTGAGCTGGTGACGGCGAAGAAAAAAGACTCCACCGGCATTTGCTTCATCGGTGAACGCAAGTTTACCGAATTCCTCGCGCGCTACCTCCCTGCCCAGCCGGGTGAAATTGAAACCGTCGACGGACAGGTTGTGGGTGAGCACCAGGGCCTGATGTATCACACGCTCGGCCAGCGTAAAGGGCTGGGCATTGGCGGTCTTAAAGAAAGCAAAGACGATCCCTGGTACGTCGTTGATAAAGATGTGGCGCGCAACCGCCTGATCGTGGCGCAGGGCGGCGACCATCCCCGACTGATGTCAGTGGGTCTGATTGCCCAGCAGTTACACTGGGTTGATCGTCAGCCGCTAACCGCACCGCTGCGTTGTACGGTGAAAACCCGCTACCGTCAGACCGATATCCCCTGCGAAATTATCCCGCACGGCGAGGATAAAATTGAAGTCCGGTTTGATGAGCCCGTTGCTGCGGTCACGCCGGGTCAGTCTGCGGTGTTCTACCTTGATGAAGTCTGCCTGGGTGGCGGTATCATCGAAGAACGTTTGCCTTGGGTTGCCGCATAATACCGGTGGGAATAACGCGTAAACAGGAGTAACCGTGGCAAAAAACTATCAGGACATTACCTTTGCACTGGCGGGCATTTGCCAGGCGGCCCATCTGGTGCAGCAGTTAGCCAATCAGGGACATTGTCAGCCGGAGGCGCTGGCGGTGTCACTGCGCAGCGTACTGGACCTGAATCCTCCCTCGACCCTGGCGGTATTTGGTAACAACGAAGCCAACCTGCGCCTGGGGCTGGAAACCCTGATGGCCGTGCTGAACAGCACGCAACGTCAGGGCGCTGGTGCCGAACTGACCCGTTACACGTTGAGCCTGATGGTACTGGAGCGCAAGCTCAATGCGAACAAGCAGGCTATGAACACCCTGGCCCAGCGTATCAGCCAGCTCGATCGTCAGCTGGCGCATTACACGTTGGAATCCGACACTATTCTGAGCGCCATGGCGGGCATTTATGTCGATGTGATTAGCCCGCTCGGCCCACGTATTCAGGTAACCGGATCGCCGGCAGTGCTACAGAATTCCCTGCTACAGAGTAAAGTTCGCGCCACGCTGCTGGCCGGCATTCGTGCCGCCGTGTTGTGGCAACAGGTTGGCGGAGGCCGACTGCAGCTGATGTTTTCGCGCCAGCGTTTACTGCGCGAAGCCAAATCGATTTTATCCCGCCTGCCACTGACTTACTGAGTCAGTGAGGCAAACACCGTTAAATGAATCAGGAGTTGCACTGATGGAATTATCCTCTCTGACCGCCGTCTCACCTGTCGATGGTCGTTACGGCGATAAAGTCAGCCCGCTGCGCGCAATTTTCAGCGAATTTGGTTTGCTGAAGTTCCGCGTTGAGGTTGAAGTTCGCTGGTTACAAAAACTGGCTGCGACCGCAGAGATCAAGGAAGTTCCTGCATTTGATGCTGACGCAAACGCTTTCCTTGACGAGATCGTCGCCCGTTTCAGCGAAGCAGACGCCGCACGCATCAAAACCATTGAGCGCACCACCAACCATGACGTGAAAGCGGTTGAGTATTTCCTGAAAGAAAAAGTGGCGGATGTGCCCGCCCTGCATGCAGTGTCGGAATTTATTCATTTTGCCTGCACCTCTGAAGACATTAATAACCTGTCCCATGCGTTGATGCTGGAAACAGCACGCCGCGATGTCATTCTGCCTTACTGGCAGCAGCTGATCGCCGCCATAAAAGGCCTGGCGCAGGAATACCGTGATATTCCCCTGCTGTCTCGCACGCACGGCCAGCCCGCTACGCCATCGACTATGGGTAAAGAGATGGCCAACGTCGCCTACCGCATGGAACGTCAACTGCTTCAGCTGTCGCAGATTGAAGTGCTGGGCAAAATCAACGGCGCCGTGGGCAACTACAACGCGCACATTGCGGCGTACCCGGAAGCCGACTGGCACCAGCTGAGTGAAGAGTTTGTTACCTCGCTGGGCATCACCTGGAATCCCTATACGACGCAAATCGAGCCGCACGACTACATTGCCGAGCTGTTTGACTGTATCGCCCGCTTTAACACCATCCTGATCGACTTTGATCGCGATATCTGGGGCTATGTGGCACTCAACCACTTCAAACAGAAAACCGTTGCGGGCGAAATCGGCTCGTCGACCATGCCGCATAAAGTAAACCCTATCGATTTTGAAAACTCGGAAGGCAATCTGGGCCTGGCCAACGCGGTCATGCAGCATCTGGCCAGCAAACTGCCGGTTTCCCGCTGGCAGCGTGATCTGACCGATTCTACCGTGCTGCGTAACCTGGGTGTCGGCGTAGGCTATGCGCTGATCGCCTATCAGGCCACCTTAAAAGGTATTTCAAAACTGGAAGTGAACCGCGAGCGCCTGCTGGATGAACTGGATCACAACTGGGAAGTGCTGGCCGAGCCGATTCAGACCGTGATGCGCCGTTACGGCATCGAAAAACCGTACGAGAAGCTGAAAGAGCTAACCCGCGGTAAACGTGTTGACGCCGCAGGTATGCAGGCCTTTATCGACAGCCTGGCGCTGCCTGAAGAAGAAAAAACCCGTTTAAAACAGATGACCCCGGCAAATTATCTTGGCCGTGCGATTCAAATGGTTGATGATCTGAAATAATATCCCTTCTGCAGACCGGTTCCCGCCGGTCTGCGTTAACCTGCTGTTTAATTCATTTCGCTTATACTTATTTAAATTCGTTTCGATCTGATGCTAAGGAAATCCTATGCGTGTTCTGGTTGTGGAAGATAATGCCCTGCTGCGCCACCATCTTTCAGTACAACTGCGAGAAATGGGTCATCAGGTTGATGCTGCTGAAGATGCCAAAGAAGCCGATTATTTTCTCCAGGAACATTTACCTGATATCGCGTTGGTCGATCTGGGCTTACCCGGTGAAGACGGCATGTCGTTAATTCGTCGCTGGCGCAATGATGCCGTGCGTCAGCCTATTCTGGTGCTGACCGCCCGTGAAGGCTGGCAGGCGAAAGTCGAAGCGCTGGAAGCCGGTGCGGATGATTACGTCACAAAACCGTTTCATATTGAAGAAGTTGCCGCACGCCTCCAGGCATTAATGCGCCGCAACAGTGGTCATGCGTCGCAAATTATTGCCATGCCGCCGTTTCAGGTCGATTTATCGCGTCGCGAACTGACGGTGAATGAAAGCCCGGTTAAGCTGACCGCCTTTGAATATACCATCGTGGAAACCTTAATTCGTAATGCGGGCAAAGTGGTGAGTAAAGATTCATTAATGTTGCAGCTGTATCCCGATGCCGAATTGCGTGAAAGCCACACGATCGATGTATTAATGGGCCGCCTGCGCAAAAAAATCCTCGCGCTGCATTCTGACGAAGTTATCGCTACCGTTCGCGGCCAGGGTTACCGCTTTGATCTCTGATGATGTCCTGGCTTAAACGTTATCGCCCTATTTCGCTGCGGACACGCTTTTTACTGGCCTCCGCAGCCATCGTTCTCATTCTCTCGCTTTCTTATGGCATGGTCGCCGTGATTGGCTATGTGGTGAGTTTTGATAAAAACACCTATCGTGTGATGCGAGGCGAGAGCAATTTATTTTTTACCCTGGCACAGTGGAAAGATAATAAGCTGACAATTGCGCAGCCCGAGCGCACCATGCTTAATTTCCCCACCCTGGTATTTATTTATGATGAACACGGCAAGCTGCTCTGGCAGCAGCGTGATGTGCCGGAAATTCGTGAGAAGATTCAACCCGAATGGCTGTTAAAACCTGATTTCTACGAGATTGATACCAACAACAGCACCAGCCGGGCCGCCATGGGCGACAATCTGACGGCACAGCAGCAGCTTCATGCGTGGGATGATAACGACGATGACGATCAGGATACGTTTACCCATTCGGTTGCCGTCAACCGCTACGATGCCACCACCAACCTGCCCGCCCTGACCATTGTGGTGGTCGATACCATTCCACAAGAGCTACAGCATTCCGATGTGGTCTGGTCATGGTTCAGCTATGTTCTGGCCGCTAACCTGATTTTAATTGTCCCGCTGCTCTGGCTGGCGGCGCACTGGAGTTTACGGCCGATTGGGCATCTGACGCTTCAGGTACGCGAACTGGAAACCGGACAGCGTGAAAATCTGGACGATAAGCCCCCGCAGGAGCTGCGTTCGCTGGTGCGTAACCTCAATCTGTTGCTGACCAACGAGCGTCAACGTTACACGCGTTACCGCACGACGCTGGCCGACCTGACCCACAGCCTGAAAACACCGCTGGCGGTCCTGCAAAGTACCCTGCGTTCGCTGCGCGGCGGAAAAGAGTTAACCATCGAACAGGCCGAGCCGGTGATGCTGGAGCAGATCAGCCGCATTTCTCAGCAGGTCGGTTATTACCTGCACCGTGCCAGCATGCAGGCCGATCATAATCCCCTGCAGCGTGATCTGCATTCGGTATCGGGTTTACTGGACAGCCTGTGCTCGGCACTGAATAAAGTGTATCAGCGTAAAGGGGTGGAAATTACCCTGGATATTTCCCCGGAAATCACCTTCTTTGGCGATCAGAACGACTTTATGGAAGTGATGGGCAATGTGCTGGATAACGCCTGCAAATACTGTCTGGAATTTATTGAGGTCAGTGCTCATCAGACCGAAGATGCGCTGCACATCTATATTGATGATGACGGTCCGGGCATTCCGGAAAGTAAGCGCGACCTGATTTTCGTGCGGGGACAGCGCGTCGACACCATGCGACCAGGCCAGGGGCTCGGGCTGGCCGTGGTGCGAGATATCCTTGAGCAGTACGCCGGTAATGTCATCGCCTCCAGCAGCCCGTTAGGCGGTGCGCGCATGGAAGTCGTATTTCAGCGTCAGGAAATGGAACATCGCCGCGAGTAGTTCAGGCTGCGGGCTGTTATACTTGCAGGTATTTTCAGCCCTTAGCGGACTTTCTTTATGGATTATCAGCTCGATCTCAACTGGCCCGATTTTATTCAGCGTTACTGGCAAAAGCGCCCGGTAGTGCTGAAGCGTGGCTTTAAAAATTTTATCGATCCCATTTCGCCGGATGAACTGGCGGGCTTAGCCATGGAAAATGAGGTCGACAGTCGGCTGGTCAGCCAGCCAAACGGAAAGTGGCAGGTCAGCCATGGTCCATTTGAAAGCTACGATCACCTGGGCGAAAACAACTGGTCACTGCTGGTTCAGGCGGTCAATCACTGGCATGAGCCCTCTGCCGCACTGATGCGCCCTTTCCGCTTTCTGCCGGACTGGCGCATTGACGATCTGATGATCTCGTTCTCCGTGCCCGGCGGCGGCGTGGGTCCGCATTTCGATCAGTACGATGTGTTTATTATTCAGGGCACCGGCCGCCGCCGCTGGCGCGTCGGCGAAAAAGTGCCGATGAAACAGCACTGCCCGCATCCTGACCTGCTGCAGGTCGAGCCGTTTGACGCCATTATCGATGAAGAAATGGAACCGGGCGATATTCTCTATATTCCGCCGGGTTTCCCGCATGAAGGCTACTCCCTCGAAAATGCGCTGAACTACTCTGTAGGGTTCCGCGCGCCCAGCGGACGTGAACTCATCAGCGGCTTCGCCGATTATGCGCTGGCCAACGAGCTGGGCAGCCTGCGTTATACCGATCCCGATGTGCCTTCGCGCGACTGCCCGTCGCTGATTTTGCCTGAAGAAGTGGAAGGCTTACGCAAGGTGATGCTGGATGTGGTGAATCAGCCTGCGCATTTTGAGCAGTGGCTGGGCGAATTTATTTCACAATCACGCCACGAACTTGACGTTGCGCCACCGGAACCGCCTTATCAGCCCGATGAAATCTATGATGCGCTGCAACAGGGCGATGTATTGTCCCGTCTGGGTGGATTACGCGTCCTGACGCTGGGCGATGCGATTTATATCAACGGCGAGCGCGTCGAATGCGCCGATCCGCGCGTGATGTCAGTGCTGGCACATCGCGATGAAATTACCCTGGATGATCTGGGGGAGGCTCTTGACGATCCGGCCGTGCTGGCGCAGATTGCCGGGCTGATTAACGCGGGTTACTGGTATTTCGGCGCTGAATAAACCGCTGGAGAAGTGGTGTTCCCATCCGTTTACGCCGTCTCCTCGCCCTGCCCGGACGAGGAGACGTTGTTTTAACCTTTCTTCTGACCGGCCAGTTCTGCCAGGCGAACGATGACGTCGACAGACTGCGCCATGATGTTCAGCGAGGCAAACTCGTGCTTGCCGTGGTAGTTATAGCCCCCGGTAAACAGGTTTGGACAGGGCAATCCTTTCCATGACAGGGACGAACCGTCCGTACCGCCGCGAATCGGTTTCACCACCGGCTCGATGCCGCAGTCGCGCATCGCCTGCAAGGCCAGATCGATAATGTGCGGGAAAGGTTCGACTTTTTCGCGCATATTGCGGTAGCTGTTGCTGATCTCTACCGTAATACCACAGCCGGGATGCAGGTCTTTATTGATCTCATCCGCAATTTGCTGCAGTGTGCGTTTGCGTTGTTCAAACGCCTCGGTATCAAAATCACGAATGATGTAGTGCAGCTCAGCGTGCTCAACCGTGCCTTTCATCTGGTGCAGATGAAAGAAGCCCTCATAACCGTCTGTCCATTCCGGCTTCTCTTTCGCAGGCAACGCTGCACTGAAACGCGTCGCCAGCTCCAGCGCATTGACCATGACATTTTTCGCAGACCCGGGATGAACATTGTTGCCCACGACTTTCACCAGCGCCGAGGCCGCATTGAAGTTTTCGTATTCAAATTCGCCCAGATCGCTGCCGTCGACGGTATAGGCCCAGTCAGCCGCAAAGCCTTCAACATCGAAATGCGACGTGCCCCGCCCAATCTCTTCGTCTGGGGTAAAGGCAACGCGAATGGCACCGTGCGGAATATCGCCTTCCGCCAGTCTGGCCATGGCCGTCATGATCTCGGCAATGCCCGCTTTATCATCCGCGCCCAGCAGGGTTTTGCCATCGGTGGTGATCAGGGTGTGACCGATAAGCTTATGCAACACGGGGAACATGACCGGTGACAGCACTTCATCACCATTGCCCAACGCGATATCGCCGCCCCGGTAGTTTTCGATGATTTGCGGATTAACATGTTTCGCGGTGAAATCCGGTGAGGTATCCATATGCGAAATAAAGCCCACCACCGGCGTTGGCCAGTCCACATTGGCCGGTAGTGTGCCCATCACACAACAGTGATCGCTCAGGCTGACATCCACAAAACCCAGGGCCAGCAGTTCTTCCTGCAACTGGCGGGCCAGTACCCACTGACCTTCGCTGCTGGGCACCTGACGTGCCTGCGGTTTTGCCTGCGTCTCTACTGCCACATAACGCAAAAAGCGTTCTAATAGTTGCTTCATATGCCATCCTTAAAATTTACCGCCGGTCATTATTGATAAACCGGCAAGACATCGTGTTGCGTCAAATCATTATCGTTCAGGTTAAGGCTGCCGGGGCATATTCCGCACGCCAGACAGCATAAAAAAACGGGCAATCGCTGGTTTTTGCGGCGGTTAACGCAACCCTGCCCTGCATCAGCCAGATTCAGAGTCAAAACCGGGGCGCGTTTTTTTCCGCTATCGCGGCCCTTTTCTTTGCTGACAGGCTCTTGTGTCAGCAGACAGAAATATTAATAAGGCAAACACGCACAGCCGTTTCGGGCACCTGTAACCTTTGTGATGCCGATGTGATGCGCCCCAGGAAGCATCCGGCTGCGCTTAATCATACGGCGGCGGAGTTTAACGCGACTGAGGATGAGAGGAGGCAGGCAACAGCCGCATGCCGTTCGGAAACCGCACGCAGGCCGTTAACCCGTGCATCAACAGGCGGCCTGACTCCCTGCCGCCGCTGGGCTGCCGTAAACCCTGAGGCCGGCGTGTGGCGCGACCGTCTTACTGCTGAAAGTGTTTTCTTTCAGGTGTGCGGTGGCATCACACACAAGATTATTTGTGCAGCCCGTGCAACAGCTTATGTACGAAGGCGGGAACCACTTCACTTGCGAGCCCGTAGTGACTTTCGGCAAACTCATTGCCCACCTGGCTGGGCTCCAGATTCAGTTCCACCGTATGCGCGCCTTGCAGCTTTGCCTCATGAACAAAGCCCGCCGCGGGATACACGTGGCCTGAGGTGCCGATGGCGATAAACAGATCGGCCTGTTCCAGCGCCTGGTAGATGTCTTCCATACCCAGCGGCATTTCGCCAAACCAGACGACATGGGGGCGCAGGACAGAGGGAAACTGACAGCAGGTACACCGGTCGTTCTCCGTGACGTCTTCCTGCCAGTCGATCACCTGTCCGCTACTGGCACAGCGCACTTTTAACAATTCGCCGTGCATATGCAGCACACGGCTGTTGCCCGCGCGCTCGTGCAAGTTATCGATATTTTGCGTGACAAGGAAAAAGTTGTCGCCCAGCACCTGTTCCAGTTCTGCCAGCGCCAGATGCGCGGCATTGGGCTGGATCTCGGGCTGCTGAAGCTGCTGACGCCGCGCGTTATAAAAGCGCTGCACCAGCGCCGGATCGCGTCGGAAACCTTCTGGCGTGGCGACATCTTCAACCCGATGCTCTTCCCATAATCCGTCCGCGGCACGAAAGGTCCTGATACCGGATTCGGCGGATATCCCTGCCCCCGTTAACACGACGATGCGCGGCAACGGGTGCGCCGCCAGTTCGGCCTGACGATCGCGTTCGAAAATACGCTGGCGAAAGCGCTGATGCACTTTCCTGCGTGTTTTCTTCAGGCGGGCAAGTCGTATACGGCGACGAGGTGTACGCATAAAGTCTCCTGGTGCGGTGAGTAAAACGTCCGCAGGTCAATCAACAAAGTTTGGGCCAGTTGGCCCGACAATCTAAAGAACAGGGCCGACAGCGCAGCATGAACGGCGCTGTCTGGTACGACTACTGTCCACTCAGGACACGCGCCGGATCGATGCGGCTGGCGCGCCGTGCGGGATACCAACTTGCCAGCAGGCTTAGCACAATAGCGGTAATCAGTACTGAAAACACGTCCAGCCAGTGCAATTCAGACGGCAGGAAGTCGATGAAGTAGATATCGCCGGCTAACAAATGGTGACCGGTCAGCGTTTCAAGACCTTTCATCAGCGATGTCAGATTCAGCGCCACCAGTACACCGACCACCACGCCGCTCACGCTGCCCAGCAGGCCTGCCAGCAGGCCGTACCAGATAAAAATTGCCCGAATCAGGCCATCTTTTGC
The DNA here is from genome assembly GCF_041955125.1 of Pantoea sp. BR_17. NCBI lineage: Bacteria > Pseudomonadati > Pseudomonadota > Gammaproteobacteria > Enterobacterales > Erwiniaceae > Pantoea > Pantoea sp. BR_17. Next base: position 80,334 of record NZ_JAVAXT010000012.1, on the reverse strand, counting down.
GCCCAGCGTCCGCAGAACGGCGATATCACTGCTCTTGTCTTTAACGGCCATCACCAGTGTCGACACAATGTTGAAACAGGCGACGCCGATCACCAGCACCATGGCCAGGTACATGATGGCGCGAATCATCTGGATATCACGGTACATATAACCGTAGGTGCCAATCCAGCTTTTGATATACACGTAAGCGTGCGTTACTTCACCCGCCGCGCGCACCAGTTTGGCCGCCTGGAAGGGATCGTTCATCTTCAGCGCGATGCCGGTCACGCTGTCACCCATATCCAGATACTGCTGCGCGTCCGCCAGCGGCACCAGAGCCAGGCTGTGATCCAGCATTCCGCTCAGCTGCAAAATACCGCTCACCTGCAGGCGAATACGTTTGGGTTGCAGGAGCTTATTCTCACCGTCGTTGTTCGGGATCATGATGGTGATCCAGTCGCCCTGCTTCACGTTGAGCGCCTTTGCGATACCACCACCGAGGATGATTTGTTGTTTCCCTGCCGCAAAGGATGACCAGGCATTGTCGGTGACAAAAGAAGGTAAGGCACTCAGCCGTGGCTCCTGTGCCGGATCCACGCCTTTCACCTGCAACGCTTCCATCTTCGCGCCACTTTCAATCAGGCCGGTAAAGTTGACATAGGGCGCGGCAGCCGCGATGCCAGGCACCTGCTCAATCGGCGCGATCAATGACTGCCAGCGCTGAAAAGGCTGATTAACGGCTTCGATTTCACCGTGCGGGACCACGGCAAGAATGCGTTTATTCAGCTCACGCTCGAAGCCGTTCATGGCGCTCAGGCCAATGATCAGCACCGCAACGCCGAGTGCAATGCCCACGGTGGAAATCACCGAGATCAGCGACACCATGCCGCCGCGACGACGGCCACGGCTAAAACGCAGCCCCAGTAACAGTGATAGCGACGATCCCATCAGACCGCTCCCGCCAGGATAATCTGATCGCTGAGCTGGCCGTCGCGCATTTCCATCTGACGCGTCATGCGTTTTGCCAGATGCAGATCGTGGGTGACCACCAGAAACGCCGTGCCCTGACGCACATTCAGCTCCCCCAGCAGTTCAAAAATGGCATCCGCATTGCGGGCATCCAGGTTACCGGTGGGCTCATCAGCCATGACCAGGCGGGGACGATTCACCAGCGCACGGGCAATCGCCACGCGCTGACGCTCACCACCAGACAGTTCAGACGGACGATGGGCGGCGCGGTGTTCCAGCCCGACGGCGGCCAGCATTTCCCGCGCGCGTGCCTGGGCTTCGCCTTTAGCGGTTTTGCCAATCAGCAGCGGCATCGCGACGTTTTCCAGCGCGCTAAAGTCGGGCAGCAGGTGGTGAAACTGGTAGATAAAGCCCAGTTCGCGGTTACGCAGTTCGGCCTTATCAGAAGAAGACATGCTGTTCAGCGAACGCCCGTCAAACACCACATCGCCCGCAGTGGGCGTATCCAGGCCGCCCAGCAGGTGCAGCAGGGTACTTTTTCCTGACCCTGAACTGCCGACAATCGCCATCAGTTCACCAGGTTGCACATCAAAATTCACGTTGCGCAGTACGTCGGTCTGTACGCTGCCTTCCTGATAGCGTTTGCACAGGTCGCGGCACTGCAACAAAGGAGAGTTACTCATAGCGTAAAGCCTCAGCGGGTTGTACGGCGGCAGCGCGCCATGAAGGGTAAAGCGTAGAAAGCAGCGCAATCACCATTGCGCTGAAGGCGATAGTCACCACCTGCCACAGATTAATATCCACAGGCAGCGCGGCACCGTCCAAAAACAGGCCAATGACCGGCATCAGATTATTAAGCTGGCTGGCTAACAGGACGCCAAGCAGCGCCCCGAGCAACGTGCCAATAATCCCGGCACTGGCACCCTGCACCATAAAAACGGCGACAATCTGACGACGGGTTAATCCCTGGGTTTGCAGAATGGCCACTTCACCCTGCTTCTCCATGATCAGCAGGCCCAGCGAGGTGATGATATTGAAGGCCGCAACGGCAATGATCAGGCTCAGCAGCAGCCCCATCATGTTTTTCTCCATACGCACGGCCTGGAATAAATCCCCTTTGCGTTCGCGCCAGTCTTTCCAGACCATGCCCGCGGGCAGAGCCTGTTGGCTCACGCTGTCAACCTCAAGCGGCTTATCCAGCCACAGACGCCAGCCGGTAATATTGCCCGCGGGATAGCGCATAATGCGCGACGCATCCTGCTGGTTAACCAGAATCTGATAGCCATCAACTTCGCTGTTAGCCGCATACGTGCCCGCCACGGTAAACAGGCGCTGGCTCGGCACGCGCCCCATGGGCGTGAACTGGCTGACGGACGGCACCATCAGGCGGATCTGATCACCCCGTTTCACGCCCAGCTGCGAGGCCAGTTGTTCGCCCAGGATGACGTTATACTGACCGGGCTGTAACACGCTTTGCGGCGTGTTAACGAGAAAAGGCGTCAGGGGATCCTTTTCGTCCGGCTGGATCCCCAGCATCACCCCGACTGAGACGTTGTGTGCACTTTGCAGCACCACATTACCGGTGGTCAGCGGCGCGATGCGGTCAACGCCATTGAGCTTGAGTGCAGAGGCAGGGAATTGCTGCGGATTGATGCTGCCCGTGTTGCTGGTGATCAGCGCCTGTGGCATCAGGCCCAGGATGTTGCCCTCAAGCTCGCGCTCGAAACCGTTCATCACAGACAGCACAGTAATCATGGCCAGCACGCCAAGCGTGATACCAATGGTGGAGAGCCAGGAGACAAAGCGACCGAAACGATCCGCTGCTCTTCCGCGCATGTAGCGCAGACCGATAAATAGCGCGACAGGTTGATACATGGTATCCAATGTGCAGTTGCTGGAAAATAAGTAGAGAGGATGATAAAGGAGCTGTGCACTTTATGAAACCTCTAACCCTCTGAGTCTGCTGCAAAGTTGTATCAGAATAGGTTAGCAGACGGTTTGATGCACAGGATTAAGCCACAAAGATGATGTTTATCGTACGATCATCCACGCCCCACATCGGTATACTTATTCGGGTAAAGCGGTGACGGCTATGACCGTGACTCTGATGTACCCGATTCACTTTCCTGCGAGCCCTGTTCGCAAAAAAGATTTACACACAGCAACCCTTCTGCATCGCCTGCTTCAGGCGAAGCGGCAGAAAAAATCTGCCGCAGAGGTGATCCCCATGGCGTATTATGGAATGATGACGCCCTGGTAAAAATGGAGCAACCTCGAGATCACATGTCCGAACCGACTCGCTATACCCTGCCCGTGAAATCAGGCGACCAACGCCTGCTCGGTCAGCTGACTGGCGCTGCGCACGCGGTTGAGTGTGCCAGCATCACTGAGCGCCATGCAGGTCCGGTGTTAATGATTACACCCGATACGCAAACCGCTCTGCGTCTGCTGGACGAGATTCGTCAGTTTACCGATTTACCTGTTACCCACCTTGCGGACTGGGAAACGCTGCCTTATGACAGCTTCTCACCCCACCAGGATATTATCTCGGCACGTCTGTCCACCCTGTATCAGTTACCCACGCTGCAACGCGGCATGCTGATTATGCCGGTCAACACGCTGATGCAGCGCGTTTGCCCTCACAGCTACCTGCACGGTCATGCGCTGGTGATGCAGCAGGGCCAGAAACTGTCACGCGACCGCCTGCGCGACCAGCTTGAACAGGCCGGCTATCGCCATGTCGATCAGGTAATGGAGCACGGCGAGTACGCCACACGCGGCGCCCTGCTCGATCTGTTCCCGATGGGCAGTGATCAGCCCTACCGTATCGATTTTTTTGATGACGAGATTGACAGCCTGCGCCTGTTTGATGTCGACAGCCAGCGAACGCTGGAAGCCGTTCCCGCCATTAATTTGCTGCCGGCCCATGAATTTCCCAGCGATAAAACAGCCATTGAACTGTTCCGTAGCCGCTGGCGTGAAAACTTTGATGTGCGCCGTGAGGCAGAGCATATTTATCAGCAGGTGAGCAAAGGCACCCTGCCGGCCGGTATTGAATACTGGCAACCGCTGTTCTTCGACCAGCCGTTACCGTCGCTGTTTAGCTATCTGCCTGACAACACGTTGATCGTGAACTGTGGCGATCTGGAAGGCAGTGCCGAGCGCTTCTGGCAGGATGCGAATGCGCGTTACGAAAACCGCCGTGTCGATCCCATGCGCCCGCTGCTGGAGCCGACCACGCTGTGGCTGCGCCCGGATGCCTTAATGGGGGAACTCAAAGCCTGGCCGCGTATCCGTATGACCCATGAGGTGCTGCCGGCCAGGGCCGCCAATACCAACCTGGGCTATGAATCCCTGCCCGATCTGTCCGTTCAGGCGCAGGCGAAAGCGCCGCTGGATCATTTACGTCAGTTCCTGGAACAGTTTACCGGCGACGTGGTGTTTTCTGTGGAAAGCGAAGGCCGCCGTGAAAGCCTGCAGGAGTTGCTGGCGCGCATTAAAGTACGGCCGAAACCCATTCGTCATCTGCGCGAGGCCCGTGAGGCACAGTATGGTCTGATGATCGGTGCCAGCGAGCGTGGCTTTGTGGATACGCAGGGGAAGCTGGCTTTCATCTGTGAAAGCGATTTGCTGGGCGAACGCATCAGCCGCCGCCGCCAGGATACGCGCCGCACCATTAATCCGGACATCCTGATTCGCAACCTGGCGGAACTGCATCCAGGCCAGCCTGTGGTGCACCTTGAACACGGCGTCGGACGCTACATCGGCCTGACCACGCTGGAAGCCGGCGGCATTCAGGCAGAGTATTTGATGCTCTCCTATGCCAATGACGCCAAGTTGTACGTCCCGGTTTCCTCCCTGCATCTTATCAGTCGTTATGCCGGCGGTGCCGACGAAAATGCACCGCTGCATAAACTGGGCAGCGATGCCTGGTCGCGCGCGCGGCAGAAAGCGGCGGAGAAAGTGCGCGACGTGGCCGCTGAACTGCTGGATATCTATGCTCAGCGTGCCGCCAAGGCCGGGTTTGCCTTCAAACATGACCGTGAGCAGTATCAACTGTTCTGCGAAAGTTTTCCGTTTGAAACCACACCCGATCAAACCCAGGCCATCAATGCCGTGTTAAGTGACATGTGCCAGCCGCTGGCCATGGATCGTCTGGTGTGCGGTGATGTGGGCTTTGGTAAAACCGAAGTTGCCATGCGCGCGGCCTTCCTGGCGGTGGAGAACAACAAGCAGGTGGCGGTGCTGGTTCCCACCACCCTGCTGGCTCAGCAGCATTACGATAATTTCCGTGACCGCTTCGCTAACTGGCCGGTGCGCATCGAAATGCTGTCACGCTTCCGTAGCGCCAAAGAGCAGAATCAGATTTTGCAGGAGGCCAGCGAAGGCAAAATTGATGTGCTGATTGGCACTCACAAGCTGTTGATGAGCGACATTAAGTGGCACGATCTGGGCTTACTGATCGTCGATGAAGAACACCGCTTTGGCGTGCGTCATAAAGAGCGCATTAAGGCGATGCGCGCCGATGTGGATATCCTTACGCTGACCGCCACGCCGATTCCCCGTACGCTGAATATGGCCATGAGCGGGATGCGCGACCTGTCCATCATCGCCACGCCACCCGCGCGTCGTCTGGCGGTAAAAACCTTTGTACGGGAATACGACGACTTAGTGATTCGCGAAGCCATTTTGCGTGAAATTTTGCGCGGTGGTCAGGTCTATTACCTGTATAACGATGTCGAAAATATCGAGAAAGCCTCGCAGCGGCTGGCGGAACTGGTGCCGGAAGCGCGCATTGCCATTGGTCACGGACAGATGCGCGAACGCGATCTGGAACGGGTGATGAATGACTTCCATCATCAGCGTTTCAATGTTCTGGTATGTACCACCATCATCGAAACCGGCATTGATATTCCGACGGCGAATACCATCATTATTGAACGGGCCGATCACTTCGGGCTGGCACAGCTACATCAGTTGCGTGGTCGCGTGGGCCGGTCGCACCATCAGGCTTATGCCTGGCTGCTGACCCCACATCCCAAAGCCATGACGACCGACGCGCAAAAACGTCTGGAAGCCATCGCCTCCCTGGAAGATCTGGGGGCAGGCTTTGCGCTGGCTACGCACGATCTCGAAATTCGGGGTGCCGGTGAACTGCTGGGTGAAGAGCAAAGTGGTCAGATGGAAACCCTGGGCTTCTCGCTGTACATGGAACTGCTGGAAAATGCGGTCGATGCATTGAAAGCCGGTCGCGAGCCTTCGCTGGAAGATCTCACCAGTAATCAGACCGAAGTAGAACTGCGCATGCCTGCCCTGCTGCCGGAAGACTTTATTCCGGACGTGAATACCCGTTTATCGCTGTATAAACGCGTAGCCAGTGCCGAAACGGAAGAGGAGTTGCAGGAGCTGAAGGTGGAAATGATCGATCGCTTCGGTCTGTTACCCGATCCGGCGCGTAATCTGCTGGACATCGCCGTGCTGCGCATGAAAGCGCGAGCGGTGGGCGTGCGCAAAATTGAAGCCAGCGACAAAGGCGGTTATTTTGATTTTGCTCCGCAGAACAGTGTCGATCCGGCCTGGCTGATTGGTCTGCTGCAGAAAGATGCAAAGCAGTGGAAACTGGAAGGTCCGACACGGTTACGCTTTACCCGTGAGCTGACGGAACGAAAGGTGCGCATGGACTGGGTGCAGTCATTTATGAACCAGTTACTGGAAAATCAGGTCGCGTCTTAAACTCGCTCATCGTTTTGCATTCATGCAGCTGACAAGCCGCCTTACGGCGGCTTTTTTTATGGTTGGCTGAGAAGTGCGTATCATGCGCCTGTTTCCGCCGCCACGCTTTTCATCAGGAGCGTGTATTCATGCCGTGGTGTCAGACAGGCTTTTTATGCGGATCACGCGGTGACTGACGTCGGCCAATCAACAGCGCGCCAAGGCAGGCACAGGACGTGACCAGCATCAGGGGCGTCAGCGCGTAGGTAAAACTCCCCGTGCTGGTGCGAATTAAGCCAATTAGCCAGGTACCCACAAACACGCCCAGATTATTAAGGGCATTGATTTGCCCGATGACCACAGCCGCCGCGCTGGCGGGAATCATCTCGGTTGCCATCGCCCAGAACGGGCCCTTAATCATCGACGCTGCGGTAATGGTCAGGCAAAGCACCATCAGCATCGGCCAGAGATGGGTAACATACATGCTGGCCGCAAGACCGGTCGCTCCCAGCAATAACGGAAAAGCGGTGTGCAGACGACGCTCGCCTGTCTGGTCAGAGTGACGTCCCCACAGATACATCGCCAGGCTCGCCACCGCGAACGGAATGGCATTGACTAAGCCAATCTGAATAACGCTCAGGTTAAAGGTTTTAATGATTTGAGGTTGCCATAATGCCAGACCATTGGTAACGGCGGTTCCGCCCAGATAAATAAGCGTCAGCAGCAGCACGCGCGGACTGAACAACGTGGCGAACAGGCTGACGCGCGGGGTTGTCGGGGCGGTACTTTTCTGCTCTTCCGCCATCGTATGACGTAACCAGCTGCTTTCCTGCGGGCTCAGCCATTTAGCCTCCAGAGGCTGCCTCGGCAACATCAGAAAAGTCAGGAAGCCCAGCGCGACAGCCGGCGCACCTTCAAGGATAAATAACCAATGCCAGCCACGCAGGTTCATCAGGCCATCGAAATTAAGCAGTGCGGCGGACAGTGGTGAACCCAGCACGCTGGACACCGGAAGTGCCATCATCAGGATGGCCACCATTTGTCCGCGATAACGTTTGGGAAAACAAAGCGTAAAGTAATAAATGACGCCCGGGAAAAAGCCGGCTTCCGCGATCCCCAGTAAAAACCGGAGAAGATAAAAAGATACCGGGCCCTGCGCCATTGACATGCCCGCCGCCAGCAATCCCCATGCAATCATGACGGCAGACAGCCAGCGGGTTGCGCCCACTTTTGTCATTACCATATTGCAGGGCACGGCGAAAAGGCAGTAGGCAAAGAAAAACAGCCCTGCACCCAGGCCGTATGCGGCAGCGGATAAGCCGATGTCGCCATTCATTTGTAATGCCGCAAAGCCGACGTTGACGCGGTCCAGGGACGCCAGAAAATAGCCTACCGTAAACAGCGGCATCAGCCGCCATGCCATCTTGCGCACCGTGCTGTGCTCGACTGAGGTGTTATCACGCATTGAACTGTTCCCTTTTACTTTTGCACCGAAGCAAACCGGTTTTGTTATCAACGGTTAGCCTGCTTTCTCAATGCATTTGATAAGAAAGAGTAATTAAGCGTAATGCTCTTTCCCTGACTGTGCACTTTGTTCTAAATATGTAAAAATCCAGCAAGTAATGTGTTACAAAAACTGTCCTGACGTGACTGTCTGTGAATCGCGTGAATGAAAATGTCAGCCTGACGCCGCCGCTTTAACGCAGCCATATTTACCGGGCAGCGGGGATCTGATGCATAAGGTCAGCCACGCACGGCGAGCAGCCTGGAAGAGGCTATCGTTCGGTTGCGCACTTTAGCGTTCGGATAAGCAAAAAAAAGCGCATCCGGAGATGCGCTTATCATTTTTGTTATGTGTGCTGTGTGACCGCAATGCGGCAAGCTTTGCCCTTAAGCCTTGTCGCCGTTCAGGATCAATTGTCCGTTACGGTCAACCGGAATACGCGTACCCGGATCGTTTTCCATACGGATTTTACCCTGCTGGTCGCCGATCTTGTAGGTTACGTCATAACCCAGCATCTTTTCTTGTTTGTCGTATACGGTTCTGCAACGCTGTTCAGACGTCGTGTAGGTATCACGATCCTGCAGGCCGCCCTGAACCTGGTTACCGGCATAACCACCTGCCAGCGCACCGGCTACCGTTGCGACATCGCGTCCGCGACCGCCGCCAAACTGATGACCCAGCACACCGCCCGCTACCGCACCCAGTACTGAACCGGCGATACGGTTTTCATCCTGAACCGGACGACGATGCGTCAGCGTCACGTTACGACATTCCTGACGCGGTTGTTTGATAGATTCTTTTATTGGTGTTGCTGACAGCACCTGTGCGTATTGAGGACCGCGGTCAAACACGTTAATGCTTGCTACGGCGGCAACACCCAGTGCCGCTGCCACGCCAATACCGATACCCGCTAACATTGATTTATTCACAGGAAGTTCCTCCTGAAAGTGTTACCGCGCATTCCTGCCGCTGGATATCCCTCACAGCACTGGCAGAACCGGCGTGCGCGACTCGCCGTTTGGTTGAGATAAGTTTTACAGATGTAAAGCTTTTGCAATATCGGAATTTGGGAAGAAAATCGCGCCAACAGTGGTACTACCACGTTTTCGGAGAGTTCTGAACAGGAATGACAGCGTAAAATCGTGCGCGGGTTTCGCCACCGGAACAGCACCGGTGGCGAAGTCAGGCGAATCCGCCCCGTACTCTTAGTGCAGTTTCAGCCGGGGGCGAATCACCCGGTTCAGGCTCCCCACCACCATCATCAGGCCAGTTTTGATATAGCCATGCAGAGCGACCTGATGCATGCGGTACAGGGAGATATAGACAACACGGGCGATGCGCCCTTCAATCATCATAGAGCCACGCATCAGGTTGCCCATCAGGCTTCCTACCGTACTAAAGCGCGACAGCGACACCAGCGAGCCGTGGTCTTTATAGACGTAGGCTTTCAACGGTTTGCCCCGGTACTGCAGCAGGATGTTATCCAGCGCACAGGACGCCATCTGATGAGCTGACTGCGCACGCGGTGGCACGAATCCGCCACCCGGCAAGGCACAGGAGGCGCAGTCGCCGATAGCGTAGATATTCTCATCCAGCGTGGTTTGCAGCGTGTCTTTGACCACCAGTTGATTAATGCGATTCGTTTCCAGTCCACCGATGCCTTTCATAAAATCAGGCGCTTTGATGCCCGCTGCCCAGACCATTAAATCGGCTTCGATAAATTCGCCGCTCTTCGTGTGCAGGCCCTGCTTATCTGCGCTGGTGACCATCGTTTGTGTCAGCACGCGAACACCCAGCTTTGACAGTTCCTGATGGGCCGCCGCCGAAATACGCGGTGGTAAGGCTGGCAGGATACGTTCGCCCGCTTCCACCAGCGTTACGTTCAGCGCTTCACTGTCGAGCGCCTTATAGCCATAGCTGTGCAGTTGCTTCACGGCATTATGCAGCTCCGCCGACAGCTCAACGCCTGTTGCTCCGCCCCCGACGATGGCGATATTGACCTTCTCCAGCGCCCCTTCACTGGCCGAGAATTTCAGAAACAGGTTGAGCATTTCGTTATGGAAACGGCGAGCCTGGTGCGGGTTATCAAGAAAAATGCAGTGATCTTTGACGCCCGGCGTCCCAAAGTCGTTTGAGGTACTGCCCAGCGCCATCACCAGCGTGTCGTAGGCCAGTTCGCGCTCGGGCACTAATACGTCCCCCTGCGCATTGACCACTTCGGCCAGCTGAATCACTTTCTTTTCGCGGTTGATGTTAGTGAGCGAACCCAGCTGGAACTGGAAACCGTGATTACGGGCATGCGCCAGATAACTCAGCGCATCAATCCCTTCATCCATCGATCCGGTAGCGACTTCATGCAGCAGCGGCTTCCACAAGTGACTGTGGTTGCGATCGACCAAAATGATCTCGGCTTTCTTTTTACGCCCCAGCTTGTGGCCCAGTTGCGTGGCCATTTCCAGCCCGCCGGCACCGCCGCCAACAATAACAATTTTCTTAACAGATGCAGTCAACAAGGACCCCCTCAAATTGTGAACCAAAAGTTAATCAATGGTTAAATTAAACCTTAATAAACATAGGGTTGGCGACATAACATCGCTATCTGAAGGCAGAATACCATGACGGCCCCGGATGGGCCTCAGAAAATTGATGTACATCAAATTTAGCAGACTGTTCCTGGCATAAAGCCCGGCATCGTGCGGTTGCCGCGTTGTGTTACACGGTGGTTTTGAAGGCGTTGATTCGCTGGAGATGGGGCGAGAGATTCCGGAACTTATGGCTTTCGCTTTCGTCCCAGATAAGGGGGTAATAAGGCTGGAGCAGCGTCGCGGTGCGCTGGCTGTCAAGCGCCTCATCATGACGCGCTAAAATGGTCAGGCAGCGGTCACGATTACGCTCGCGAAAATCGCTGACGCACTTGGTGGCTATATCCAGGTACTCTTCAGGACGATCAATCCTGCCTTCCATGGTCTCGAAGGGAAAGAGGTTGGGATTAAACAGGACCTGACGGATACCGCATAAAAAACCAATACGCTCGGACCAGTAGCCTCCTAAGCCGACTCCGCAGATCAGCGGACGGGGATCATCACTGAGGCCCAGCATCTTATCCGTTTCTTTCAGCAGAAATTGCATGTCATGTTTAGGATGACGGGTGCTGTAACTGATGAGTCTGACATCAGGATCGATAAACTGCAGTTGCAACACTTTTTCGTGGTTGCCCGGGCTCGTCGCGTCAAAACCGTGCAGATAAATAATCATGTTTATCCTCTATGGCTGTCGCGCCGGGCAACCTGATGGCTATAACGCGGCTTTATGTGCCAGCCAGCGCGCCTGTAGCGCACTGAGCTGCTGCGCATTGTCTTTCCAGCGGCGACTCGCTTTCAGGCTCTCCCGGCTCAGGGTTCCACGATGATACAACTGCATGACTGGCTCCGCTTCGATCAGGGTCAAATTATCTATGACACTGACGGCGCCCTTGCGATCGTTACAAACCAGAACCATGTCACAACCGGCAGACAGTGACTGCTGCGCACGCTCCGCATAGCTGCCCATAACGGCGGCACCTTCCATGGAGAGATCGTCAGAGAAAATCACGCCCTTAAAGCCCAGTTCCTGGCGTAACACCGTTTTCAGCCAGTAGGGTGATCCGCTGGCAGGAAGCGGGTCCGCTTCGCTGTAGATCACATGGGCAGGCATAATGGCATCCAGCGCCTGTTCATGAATCAGCGTACGAAAAATGGCCATATCGTGCTCACGCACCTCGGCTTCACGGCGATTGTCGCGCGGGGTTTCTTTATGGGAATCTGCGCTGACCGCACCATGACCGGGGAAATGCTTACCGGTCGTCTTCATTCCCGCCTCATGCATACCGGCAATAAAGCGGCGCGCTATCGCGAGGGCGATCTGCGGATCCGCGTGAAATGAGCGGTCGCCAATGGCCGCACTGATGTGGCCGATATCCAGCACCGGCGCAAAGCTGATGTCGATATCCATCGCTATCATTTCGGCGGCCATCTGCCAGCCTGCCTGCTGGGCCAACTCCCCTGCCGTGCTCATATCGTGGAGCGCAGCAAATGACTGCATCGCCGGTAGTGTGGTGAAGCCGTCACGAAAACGCTGTACCCGCCCACCTTCCTGATCGACGGCCACAACCAGACGAGTGTGCGACGCGGCGCGGATCTGACGGACCAGCTCGGCCAGTTGCGCCGGATCGTGGTAATTGCGGGCAAAAAGAATCACGCCACCTACCAGCGGATGGCGCAGTATGTCGCGCTCTTCGGCATCCAGCTCGAAACGCTCAACGTCCAGCATGAGTGGGCCGGGAAAACGTGTTGTCATAACCTGTATCCTGTCTCTCTGCGCCTCTGCGCAAAGCCGTTAAATCTGTGACCAGCTCTGTTGAGCCAGCTGTTGTAATTGGGCATCGCCACTCTGTTCTGCGCGCAGTTGATACCAGCTGGCCACTAGCAGGTGCAGCCATGGTTGCCAGCGACGAACCTGACGCTGAAGTGAAGCCAGCGGTAACTGCATCCGCTCAGCATAGTCGGTTAGCCAACCCGTTTGCTGATCCGGCACGGCTAAACAGACGGCGGCCAGCTCCAGCGCCACATCCCCGTCCGCGGCATATTCCCAGTCGATAAGATGCAGCCCCTGCGATGACTGGATCAGGTTGGCAGGATGAACATCCATATGCAGCGGGGCAAGGCGCAACGGACGCGGCTCACCCTGCTCTGTCAGCCGTTTTAGCTGGCGCAGCCAGCAATACTGACGCTGCTGGCACTGCTGCCAGTATTGCCACAGCAGGGGTAACAGCACGACACGATAACCGGTCAGCGGCTGGTGATGAAGCCGCTGGAGGAGCGTAATCACCTCGTACCGCTGTGCACGAAAACCCGCCTCATCCAGCACCTCACCTTCCTGCCAGGGCAGGATAAGGCCATGGCGGTTACCCGCCAGCGGCGCGTTCACCAGCCCGCTGGGCTGCAACTTGCGCAACACACGGTGCTCGCGCTGGCGATTAACGAACGGTATCGCGGGATGCGGTGCCGGGCGGAGAAGATAGCGTCCCTGTGCGGTCAGGATGCGACAACTCTGCCCGGTTAAGCCCGCGAGTGAGGTCAGGTTGACCGGCTGCTCACCCGTTGTAGCCTGAATCAGCTGTAAAAAAGCGGTATTAATTCTGGGCGACACCGTTGCCCGACCAGATAATTTCGCCCGTCTGCACCAGCATGAGCTGCATCTGGATGGTCGGCGTTTTGACGTCACCCTTCGCCGTGCTGTAAAGCACATACTGGGCGTTAACGTTACGCGCCAGGCCAATCGCTTTACTGCGTGAGTTAAGACTGTCGTCCGGCGAAAGCCCCAGCGCCTGTTTGGCCTGCGCCAGCTGCTCCGGCGACACCAGGCTGAACTTACCATTGTTGTTCAGCGCCGTCTGAATGGCACTGGTTGCCTTCTCCGACTGGAGTGAACCGTTGGTGTTGTTTTTGATACGATCTACCAACAGCACGCTGCCCGGCTGCACAGTTGCGGCACGCACCATTTGGGCGACCAGCGGCTGTACGGTGGCATCCCAGTTAATTGTCACCAGCTTTGGCGGCTGCGGAACGGGTTGAGGCTGAGGAACCGGCTGCGGCTCAGGCTGAGGAACGGGCTGAGTCTGTTCCTCGGGCTGAGTTTGCTGTTCCACGGGGGCAGGCTGCTGCTGTTTCAACACACAGCCCGAAAGAATAAGCGCCATCATCAGTGCGCCAATACGATTAACACTGCGAATCACGTAACAGTCCTCAGAGATAGATATAGAGACGAACCTTGCTGGCCGTCAGGTTACCCAGTTGCGACACCGCAGCGACGCTGCCGTCAGGCGGCACCGTGACAATCTGCGCGGGTTCACGCGGCGTTATTTCCAGCCCTTTATCGTCGTACCAGTAATAACGATAGTGCACCACAACCGGCGTTTCACGCTGATTGTAGAGTATGCTGCTGGCACGTTTCTGACCGTCGTGGTCATCCAGCGTGGGCTCATCGGTAATAATGCCCGCTGAAAGCACGGATGATTCCATCACCAGCGACTGAGACGTATTGATCATCGGTTTATCACTACTGCAACCGGTCAGACTCAGCAAAACGGCCAGTCCTGTCAGCCATGAACGCATAGCAAAGTCCCCTTCAGGGATCAATGTGACAGCATCGGACCAAGCGGTTTACCGCCTACCAGATGCATATGAATATGGTAAACTTCCTGACCACCGTGCTGATTGCAGTTGACGATCAGGCGATAACCCTCTTTATCAATCCCTTCTTCACGCGCAATCTTCGCCGCCGCCGTGAACATCCGGCCAAGCGCCTGCTCATGTGCCGCCTCAACATCGTTGGCGGTCGGGATAAGAATGTTAGGGACAATCAGGATGTGCGTGGGGGCTTTAGGCGAGATATCGCGAAACGCCGTGACCAGTTCATCCTGATAAACCACGTCGGCGGGAATTTCGCGACGGATGATTTTACTGAAAATCGTTTCTTCAGCCATAGAGAGCAGTTCCTTTAGCCTGGGTAGATAATCTCTCAGTATGCGGGAGAAATTCGTTTTCTTTCAACCTCGCGCCGCTCTTTCTTACATTAAGTGGCGGTGTTTAACGCATTTCCGCCCTTGTAAGGGCACGAAACGGGCCTTTCCATTTTTATCACCCCACAGTCAGTATCGTCTCCTTTCCTGCGACCTGCCGGGTAATGAAACGATCACGTATCTCTGGTTTTCACGCGCAGCAGCCCTGCAAACGTTGGGTCGTTGCCACAGTCTCCGCTCCCCTGCTGTCCTGGCCGGGTTGACGGATATCACCCGCTGTCTTTCCGTGCAACAACAGCCCTTTCTGCTCTACGCACTGTTGACCCCAACAGTCGGCTCATCCACAGCGTGACGGGCGTTGCTTAAGTCCCTGCATTACTGAGCGGGGGTAACAGCAAAAGGTTGCAACATTTGATCATTAAAGCCCTATCATTTCTTGCCGAAACTATAAATAACGTGTCGGATTAGTTTGATCCCGAGCACGTCGCGTTTTACACCGCTTCAGGCCGTTAAATCTTGATGCGCAATAACGTGCCTGAATGAAAACGATTACAATTAACCGTTAAACAGGATGTTAATTATGCGATTCTTACAACGCGTTAAACTGTCACACCGACTGATTTTTCTCACCGCTTTTTTCCTCATCGCCATGGTCATTATTGCCGTTATCTGTCTTCATTCTCTCAGAACACTGGCGGCGTCAGAACAGCAGTTATACACATCGCGGCTTGAACCGGTTCAGATGATGAACGTGGCGGCCCGCGAAATGGCGACCCACTTTCGTCGGGGCTATGCGTATGTTTTTCCGGGTGGCAACGTCACCGCGGCCGAATCCCGTCAAAATACGGTAAAATTTAACCAAAAATCACAGCAGTCGGTCCAGACCGCAGTGGATTTTCTGAAACAGTCCCAGGATCCCGCATTGGTCGCGATTACGCAAAAAGTGTTGCAGGCCTGGCCGGACTATCTGGCCTCTATGCAGCGGGTTTATGCGCTGGCGAACAATAACGACATTCCGGGCGCCCTGAAGGAAATTGCCACGCACACCGACCGTCTGCACGTCGCTGTCAGAGATCCGCTGCTGGAGGCCGTGAAGATTTACAACGCCTCTGTGCATCAGGTCATTGATGACAATGTTTCCCACATAGACAGTACCTCGTTCACGCTCATTCTGTTAATCGGTCTGACCTTCCTCGCCGGCGGCGTACTCGGTACGCTGATTTTTATCTCCGTCATGAAGCAACTGGGGGCGGAACCGGAAGTGGCGGTCCACATGGCGGGACTGATTGCGCGTGGTGACCTTCACGGGCACAACGAAACAAAACCCGGTGATACCTCCAGCCTGATTTTTCAGTTGTCTGTGATGCGTCAGCACATCCGCGATCTGATCAGTGAAGTTCAGGACGCCGCTGAGCAGGTGGCAAAATCCTCCGCAGAAATCGCCAACGGCACGCAGGATTTGTCACGCCGTACCGAGTCTCAGGCATCTGCACTGGAAGAAACCAGCGCCTCAATGGAACAGCTCTCTTCGGCAGTACAGAGCAATGCAGATAATGCGCGGGTGGCCAATGATGTCGTCAAACACGCGTTTCAGATTGTGGCCAGCGGCGGCCAGTCCGTCTCGGATGTAGAAGAGACCATGCACGCTATCCAGGACAGCAGCAGCCGGATAGGGGAAATCATTAGCGTGATTGACGGCATTGCTTTTCAGACCAATATCCTGGCGCTTAACGCGGCGGTCGAAGCGGCCCGGGCGGGCGATCAGGGACGGGGTTTTGCTGTGGTAGCCGGTGAGGTTCGCAGTCTGGCACAACGCAGTGCCGTGGCGGCTCAGGAAATCAAAGCGTTGATTACGGAGAGCCACTCGCGGGTAGCAACCGGGGTGAATAATGTCAGCGTGGCGGGCGAGACCATGAAGGCGGTGGTGAAAGAGATTCATCGCGTTAACGATCTGGTTGCCGAAATCAGCACCGGAAGCCATGAGCAGAGCACCGGCGTGAAACAGGTCGGCATTGCCGTGGCGCAGATGGACAGCGATACGCAGCAGAATGCGGCACTGGTTGAAGAAACGGCGGCGGCCACAGCTCAGTTGCAACGGTTGTCCGATCTGCTGTTGCAGACGACCTCTAAATTTGTGACGCGTCAGGCCAGCTAAAGCCAGCCCAAAACAGGTTATCGCCGTCATGCCGTTATGTCATGCCATAAAAAAACAGCGTTGAGTCGGAACTCAACGCTGTTTATGAAAGGCAAAAACGTACGCTACGGCCTGTTACATTTTACGGATATAGTCATCCATATCGGTTTTCAGGTTATCAGATTTGGTGCCGAAAATGGCCTGAACCCCTGAACCTGCCACGACCACACCGCGTGCACCCAGGTTTTTCAGTTCTGTTTGATCGACCTTGCTGACATCCGCCACGCTGACGCGCAGACGGGTAATACAGGCATCCAGGTTGGTAATGTTATCTTTACCGCCAAACGCCGTAACCAGTTTGCCCGCCATTTCGGTGCCGGTTGCTGATGACGACTGCTCGCTGGCGCTGTCTTCACGGCCTGGCGTTTTCAGATCCAGCTTAACGATCAGCACACGGAACACGGTGTAGTAAACCGCCGCATAAATCATCCCGATGATCGGGAACAGCCAGATTTTGCTGCTGTTACCACTCAGAACGATAAAGTCGATCAGTCCGTGAGAGAAGCTGGTGCCATCACGCATGCCGAGCAGAATACAAATCGGGAACGCCAGACCGGCCAGGATCGCATGGATGACATACAGGACAGGCGCAACGAACATGAACGAGAATTCGATCGGCTCGGTAATCCCGGTCAGGAACGAGGTCAGTGCAGCCGAAATCATGATGCCGCCCACTTTCGCCCGGTTTTCTGGTTTTGCCGAATGCCAAATCGCAATGGCGGCCGCAGGTAAGCCATACATCTTAAACAGGAAGCCCCCCGACAGTTTACCTGCGGTTGGGTCACCCGCCATATAGCGCGGAATATCGCCGTGGAAGACCTGACCTGCCGCATTGGTATATTCACCAATCTGCATCTGGAAAGGGACGTTCCAGATGTGGTGCAGACCAAATGGCACCAGCGCACGTTCAACCACGCCGTAAATACCAAAAGCGACCACAGGGTTCTGATAGGCTGCCCACTGTGAGAAATCCTGAATCGCTGAACCGACCGGCGGCCAGATAAATGACAGTACCAGGCCCATCGCGATAGCCGCCAGACCGGAAATAATCGGCACAAAGCGCTTGCCCGCAAAAAAGCCCAGATACTCAGGCAGCTTGATGCGATAGAAGCGGTTGAACATGTAAGCCGCGATGGAGCCGGCAATAATACCGCCCAGCACACCGGTGTCCGCCAGGTGTTTGGCCTCAATTTCTGCCGCAGGCAGATGCAGCACTAACGGTGCCACCACGGCCATGGTTTTCACCATGATGCCATAAGCCACTACCGCCGCCAGGGCCGAAACGCCATCGTTATTGGTGAAGCCCAGCGCAACACCGATGGCAAAAATCAACGGCATATTCGCAAAGACCGAGCCGCCCGCTTCCGCCATAACATGTGAGACGACCACAGGTAACCAGCTGAAATTGGCGGAACCTACTCCTAATAAAATACCGGCGATAGGCAGAACCGACACCGGCAGCATGAGCGATTTACCAACTTTTTGTAAGTTGGCAAAAGCGTTTTTGAACATAACGTGAAACTCCTGAATATGAGTGCGTTTTTCGCGCAGTGCGCGTGGTAAAGAGGGAGGTTCTTTACCGGTTGACGTTATCCGCCATTTTGATTTATTACGAAGGGTAAAATAAATTACGCCTCGTTACTTTGACGGCTATCACGTTTCGCAAACCAGAGCGCTCAGACGGGTAAACATACGTGCATAACCGCCTATTTTTTCAGCGAAATCCTCTGACTCTGTTGGACAAAAACAGAGTCAGCAGCGGATATTTCGTATTTATTACAAAGCCTGAAATAAACTAACTGTCAGGCGCCGAGGCGGCTCATGGGGATATGGAAAAGCGTGGAGAAATTCTGCGTGGTGGTTGCCGCCAGCGTCTCGATATCCACGCCTTTCAGTACCGCCAGATAGTCCGCTACATCGCGTGTATAGGCCGGTTGATTCTCCTTGCCGCGATAAGGTACAGGTGCCAGATAGGGCGAATCGGTTTCAACCAGAATACGATCAAGGGGAACATAGCGTGCCGCCTCGCGTATCTGCTCAGCATTGCGGAACGTCACGATCCCTGAGAAAGAAATGTAGAACCCCATATCCAGCAGCTTCGCCGCTGTCGCCTGATCTTCCGTAAAACAGTGTAGTACACCGCCGCAGCGTTCAACCTGTTCTTCACGCAGAATCGCCAGAGTATCTTCACGCGCATCACGCGTGTGCACGATGATCGGCTTGTTCAGCGCGATCCCGGTACGGATATGCTCGCGAAACGAGTGCTGCTGCTGCGCTTTGGTTTCCTGCTGGTAATAATAATCCAGTCCGGTTTCACCCAAGGCCACCACCTGTGGATCGGCGGCCAGCCGACGGAATTCGTCGACATCGTAAGGTTCCTCCTGGTTCAGCGGATGTACACCGCAGGAGAGTGCGATATTTTCGCGACCGCCTACCAGCGCCTTTAACGTGCTAAAGCCAGGTAACGTTGTGGCAATCGCCAGCATAAACCTGACGTCGCGCGCTGCCGCTTTGGCGATCACGTCATCAAGATCCTGATGGTTTTTTTCATAGTCAAGGCCATCAAGATGGCAGTGGGAATCAACAATAAACATAGTTTTCTCAGTCAGCCGGGTACTGCGGGCTTCAGGTTGTCCGCCCAGCTCAGTAGCCTGTCAGTTAACAAAAGTTCACGATTCACTGCCGCAACCTCTGACAGCGTTTCGCGGCAGCGCATCCAGTCCTGAGCGCTGTTGTTCAGCGCCGTTTGCGAGAAATGCTGCGCCAGCATCGCCACTACATCCTGACGATCCACATTGATCAGCCACTGTGTCGCACCCTGCTGCCACTTGATGGCATCCAGTATCAACGCCAGCAGCCAGCCTATGCGCGTGCCTGGGTTATCAGTATTCAGTACTGGAAGCAGTTGCAGGATGTCCTGTTGCAGGGCGCTGGCAAGGGCATCACAGAGTGCCTGCCTTGCCTGCCATGCTCGCTCATCCAGCAGCGCCAGGGCGGCACCGGGCGCGCCCGCACTCAGGCGCAGCGCAGCCAGTAAGTGTGACTCGTCATACGCTCCCTGCTTTCTGAGCCATGCCAGACTGTGGGCTTCGTCTGGCGGTGCCAGCGTTAACACCATACAGCGGCTGCGCAGCGTCGCCAGCAAACGCGAAGGTTCACGACTGCTCAGAAAGAACCAGCTGTTTGCCGGCGGTTCTTCAAGGGTTTTCAGCAAGGCGTTCGCTGCCGCATCACTGAGCTGCGACGCATCGGGCAGCCAGACGACTTTAGCCCCGCCCTGCTGTGCATGGTGGTACATTTTTTCCGTCACCTGGCGCACGGCATCAATGCCGAGCGTGGCTTTGCCTTTTTCGGCTTCCAGCCGGTACCAGTCAGGATGCGTGTTTGCCTGCATCAGTTGACAGCCATGACAGTGACCGCAGCTTTTCAGTCCGTCGCGGCACTGACACATCAGCCAGCGGCTCATTCCCCACACCAGGGCATCATCGCCCATGCCTTCCATGGCATTCACCAGCAGCGCGTGATGCGCGCGATCCGCCTGGTGCTGTGCAATCACCTGCCGGTAAGGCTGGTTTAGCCAGGGATACCAGTTCATGCCCGCTGTTCCGCCAGCCAGGCAGACAATGTGGATTGCAGCGCGGTGGTCACCTGTTCCAGAGGCTGCGTCGCATCGATTGTCCGAATCGTCGCATCTTCCGCCGCCAGGGCCAGGTAGCGGTCACGCGTGCGTTCGAAAAAGCGCAGTGACTCCTGCTCGATGCGATCCAGCGCACCACGAGCGCGGGCACGTTGTAATCCTGTTTCCGGTGTGACATCCAGATACAACGTCAGGTCAGGACGAAAATCCCCCAGCACCGTATCACGCAATGTACGCATCAGTCCGGCATCAACCCCACGGCCGCCGCCCTGGTAAGCCTGAGAGGAGAGATCATGCCGATCGCCCACCACCCAGGCGCCGCGCGCAAGGGCCGGTTTAATCACGGTTTCGACCAGCTGGACACGGGCGGCGTACAGCATTAACAGTTCCGCTTTATCGGTCACCTGCTCGCCCTCAATGCCCTGCTTCACCAGAATACGGAGCTGTTCAGCCAGCGGCGTACCGCCGGGTTCACGGGTAAAGACGATGTCTTCAATCCCGTGTGCCTGTAACGTTGCCACAATGGCCTCACGGGCCGTGGTTTTTCCCGCGCCTTCCAGGCCCTCAATCACAATAAACTTACTGTCCATTTTTTTCCTTTAACGCAAGCCGGTAAGCCTGGACGGCCTTGTTGTGGCTGGCAAGATTGGTCGTGAACGTATGTCCACCTTTGCCATCCGCCACAAAATAGAGGTAGTTGGTTTTTTCCGGATGGGCGGCGGCAATCAATGAAGCCTTACTCGGCATCGCAATCGGGCCTGGCGGCAAACCACTGATGATATAGGTATTGTACGGCGTCGCTGTTTCCAGATCTTTGCGTGTCAGCGTGCCATTGTAGGCTGCGCCCATACCGTAAATCACGGTCGGATCGGTCTGCAGGCGCATGCCCGTCCGCAGTCGGTTAATAAACACAGAGGCCACTTTCGCCCGCTCTTCACTGACGCCCGTCTCTTTTTCAATGATCGACGCCATCGTCACCATCTCCTGCTCATTCTTGTAGGGCAGGTTGTCCATGCGGCCTTGCCAGACTTCATCAACCATCTTTTGCATTCGCTGATGCGCACGCGTCAGCAACGCAATATCCGTTGTATTGGCGGTATACAGATAGGTATCCGGGCAGAAGCTCCCTTCCAGCTGATTTTCATCCAGCCTGAGCGCCTTTGCCACGGTGGCATACTTATCATCAGGCAACGTATGTTTTACATAAGGTGCCTGGCGTAATTCACTCAGCCACTCCTGCAGGCGTTGTCCTTCTACAAAGCGCAGCGGGAACTGGGCCTCTTTGCCGCTGGCCAGCAACGCCAGTAGCTCGCGCACCGTCATTGACGGTTCCAGACGATAGGTCCCGGCTTTGAATTTTGCCAGTTCAGGCTCAAACTTCAGCAACGCGCCAAACCAGATGCTGTGGGGAATAATATGCTGACTTTCCAGCTGGGCTTCTAACGCCACACGGCCCGTCCCGGCGGGCAGCGTGTAAATCGTTTCCTGGGAAAGGGTCAGACGGCTGGCAGCAAGTTGCTTCACCTGCCAGTAGCTGACGCCTGCGGCCGCCAGCAGCACTGCCAGCACACCCGCAATAATTTTTTTGCTTCGACTCATTCTGCTTCCATTATCGTTTTACAGCTTGCCTGTAGCTGGTTAAACAATGTGCGTTGATGAAAGGTCACCGCATCAAGTTGTCGAACGGGCAAGACGGGCATGAGCGTATTACAGATGACAATTTCGTCTGCGGCTAACAGCGCCGCCAGCGTCGCCTGCACCACCTGACAACTCTGTCCTGCTGCACGTATTTGCGCTATCAGATTCTGCCGCATAATGCCGTCAACGCCAGCCTGATCCAGCCGGGGCGTAAAGATCGTGTTGCCGCTCCGCCAGAATAAATTGGCCGCACAGCATTCCACCACCCAACCTTCGGTGTCAAGCACCAGGGCTTCATCCGCGTCTGTCTGCTCAAGATGGGCACGAATCATCACCTGTTCAAGCCGGTTGAGATGTTTTAGCCCGGCAAACTGGGGGTTGCGTGCCAGCCGGACCGGACTGACCACCAGCCTGACACCGGTATTTTCTAACGCAGCATAGTGCCCGGGCCAGTCAGAGACCGAGACAATACGCGTCGGCCCGCTGCAGCCCGCACGGCTGTAACCGCGTCCCCCACTGCCTGCGCTGATAATGACTTTGAGCACCGCGCTGTCATGGCCCGAGGCCGCCTGCAACATTTCCCCCGCCAGAGCCTGCCAGTCAACATTCTGTAACCACAGGCGTTCGCAGCTTTGCTGTAGCCGCTGAATATGCCAGTCAAACAGCGCGATATTGCCCTTGATGATAGCGGCCGTGGTAAAGCAGCCATCGCCAAATTGTACGGCGCGATCGCGGGCCGTGAGATGAGATTGTTCGATGCCGTTAATCCACATTACCGCGTCTCCCGTATCGATATCGTGGTTGTCATGACGGTGATTTTATCGGTTTCTCTTCGTCGCTGGACAGAAAAAAGGCCCGCATAGCGGGCCTTTTAAGCAATCATAAACGCCAGGTTTAGATTTTACGGAAAATCAGTGAACCGTTAGTGCCACCGAAACCGAAAGAGTTACACAGCGTATATTCCAGTCCAGACACCTGACGTGCAGTGTGAGGAACGAAATCAAGATCGCAACCTTCGTCCGGGTTATCCAGGTTCAGGGTCGGTGGAACCGCCTGATCGCGCAGCGCCAGAATCGAATAGATCGATTCAACCGCGCCTGCCGCACCCAGTAAATGGCCGGTCATTGATTTAGTTGAGCTGACCATAACCTTGCTGGCAGCCTCACCAAACACTGATTTCACCGCCTGCGCTTCGGCTTTATCGCCTGCTGGCGTTGACGTGCCATGCGCGTTGACGTAACCGATCCTGTCAGGCGTCATCTGTGCATCACGCAGCGCATTGATCATCGCTGCGGCTGCGCCAGAGCCGTCTTCCGGTGGCGAGGTCATGTGGTAGGCATCGCTGCTCATCCCAAAGCCCACGATTTCCGCGTAGATTTTAGCGCCACGCTTCTTAGCATGCTCGTACTCTTCCAGTACGATAATGCCCGCGCCGTCGCCCAGTACAAAACCATCACGGTCTTTATCCCATGGACGGCTTGCCGCCTGTGGGTTGTCGTTACGTGTAGACAGTGCACGCGCCGCGCCAAACCCACCTACACCCAATGGTGTACTGGCTTTTTCCGCGCCACCTGCCAGCATCACGTCAGCATCGTTATAGGCGATGATACGTGCCGCATGACCAATGTTGTGAACGCCAGAAGTACAGGCGGTCGCAATGGAAATGCTGGGGCCTTTCAGGCCATACATGATGGTGAGATGTCCCGCCACCATATTGACGATTGTGGAAGGCACGAAGAAAGGGCTGATTTTACGCGGACCGCCGTTCACCAGCGAGGTATGGTTTTCTTCAATCAGACCCAAACCACCAATGCCCGAACCAATTGCCGCGCCAATCCGGCCTGCATTTTCCTCGGTCACTTCAAGACCGCTGTCCTGCATGGCCTGAATGCCTGCCACGATGCCGTACTGAATGAAGTCATCCATCTTGCGTTGATCTTTACGGGAAATAAAGTCATCGCAATTGAAATCTCTTACCAGACCTGCAAAGCGTGTTGCATAGGCGCTGGTATCAAAATGGTCGATCAGGTTAATGCCGCTCTGACCGGCAAGGAGAGCACTCCAGGTAGACTCTACGGTATTGCCGACAGGAGACAACATGCCAAGACCAGTCACAACTACACGACGCTTAGACACGTTCGTCCTCCAGGGAGGGAAAAAAATGACTATTGTGGGGCAAACATAAAACTCAGGCGGTCAATTGACCGCCTGAAGATATTCATTAGCCTTTGTGGCTATTGATATAGTCGATCGCTGCCTGAACGGTAGTGATTTTCTCAGCTTCTTCGTCTGGAATTTCAGTATCAAACTCTTCTTCCAGAGCCATTACCAGCTCAACGGTATCAAGAGAATCGGCACCCAGGTCTTCTACGAAAGATGCAGAGTTGGTCACTTCTTCCTCTTTCACACCCAGCTGCTCACTGATGATTTTCTTAACGCGTTGTTCGATATCGCTCATACTATTTAATTTCCTATCAAAACTCGCTTTCGCGATGGTTTTCGTAGTGTATAAAATGTTGAAAAAGATGCAACAAAATCCCGGCTGGTCTAACCACGATTTACGCTATTGTGCGGTTTTATACGCAAATAATGCAAATGATTTCGTGATTATCAGACCATATACATGCCGCCATTGACGTGCAGCGTCTCACCCGTGATGTAGGCTGCTTCGTCAGAGGCTAAGAATGCAACAGCATTAGCAATTTCCTGCGCTTCGCCTAAGCGACCCGCAGGCACTTCTGCCAGAATACCGGAACGTTGATCTTCGTTCAGTGCCCGCGTCATGTCGGTCTCTATGAAGCCCGGAGCCACGACGTTGACGGTAATGCCACGTGACGCGATTTCCCGCGCCAGTGATTTGCTAAAGCCAATCAAACCCGCTTTTGCTGCAGCATAGTTTGCCTGACCCGCATTACCCATGGTTCCGACAACGGAACCAATGGTGATGATACGTCCCATGCGCTTTTTCATCATGGCACGCATCACCGCCTTAGAAAGACGGAAAACTGATGTGAGGTTGGTATCAAGGATATCCTGCCACTCATCGTCTTTCATACGCATCAGTAAATTATCACGCGTAATGCCTGCATTATTGACCAAAATGTCCACTTCGCCAAATTCAGCGCGAATTTTCTCTAAAACGCTGTCGATGGAAGCGGCATCTGTCACATTTAACAGCAGGCCCAGTCCCTTATCGCCAAGGTAAGCACTGATCGCATCGGCACCACTTTGGCTGGTTGCAGTTCCCACCACTTTTGCACCACGTGCCGCCAGGGTTTCTGCAATCGCACGGCCAATGCCGCGGCTCGCGCCCGTTACCAGCGCTACTTTACCTTCAAAGCTCATGATTTTCCTCTTATTCCTGTGCAAGTGCCGCAGTCAATGACGCAGTATCGTTCACCGCTGCCGCAGACAGGCCATCTACGATACGTTTGGTCAGGCCAGTGAGCACTTTACCCGGACCCATTTCAATCAGTTGCGTCACGCCCTGCGCAGCCATCGCCTCTACGCTTTCTGTCCAGCGTACCGGGCTGTAAAGCTGGCGAATCAGCGCCTGACGAATCGCGTCGGCATCCGTTTCGGCTTTCACGTCGACGTTGTTAATCACCGGCACCTGGGGTGCTTTAAAGGTGAGCGTTTCCAGCGTCAGTGCCAGTTTTTCCGCCGCAGGCTTCATCAGTGCACAATGCGAAGGTACGCTGACCGGCAGCGGCAACGCGCGCTTGGCACCCGCCGCTTTGCAGGCCGCGCCTGCACGTTCTACCGCATCTTTGTTACCCGCGATAACGACCTGGCCTGGCGAATTGAAGTTCACCGGCGAAACGACTTCACCCTGCGCACTTTCTTCACAGGCTTTCGCAATGGCCGCATCATCAAGACCGATGATCGCCTGCATGGCACCGGTGCCTTCTGGCACGGCTTCCTGCATCAGTTTACCACGCAGTTCAACCAGTTTGATTGCGTCCGCGAAATCCAGTACGCCCGCACAGACCAGCGCAGAATATTCGCCCAGGCTGTGGCCCGCCATCAGCACAGGCTGTTTGCCCCCCTGCTGCTGCCAGACACGGTAAATCGCCACAGAAGCGGCCAGCAGCGCAGGCTGCGTCTGCCAGGTTTTGTTCAA
Organism: Pantoea sp. BR_17; assembly: GCF_041955125.1. Taxonomy (NCBI): domain Bacteria; kingdom Pseudomonadati; phylum Pseudomonadota; class Gammaproteobacteria; order Enterobacterales; family Erwiniaceae; genus Pantoea; species Pantoea sp. BR_17. Next base: position 54,019 of record NZ_JAVAXT010000012.1, on the reverse strand, counting down.
CTCTTCCGCGGGCCCCTGGCTCACTAACTGCCACAGATCATAACCGAGGGCCTCAGAGGCTTCACGGAACGTCTCTTCAACCACCGGATAAGCGGCAGCGAGTTCTGTCAACATGCCCACAGACTGTGAGCCCTGACCTGGGAAAACAAAAGCAAGTTGCGTCATTTTCAGTTCCTGTCAATCAAAAGCGAACCAGCGCAGAACCCCAGGTGAATCCACCACCAAAGGCTTCCAGCAAAATAAGTTGTCCGGGTTTGATGCGGCCATCGCGCACGGCTTCATCCAGTGCGCTGGGCACCGATGCGGCTGAGGTATTTCCATGACGATCCAGCGTGACTACCACTTTTTCCATGGTCATGCCCAGTTTTTTCGCCGTGGCGCTGATAATGCGAAGGTTTGCCTGATGCGGCACCAGCCAGTCCAGCTCTTCACGCGCAATGTTGTTCGCCTGCAAGGTCTCATCAACGATGTGCGCCAGTTCTGTCACGGCCACTTTGAAGACTTCATTACCTGCCATTGTCAGGTAAGCGGGTTGATCCTGATGCGCGCGATCCTGATAAGGCAGCGTCAGCAATTTGGCGTAACGGCCATCAGCATGCAGATGGGTAGAAATGATGCCCTGCTCTTCACTTTGACCCAGTACCACTGCGCCCGCACCGTCACCGAACAGAATGATCGTGCCACGATCTTCAGGATCGAGCGTACGCGCCAGGACATCAGAACCGATGACCAACGCATGTTTCACTGCACCATTTTTGATGTATTGATCGGCAACGCTTAACGCATAAGTAAAGCCTGCACAGGCCGCAGCCAGGTCAAACGCGGCGCAATCCTTGATTTCAAGCATCTGCTGAATCAGGCAGGCAGAGCTGGGGAAGGCATGACTGGAAGACGTGGTCGCCACAATGATCAGGCCCACGTCATTGGCATCGACGCCCGCCATCTCCAGGGCACGTTGTGCTGCCTGGTGGCCCATACTTGCAACAGTCTCATCCGGCGCAGCAATACGGCGCTCACGGATGCCGGTACGGGTAACAATCCACTCGTCCGAGGTCTCCACCATTTTTTCCAGGTCGGCATTGGTGCGGACCTGGCTGGGCAAATAACTGCCCGTACCGATAATTTTGGTAAACATCTAGGCTTTGTCACTCCTGGCTAATACAGCGTCCAGACGGGCGGCAATGTGTTCAGGAACCTGCCGCCTCACCGCCTGCTCGGCCTGATTGATCGCCATGGCAAAGGCATGTTGATTTGCTGCGCCATGACTCTTGATCACTGTCCCGCGCAATCCTAACAGACAAGCGCCATTATACTGGTCGGGGTTGAGATGGCCGAAACGCCTGACCAAACGCTTTTTAACCCAGCGCCCCAGCAACGTCAGCCACCACGACCGCTTTTCACCTTCTCCCGATGATTTCAGCAGAGAAAGGAACATTCTTACCACGCCTTCCATTGTCTTCAGTGTGATGTTTCCAGCGAAACCATCACAAACCAGCACGTCCGTTTTGCCGGTCAGCAAATCATTACCTTCAAGGTAACCAATGTAATTAATTTGCGGTAATGCCTTCAGACTTAACGCCGCATCGCGAATGCTTTCAAGCCCTTTATGCTCTTCATGGCCAATATTGAGAAGTGCCACGCGGGGATGCGCTATGCCCAACACTTCTTCGGCCATGACCGCGCCCATTACCGCAAACTGCACCAGCATCGCACTGTCAGAATCGACGTTGGCACCTAAATCCAGAATGACCGTCTTTCCCTGATGTTGGTGGGGTAAAACGGTCATCAACGCCGGACGCTTAATGCCGTCCAGCGGCTTCAGTAATAATGTCGCCAGCCCCATCAGCGCGCCGGTATTGCCGCTGCTGACGCAGGCCTCTGCCCGCCCTTCTTTCACCAACTCTAACGCCACTCGCATTGAACTGCCGCGGCTGTTACGTATGGCTTGTGCGGGTCGCGCATCACTTGCAATAACGGATTCGGCAGGGACAACCTGCAAACGCGCCAGCAGGGCGGAATCGGCTTTGGCAAGCAATGGCGTGAGAATGTCGGGGTCTCCGACCAGAAGAAGGATAAGTTCCGAATGAGAGGCCAGTGCCTGCAATGCTGCAGGCACCGTCACGCAGGGACCGAAATCCCCGCCCATGGCATCGATAGCCAGGGTCAAACGTGTCAAGGTATCGCCTTGCTAAGCAAAGATCTTACTTAACGATAACCTTGCGACCGCGGTAGTAACCATCCGCAGTGATGTGGTGACGCAGATGAGTTTCACCAGAAACTTTATCTACTGACAGAGCAGCAGTGGTCAGCGCATCGTGCGAACGACGCATACCACGCTTAGAACGGGTGGGTTTATTCTGTTGTACGGCCATGGACCTTACTCCTATTACTTACGCTTTAAACTGGCTAATACGGCAAATGGGTTTGGTTTTTCTGCCTCTGCAGGCAATTGGCCAAAGACCATGTCCGCCTCGGACACTTCACAGTGTTCAGAATCGTGCACCGGAACCACAGGCAGCGCGAGAATAACTTCATCCTCGATAACCGCCAGCAAGTCGATCTCACCGAATTCGTTGACATCAACCGGCTCGTACGCTTCCGGCAACGCCTCGGCCTGCTCATCAGATGAAACAGGACTGAAGCAATAGCTTACGTGAACATGATGTGGAAAAACCTGGTTGCAGCGCTGACAACGAAGCGTAACCTGAACATCAGCAGTACCCGTCAGTACTGCCAGACGCTGGTTATCAACCGCGAACGACATGGCACATTCAACATCACTGTCCACACTGACGACCGACTCAGCCACGCGCTCTACCTGTTGCGAGGTATAAACACCCTGGTAATCAAGGCGTTTTTGAGCGGTGCGGACGGGGTCCAGCGTCAGGGGTAATTTTACCTTTTGCATAGGGCGCGCATATTAACTTTGTAATCACATAGAGTCAAAGAAAAAGGCCGTTGGACAGCATCTTTCAACCACTATTCGCATCCAGTGCGGCGCACAGTTTAAAATGACTGCCACCAATTCGCTATCAATATTGAAAAAAAATGACAGCATCGATTCTTTTAGCATCAACCTCACCGTTTCGTCAGGCGCTGCTGAACAAGCTTGGCCTGCCTTTTACAGTGGATTCACCCCAGACAGATGAAACGCCGTTAGAAAATGAACGCGCAGAGGATCTGGTTACGCGCCTCGCCATAGCCAAAGCTCAGGCGCTGGCTGAGCGTTATCCACATCACTGGATCATTGGTTCCGATCAGGTCTGCGTCCTTAACGGCAGGATTACCGGAAAACCCCATACGGCGCAGAACGCAGAAGCACAGCTGCGCGCTGCCAGTGGCAACCGCGTAACCTTTTACACCGGCCTCGCCCTCTACCACCCTGCCAGCCAGCGGCTGATGCAGTGCTGCGAACCTTTTACCGTGCATTTCCGCGCGCTGAGTCAGGCCGACATCACCAACTATATAAAGAAAGAGCAACCGCTCCAGTGCGCCGGCAGTTTCAAAAGTGAAGGACTGGGCATCTGCTTATTTGACCGGCTTGAAGGGCGCGATCCGAATGCGTTGGTGGGACTACCGCTTATCGCGCTCAGCGCGATGCTGCGTGAAGCGGGCATCAATCCCCTGGGAGCGTGATGCCGCCCTGCGTCAGTTTTTTTGCTGGCGCAGCTTCGTCAGGCACTGCTGTAACGTGTCATCCAGCGGCGCTTCCATACGCAGGGTTTCCCCTGTATTCGGGTGCGTAAATGTCAACGCAGCGGCGTGCAGGAAGAGCCGATCCAGCCCCGTAGAGGCCAGTTTGCTGTCAAAGTCGCGCTCGCCGTAACGATCGTCAAAGGCGATGGGATGACCGGCGTGCAAGGTGTGTACACGAATCTGGTGCGTACGCCCGGTTACCGGACTGGCTTTGACCAGCGTGGCAAACGCAAAACGTTCTTCCACTTTAAAGCGGGTTTCCGACGGTTTGCCGTCACTGCTGACACGCACCATACGTTCACCGCTTTGCAGGATATTTTTCAGCAGCGGCGCCTGAACCACTTTGATATGCGAGGGCCAGTTGCCCTGCACCAGCGCAAGATAATCTTTCTGCATGCCCTTCTCACGCAGCTGTTCATGCAGCGAACGCAATGCTGAGCGCTTTTTGGCCACCAGTAAAATGCCGGACGTATCGCGGTCAAGGCGATGTACCAGCTCCAGAAAGCGCGCTTCCGGACGCAGGGCGCGCAGTCCTTCAATCACACCAAAGCTTAAGCCGCTGCCGCCGTGTACGGCTGTACCGGACGGTTTGTTCATGACCAGCAAATGATCGTCTTCAAAGAGGATGGCGTTAGCCAGTGAGGCAACTTTGGCCAGTTTGGGCGAGACAGCGTCCTCATCACGCTCCGCCACTCGTACTGGCGGAATGCGCACCTCATCGCCCTCTTCGAGTTTATATTCAGGCTTGATGCGTTTTTTATTCACGCGCACTTCACCTTTTCGCACGATGCGATAAATCATGCTCTTCGGCACGCCCTTTAACTGGGTGCGCAAAAAGTTATCAATACGTTGTCCGGCGTTTTCAGCCGTGATGGCGACAAACTGTACGCCGGGATTCTCTGTTTTCATGGCGGCGATTCTAAATAGTGTCCCCTGATAGCGCCACCCCTTTTTATGTGCTTAACTCTCTGCGTAGCGTCGGGATGAGCAATCAGATTGCTGGCATTTTCAACAGCCTGAATGCGCTTTCTGTCGCAGGGTTCTTAAAATGTAAAGAAAATTGATCAGTCAGTTAAAGTCACCTTGCTATATGAAGGTTAGCAGTGGAATAATGCTTAGGTTTCTTAGCTGAGGATTCAGATAAGAAAAAAAGCGAAATTAGTTATTTTGTCGGATTGAGCAGACACGCAGCAATGGCGTAAGACGTAATGCGAAATCAGGCACTTAGCGGGCTGCGGGTTGCGGCCTGGACATGAGATGGAGTGCACGGGTTTACAGAATTATCTCTCGCATTTCCACTATCTGGTGCTGTTGTTCCTTATGAAAAACAGGCCACCGACGTTATTTGCGCCCCTCGCGCGGTCGATAACCGTGAGGTTGACGACATTGCACTAAGTCACGGGGCCATCGGTTGATACTCGTCCAGGGTAACTATGCCCGCAGCTTTAATCACTCATGAAAGAATAACGAGTACGTTACGATGAAAAGAATGTTAATTAACGCAACTCAGCAGGAGGAGTTGCGCGTTGCCCTGGTTGATGGTCAACGTCTGTACGATCTGGATATCGAAAGTCCCGGACACGAACAGAAAAAAGCCAATATCTACAAAGGTAAAATCACCCGTATCGAACCCAGCCTTGAAGCGGCTTTCGTCGACTACGGTGCAGAACGTCACGGTTTCCTCCCTCTCAAAGAAATTTCTCGCGAATACTTCCCTGCTTCCTACAACGCTCACGGTCGTCCAAACATTAAGGATGTGCTGCGTGAAGGCCAGGAAGTTATTGTTCAGATCGATAAAGAAGAACGGGGTAATAAAGGCGCCGCGCTGACCACCTTTATCTCGCTGGCAGGAAGTTATCTGGTATTGATGCCGAACAATCCGCGCGCGGGCGGCATTTCTCGTCGGATTGAAGGTGACGACCGTACCGAACTGAAAGAAGCGCTTTCGGCACTGGAACTGCCTGATGGTATGGGGCTGATTGTCCGTACCGCAGGTGTAGGCAAATCAGCCGAATCGCTGCAGTGGGATCTCAGCTTCCGTCTGAAACACTGGGAAGCGATTAAGAAAGCCGCTGACAGCCGTCCTGCGCCCTTCCTGATTCATCAGGAAAGTAACGTAATCGTGCGCGCATTCCGCGATTACCTGCGCCAGGACATCGGCGAAATTCTTATCGACAACCCGAAGGTCCTGGAACTGGCGCGTCAGCATATTGCGGCTCTGGGCCGTCCGGACTTTACCAGCAAGATCAAGCTCTACACCGGCGAAATCCCGTTGTTCAGCCACTATCAAATCGAGTCGCAAATCGAGTCCGCTTTCCAGCGTGAAGTGCGCCTGCCTTCCGGTGGCTCGATTGTTATCGACAGCACCGAAGCACTGACCGCCATCGATATCAACTCGGCACGCGCTACGCGTGGTGGCGATATCGAAGAAACCGCGTTTAACACGAACCTTGAAGCAGCAGATGAAATCGCCCGCCAGTTACGCCTGCGCGACCTCGGCGGTTTGATCGTTATCGACTTTATCGATATGACGCCGGTTCGCCATCAGCGCGCGGTAGAAAACCGTCTGCGTGAGGCGGTCCGTCAGGATCGCGCCCGTATCCAGATCAGCCATATTTCACGTTTTGGCCTGCTGGAAATGTCCCGCCAGCGTCTCAGCCCGTCACTGGGTGAGTCGAGCCATCATGTCTGCCCGCGCTGTAGCGGTACCGGCACCATTCGTGATAACGAGTCACTGTCACTGTCTATTCTGCGCCTGATCGAAGAAGAAGCGCTGAAGGACAACACCAAAGAAGTGCATGCTATTGTCCCGGTGCCTGTGGCCTCTTACCTGCTGAATGAAAAACGTGAAGCGGTCAATGCTATCGAAAAACGCCAGGGCGGCGTGCGTGCGGTTATCGTACCGGACGACCGGATGGAAACGCCGCACTACTCCGTGTTGCGCGTGCGTAAAGGTGAAGAAACGCAGACGCTGAGCTATCACCTGCCTAAGCTGCACGAAGCCGAAATGGCGATGCCTTCGGAAGAAGAACATGCCGAACGTCGTCGTCCAGAACAACCGGCCCTGGCGGCATTTGTGATGCCTGATGCGCCACCGGCACCGACGGAAGCAGCGCCGGAAACGACCAAAGCGCGAACTGCGCCGGTTGCTGAAACCGCCTCTGCAACGCCATCCAACGGAACAGGCTTTGTTGGTCGCCTGCTGGCGGGCCTGAAAAAAATGTTCGCCGGTGAGCCTGCACCTGCCACGGCAGAGCCCGTTGCTGAAGTGACCGAACCGCAGAAAACCAGCGGTGAGGAGAACGGCAATCAGCGTGGCGATCGCCGTAACAACCGCCGTAACAATAACCGCCGTGAGCGCACGCCACGTAATGGTGACACCACCCAGCAGCGTGAATCTCGGGACAACCGCGAAACCCGTGACAATCGTGAACCGCGTGAAGACAACCGTCGTAATAAGCGTCAGGGGCAGTCTAACGAGGCGCGTGATGAACGTCCGGCGCTGAGCGATGAAGCTCGCCAGCAACGCGATGAGCAACAGCAGCAGCGTCGTGAACAGCGTGCTGAACGTCAGCGTCGTCGTCAGGAAGAGAAACGTGCCCAGCAGGAAGCGAACAGCGCGGTTGAACAGGCCGTTGAAACCGCTGAGCCCGTTGCGGCTGAAGCACAGGACGATGAGCGCGTTCAGGCTATGCCACGCCGCAAACCGCGTCAGCTGACGCAAAAAGTGCGCGTTGGTGACAACAATGATCAGCCTCAGCATCAGCATGCTGCCGTCGAGTCAGCAGAATCTGTTGAAGCCCGCAAGATTCAGCCGGTTGCAGAAGCCTCACAGGTCGAGGACGCGGACGAAACCGAAGCGCGTGATAACGCCAACATGCCGCGTCGCTCTCGTCGTTCACCGCGTCATCTGCGCGTCAGTGGCCAGCGTCGCCGTCGTTACCGCGATGAACGCTACCCAACACAGTCTGCTATGCCATTAGAAGCCGCATCGGCCTCACCTGAAATGGCGTCAGGCAAAGTCTGGGTGCGCTATCCGGTCGCACAGACGAACGAAGAGCAGACCACACAGGATGCAGTGAAAACCGCACAGGACGACAGCCATGCAGACACAGCACCTGCTATCGCCCTGCCTGTGGCAGCGGCCGTAGACGAGGCGCCGGTTTCACAGGCCGATCCAGTACAGGTTGCTGAACCCCAGGCAGACACACCGGTTACTGTGGTGAATACGGATGACACGCAGGCGATTGATGCCCCTGTGCATCAGGAACCCTCTGTGATTCCTGCGGCTGCAGAAGCCCGCGCCGACGCCGTTGCGCAGCAGGCACAACCTGCCGATGTTACGGCTGAAGACGCGCATAAGTCCGACGTGACCGCCGCGCCTGAGGTTGCCCAACACGAGCACGTTGAGCCCGCAGAGCAGGCCGGTACGGCGGTGAGCCCGACAACCGAAGCTCAGGTTGACGCGGTGTTAAATGCACCGGTTGCTGCAGAGGAAACCGTTGCACCCATCACCGAACCGCATGCGCCTGTGGCTGCGCGCGACGTTGCTGTAGAAGCCCTCCAGGCCAATGCGGAAACGCGTTGGAAGCACTTTGCGTCAGCCCCAATGACCAAAGCGCCTGCGCCAGCATGGCAACCAGAGCCTGCGCGTCACAGCGACTGGCAGCGTCCTTCCTTCAATTTTGAAGGCAAGGGTTCTGCGGGCGGCCATAGTGCTACCCACCAGGCAACGGCCCCTGCGACCAAGCCATAAGCACGGTTCGCAGACGTGATAAACCCGGCTCCGGCCGGGTTTTTTATTGTCTGTAACGGACATTTCGGGTGAGGTATGCAGGCAGAAACACCACGGAAGGATCATCCTGAGGTATGTAATCAGGGCGTCATTAGCCCGATCCGTGCAGCGCGGCGTCAATCATGCAGCAAAGGTTCTCCGCACAGGTCGCCATGTTAATTGAGCTGCGAAAGAGGCATTACGCAAACAAAAAAAATCCCACCGTCCCTGTAGGACGATGGGAAAAACTAAGCGCACCCGGTTAAAGTACGCCTAAAATTTTTATGAATTTAACTGGAACAATGACATCTGAGACATATCAGTGAAGGTCTTATAAGAAGCCTGCAGCGCCTGTTGTTGCATGGTGTAGCTGGAAATCGCCTGGGTGTAATCCACATCCACCAGGCTACTCATCTGCGAGTCATAAATCACTTTGCGATCGTCACCCTGCGCATTCAACGTATCCAGCTCTTTCAGCTGTGTTCCGATTTCGGAACGTACGCTGAGCACGTTGTTAAGCGAGTTGCTCAGACCACGGTTGGTTTTATCCATTGCCGCTGAAAAAGTCGCTTTGGTGGCATCATCCGCGCCATTTTGGGGCACTTTTAGCGCACTGATAGCACCGTCCAGCATATTGAATAAATTCGTTTCACTGGTGCCACCGTTAGGTTCTTTCACCGCGTTGCTGGTGATCGACATTACGATGCTGTTGCCGGTATGACCGATCGTCATCGTACGGTCCGTATCGACTTTTTGCGTAATCGCGTCGGTTCCGCCCTGATAGGTCACGCCGCCGGCACCATCCACAAACGGTGGTGTATCGGTCTTATAGCCGGCAAAGATATAACGCCCGTTGGCGTCTTTGCTGTTGACCTGGTTCAGTAACTGCGCACGCAACCCTTCCAGCTGCGTCGCATACGAGGCGCGGTCATCATCGCTCAATGAGCCGTTTGAGGCGGCCACAATCATCGACTGCGCGCTCATAATGCTGTTTGTCACACCGTCCAGCGTGTTTTCTTCCAGGGATAAGCCCTGGTCGGCGAAGGTACGGGCAACCGCATACTGGCTTGCCTGCGCCTGGGTTTGCGACAGCACCACGGCACGGGAAGCGGCGATAGGATCGTCAGAAGGGTTTGACACTCTGAGTCCGGTGGACAGCTGTTTGCCTGCATTTAACCAGGAGGATTGCGCATCACTTACGCCACGAACCTGCTGGTCAAAAATCATATTTGTACTGAGTCGCATGATGTCCTCGGCTCTTAGTTGATGCTAAGCAGGGCGTCAAAAACGGTGCTGGCCGCTTTTAAAACCTGCGCATTCGCCATGTAATATTGTTGGTATTTCGTCAGGTTCGCGTACTCTTCGTCCAGGTTAACGCCAGACACAGACTGCTGACGGTTTGTTAACTGCGTCACCACGTTCTGCTGCGTTGTACTGGTCGTTTTCAGGGCCTGCGTTTTGTTACCGACCGTACTCACCATCGTGCCGTAGGCCTGAGACAGGGTCGCGTTACCGTTGACAATTTTGGCATCCTGTAGCGCCAGCAAATTTTGGGCATTACGGTTATCGCTTTCCCCATCCGCCGCCGCCGCCGCCGCAATCTGCGAGCCGCTGGTAATGGCCACTGACATCCCGTTAACCACGTTTTGAACGGGTTTTACCAGGAAACTGTCTTTGGCGTTTGGTGTACCATTGACCGTCAGGCTCATCCCGTCCAGGCTGAGCGTGGTGACGCCGCCAGAAGTAGTGGGGGTGAGCGTCGTTTTGGTGTTGTCTGACAGACGCGTGGCTGACCAGTTTGTTCCGTCATAAGTCACGGTATAATTGGATGCCTGCAGCGCATTGGTATTGCTCCACGCCGCGGTTAAGGTGGCGGAAGAGGTATTTTTGCTGTTGCCCTGCGCTGTTGGACTGCCGATAGTAAAGAAGTCGACGCCCTGGTTACCGTTGCTGTCATAGCCTTGCTTGTGCACGGTATTGAAATTGGTGGTGAAGGCGGCGGCAAGCTGTCCCAGCTGGTTTTGTGCCAGGTCCAGATCCTGCGAGCGGAAGCTTAACATCCCGCCCAGTGAGCCGGTGGTTATGGAAGATTCCGGAATCTGCACGTTGCCAGCCTGCGGATCAACATAGCCCACCGTGGTGCGCGTCAGATCGCTGCTGGATGGCATTGCCACCAGCTTGGTGGACTGGAAGCCACTGACCAGAGAAAGGCCGTTGGCCATGGAAACCGTGTAGCTTCCATCCTGCTGTGACACTGTCACACCGACGATATTATTCAGACCATTAACCAACTGATCACGTTGATCCAGTAAGTCATTGGGAGCGGCACCATTACCGGTTGTCAGTTTGGCAATCTGCTGGTTGAGACTGGAGATCTGGCTGGTAAAGGTATTGATCTGATCTACGTCAGAGGCCACGTTGGTATTCACGCTGTCTTGCATGTTGGTCAGGTATTGCGCCTGGGTCTGAAACTGGTTGACCAGGCCCTGTGAGTTGCTAAGCAAAGACTGACGCGCTGCAGGATCGTTGGCATTACTGACCACGTTCTGCATGTTGCTAAAGAAGCCCTGAATCGCGCTCGACAGGTTTGTCGTCGAGGTTGACATCAGATCGTCGATATTGGAGACCTGCGAATACTGCGTATTTGCCGCATTATAGGTGGCTGAAGACCCACGCAGCTGCGCTGCGATAAAACTGTCGTATTCACGCTGAACACCGGTTACGTTAACCCCGTTACCGTAATAACTTTTTCCCTGCAGGGTACTGTTGGCTTCTGCCAGAATCGTCGTCTGACGTGAATAGCCGGCAACGGTGTAATTGCTGATGTTATTACTGGTGGTGCTTAAGGCGGCCTGTGCGGCACTGAGCCCGCTCATTGCGGAGTTAATTATGCTGGACATCTCGGTTCCTTACATTCCCCGCTACACGGGTCGCTGTCATCAGTGTGGTCGCCAGCGTGCGCTGGCGCGCCTGGCTCTTGCTGTTATTATCGGCATGCTTAAGTGAAACTTGAGGCACAATTCTCAGAACAATGTGCTTAAATCCTGGCTATAAGCTTTCACCACTTTTTCACCCATACTCTTGAATTGCTGAATCATTCCCATCAGTTTTTGCGCATATTTCGGATCGGTGGCATAGCCCGCAGCCTGCAATGCCTGGGCGCCCTGCTCCGCGCTCTGTGCATTGGTGACAGCCGCATAACGTGGGTTATTTGAAAGCAGTTTGACGTAGTCGTTTAACGCTTCGAAATAAGAACTGTAAACCCGGAATGTCGCACGCACCTTTTTAGCTTCACCGTGCTCATATTCTGTGGTCATGATATCGGTCGTTTCGCCTTTCCAGTTCCCGCTAGCTTTGATGCCAAAGACGTTATAGCTCGGCTTTCCATCGCGGGTCAGGATTTGACGTTGCCCCCAGCCTGACTCCAGTGCAGCCTGCGCCAGAATCAGGTGATGAGGGATACCACTCTGCTGACTGGCGGCCTGAGCGGGCTGAGTCAGTTGGGCAATAAAGTCACGACTGTCGCTCGGCAGGCCGGTGGGCGAAGGCGCGGGCAGGCGCGGCATGGCTTTGCGCACCATTTGCTCCAGCGGCGTGGCGCCGCTGGTGCTCATTATGAAGCTGTTATCCAGCTTCATCGGCACCGTACCGGCGCGCTCGTCCGGGGCTTTGGCGGGTTCCATCTGTTTAACGATGATATCCGCCAGGCCCAGGCCACGTTTACCGATGTCCTGCGCAATCTGCTGATCGTACATTGACGTGAAAAGCTTGGTCTGTTCATTGCTGAGAATGCCGTCCTGCGGTAACGCTTCACGCATACTCTTCAGCATCATCTGAACAAACATCCCTTCAACCTGCTGCGCGACCTGCAGTGCTTTCCCTTTGGGATCGGCAGTGACATCGCGTTTCAGGTCGTTCAACGAGCGGCTGTCAAAAGCCGCATTCATCAGCGATTGCGTATCGTTCATCAGATAATTTCCAGTTTTGCGCGCAGGCAACCCGCGCTCTGCATTGACTGCAAAATAGACATCAGTTCGATAGGCGACGCACCCAGCGCATTCAGCGCACGCACCACGCTGTTCAGGTTGGCGCTGGAGTTAACCCGTTGCAACGCACCGCCGCTCTGACGCAGATCGATCTGCGTATTGGTGGTAGCGACAGTCTGTCCACCCGCCAGCGGCGTGTTCGGCTGACTCACGTTTTGCTGCTGATTGACCGTGACAGACAGGTTGCCCTGAGCGACCGCACAGGTGTTCAGTTTCACTTCACGATTCATCACAACAGAGCCGGTGCGTGAGTTAATGATGACTTTGGCATCCTCAACCGGCACGGAGACATCAATGTTCTGAATCTCTGCCAGTAAACGAACCTGCGCACCATTATTCGGGGACACGCGGACCTGGACCGTACGGGCGTCCAGCGGCTGGGCCGAACCGTATCCGCCACGGGCGTTGATCGCATCAGCAATTCGTTGCGCCATGGAGAAATCTTCGGTGTTCAGCTGCAGGTTAATCGTATTCTGCGAACCAAAGTTGCTCTGCAGTTCACGTTCAACCGTCGCCCCATCGGTAATCCGTCCACCGTTAAGCTGGTTGACCTGAACGCTGCTGCCGCCTGCTGCGGCGCCCGCGCCGCCGACCAGAATGTTACCCTGGGCCAGCGCATAAACCTGGTTATCCACGCCTTTCAGTGGCGTCATTAACAGCGTGCCACCGCGCAGGCTTTTCGCGTTACCCATCGACGATACCACGACATCCAGCGTCTGGCCCTGGCGGGCAAACGAAGGCAGCCTGGCGGTAACCATCACGGCGGCGACGTTTTTGAGCTGCATGTTGGTGCCCGGCGGCACGGTAATGCCCAGTTGCGACAGCATGTTGCTGACGGTTTGGGTCGTAAACGGCGTCTGCGTTGTCTGGTCGCCTGTTCCGTCCAGACCCACGACAAGGCCATAACCCAGCAGTTGGTTATCACGCACACCCTGTACGGTGGTTAAGTCGCGGATCAGATCGGCACGCGCCATCAGGCTTACGCCTAACAGTAATCCCAGACCGACACGCCATAATGTTAGCTTTTTCATTGCAACCTCTTAGAACGGCGAGATATTCAGGAAGAAGCGCTGCAACCAGCCCATATTTTGCGCTTCATTGATATAACCATTTCCGACGTACTCAATACGTGCATCGGCCACGGCTGTAGACAACACGGCGTTACTCGCACTGATGGTGCGTGGGTTAACCACGCCCGAGAAACGAATAAACTCGGTGCCCTGGTTGATCTCAATTTGTTTTTCTCCGACCACGTGCAGGTTGCCGTTCGACAGAACCTGATCCACCGTGACGGTGATGGTGCCGGTAAAGGTGTTGTTGGCAGATGCCCCACCTTTGCCTGCGAAATCATTTTTGCCACCCGCCGCAAAGTTGGCTTTTTCGCCCGTTGCGCCGGCTAAACCTTCTAAACCGGTAGGCACTGCAGTGATACCCAGACTGCCGCTGCCGTTACGGCTGGCATTCGAGGTCGAACTTTTGCTGGCACTGACGTTTTCCTGCAAGGTGATAGTCAGCGTATCGCCGATATTACGTGGGCGGCGATCTTCAAACAGCGGCTGATAGCCGTAGTTGAGCGGCGCAACACCCTGAAAAATGGACCCATTTACCACAGGTGGCGCAGAGGGCAACGGCTGAGCCGTGGTCGCTCCTTGCACCAGTGGCGTGCGTGGCACCAACGCACAACCGTTAAGCGTCAGCAGTGCGGTGACTACTAACCAATGTCCAGGCTTAAGAATATGTTGCATCGCCACGGAGTTACGACCTTATTCATGACTAGTCTTCAGGCCAGCCTTAGCTGGCCCTGTTCGGTTTACAGCTGTGTCAACTTCGCCAGCATTTGATCGGAGGTGCTGATCGCTTTGCTGTTAATTTCGTAAGCACGCTGCGTCTGGATCATCGTAACCAGTTCTTCCGCGACGTTTACGTTAGAGGTTTCGGTATAACCCTGATACAGCAAACCGGCACCGTTCTGGCCAGGCGTACTGTCCGTCGGCGCACCCGATGCCTGCGTCTCCTTGTAGAGGTTTTCACCCACGCTATCGAGACCCGCATTGTTCATGAAGGTGCTCAGCGTTAACTGTCCGACCTGGGCGGCCTGCGTCTGCCCCTGCTGGGTTACGCTCACCACACCATCACGCGACACGGTGATACTTGTGGCGTTGGCTGGAATAGTAATACCAGGCTGCACAGGGAAACCCGCGTTGGTCACCAGTTGGCCGTTCTGGTCAACCTGAAATGAACCATCACGTGTATACGCAGAAGTTCCATCTGGCATCTGGATTTGGAAAAAACCCTGGCCGTTAATGGCGATATCTTTTGAGTTGTTGGTTTGCGACAGGTTGCCCTGCGTATGCAAACGCTCGGTCGTCACCGGACGTACACCAGTACCGATTTGCAAACCTGACGGCAGCGTTGTCTGCTCAGATGACTGCGTACCCGGCTGACGCATGGTCTGGTACATCAGATCTTCAAACACGGCACGTGAGCGCTTAAACCCGTTAGTACTGACGTTGGCCAGGTTATTGGCGATCACGTCCATGTTCATCTGCTGTGCATCAAGACCGGTTTTGGCGATCCATAAAGAACGAATCATGTATTTATCCTCGCGCCTTAGCTGCCGATGCTGAGCAACTGGTTGGCTTTCTGTTCGTTTTGGTCAACGTTGTTAATGACCTTCATCTGCATCTCGAAACGGCGGGCATTGGCGATCATATCGACCATCGTTTCCACCGGCTTCACGTTACTGCCCTCAAGCACACCCGGCATGACCTGCATAGTCGGATCGGCCTGCAGGGCTGCGCCACGTGTCGCCTGCGTCGCGGCGGTAGGACGGAACATGCCATCGTCCCCACGCTCTAACTCTTTACCGGTTGCCTGAACGAGCTTCAGACGGCCCAGTTGTACAGTCGCATTGGGTGAGTCGCCAGCGTTCAGCCCGGTAATAGAGCCATCAGCCGCGATGGTGATCTCAGAACCTTGAGGGATCACAATCGGACCACCTTCGCCCATTACGGGATTGCCCTGCACCGTCAGCGTACCGTCCGAACGAATTTGCATGTTGCCGTTGCGGGTATAGGCTTCGCTGCCGTCGGCGGTGCGTACAGCCAGCCAGCCATCCTGCTGCATTGCCACGTCCAGTGGGCGCTGGGTGTAATCCATGGCCCCCTGACTCATGTCGGCACCCGGCGTGGACGCCGTGACCAACGTGCGCGTGGGCAGTGACCAACCAGTGACCGGTACAGCACGCAACGCGTTCAGCTGCGCCCGGAAACCGGGCGTTGAGGCGTTGGCGAGGTTGCTGGCGGTAACCGCCTGCTGATCCAGTGTCTGACTGGCCGCGCCCATCGCGGTATATATCGCGTGATCCATAGAGCAATCCCGTTAGCGAATTAACGTAAGTTGACCAGAGTGTTAAGGATCTGATCCTGCGTTTTGATGGTCTGCGCGTTCGCCTGGTAGTTGCGTTGCGCGACGATCATATTGACCAGCTCTTTACTCATATCGACGTTCGAGGACTCCAGCGCGCCCGCGGTCAGTGAACCAAAGGTGCCGGTGTTTGCCAGGCCAACCGCTGCCTGACCAGACGCATTGGTTTCCGCCCAGACGTTATCGCCCTGCGATTTCAGGCCTTCGGGGTTAGAGAAACTGGCCAGGACGATCTGTCCCAGTAACTGCGTGCGTTGGTTTGAGTAACTGCCGGTGATGGTGCCGTCGTTGTTGATGGCATAGCTGGTCAAATCGCCAGGCGCATAACCGTTTTGCGTGGCATTACCAAAGGTGGTCGCTCCGGTATTTTGCTGCAGACTGCCCACAAAGTTTAACGCGACAGTCGTGCCGTTCGCGCCATTTACGCCAGGAATTGTGACGGTCGCGGTGCTGGCTGTTGTTGAGCCTGCCACCACGTTGCCGTTTGCATCCAGTGAAGATACGCCAGTCAGCTGACCGTTGGCGTTATAGCTCATCTGGTAATTCCCTACGTTTGAACCCGCAGTGGAGTCAATGCCGTGAATTTTCCAGGTGTTGTCTGCGGTCTTAACGAAATACAGGTCAAGCGAGTGCGCATTACCCTGCGTATCGTACATAGTGATAGTGTTCTTCGCGCTGTACGTCGTCGGATCGGTGGCAGAAAACTTGGTGTCGTCTAATACCGCTGAAGTCGAGTTCAGTTTCGCCACCTGGTTTGCCGTGGTAGTGGCATTAGCAGGCATCTGCGTGGTAGGAATTTTCAGCGCAACCGGGTTCGCACCCGTCTGGATAGTCGGAGGCACGCCTGAAGCCGGGTAACCGGTTACGTTCAGACCCTGGGTATTCACCAGGTTACGGTTCTGGTCCAGAGTGAACTGGCCATTACGTGAATAGGACACCGCACCCGCCGAGTTGGTCAAACGGAAAAAACCGTTACCGCTCAGTGCCACATCCAGCCCACGGCTGGTGGTGGTGGTAGAACCATCGTTGAAGTTCTGGATCACGGCAGCGACTTTAGTTCCCAGACCCACGTTTGAACCGGCAAACATGTCGGCAAACGCGATGGTGCTGGACTTAAAGCCCGCTGTGGCGGAGTTAGCGATGTTGTTACCGATAACGTCCAGGTTACTTGAGGCAGCGCCGAGACCGCTGACCGCTTGTGAAAATGACATTTAAATCTCTCCTGTCTACAGGTGAATCAGAGAATCTGACGTACGTCGTCAAGGGTGGCGGAGCCCATGGTGCCGAGATCCAGTTTTGCGGTATTACCCGCTGTGCTTACGCCATTGACGTAGGCATAGTTAAGTGGCTGAGCCACCTGTTGACCGCTGCTGTTACTGGCAGCAATCGCAACTTTGTATTTTCCATCTGGCGCGACGCTGCCATCCGGTAATTTGCCGTCCCACGAGAAGGTGTGAACGCCGGCGGTCAGTGCGCCCAGGTCCTGGGTGCTGACCACATTGCCCTGTGCATCGGTAATCGTCGCCGTGGCGGTGGTGGCTGCGTTAGTCAGCTCCACGCCAAACGGCGTTGTCGTGCCTTTACCGACCAGAATCTGTGAACCATTCACCATCACGCCATGACCAATCAGCGTCGAACTTTGCAGTGACTGGCTGGTGCTGATCTGACCCGAAATCGATCCCAGTGTGGTGTTTAGTTTTTCAATACCGCTCAGGGTGTTGATCTGTGCCAGCTGTGTTGTCAGCTGACTGTTATCCATCGGATTGGTGGGATCCTGGTTTTGCAGCTGCGTCACCAGCATGGTCAAAAACTGGTTTTGCAGATCCTGGGCGCTGTTACTTGTGCCGGTGCTGGATGAGCTAAGGACCGTGGGGTCCAGCTTTTCATTAACGCCTACCGCGATAGTCATTATTTTTCTCCGTTACTGACCCAGGGTCAGCGTTTTCATCATCATCGACTTCACGGTATTCAGCACCTCGACGTTCGCCTGGTAGCTGCGTGATGCCGACATGGTGTTGACCGTTTCCGCTACCACATCCACGTTAGGCATCTTCACGTAGCCTTTGGCATCCGCCATCGGGTTACCCGGGTCATACACCAGTTTCGCGGGCGTAGGATCATCAACGACCTGCGCCACTTTTACGCCACCGGTGGCCGCACCCGGCGCAGCATCGGTCTGAAAAACGACCTGCTTTGCCACATAAGGCTGCCCGTCCGGGCCGGTCACGCTGTCGGCGTTTGCCAGGTTACTGGCACTGACGTTTAATCGCTGTGATTGCGCGGTCATCGCTGAGCCGGCAATGTCAAAAATATTCAGCAATGCCATGATTATTGCCCTTGTAACACGCTCATCATGCCTTTGATTTGGCTACTGATAAGTGTGAGATCGGTTTGATATTTCAGGCTGTTATCCGCGAACTGAGTACGTTCGCGGTCCATATCGACGGTGTTACCGTCCGCAGATGGCTGATCCGGAATGCGATACAGCAAATCCATCGACGGTGCCGTGTTCGTCTGCGCTTCGATGTGACGCGACGAGGTAACTTTGAGCGCCAGGCTACTGCCTTCAGCACGTCCATTCGCCATTGCCCGATTCAGCTCGCTGGCAAAGTCGATATCCCTGGCCTGATAGCCTGGGGTGTCGGCGTTGGCAATGTTGGATGCCAGAATCTCCTGACGTTGAGCTCGCAGGTTGAGGGCTTCGGTACCGAAATGTAGCGCCGCATCGAGTTTGTCGAGCATGCTTCCTCCGCAAATGAGAATTTCGAGCTGGCAGCATAATTGGGAAAAAGCAAGAGCCATCGTCTGAATAACGCCTCAAATCGTCGCTATTTTAACTCTTGAGTTTTTTTTCAAACGCGTACACTCATTGCCATCATCAGTGAGGAAAAGCACATGCGTGGATATCCAGCCCTGTTAGCCAGCCTGCTGGCCCTGTTTGCCTTACCCGTTATGGCAGGCGATTTCAGCGCCCAACTGAACCAGTTTTTTAAAGCCCGTGATCCTGAGCATGCCACGGGCATGAACGTCGTCATTCGCACGCCACAGGCACAGTGGCCCTTATGTGATACGCCGCAATTTACGCTGCCCGGCAACAGCCGCCCGTGGGGCAATATGAGCGTGGCAGCCAACTGCGGAGAAAATCGACGTTATATTCAGGTCCAGGTTCAGGTCACTGGCCGTTATCTGGTGGCGAAAAATTTAATCGCCCGCGGCGCAACCGTGAGCAAAGACGACTTCCGTATCGAAGAGGGACGTCTGGACACGCTGCCGCCGCGCACCCTGCTTAACGATGAGACCGTCGCCGATTCTGTGGTGCTGCGTGACATTCAGCCGGGACAGCCGGTGAGTCAGTCGATGCTGCGCCAGCCGTGGCGTGTAAAAGCAGGTCAGGATGTCATGGTGGTTGCCAGTGGCGACGGATTTGATGCCAGCGGCGAGGGGAAAGCCTTAAGCAATGGCACTATCGCGCAATGGGTTCGTGTACGTATGGGGAACGGTCAGGTTGTGAGCGGTCGGGTCAGTGATGATGGGAAAATTCTTATAACACTATAAAACATTAAAGAAGCCTGTTTATTTGCCGATAGAAGAATCAGCAAAGCGATTACGCTATTATGATTCAGGTGGCAGACCCCCTGACCTTACAGGAGCCCGAATATGAGCATCGAAAGAACACAACCGTTAAAGCCCGCCAGCACCGTGCAGACACGTGACAGCAGCGAGCCGCAAACTGCGCGTGTGCGCCAGAGTGACAGCGCAACAGCGACCACGCCAGCCGCCGCTCAGGTGAGCCTGAGCAGCGCCCAGGCGCAGCTGATGAAGCCAGGCAGCCAGGACATTAACGTCCAACGCGTTGAACAATTGAAAACCGCTATTCGTAATGGCGAGTTGAAGATGGATACCGGCAAGATCGCCGATGCGCTGATTGCCGACACTAAGGCGTATTTAGAGGGTAAATAATCCCCATGAGTAATTTGCTGACCACATTAGATAAGATGCAGGAAGTGCTGGTGTCTCTGGCGACCGTTCTGGATGAAGAAGAACAACAGTTGTCGTCCGGAATGATTGACAGCAACAATTTGCAGCGCATTACCGAAGATAAAAGCGCGCTGCTGACGACGCTGAACTATCTGGATGAGATGCGCCGTAGCAACGAGAAAAGTCTGGGGACATCTGCACCTTATCGTGGTCAGAGTGACATGGCGCGCCGCTGGGAAGGTATTCAGCAGCATACACGTCGGTTACACCGTGCCAACACGCACAACGGCATCCTGTTACAGCACCAGATTACCTTCACGCATGATGCGTTAGACGTGCTTAAGCCGCATCAGACGCAAGCGTTCTACGGACCGGATGGAAAAGGTCAGGGCCAGGCGACACTGAGCCGTAAAATCTGATAACGTCAGTCTGGTGATCACGCTGTCCATTTTTGAAGAATCCGTCATCACGCGTGGATGACGGATTTTTTCATGCTGTCGTCACAGGGCGGCGGGTCTGTTATGCAGAATATCTGTCCCTTTCGCCCAACAGATGCAGCGTCCAACGCGCTATACATCCTGCACCTCCGGCATCCCGGATAACGTCTCTGCTCCAGCGCATCCCTGCGCATACTGCCTGTTCTGATAAGAAGCGGACGCCGATTTAGCCTGCCACGATCTGGCAGGCATTCGTCTTAAAACGCTTCCCAGTTGTCATGACCTTTCTTCGGTGCCGCTGCTGCAAAAGCAGGAACGGCGGGAGCAACGACTACAATGGGGGCGTCAGACGGTGTTAACGGGGCTCGTTCAAGTTTAAAGACGGCCACGGCTTTCGTCAGTTTATCTGCCTGATCCTCAAGGGAGGCCGCAGCGGCTGAAGCCTCTTCAACCAGTGACGCATTTTGCTGGGTTACTGCATCCATTTCTGTGATCGCGTGGCTGACCTGCTGAATGCCTCGGTTCTGCTCGTCTGAAGAGACGGCAATTTCAGAAATGATGTCATTCACACGCTGGAATGCGTCTACCGTTTTCATCATGGTGGTACCGGCATCGCTGACCAGTTCCGTGCCGTTGTTAACCAGTCCGACAGAAGTGGCGATAAGCCCTTCGATTTCTTTTGCAGCCTGCGCGCTGCGCTGAGCAAGGCTGCGCACTTCGCTGGCGACCACCGCAAATCCGCGCCCCTGCTCCCCTGCCCGCGCGGCTTCGACCGCGGCATTCAATGCCAGAATATTCGTCTGAAAGGCGATGCTGTTAATGACGCTGGTAATTTCAGCGATCTTTTTCGAACTGCCGGAGATATCGTCCATGGTTTTGACGACGCGATTAACAATCTCTCCACCCGACTGGGCTTTTTCGGACGCATCGGACGCCAGCTGGCAGGCGTGATGCGCATTGTCGGCATTCTGTTTCACCGTCGCGGTCAGTTGTTCCATACTGGCAGCCGTCTGCTCCAGCGACGCGGCCTGCTGTTCCGTTCGGGAGGAGAGATCGGTGTTGCCGGAGGCAATTTCCCCCGCGCTCTGAAAGATAGCAATGGCCCCATCGCGGACAGCGCCGACAGTTTGGGCAAGCGATGACTGCATACGTTGCAGGTTCGACAGTAACATACCCGGCTCGTTACGACCGCAGGCCGAGGGTGGTACGGTCAAATCGCCGTGGGCAATCAGATCGATACGGTGAAGTGACTGTCTTAAAGGCTTAATTACCACTTTTCTCAGCAGAGCAAAAGCCAGTAGCACAATCACTACGGATGCGATAAAGGCCACTAACATCGTGGTATAGCCTGTTTTAACCTGTTCAACCGCCTGCTGTTTAATGTCCATCGAGCGCTGATTGCGCATCTGAATGGCTTTCATCAACACGTCTTTATACGCTTTGTCGAGTTTGTCAGCCGCCGTTTCATCCGCAATGATCTCTTCAAAACTGTTCTGTTTGGCTGCCTCAATCATCGGCATCAACCCTTTTTGCAGGTAATCCTTAAATCGCGCCTGTAGTTGTTTATCGAGTTCGATGCCGACTGGCGTCCTGACCGGACGGTTAAGGTAAATATTCAGCCCATTTTCTGCCTTTTTAATGCTGCCCTCTGTGGCGCTGAGGAAAGCGGCGTAGTTATCCGTGTCGGCAATACGTGCCGCTGCGCCGGCCTGAATAATATTGAGCCTGGCAGAGCGCATATGCGTTGAGCTGTCGAGTAATCCCTGCCTTACCGAAATTTCATCCGTTGATACGTCAAGGGAATGTTGCCCCTGCGTCAGAAACCAGGCGGATATCGTGCTACTGCACACGAACAGAAATAAGATGCCGCCAAAAATCAGGCTGAATAAGGGAATAAGATTGAGGTTGTACCAGAAACCTGGCATCGCGTTTTCATGAGCGCGGGTATGCATTTTGATCTTCCTCTCAATGATGGACTAAAGGTACTCATCGGCAGGAAGAAGACAGGATTTACGCCAAAACGGACTTTTGAATCAGTTTCTTACAACATTATGGGCTTACCGCCCGAAGGGATGTCAGACGCTAAATAGCAATGAAAAAAACATGAATTTTTTATGACAATACGCTGTAAACAGGCTTTTCGACGCGCCGTATTAACGTCTTGCGCCTGATGAGTCAGTAACGGAGTGCCCCCATCCATTATCGGGTATCGTCTCTTTGGCAACCCGCTGAGCGGATTATTCACCTGAAGATGCCTACAGGTCTGCTGCGATAGCTGTTCCAGGCCAGCAAAAGGGATGACAGAGGTTCGTGGCATCGCCGGGCGTGATGAAATGACTGGTCTGGCACAGAATCCCTTGTTAGTCCGGCCTGCACTGCGCAGGTTTGTGACAAAAAGGCCGTAATGTTATCCATTACGGCCTGGATTACGGCATTAACCGTTGGAGGGTTTCATGGTCAGACGGCGGTACGGCGGGCATAATCCCGCAGTCGGAAGCCCATCATGCCCAGGGCCAGGAAATAAGCGCCGCCGCCTACCGCACAGACGAGAGCCAGCCGCAACAGGCGCCATAGCATGTTGCCCTGCTCCCAGTCAGGCATCCAGTACAGCATGCCTGACAGCGCGGCCGCCATGACGATTACCGCCACCAGTAAGCGAATCAGAAAACCGGCCCAGCCAGGCTGAGGTTGAAAGATTTTCTTTTTACGCAGTTGCCAGTAGAGCAACCCAGCGTTGAGGCAGGCACCCAGACCAATGGAGAGTGACAGTCCGGCGTGCTTCAGCGGGCCAATAAAGGCCAGATTCATTAGCTGGGTCACGATCAGCGTAATAATCGCAATTTTTACCGGCGTTTTAATGTCCTGACGGGAATAGAAGCCCGGCGCAAGGACTTTCACGACGATCAGGCCCATCAATCCCACCGAGTAGGCAATCAGCGCACGCTGCGTCATAGCGGCATCAAAGGCAGTGAATTTTCCGTACTGGAACAGCGCGACAGTCAGTGGACCGGACAACATACCCAGCGCCACCGCACTGGGCAACGCCAGTAAAAAGCACAAACGCAGGCCCCAGTCCATTAAGCGCGAATACTCTTCATGGTGACCACTGGCGAAACTTTTTGCCAGAGAAGGCAATAAAATCGTGCCCAGCGCCACGCCTAACACGCCGGACGGAAATTCCATCAGGCGGTCAGCGTAATACATCCATGAGACAGAGCCCGAGACCAGGAACGAGGCAAAAATCGTATTGATGATCAGTGAAATCTGACTCACTGAAACCCCAAGAATCGCCGGCCCCATCTGGCGCATCACGCGCCAGACGCCAGCATCACGCAGGTTGATCCGCGGCAGGACCAGCATGCCCAGCTTTTTCAGATGCGGTAACTGATAGCCCAGTTGCAGCAGTCCGCCGACCACCACCGCCCACGCCAGCGCCATGATGGGCGGATGGAAGTGCGGTGCGGCGAACAGCGCAAAGCCGATCATGCTGATATTCAGCAGCGTGGGGGCAAACGCCGGCACCGAAAAACGGTTCCAGGTGTTTAATATGGCCCCAGCCAGCGAAGCCAGCGAAATCAGGAGAATGTAGGGGAAAGTGACGCGCAGCAGCGCGCTGGTCAGGGCAAATTTATCGGCTGTATCGGCGAAACCCGGTGCCGTCACCAGGATGACCCAAGGTGCGGCGACCATGCCTGCGACGGTCACGAGCGCCAGCGCCAGGGTCAGCAGACCGGAAACGTAGGACACGAAGAGCCGCGTAGCCTCTTCGCCTTGCTTACTTTTATACTCGGCCAGAATAGGAACAAATGCCTGCGAGAAGGCCCCTTCAGCAAAAATACGCCGCAGAAGATTGGGTAGTTTAAACGCAACAAAGAACGCATCGGTCGCCATGCCGGCACCAAACACCCGTGCCACGATGGCATCCCGGGCAAAACCCAGCACGCGGGAAAACAGGGTCATTGAACTGACCGCTGCCAGCGATTTCAACAAATTCATAATTGACGGGGCATCCTGAAAAGAATCGGCAAAATGAGTGACTTAGCACGGGTCCTGTCACACGTCGGGCGATAGTCTACTGCGATCGCGTGAAATGACCAGCACTGAGTGTTACAAGGCGTTATTCCCGTTCCGCGTCACGCCACATGGATTCGACGATACGTTGCGCCAGAAGCGCCTGCTCACCACTCGTTTCCGGCTTTGTCTGATTTTCGATGCAGTGAACAAAATGTTCTGCCACGCCCACAAATCCGCGCTGAGCCAGGTGGCTCTGCCAGGCGGCAGGTGGCGTGAGCACTACGCCTGCACCGCACTCTTCCTGCCAGTCGCGCATGTCATGAATATCAATGCACTTGCCATCACAGATGGCGCTGATACGTTCGCGCTGGCTGCCTGCCCGACGGTGCATACTCGTGGTTACCTGCAATCCACCCGCATCAAAATGGTGCTCGGCGTAAAGCATCTGTCCCTGTTCATTGGTCGCAATATGGCCCTGACGGGGCAGCGCACGGCCTCCTGCCAGCCACAGAGCCGTATCAACGACATGCAGGTAATCATCTAACAGTGTAAAGCGCAGATCCTGTGGACCCACGCTGTCGCTGCGGTGTTTTTCGATACGCAGCGCAGCGGCGGAGTGCATTTGTGTTTTCAGTTGCTGATAGCAGGGCGCGAAACGCCGGTTAAACGCCACCATTAGCTTTCGTTGTTTCTTTTCGGCCAGCGCAACCAGCGCCTCTGCCTGATTCAGGGTTTCTGCCAGCGGTTTGTCGACACAGACATCCTTGCCAGCCTGGAGCAGTGCTTTGACCACGTCGTAATGGCTGGCCGTGCTGCTGTGCACAAATACGGCGTCACAGGCGGCAGCCAGATCGGTCAGTGAAGGGAAGCAGGTGATACGGTAGCGGTCACAAACGATGCGGGCGTTGGCCTGATTCGGCGAAAATGCGCCGACTAACTGCCAGTTATTTGCCTGCGATAACACAGGCAACCAGGCCTTTTGCGCAATACCGCCTAACCCAACAACACCAATGCGAATCGTCATTTATTGTTCTCTTTCCAGTAATTGCGCCAGTTGTGCCTGAAGATCGGCAACGTGCTGCTCAAGCGCCTCAACCCGATCCCGCAGCGCGGCATCGTCCGCTGTGGCTGGGTGTTGCTCCAGCGCCCCGAGTTCGCCCTCATCAGCAAACATGTGCATAAAACGGCTTTCACGTTTACCCGGCTCCCGCGCCAGGCGCATGACCATGGGTCCCTCAGCGCGCGACATCAACGTGTCCAGCGTCTGTTCAACGTCGCTGACGTCGGCAAACTCATGCAAACGCCCACTCCGGGTCCGCAGTTCACCAGGGGTTTGCGCGCCACGCAGGAACAGCAATGTGAAAACGGCAACTTCTGCGCTACTGAGCTGTAAATTACCGAAGGCGGAGTTGCAGAAGCGTTGCTCGTATTTCACCACGCGCTGGCCGAACCCGCTGTTGGCGGTCACCAGATGCTTTTTAATCAGGTGATCGAGCTGATCCTGCACGTCGCTTTCGCTCAGCGTCATCACGGGCTCGCGATTAGATTTTTGATTACAGGCGGTAAGCACGCCATTTAATGAAAGAGGATACTGTTCCGGTGTGGTGATTTGCTTTTCCAGCAGGCAACCCAGCACGCGCAACGCCTGCGCCGACAAGATCATCTTCATTGCAAACTCCTCATTTTACCCACGACGATTGGGTGTCCATTCCTTGCTGGTCAGCGCAGTCAGGACATGATCCTGCCACTGACCGTTAATCATCAGGTAGTTTTTAGCATAGCCCTCTTTTTCGAATCCCAGGCGGGCCAGCAGGTCCCCACTGCGCTGGTTATGCGGCATGTAGTTCGCCATGATGCGGTGGATATATTGCTGGCGCTGCATATAGCGAATCGCCGACTGCAGCGCTTCAAACATCAGGCCCTGCCCTTGCCACTTCTCGCCAAGCGAATAGCCAAGATAGCAGGCATGAAAGGCACCGCGCAGGACATTGCTAAAATTTGCCACGCCACGCACTTCCGTTTCATTGCTGTCCATTAAAATAAAATAGAACGCCGAGCCCTGTTTATGCATATCAGCGATCAGGCCCAGCCGGGCTTGCCAGCCAGAGGGATAACAGTGGCTGTCATCACGCACCGGTTCCCAGGGTTTAAGGAAGTCACGGTTTTCCGCGTAATAGTCAGCTAAACGCCATGCATCGCGTTCATGAACCAGTCTTACCACCAGCCGCTCGGTCGTGAGTCGCACCCTTGGTGCGGCAGAACGATAGCCAAACATCATCTCTCCTGAAGTCCATGGCGGGAAGGAAATGCCAGTCATTGATAACTTTCACTATAACCGCCGCCAGGTCTGCGGTAAAACGTTACGCATACTACAACAGCCAGGTCGCTGAATTATCGTCCGGCCCACCGTGCAGCGCAGGCGCGTCAAAAGACCTGCTCATATCTCCGCTCCAGAAAACTGGTTCGGTAACCACATCGGTTTCTTAACCCTGTGCGCTGTCACTGCCCCGCCGCGTAAGAAGCCGTAGGTGCCGCAAGCCGCCCATTTTAACAGCGGAAGATCGGGACACTTTCTTCCGGAAGGCATTTTCGGCAAATCCTTATCATCCCATTCCTGATGACAGACGGTTTGCATTCAGGCAGGCTATGCCACGAGCGAGTTTTTCAGTTAAACGAGGGAAGTATGAAGACGGTTTTTCACGGGCTGGTTGCCCTGTTTTTAGCGGTTTTACTGAGTGGCTGTAATCAGTTAACGCAATACACAATTAGCGAACAGGAAGTCAATCAGGCCCTGCAAAAACATAATAACTTCGAAAAAGACATTGGCGTATCAGGTCTGGTCAATGCCCATATTGTGTTAACTAACCTGAATAGCCAGATTGGTCGGGACGTGCCAGGCAAAGTCACCTTATCGGGCGATGCCAAAATTAATGTCTCCTCACTCTTTGGTCCGCAACAGGCCGATATGCAGCTCAAAATGCGTGCGCAGCCAGTGTTTGATCAGCAGCAAGGAGCCATATATTTGCGCGATATGGAAATCGTCGATGCGCAGGTTCAGCCCGAGAAAATGGCCTCTATTATGAAAACCCTGACGCCTTATCTGAATCAGTCGTTAAAAAGCTACTTTGATCAGCACCCCGCCTACGTGCTGAGCGCCGGTCGCAGTAAAGCAGAATCGCTGGCGAAAAAATTCGCGAAAGGGCTGGAAGTGAAGCCTGGTGAGCTGGTCATCCCCTTCACCGACTAACCGCCTGACAGGCAGCTTTACCGTCATCTTATCCGCGCCTTCAGGCGCGGATTTTTTTTAAAAAAGAAAAACAGGTGCAAACGGTTGCCTGAGTCCTTATGCTTATAACCCGGCCTAAACACGCCTTTCGTTTATTCTACTTGCCGGAGCCGCATTCATGACCGCACACCCTCAGCAACTTACTATCCGCCGTCCAGATGACTGGCATATCCATCTTCGTGATGATGATATGCTCAACACTGTGCTGCCCTATACCAGCGCAGTCAATGGTCGTGCTATCGTCATGCCCAATCTGGTTCCGCCGGTAGTCAGCGTCGCGGCGGGCGAAGCTTATCGCAATCGCATTCTGGCTGCCTTACCTGACGGGCACGCTTTTACCCCCCTGATGACCTGCTACCTGACCGACTCGTTAGAGGCCGATGAGCTGGCCCGCGGTTTTCAGTCGGGATTGTTCACGGCCGCCAAACTGTATCCCGCTCATGCCACGACCAATTCAAGCCATGGTGTCACCAATATTGCTTCGATTGCTTCAGTGCTGGAGCGGATGCAAACGCTGGGAATGCCGCTGCTGGTGCATGGTGAAGTGACGGACTCGCACATCGATATTTTTGACCGCGAAGCCCGCTTTATTGAAACGGTGATGGAACCGCTACGCAAACAGTTCCCCGCGCTGAAAGTGGTGATGGAACACATCACGACCAAAGATGCAGCTGACTATGTGGAAAGCGCCAATGAAAACCTGGCGGCAACGATTACGCCGCAGCATCTGATGTTCAACCGCAACCATATGCTGGTCGGGGGTATCCGCCCTCACCTGTACTGTCTGCCGATCCTGAAACGCAATACGCATCAGCAGGCGCTGCGCAGGATTGTCGCCTCCGGTCATCCCCGTTTCTTTCTGGGTACCGACACCGCGCCTCATTTGCGCCATCTGAAAGAGAGCAGCTGCGGCTGTGCGGGTGTGTTCAACGCCCCTACCTCCCTGCCCGCGTACGCCACCGTATTTGAAGAGCTCAATGCCCTGCAGCATTTTGAGGCATTTTGTTCTGAAAATGGTCCGCGTTTCTATGGCCTGCCGCTGAACGAAGGCACCCTTACGCTGGTGCGTGAGCCATGGACGGTAGAAGAAAGTATCGCAATGGGCTCTCATACGCTGGTGCCTTTCCTGGCCGGGGAAACCCTCAACTGGCGTATAAAATAATTTCGCTTGCCTCCGCCATATTTATACTGTAATTATATACAGTATCTTATACGGAGGCTTTTATGCGTGTTGAAATTACCGTTGCCAAAACCCAACCTCTTCCCGCTGGTGCGATGGAAGCCCTGAGCCAGGAGCTGTCGCGCCGGATCGATGAACAATTTCCGCAATTCACCAATCAGGTCAAAGTGCGTTACGCCACGGCGAATCAGCTGAGCGTAATGGGCGGTGACAAAGACACGCGTGAACAAATCAGTGAAATCCTGCAGCAAACGTGGGAAAGCGCTGACGACTGGTTCATTACCGATTAACCGCCACTGTGCTGTTTTTACCGGGTTTCGCCACCCGGTTTTTTTATCTTCATTTATGCCTGACTAACCGCTCGCCCATCTGGACTCCGAATGACCAATGCCCTATGCTGGCGCTGATCATGCATAAAAGGAGTTTCATCCCATGACTACAGATAAACCCGAAGAAGCCATGACCTTTGGCGAGCTGCTGACGCTCATCGGTGAACAGCAACGCCGCTTGACGGTGCTGGAAAACGCCTTTTCCAGCCTGATTTTCTGTCTTGATGACCGGGCCAGTCAGTTACTGGTGCATAATCTTTCGCTTGAAGCGCAAAATCAAAACCATGATGAGCAATTGCAGCAGCAGTTTGCGCGCCTTGCAGAGACATTACAAAAACGTAGCGGTTCAGCAGGCGTTGAAACTTCCCCTCTTTAACCCTGTTTAACGACCTTAATAAGCCTTTTTTATTGTTCAATTAGGACAATTGCACGCCCGGTATTCAGGTATTATATCTTCTCAGCCTGACTGTTTTAGAGATAATCATTCTGCATTCAGGCTTTCCATGATACGTTTTAATCAGTGAATCGCCATTTTGCTGTTATAATTGTTTCGCAGTGGAAATTAAAAGCCGCATTGAACCTCATCATGCACTTCGTTTAACGAGTAATAAGGAGGTTATAATGGACAGTCGGAAAGATGTAATTCAGACCCATCCTCTGGTGGGCTGGGATATCAGTACTGTTGACAGCTATGATGCGATGATGATCCGTCTGCACTCCCTTTCGTCGCAGGATCAAACTGAAGAAGACGCGGACGTCGGCCCGACCTACTGGCTGACGACAGATGTAGCCAGGCAATTTATCTCTATTCTCGAAGCGGGTATCGCTAAGATTGAATCTGCCGAGCAAGTAGAACGACTACGAAAGAAGCATTAATACTGCTGCATCAGCGAGGCACCCACCCGGGTGCCTTTTTTCATGGACTTTCTGGTATGCTATTGATTATGTAACCCTTTCAGGAGTTCCATTTTCATGATTTACGATCTCATTGTGGTCGGTAGCGGTTCAGTGGGTGCAGCGGCTGGCTATTATGCGACCCAGGCTGGCCTTTCCGTGCTGATGATTGACAGCGCACATCCTCCCCATCATCAGGGTGCTCATCACGGAGAAAGCCGTTTGATTCGTCATGCCTATGGCGAGGGCGAACGCTATGTACCGCTGGTATTGCGTGCGCAAACGTTGTGGGATGAACTGGAACAGCAGGCGGGCGAGCGCATTATGCATCGTTGCGGTGTCCTGAATCTTGCGCCTGTCCAGTCTGAATTTATTCAAAACGTCGTAAGCAGCGCCCAAACCTGGCAGCTCCCTGTCGAGGTGCTGCAGGCGGCTGACGTGCGCAAGCGCTGGCCACAGCTGGCGGTTCCTGACGGATATCTGGGCGTTTTCGAACCAAACTCTGGCTTTTTAAAAAGTGAACAGGCGGTTCGAAGCTGGATACAGCTGGCAGAAAAACAGGGCTGCGCGCAGTTGTTTAACTGCCCGGTTACTCAGATCCGGCGTGACGGCGAATTGCAACAGGTTACCACGCTCGATGGCCTTTACCGCGGGCGCAAACTGTTGGTCAGTACGGGCACCTGGGTGAGTAAACTGGTCCCCGATTTGCCCATCGCCCCTACGCGTAAAGTGTTTGCCTGGTATCAGGCTGATGGCCGCTACAGTGAAAACAATGCGTTTCCTGGCTTCACCTGCGAAATGCCGGATGGCAGTCAGTATTATGGTTTCCCGGCGGACAACAATGCTTTAAAAGTTGGTCGTCATGATGGTGGTCAGCTAATGACAACACCTGAAGACCGCAAGCCGTTCGGCAGCCTTTCCGCCGATGGCAGTGAAGCCTTCCGGTTTCTCCGTCAGTTTTTACCGGGCGTTGGGGTTTGCCTGCACGGTGAAGCCTGTAGCTATGACGTGAGTCATGATGAGGATTTCATCATTGATACACTGCCGGGCGAACCGAATCGTCTGATCATCACCGGTTTAAGCGGGCATGGCTTTAAATTTGCCAGCGTGTTGGGTGAACTCGCCAGTCAGTTTGCACAGAATAAACCGTTCAGTTTCGATCTTACCCCTTTCCGTTTATCGCGTTTTCACGCCTGACCGTACGGCGCGC
Source organism: Pantoea sp. BR_17 (assembly GCF_041955125.1). Lineage (NCBI taxonomy): Bacteria > Pseudomonadati > Pseudomonadota > Gammaproteobacteria > Enterobacterales > Erwiniaceae > Pantoea > Pantoea sp. BR_17. The sequence continues at coordinate 22,749 of NZ_JAVAXT010000012.1, read as the reverse complement.
GTGCAGTGCACCGCGCCGCATTGACACAGATTTACACGCCAGCCCGTTTTACCGCTTTTTCTTCTGCCATCCAGGTGTTTCAGAGATGTTTTCTCCATCAGTCACATCATGCCGCCGCCAGACAAGGGCGTTTATTCAATAATCCTGCGCTTAGTCAAATCGGTTCACCAAACCCATTGCACCAGCAACAATAAATTTATAGAAAAGTAAGCATCATTGATTTTGTGTTTCATTCTGTAGATTCTTGTTTCCACGTATTCCTTTGGTGCTTTAGCACAATGTCGCTGACAAATTCCTCCACCCGTTACGGTTTACTCACGATTTTTCTGCACTGGTCAATGGCCGTGGTTATTTACGCCATGTTCGCGCTGGGCCTGTGGATGGTTGGCCTGAGCTATTACGACAGCTGGTACCATAACGCGCCTGACATTCATAAAAGCATCGGCGTGTTATTAATGCTGGCGCTGGTCATCCGACTGGTATGGCGTGTGCTTTCGCCGCCCCCTGAACCGCTGCGTAGCTATTCTCCTGCGGTGCGCTTCGCGGCAGTGTTCGTGCACTGGCTGCTTTACAGCCTGCTTATTGCCCTTCTGCTGAGTGGCTATCTGATCTCGACTGCGGATGGCAAACCCGTGTCTGTTTTCGGTTGGTTCTCGTTACCGGCGTTATTCAGTGGAGCGGGTGAACAGGCGGATTTAGCAGGAAATATTCATCTGTGGCTGGCCTGGAGCATCGTGGTGCTGTCGGTGTTGCATGGTCTTGCCGCGTTAAAACATCACTTTATTGACCGCGATATCACCCTGAAAAGGATGCTGGGACGGCGCATCCACTCTCCCTCTGAAAAGGAAAAATGATATGTTCAAAAAAACGCTTCTGGCTGTTACCGCTACTGGCCTGCTGCTGGGATCACTGACCGCTAATGCCGCCGATTACAAAATCGATAAAGAAGGCCAGCACGCCTTTGTTCAGTTCCGTATTCAGCATCTGGGCTACAGCTGGCTGTATGGGACGTTTAAAGATTTTGATGGCTCATTTACCTTCGATGCAGACAATCCCACCGCCGATAAAGTCGATGTCACGATTAAAACCAACAGCGTGGATACCAACCACGCCGAGCGTGACAAACATATTCGTGGCCCTGAATTTCTGAACGTGGCGAAACATCCCACCGCGACGTTCAAATCGACTTCCGTGAAAAAAGACGGTGACAAACTGGCGGTCACCGGGGATTTAACGCTGAATGGCGTGACAAAACCGGTGACGCTGGAAGCCAAAATGATGGGCGAAGGAAAAGATCCGTGGGGCGGTTATCGTGCCGGTTTTGAAGCTGAAGGCGAGATTGCGCTGAAAGACTTTAATATCACCCATGACCTGGGCCCTGCCTCGCAGAACGTCGAGTTAATTATCTCTGTTGAAGGCGTCCGTCAGTAACAAAACACCCGCCTGAAGTCGGCCTTCAGGCGGGGTCGGTTATTTCCGCGTCGGTGCCGGAATGGTCATATTCAGCAAGCCACGCGACTTGTTAAAGATTTTATTGCCATTCTCACGTCCCGCCCGACGGGCACGCTGTTCTTCAGGCGACAGACGGGCTTCTTCCTGGCACAACGGGCTACAGCAGTGCTCATACTTCTCGGCACAACTTTCGCACTGTATAAACAGTAAGTGACAACCATCATTGACGCAGTTGACGTGCGTATCGCAGGGCTCACCACACTGATGACAATGCGCCAGAACATCATCCGATATACGCTCGCCCATGCGTTCATCAAAAACAAAGTTTTTACCTTTAAAACGCACCGGTAAATTTTGTTCCCGCGCCCGACGAGCATATTCAATAATCCCACCCTCGACATGATAAACATCCTGAAAACCGTTGTGTCGCATCCAGGCGCTGGCTTTTTCACAGCGAATCCCTCCGGTGCAGTACATCACGATTTTTTTGTCTTTCTTGTCTTTGAGCATATCCACGGCCATGGGCAGCTGATCGCGGAACGTGTCGGCAGGCACCTCTAATGCGTTATCGAAATGCCCGACTTCATACTCATAATGATTGCGCATATCGACAAAGACCGCATCAGGATCGTCGAGCATGGCGTTAACTTCGGCCGCTTTCAGGTAGTTGCCGACGTTACTGGCATCAAAGGTGTCGTCCTCAATCCCGTCAGCCACGATGCGATCGCGCACTTTCAGGCGCAGCACCCAAAACGACTTGCCATCATCATCCAGCGCAATATTCATGCGCAGATTGTCCAGCGCGGGATCAAAGCCGTACAAAAAGGCTTTCATAGCCTCGTACTGGCTGGCTGGCACGCTGATCTGCGCATTGATGCCCTCATGGGCAACGTAGATGCGACCAAACACCTTTAATGCGGTTAACCCGACATAGAGCGCATCGCGAAAGGCTTTGGGATCGGCAATGGTGAAGTACTTGTAAAAAGAGACTGTGGTGCGCGGTTCGGTTTCGGCCAACATACGCGCCTTCAGCTCTTTATTGGAAACAAGGTTGTGTAACACTGGCATGGTGTTCGTTCCTGTTATCAATAGAAGAAATTTAGCGCGCACATGATACCTGAAATGAAAAAAATGCGAAGCGTATAAGAAAAATTGATAGGTAAAACGGTAAATTTCGTTGCGCGATGGTGTTGTGCCCTCATTTTCATCTTCTGCAACACCCGGAGAAATGCTCTAACATTTCAGCCGCGGGGAAAAAAATGGCACAATAACCGCAACTGACGAATAACAGCACCGCAGGTGCACGACGCAGGATAACAGTATTCAAGATGACCCAATTGCCTCAATTTTCACGTGCACTTTTTCATCCCCGCTATTGGTTGACCTGGTTGGGTATCATTTTTCTCTATATTTTGGTCCTGTTACCTTATCCCCTGCTCTACGCGCTGGGTAGCGGTATTGGCCGTATCGCTATGCGGTTTATGAAGCGACGTGTGGCCATTGCTCGCCGCAACCTGGAGCTGAGCTTTCCGGATATGCCGACCAACGATCGTGAAGCCATGATTAAGCATAATTTTGAATCTGTGGGCATGGGTCTGATTGAAACCGGCATGGCGTGGTTCTGGCCCGACTGGCGGATTCATAAATGGCACACACCTTCCGGTCTGGAACATATTCAGCAGGCCCATGATACCCAGCGCGGCGTGTTACTTATCGGTATGCATTTCCTGACGCTGGAAATTGGCGCGCGTATGTTTGGCATTCATAATCCCGGTATTGGCGTTTACCGGCCGAATGACAATAAATTAATCGACTGGTTACAAACCCGCGGTCGTATGCGCTCCAATAAAGGCATGCTGGATCGTAAGGACCTGAAAGGCATGATCCGGGCCTTAAAACGTGGGGATATCATCTGGTATGCGCCCGATCATGATTATGGTCCCCGCAGCAGCGTGTTCGTCCCCTTCTTTGGCGTCGACAAAGCCGCCACCACCGTAGGGACACATATGTTAATGCGTACCGGAAAACCGGCGGTTATCCCGTTTGTGCCGCGCCGTCTGCCGGAAGGACGCGGTTACGAGTTGATCATTTTGCCTGATGTCAGCGCTGATTTTCCGCTGACCAGCGAAGAAGACACCGCCGCGCGCATGAATAAAGTGGTGGAAGAAGGCGTACTGCTGGCACCTGAGCAGTACATGTGGCTGCATCGCCGCTTTAAAACCCGCCCTGAAGGCGAACCCTCGCGCTATTAACCTCACCGCTGCCCGACACCGATGCGGGCAGCGCTTTTCCCTTACGGGGTGGTAAACCGTTTGTTCTGCACCCGACCTGGCGGTACGACCTCGCCCTGCCCCCATTCCACCGTCGGGCATGCCCTTCATGTTAAGCTGGATAATGCGTTGCGGTTGAACAGGAGAAAACGATGCTTTGGCTGCTTTCAAAATATGCAATAACGGCCCTGATGGTGGTGGTGATCTCGGAAGCGGCAAAACGCAGCGATCGTCTTGGCGGCCTGCTTGCGGCGCTGCCACTGGTCACGATTCTGGTGCTTGTCTGGATGAAACTGGAAGGACAAACGCAGGCCAAAATTGCCGCCCACGCCTGGTACACCTTCTGGTATGTGGTGCCGACCTTGCCCATGTTTATCCTGTTTCCTTTTCTGTATCAGCGTACAGGCTTCTGGCTTACCCTGGGACTGAGCTGCGTCCTGACGCTTATCGTATTTGTTCTCTGGGCCGTTCTGCTGAAACGCTGGGGCATCGAACTGCTGTGATGGCCTTCTCTGCGAGACAAGCCAGCACGATGCACCGCCTGATTTCATCACATCATTTTGCCTGCCGAACCGCCAGACATATTCGCCCTCTGACGCACTGACTTTCTCTCCTGCGATTTTGGTCTATCCTTCACTGAAATCACGTTAATCAGGCAAGGAGAGAAGCATGAGTATGTTCACTACACTGGAAGAAGCGATTGACGCTGCGCGTGAAGAGTTTCTCGCCAACCATCCAGACCTTGAGCAAGATGATGCAGCTATCAATCAGTTCGGTCTGCAAAAATATGTTATGCAGGATGGCGATATCATGTGGCAGGCAGAGTTCTTCGAAGACGAAGGGGATTCAGGCGAATGTTTACCGATTCGCAGTGGTGAAGCCGCTCAGGCAATTTTTGACGGTGACTTCGATGAGATTGAGTTGCGTCAGGAGTGGTTAGCGGAAAACACGCTGCATGAATGGGACGATGGCGAATTTCAGCTTGAGCCTCCACTGGACAGTGAAGAAGGTAAGGCTGCCGCCGAAGAGTGGGAAGACGATAACAGCGATTCCGATCGCGGTTACGTGTAAGGTCCATGGCTCGCGTCGACCGGAATAAGCAACGTATCGACGATCAGTGATAACGGCAGGTCGAGAATGGTGATAATCCGCCATGCCCCCTCTCTGACGTCCCACTTTACGCCGGGATAAAACTGGTTACCGTGTCCCTGTCCGGGCACGGTACGGCTGATAATACTGCCACAGCCGCTCAGCGTAACGATAGCGAGGGACAGCAGCGTTAACATAACGAGTTTATTCACAATAGCGACTCAGGTTAGACAGCCGTCATTTTAATCACGACTCAGGTGGCGTTACCATCCTGTTTACGTAAAACTGCAAAATAATGTTGCTGTCTGTGTCGGGCCAGGGGCAAAAAAAAGCGGCATCTCTGCCGCTTTTTTCATTATGCCTGATGCGGAAGCGCGTCAGGATTGAGCGAAAGTTTTTGATAACTCTCTACCCACTGATGGTATTTCTCGCCACTTTCCCACAAACGGGTGTGAACGCGCGCCAGTACCACCGGATCGCTGATCAACTGCAAACGTTGTTCACGACCCAGCTTCTCGGGCGCATCGCTCAGTGCCTGATCAACCCGCCGATCGCGCGCATGATCTAACAACTGGCTGTGCTTGTGCCGTGAGGTCGCCAGCGCTGTCGCCAGTGCGTTAAACGCCGGGTTAAACAACGCGTGCATAAAGCCGTTTTTCAGGACGCGCTGGCGGTTCAGCTCGACGTAACGGTCAGTATCGATCAGCTCTTTTGGCGGATCATACTCTTCCGGAATCAGGAACAGCTTCGCCTTCTTGGTCTTCAGGCCCAGCCCCGAACGGCTCGACATCACTGAGACAAACGGTGACAGAATCAGTGAGAAGACAATAGGCGCCAGCCACCACAGGAAGTTGAGATCCAGCCAGCCCATTCCGGCTGCCCATACGATACCCAATGCCATCTGCGAGCCATGACGTTTAAAGGCCTCGCTCCAGGGCGTTGCATCATCATCACGCTGCGGTGAGTTCCAGACGACTTCCCAGCCCAGGAACGCGCTGACCACAAATACGGTGTGGAACAGCATGCGCACCGGTGCCAGCAGAACCGAGAACAGCATTTCCAGCAGCAGCGACACAAACAGACGCAGTGCGCCACCGTAAGGTTTCGCGCCTTTACACCAGATCAGCACCACACTCAGCAGCTTCGGCAGGAACAGCAGCACCAGCGTGGTGGAGAACAGCGCAATCGCCAGTTCAGGACGCCATTGCGGCCAGACCGGGAACAGCTGTCGAGGCTGCAGGAAGTAGGTCGGTTCCATCAGCGTGTGGACCACCTGTAGGGCGGTGGACAGCGCCAGGAACATAAACCACAGCGGGGCTGAAAGGTATGACATCACGCCCGTCAGGAAGACCGCACGGTGGACCGGATGCATCCCTTTAACGAGGAACAGCCGGAAGTTCATCAGGTTACCATGACACCAGCGGCGATCGCGTTTAAGCTCATCCAGCAGATTCGGCGGCAATTCCTCGTACGAGCCAGGCAGATCATAGGCAATCCATACGCCCCAACCCGCACGGCGCATCAGTGCCGCTTCCACAAAGTCGTGAGACAAAATGGATCCCGCAAAAGACCCTTCACCAGGCAGCGGTGCCAGCGCACAGTGCTCAATAAACGGTTTCACACGGATGATGGCGTTATGGCCCCAGTAATGCGATTCCCCTAACTGCCAGAAATGCAGACCCGCGGTAAACAACGGCCCATAAACACGCGTCGCAAACTGCTGGCAGCGCGCATACAGCGTGTCCATTCCGGACGCTTTTGGTGACGACTGAATGATCCCGGCATTCGGGTTCGCTTCCATCATGCGCACCAGACCGGTCAGACATTCCCCGCTCATGACGCTGTCCGCATCCAGTACGACCATGTAGCTGTAGTTGCTGCCCCAGCGACGGCAGAAGTCGTCAATGTTGCCGCTCTTACGCTTCACACGACGACGGCGACGGCGGTAGAAGATCTTTCCTGCCCCACCGACATCACGCACCAGCTCCATCCAGGCCTTTTGCTCAGCAATAGCAATATCGGCATCGTAGCTGTCACTCAGGATATAGACATCGAAGTGCTCAGCGTTGCCTGTACGCACAACGGATTCCCAGGTGGCGCGCAAGCCTGCGAACACACGGCCCACATCTTCATTACAGATGGGCATGATCAGCGCGGTACGGTGCTCTGGATTCAGCGCCTCATCCCCGACTGTCGAGTAAGAAATGCTGTATTTATCCCGGCCGATCAGCAGTTGTAAAAAGCCCATCAGTGCTGTCCAGAAGCCCGCCGACACCCAGCAGAACAGAATCGCAAACAGGAACAAAATCCCCGTCTGCAACACATAAGGCAGAATCTGCATGACAGACTGCTGCCAGTTCTGGTTGATCATGTCCATCGGATCCAGCAGCGTCCAGCCCTGGTAAGGCAGAATGGTCTTCATGTACCACGTTGCCACCACGGTTTGAAAAACCGTAAGAATCAGGAGGATATAGCGGCGAACAGAACCGACATGGCGCCATTTTTCTTCTGCGCGCTGCTCTTCCGCCGTTGCATAACGCGGAACCGCCTTATGACCCCGTAATGAGTCCCAGGCACGTGCCAGCGGGTTAGTGCGCCAGGCTTCCGGAAACATCAGTGAACGCTTCACCTTTGGCATCGCTTTCAGGGTGGTACGTTCCAGATAGTCTTTGCCTAGCTGTGCACCACCCGCGAGGGAGTCAGGCCAGGCCATTTCAACACGTGATGAAACGGACTTCAGCGGTGCATCGTCAGGACGATCACTGGCGGCCACATCCTGACCCAGCGATTCGTGCAGTTGATGAAACGTCTGGGCATTCTGTAAAGACGCCGCCAGACGCGCTTTTCCTGCCGCATCCAGCGGCAGGGCTTCTACATAGCGTTGAGGTGTAAAAGTCAGATTATTCATTGGCAGGTAACTGATAGCTCCAGGTTTCCGTCAATGTTTTGTCACCGCTTACCAGCGCGGCACGCATTTCAGTCGCCTGCTTGTTATCTTTAACCCGGATACGCAGAACCAGGCGCCAGCCTTTGGTAACCGGATTGTAGCGAACGCTCTGTTCCACCACTTCCCCGTTTTTACCTACGCTGACCTGAGGCGCAACCTGGCTGTCGGCCGGCATTTCACTCATGTCTTTCCCTACGAAATCGATGGTGAAGGCCACGGTGCCATCCGGTTGACGAACCAGGTTTGACTGCTTCACGTCGCCCGCCGAGCGCAGCGTATCTTTGACCCAGGCAACATCATCTGAATGCAGCTTGTTTTCATTACGGCCAAAGTGCAGACGGTAGTCAAAGTCCATGGCTTTGCCGGGTTCCGGCAGATTTTCCGGTGTCCAGAACGCCACGATGTTATCGTTGGTTTCGTCAGCGGTGGGGATTTCCACCAGCTCAACATGGCCTTTGCCCCACTCGCCTAATGGCTCAACCCAGCCGCTTGGGCGCAGATCGTAACGATCGTCCAGATCCTGATAATTATTGAAATCACGTCCGCGCTGCAGCAGCCCGAAGCCTTTCGGATTTTCAATCGTGTAGGTACTGACCGCCAGATGGCGCGGGTTGTTGAGTGGACGCCAGATCCATTCACCATTGCCGCTGTGGATCGACAAACCGTCCGAATCATGCAGTTCAGGGCGGAAATTCGAGACCGTCGATGGCTGATTGCGGCCAAACAGGAACATGCTGGTTAACGGCGCGATGCCCAGTTTACCAACCTTGTCACGCAAATAGACCTGCGTCTTAACATCGACGGTAGTCTCCTGGCCTGGGTGAATCGTGAAACGGTAGGCACCGGTGGCACGTGGAGAATCCAGCAGCGCATAAATCACTAACTGCTTGTCCTGGGGTTTTGGACGTTCAATCCAGAACTCTTTGAAACGCGGGAACTCTTCACCTGACGGAAGCGCGGTATCGATCGCCAGACCACGGGCAGACAGACCATAAACCTGGCCTGCACCAATCACACGAAAATAACTGGCCCCCAGGAAGCTGGCGATTTCGTCATCTTTCTTATTCTTGCTGTTCAACGGATACAGGACTTTAAAACCGGCAAAGCCAAGGTTTTTAACCGCATCAGCATCGTGCTTCACGTTGCCAAAGTTGAAATAGTCAGGATTGTATTTGATCTCACGTACCGTATTGGCGGTGATTTCATTGATCTTCACCGGCAAATCAAAGTACATGCCCTGATGGTAAAACTCGAGCTTAAACGGCGTACGCAGTTTGCCCCAATACGCTTTATCGTGGTTGAACTGAATCTGCTGATAATCAGCAAATTTCATGTCACGAAACTGAGAGGGTAAATTACTTTTTGGCGCTTCAAAGCTTTTTCCAGACAACTCTTTCGCTTGTTTCGCGACATCATCAAAGTTAAACGCCCAACTGTTGTTGGCATACAAAGCCAGCAGGACCGCTGCGCCAATCCAGCGCATTTTCGTCAGCCCCACATTATTTTTTACATTAGTCAGCACATCCCCCCCTTTCGTGTGCTTAATACAAACCCGCTTATCTTAATGGATAATTCGGCTTTCCGACAGCATATGCACAACAATGTTCCCGATAATCATCTACTCGCGAGGTGATTTTAGGACAATTAAACGTTACGGGCTCAACTGAGATTCAACTGATAGTATACTCTGTTATCTCCAGCTAGAATTTCCCTCCAACATAAAACGGTTTCAGGGCTAAACCGCCTAAAACGTACTAACGAACTGGAACTTTATGAGTACAAAAAAACCTGAGCGTGAATATTTTCTCGACTCCATTCGGGCCTGTTTGATGTTGTTAGGCGTGCCGTTTCACGTCTCCCTGATCTATTCGTCTCAGTCATGGGCCGTCAATAGCCACGATGCCTCACTGTGGCTCACTACCCTCAATGATTTTATTCATTCGTTTCGTATGCAGGTGTTCTTTGTTATCTCGGGCTACTTCTCTTATATGCTCTATCTGCGCTATCAGCCTCAGCGCTTTCTGAAAGTCCGCTTAGAGCGCGTCGGGATTCCGATGCTCACCGCGGTTCCGCTGATCACGCTGCCGCAGTTCTTTATGCTGAAAGCCTGGACACCAAAGCTGTCGAACTGGAACAATTTATCGCTGTATGACAAGTACAATACGCTGATGTGGGAGTTGATCTCGCACCTGTGGTTTTTGCTGGTGCTGGTGCTGCTTACCACACTGGGCATGCTCACCTTCCGCTGGCTACGCGATCAGCAGCGCAATATTGACTACCAACGTGTCGGCTGGACAAAGCTGGCTCTGGGGCTGTTATTGTGGGCCGTGCTCTGGGGAGCAGTACGGCGGGCGATTTTTTATGCCCACCCTTCCCTGTTGGGCGATGCGCTGTTTAACTTTGCCGTTATGCAGTGTCTGTTCTTCCTGCCGTTTTTTATGCTGGGTGCCCTCAGCTGGAAACATCAGGCGCTGAAAACGCTGTTTGTCCGGGCAAACCCGCTGCTGTACGTCGGGGCCATCGTGATGCTGGTCGCCTACATTGCAAACCAACGGCTGAACAGTGGCGAAGGCTGGCTGTATGAAACCGACGCGCTGATCAGCAGCATGATGGGGCTTTGCATGCTGAACGTTTGTTACAGTCTGGGTCATAAATGGCTGAATTCTCACTCTCCTCAGATCATGTACCTGGTCAATGCCTCCCTGTTCATTTACCTGGTGCATCACCCTTTGACCCTGCTGTACGGAATTTTTATGACGCCGCATTTGCACAACAACACGTTTGGCTTTTTTCTGGGCCTCTTAATGGTGTTTGGTGCCTCCTTCATTTTGTATGAGTTGCACCTGCGCATTCCTCTGCTGCGCTTTCTGTTCTCCGGTAAACCGCAAAAGCGTTAAGGTAAAGGCGACCGTCCGGGTCGCCTTTTTTATTACAGTAGCCACTCAATAGGCAGCCGCCAGACCAGCCGGACCTGCAGACGTTGCCACCAGCTACAGCCGGGCTCATGCTTATGCACAACCTGCTGCGCTTCGCCTGGATATTCCAGCCAGTTTACCCGGCCCCACTTATCCAGTTGCAATGTCCAGGCTCTGTCACGCATGGATTCACTAAAGCGCCGGTGGGTTTCCGTGGCCAGGGTTTCACTTTCGATCACCAGTCCCATCTCCGTGTTTAACACGGCGGAACGCGGATCAAAGTTAAACGAGCCAATAAACAGAATGGCTTCGTCTACCGAGAAGGTTTTCGCATGCAGGCTTGAGCCAGAATTCCCGGTTAACCCGCGATCGTGCGGCGCATCGTTTACGCCCGCCTGCGGCTTTAACTCATACAGCGCGATGCCATGACGCAGGAGCTTTTTGCGCCACTTGGCATAACCGGCATGCACAACAGAAACGTCGTTCGCTGCCAGAGAGTTCGTCAGAATCGCAATTTTCACGCCTTTACGCTTTAGCGACAATAACTGCGCCACGCCCGCGCGGGTGGGAACAAAGTAGGCGGAAATGATATCAAACTGACGCTGGGGTGAACCGATAACCTCCAGCATGCGCTGGGGCAGAAGCGATTTGTGACGGGCTTTACCCAGCCCCTTGCGCGGATCGTCACTCAACAGCCGGGCTTTTGCCCAGACAAACGGTAAGCTGTCCTGCGTCAGTTGCTGAATCAGTGGCGAATGGCTCAGTCGCTTCAGATAGTGCTGAACGCCCTCGTTCTCACGCCATTCGGGAGGCAGAACGACCTCAGGATGTGCCGTCACGTCCTGTTCCAGCACATCGTCCAAAGGGGAAACCGGTTTACTGTGCCAGTAGCGTTCAAAATCCTCCGCCACTTCCTTGACCACGGTCCCAATTGCCAGCACGTCGAGATCGGCAAACAGCGGTTCGTTACCTGTCCCAAAGTATTCATCGCCAATGTTGCGCCCACCCACCACCGTGGTGATGCCATCGGCGGTAAAGCTTTTATTGTGCATACGACGATTGAGGCGTGCAAAATCAGTGAGGTAACCCAAGGCGCGCAACGTGCGAAAGGAAAAGGGGTTGAACAGTCTGACGGTAATATTTGGATGATGATTAAGCTGCGCCAGCGTATCGTCCAGCCCTGGCGTATTGTTATCATCGAGCAGGAGCCGGACTTTCACGCCGCGATTGGCTGCATCCAGCATGGCGCTGAACAGGAGCCGACCAGACATGTCGTTTTGCCAGATATAGTATTGAATATCCAGCGTCTTTGTCGCTTTTTCCATCAGCAGGTAACGGGCAGCAAAGGCATCCAGCCCGTCACTCAGCGGATGAATACCGCTTAGCCCCGGATGACGCAGCCCGGGCGGAACAAGCCGTTGCTCAAGCCAACTCTGGCTCGGTGCAGGCTGGGGAAGATTAAACGCTTCGGTCATGGAGAGTCCCTGAATCTTACGGTCATTTATTATTATTCCTTCGCGCGGCACGGGATGCCAGTCGCGGTTGCTCAGCTGCAAGACTGAAGGCAATGTTTTTTAGTCTAGACTTACTCCAACGATCTGTGACCGACATTTGTCCGGCAGGAGAGGAATATGCGCAACCAGCCTATCACTGACGATCACGTACACCATCAACCCCGTCTGTTTCAAAGCTTTTTTCAGGGCAGTTTTCCCTGCTCTACCGCCTGCCGCACGCCAGGTAAGCGCCTGGATATGGTGATCAGCAGTGGCCACGATATGTTGTTCAGAAAAGACTATGCCGCGCTGGTCGATTTGCATCTGTTGACCGCACGTGACGGTGCGCGCTGGCATCTGATTGAGAAAACGCCAGGCCAGTACGATTGGCGTAGCTTTTTACCCATGGTCGATGCGGCGCGGGATCAACAGTTGCAGGTCATCTGGGAGCTGGCCCATTTTGGCTATCCGGACCATCTCACTATCTGGAAAGCCAGCTTTGTCGATCATTTTGAACGTTATGCCCGTGCGATGGCGACATTGCTGCGCGATCGGGGAATCGAACAGCCCTTTTTTACCCCGATTAACCAAATATCGTTCTGGTCCTGGGCGGGTGCGGAGGTGGCCTGGTTTAATCCTCACGTCAGTCAGCGCGGAAAAGAGTTAAAACGGCAACTGGTCCGTGCCTCTCTGGCGGCGATACAGGCGATTCGCGACGTGATTCCCGCGGCGCGATTTGTCCTTACCGATCCGCTGGTACAGATTGCCCATCATCCTGATAACCCTGACAGTAAACCCGGGGCCGATGCCCAACATCAGGCTCAGTTTGAGGCCTGGGATATGCTGGCCGGTCGCCTTGATAAGGAACTGGGCGGGCGCGAAGAGTATCTGGATATTCTGGGTCTGAATTATTACCCCGATAACCACTGGTATTTTCCCGATCAGCCCATGGACAGAGACGATCCCGTACGGGCCCCACTCCACCTGTTACTGGCCCAGTACTGGCAACGCTATCAGCGCCCCATGTTAATCGCTGAGACGGGCGCAGAAGGCGAGGCACGGGCCCCCTGGCTGCAGGAAGTCAGTGAAAATGTTATGGTCGCGCTGGATCAGGGTATCGCGATGGAAGGGATTTCTCTGTACCCGGTGGTTGAGTATCCGGCCTGGGCCGATGACAGACGGTCGCCAGGCTCACTGTTAGGGCTGGCCGATCCGAACGGCAACCGAACGGTACACGAGAATCTGGCACTGGTACTACGAAGCCAGCAGATTAAATTCAGTCAGCGCGTTCAGCGTTGACCGGTGGGCGGTTTAGGATAGCAGGTTTGTGCATCGACATGGTCGACGGGCGTGGTAAGACGGCTGTCGTTAAACCATGTCATCAGAAACAGAAAGGTGACACCAATCAGGCAAGCCGTCAGCAGCCCAATAATCGCAATCAGTTTATCATCGCGCGATTCCATCCCTCACTCCTTTCAGGTCCGGTTGATAAACACTAGCTCATCCAAAGCGTGACGATCAGAACGAAAATTATAAGCGTTACCGACGTCACTGCAAGCACCACAATCGCGAAGTGCGCATCGGCAAGCGGCTGAGCCACGGGTTCCTCATGCTCTTCTGGTGGGTGGGGTAAGAACATGCTCTTCCTGGTCAAAACGGCATAATGGGGCGATAGTGCGCGACAGTGTAAAACAGCCCCGTCGCGTTAGCCGTGATTTTACAAAACAGACCGCTGGCAAACTGATGGGCGACGATTACGGCCCCCTGGCGTCAGCCTGATGCCGTGCCCCACTCTGGTTTTCGCCCGACCAGCCCCCGCCGAGTGCACTGTATAACGCGATTTGGGCCTGCAACAGATTATTCTTTACCGTTACCAGATTTAGCTGCGTGGCAAACAGGGTGCGTTGCGCATCCAGTTCGTCCAGATAAGAAGCATAGCCATTTTGATAGCGATTCGTTGCAATACGCAGTGCCTCGGCGACAAACTGCTCTTGCTTCTGGAGCGCTTCACGCTGTGCTTCGCCCTGGCGAATGGCATCCAGCGCGTTATTGACTTCGGAGAACGCGTTTCTTACCACTTTCTCATAGGTGTAAAGTGCCTGATTGCGAGAAGCCATAGCGACATCGACCTGGGCAGTCAATGCTTCACGGTTCAGCAACGGTGCCAGAATACTGCCTCCTACGCTCCAGAGGCGGAACGGATCGTCCACCAGCTGATGCAAAACGGAACGCTGTAATGTACCCGACGCTGTCAGATTAATTCCCGGCAGTAACTTCGCCTTTGACGCAGCCAGGCTGGCATCGGCGGCCAGCAGCTGGCGCTGCGCCTGGACGATATCCGGGCGACGATTCAGTAAGGCTGACGGCAAAATGCCCGGTATCGTCTGTGGCATCAGGACAGTAAAGTCGCGGTGACGGGCTACCTCCCGAGGGTTCATGCCGACTAAAATACTGAGCGCGTTTTCCTGCTGAGCAATCTGATGCTGTAACTGCGGCACCTGGGCTTGCGCGGACTGATACTCCGATGAGGCCTGCATCCACTCCAGCCGGGACGTATAACCTGTTTCAAACTGACGCTGCGCCAGTCGGAGCGAGTTACGCCGTATGGCCAGCGTCGCTTCGGTCACGCGCAGTTGTTCATCCAGCGCGCAGAGCGTCATATAACCCGATGCAACGGAACTGGCGATGGTCAGTTCTGCGGCCGACGCGGCCGCCTGCTGCGCCTCCAGCGTGGCGCGGGTGGCATCAATCGTATCGGCCCGTGCGCCCCACAAATCGACATTGTAACTGGCCTGAAGCTGCCCCTGAAAAACGGAGGTTTCATAAGGCTGCCCGGTCACAGCCGACAGGGCACGTTGACGCGTTGCCGCAACCCCGCCACTGAGCGTGGGAAAGTTATCGCCCTCAGCGCCACGCAGTTGCGCACGATATTGATTCACCCGCGAACGGGCTATCAAAATATCGGGATTATGCTGTAATGCCTGCTCCACCAGTCGGTTCAGATCCCGATCGCCAAACGCCTGCCACCAGGCCGCCTCTGGCGGCGCGGAAGGCCCAACCTGTTCGCGCCATTGTGACGGAATGGGTAACGAGGCCGGGGCTTTCTCAACCTGGGTGCTGCACCCTGCTAACAGGGCGGCCAGCATGCCTGCCACTAACCGAGCGCCCTTCATGGTGCGGTCTCACTGACTGGTGAGGCCGCCGTATCAATACTGACCTCGACTGACATGCCGGGCCGTAACTGTTGCTGCACCTCCGGCGCGACGTCAATGCGTACGGGAATACGCTGGGCGATTTTCACAAAGTTACCGGTCGCGTTATCCGGTGAGATAGCGCTGAATTCTGAGCCTGCCGCTGGCGAGATATCGGCAACGCGACCGTCGAAACGTTTACCATCCAGCGCATCGACACGAATCGTCACCGGCAACCCCGCGCGAATATGCGCAAGCTGGGTTTCTTTATAGTTTGCGATGATCCACTTATGTGCAGGCACCACGGAGGTCAGGCGCGTCCCGGCCGTCACATAGGCGCCTTTACGCACCGATAACTGCCCTAACTGACCCGCATCGGGTGATATGATACGGGTGTTTGCCAGGTCGATTTCAGCCAGCTCCAGCGCCGCCTGCGCACTGGCAACGTCCGCCTCCAGCGACGCCCGGTTTACGATCACCGTTTGCAGATTTTGCTGAGCGACTGCAACCTGGGCTTCCGCCTGATGAAGCTGAGCCAGCCCCTGCGCGTTCGCTGCGCGTGCGGCATCCCGCTCACGCACGGAGAGCGAACCATCCGCGGCCAGATTCTCTACCCGCTTCAGATCCAGGCCACTTTTCACCGCCTGCGCTCTGGCGTTTTCCAGAGCGGCTTTGTTGCTCTGGATCGTGGCCTGCGCGCTAAGACGCTGCTGTTGGTTGTTGCTCAGAGCGGCCTGCTTCATGGCCAGTTGTGCCTGCGCCTGATGCACTCGCTGGCGATAAATACGATCGTCAATCGTCATCAGCACCTGACCTTTTTTGACCGGCTGCAGATCGGCCACGTTCACAGCAGTCAGATATCCGCTCACCTGCGGGCTGATAAAGGTGACCTGGCCGCGTACATAGGCGTTTTCCGTGCTCTGGACCGGACTGGTAAAAGGCCATAGCTGCCAGGCATACAGAATAACCAGCACACCAATGACCGCAATGCCGCTCCCCAGGGCGATGGAGAGAATACGACGGCGATTGGCCCGATCGCGTTCTGCTGCCTGAAGTTCATCCTGCTGACTCATACTTACTCCGTTCGTTCTTGTGCGGCGGCGAGCTGACGCTGCTCTGCCAGATGAAATTTGGCCTGTCGCCAGTCAAGGTAGCGTCGACGTGTTAAACGCCATAACACCCACATCAGCGTAACCAGCGCCAGAGTTGCGGTCAGCAGATAGGTGTCGTTGTAGGCCAGGACGTTCGCCTGCAGGGTGGCGACGGACTGAAGCTGGCTGGTGCTTTGGGCACTCAATAATACGCTATCGCCAATCTGGCTGCTAAAGAGCCCACCATATTGCGTAAGCCGATCGCTGACGTTGGGATCCAGTAACGATAATTGATCGCCGAGCAGGCTGGAGTGATATTTTTCACGCCAGACCTGAAAGGTTCCCAGAATCGCTGATCCGATTAAACCGCCCAGGTTTTGGCTCATGCCGAACAGGACCACGAAACTGACCAGATTTTTAGGCTGCGTGACGACGCTGCCAATCCCCATCAGCATGGCCGGCGCCATGAAAAAGGCACTGCCGAACCCCAGCAGAAACTGACTCAGGTACATATTGTTCGCGCGCGTGACCGGGCTGGATTGCGCATCCATCAGTGAGGCGATAATCATGACGACCAGCGATGCGACGATCGGCCAGTTAAGATGGGTAGGCTTGATAGTCAGCGTGCTGGCGGCAATGCCCGCCACCACACCGGCCATGATGGCAAGCGCCAGGCCGTGCATTTGATCATTCTGTAATCCAATCTGCTGCAGGAAGCCGACTGCCCCCGTATTCTGCTCTGCCAGTACGATGCGAATCATGATCATCACAATGCCTAAACGCACGATCATTCCACTGCTGAGCCAGCGCGTGTTAATGAGTGGATTGCGGCGATTGTGCTCAATCACAAAGGCACTGACGATCAGCACCAGCGCCAGGGCTGAACAGATCCCCAGCCAGGGCGTACTGAACCACCACTCAATACGGCCCAGCGACAGCACGCCACACAGCAACGCCATGCCCGGAGCCAGCAGGATAAACGTCAGGAAATCCCTCTTTTCAAAAGCTTTAATACGATCGCCCGGCGGCAGCTTAACCACCAGCACCGCCCCTAATGCAATCAGCGCTAACCCCAGCTCAAACAGATACAGCCCTCGCCACTCGTCCAGTTGTAGCAACTCACTGGAGAACAGGCGCGCCAGCGGAATAGCGAGCTGTGAGGCGGTGAGACCAATGACCAGCGCTTTTAAGCGATGCCTGGCAGGCCAGGCCTGAACCTGGTAATAAATGCCCAGCGAGCTTAGCGCCGCACCGACCATGCCATGGGCCGTGCGCACGATAATCGCTGAACTCAGATCGTTGGCAAACAGATGGAAAAAGGCGACCAGGACGTACAGCACCAAAAACGCTTCGGTAAATACGCGTAAACCAAACTGCTGGCGAAATTTTACCAACAGCAGGTTGATGGAGATGTTCCCCATCACATACACCGCGGGCAGCCAGGCAATTTCGTTGGAATAAGCCGCGAAGGTGCCTTGCAGATTGGTCAGATTAGCCGTAACCAGCGCATTACTTAACGCGCCGGTCAGCGAGATCAGCAACCCTATCAGCCCAAAGGCAACACGCTTGGGTGGGGAATGGATTGGCGTCGAAGGCGAGCCCGGCAGCATGGGTTTTTCATGAGGCAACCATTCACGCGCAGCGTAGGGATTGCGCCGGGCCATACTTACATACTTCCCATTCGGGTCAGCAGCGTTTGTAAAACGCGCTCTACCAGGGCGATTTCCTGAGGATCAATATCCGCCAGCAGTTGCGTGCGCAGCGCATCGGCCTGCGTCTTTACTTTTGCGAACGCTTCATTGCCCTTCTCGGTCAGCACCAGATGACGCTTGCGGCGATCTTCGGCGGGCTGGACCCGGGATAACAGGTCCTGTTTCACCAGGCGATCCACCAACGGCACCATACTCGCATCTTCCAGGCCCATTAACTGCGCCAGTTCGGTTTGCGTGAGGCGTTGAGGTTCACTGGCGATAAGCCCTATCGCCATCCAGCTACTGGTGCTCAGACCGCTGTCTTTAAGATGGCGGTCAACGGCCAGGCGCCAGGCATGGGCGGTCAGGTGCAGCAGGTGGGTAAAGGTACGGTTAGATGACATTTATAAGTAGCTGCCTAATGATTAGAGTTCTAATTAATTGATTAAGTTATTATACGCAAAGCAAAATGCGAAAGAAAAGCATCTGTACTGTTAAATACTGGATAACAACGTCAAAATGTCCAGTCATGATCCCGCTGTCAACACCTCGGGGAGGACAAAAGCGTGAACACCTCCACCCATAACTGGGTCGATCTGCGCCGCGACGCGCGTAGCGGCATCGAAGCGATACGGGCGCATTTTACCGGACATGCTTACGATCCTCACTGGCATGACAGTTACTTAATTGGCGTGACGGAGCAAGGCGTGCAGCAGTTCCACTCCCGTCAGAAACGTCATCGGAGCCGACCGGGCACGGTCTTTATGTTGGAACCTGAAGAGCTTCACGATGGCGATGCCATTGATGCACAGGGCTTTACCTACCGCATGCTCTATCTGTCACCTCATCATCTGCACCAGCAGTTTGCACCTGGCTGTCTGGACAGTGCGCCCGGCAGTGAACTGCGTTTTGCCACCACGCTTCAGGATGAGAAATGGCTCTCCTGGGCGGTCTGGCACGCCTTCGACGCGCTCTGGCACAATCACCCGCAGTTAATCAAAGATGCGGCGCTGGAGCGGCTATTCCGCCATCTTCGTCACTTGCCTGTCTGGCGCAATACGCGGCCGGATGTGGCACCGACACTGGCCCATCAGGCACGAGACTGGCTTATTGCTTACCACGTCGATAACCCCGGCATTGCCCAGATGGCACAGGCGCTGAACGTGGATCGTTTTCGGCTTTCCCGCCTGTTCCAGCAGCAGTGGGGCCTGCCGCCCCACGCCTGGTTGGTACAGTGGCGGCTCAGTCAGGCACGCCGACGGCTGGCTATGGGCCATTTACCCGCTGAGGTGGCTGCCGATCTTGGCTTTGCAGACCAGAGTCATCTGGGGCGCTGGTTTAAACGCGCCTGCCAGCTGACGCCTGCACGTTACCAGCAACTGTGCACAAATCTTCCAGACGCTGATCACTAGCCTTGCCACAATGGCATTTTGTGTCAGGAGAAGATAATGAGCGACTTACGATGTGTCATGATTTTGAACAGTGCGTTACCGGCCGGCAAAGCCACCAATGCTGCCGCCGTTATCGCTCTGACGCTGGGACAACGTCATCCCAGTCTGGTCGGTGAAGACCTGGAAGATGCGACAACGCAGCGCTATCCGGGGCTCATCCCCGTTGGCATTCCTGTCCTGGGGGCCGATAGTGCTCAACTCAGCACCGTGTGGCACCAGAGTGAACAGACAGACTGTGACATTGTGGTCTTTCCCGAGCAGGGTCAGTCAACCACCGACTACCAGGCCTTCAGTGACACGATGAAGACGCTGCCCGCCCCGAAATGGCGCCTGCTTGGGATGGCGATAGTGGGCGACAAAAAAGCGGTTCGCAAACTCACTGCAAAACTCAACCTGTTTAGTTAACCCTCCCGGGAAAGCACGCTGCTTTCCCGTCGGCCTGGCCCGCTTGTACACATTTCCTGTACAGGAAAGCGACAAACAAAATTCTTAACATCCTAATTGTTAAGGATTAGCATTTTATGCTTAATAATCTACTTGTACAAATAAACTTTAATTGTATAACTTTACATACAACGAGTTGTGATCACGACTCTGTAACGAATGATGCATCTGCGTCGCCTCTGAAGGTGTAATGGATTTCCACCCTCAGAGGTTTCTTTTTTGATTTTGATGACCTGCTTGTTGAGTTTGGCGCCATTGTATTTTTATGCGATGGCTTTTAGGTCTGTTTGTCGCGCACTCTACCGGGTAGCCGACTTTTTCAAAGGCTGACACATGCAAAACACACTGCCCCAAACGGATAAAGAGATCGCGGATTACTTCACCGCTGCGGCGACTAAACCCGACAGCGATATGGAGATTCTTGGTCTCGTTGTCGCGGAAATCTTACAGTCAGGTATGGCCGTCAATAATAAAGCCATTATTTCGAAACTGATTCATCGCCTCGAGCTGGAGCGCGACGAAGTCTCACTGGACGTTTATCGTCATCTGCTTGAGATGGTGGTGTATAAAACGCCAGACGACCTGACGGTATAATCCTTTCTCCATGGATGGAGTCATTTCGCTTTTTCTGGCTTCTTCTCTGAGCTGTCGGTAACATTCGCCCTTCACCAAATCCTGTCTTCCTTGCCTTTCGCGCAAGCTTAAAATAAAAGAGCCTGTTTACACTATGAATCAACAACATGATGTCGCCACAACAGCCGTTGTGGAAAACGATGTCAGTGTCGGCCGCGTCTTACGCTCGCCTGCACTGCTGACGCGAGAATGCCTGGCCGGCGTGATCACGGCGCTGGCGCTTATTCCGGAAGTGATCTCGTTTTCGGTTATCGCCGGGGTCGATCCGAAGGTCAGCCTGGTGGCCTCTGTCGTACTCTGCCTGACGCTGTCTTTGCTTGGCGGCCGTCCTGCCATGGTAACCGCCGCAGCGGGTTCGGTTGCGCTGGTGATTGGGCCTATGGTCCATGCGCATGGCGTGGCCTATATTCTTCCTGCCGTTGTGATGGCCGGGATCATTCAGATTCTGTTTGGCGTTACAGGTATGTCACGTGCGATGCGTTATATTCCCCGTTCGGTCATGATCGGCTTTGTGAATGCGCTTGGCGTTTTAATTTTCTTTGCTCAGGTCCCGCATGTCTGGGGTCAATCGCCGCTGGTGTGGGCACTCTTCACCGTGACGCTGGCCATCGTGCTGCTCCTGCCCCGCGTGCTGAAAAGTGTGCCCTCTCCCTTAGTGGCCATCGTGGTCGTGACCGCCGTGGCGCTGGCGATGGGCTATCGCGTCCCGACGGTGGGTGATGAAGGCCCCATGAGCGCAGGTCTGCCAGACTTTACGGCACTGACCGTTCCGCTCAACTGGCAGACCTTATCCATCGTCTGGCCCACCGCGCTGAGCGTGGCGTTTGTAGGACTAATGGAATCGCTGCTGACCGCCAAGCTGGTGGATGACCTTACAGATACGCCGTCCAGCAAACGTCGCGAATCCTGGGGGCTGGGTATAGGTAATATTTTGGCCGGTTTTTACGGTGGTATCGCCGGATGCGCCATGATCGGACAGACCATTGTCAACGTGGAACTGGGTAAAGCACGTAGCCGGGTTTCAACGGTTGCCGCCGCCCTCGTGCTGTTACTGCTGGTGACGGGCCTGAGCCACATCATGGCGCAGATCCCGATGGTGGTGCTGGCCGGCATCATGATGATTGTCGCCGTCAAGACGGTCAACTGGCACAGTTTGCAGCCCGCGACGCTGAAACGGATGCCCTGGTCAGAAACGCTGGTCATGCTGTTAACGGTAGGTATTACCGTGTTAACCAGTAACCTGGCGCTGGGGGTGCTGGCGGGGGTAGTGGTGGCAATGATGTTGTTTGCCCGGCGCGTCGCGCATGTGATTCATGCGGAAAGAACGTTGAGTGAGGACGGACAGTCTGTGCGCTACGATGTTCGCGGACCGCTGTTTTTTGCCAGCAGCAACGATTTGTTTGAGCACTTCGATTACGCACATGACCCTAAATCTGTCACCATTGATTTAACGCACGCACAGATATGGGATGCCTCCACCGTCGCTGCACTGGATGGTATCGAATACCGTTATCAGCGTCATGGTGCCAGCGTCACCATTGAAGGTCTGGATATGCGCAGCAGCGATTTTCATCGCCGCCTGAGCGGTAACCTGAGCTGAGACACTGGCCTGCTGCGGCACGCAGCAGGCCCCTCTTACGCCTGCTGTCGCCGTGCCCGATAGCGCGCGACCATCGTAATTAATGCCTGGTATAACAGGCCAGCATAAAGACTCATCAAAACAGCCAGGCCAATTTCTTTGCCCTGCGCCTGCCATGACATAAACCACATGAAGACGCCCCATAACACTGAAAAAATCAGCCAGCCGCGGACGAATTTCAAAATGCCATTCATAAACGCCACTCCTCTTTTGTGATGCGCTACTTTAGCTGGCGTTGAAACAAAAAACCGGATTAAACGCGCGAGATGAGAAGTATCTCAAAAAACGGATAGAGGGCGGAATCGCTTCGCTTTTCTGCTTTACCCCCGTTATGTTTAGTAACAGCTAACTACAATTAGCTTACTGTTAATTTCACAAGGGAAATAGCATGAATCGTCGTCTGACTTTTTTCGCTGCTGTTGTCGCTGCCTCAACATTGACCG